>NZ_JAAVVE010000005.1 GCF_018449795.1 Sphingomonas sp. dw_22
GCAGGTGGCGCGTGCCCGTCGCGTCGGCGGCGCGCCGGTGTCGCGATACGGGCGCCTCGCCGTCGCCTTGCGGGCGCCTGCCGCGAAAAAAGCCGCTGTGGTGGCAATTTGGTCAACCGATCCGCCGCCGCTTCGCGAACATCTCCAGCCCCGGCGCGACCCCGCGCGGAAACCCATGCGGCGCCGGCGCGTTTTGCCGGGCATGATCCGCAAGCTGGCCTCGGGCGAATATCGCCTCTATTCGAAGAAGAAGGATCCGGACACCGGCAAGCGCCGGAATCTCGGCACCTTCGACACCAAGGCCGCCGCCCAGAAGCACGAGCGCGACGTGCAATATTTCAAGCGGCACTGAGCGATGGCCGCCGCGAGGAAATGGTCGCAGGACGTCACCGGGCATTCGGACGCGCTCGACCTGGAGCGCGACGTCTTCACGCTGAAGGATCCGAAGCGGATCGCCGCCAGCCTCAAGAAATCGGCCGAGGCGAGCCACCGGCGCAAATCCTCGCCCTTCCGGTCGGCGATGTCGATGCTGAGCTTCTACATCAACCGCGCCGGCAAGGATCTCGACGCGAAACAGAAGCGCGTGCTCGAAGACGCCAAGGACGAGCTGCGCGAGGCGTTCGGCAAGCCGCCCAAACGCTGACCGCCCGGCACCATATCGATTTCCGTTCGTTACGGCCGACGATCCTCCCGGATCGCCCCGGGCATCCCGCCCGAGCAGGAGCATGTCATGGCCGTTGCGAAGACGATCGAAATTGTCGCGGGTTCCGCCACCAGCATCGAGGATGCGGTCCAGACGGGCATCGCCAAGGTGGGCGAGACCATCTCCGGCATCGAGGGCGCCTGGGTGAAGGATACCAAGGCCGTTATCCGCGACGACAAGGTGGCCGAATGGCGGGTCACGCTGGCGGTGACCTTCATCGTGAGCTGAGCGCCCTCGGGGGGGGGGGGGGAAGGCGCTCGCTCCGTCGGGCGCCGGACCTCAGCGCTTCTTCACGAACTCGGCGCGCAGCACCAGGCCCTTGATGCCTTCGAACTTGCAGTCGATCTCCTGGGGATCGCCGGTGAGGCGGATCGACTTGATCAGCGTGCCGCGCTTGAGCGTCTGGCCCGCGCCCTTCACGGTCAAATCCTTGATGAGCGTCACCTGGTCGCCGTCCGCGAGCAGGTTGCCCACCGCGTCGCGCACTTCCACGGCATTCTCGGCGCCGGCCTTGGCCGCCGCCTCCGCCGCGCTGATCCACTCGCCGCTCGCCTCGTCATAGACGAACGCGTCTTCTTCTCCGCTCATTCGGTTCCTCAGCTCTTGCCTAAATCAGCTCTTGATCGTCACCATGTTCACCGGCTTGTCCTTGGTGGAGGCATTGGCGGCAATCGTCTTGACCTTTTCCGCCTTGGGCTTGCGCACTTCGCGGTTCGACTTCTTCTGGCTCTTGGCCATGATCTGTCCTTCGGGGGCCATATGCCCCGCCCGCGCTGATAGCGCAAAGGCGCGCCGAAGCCCGCATCAATTCGCGCGAAGCGAGGCTGGGCGGCGACCGGCGCCGGTGCGCGGGGTTTCCCCCGCCGGCCGCTTGGGCTAGGCGGCGTCGAATGCCGTCCACCATCAGTTGCGACGTCGCCATAGTCGGCGGCGGACTTGCCGGCGGGCTTATCGCCCTGGCGCTCAAGAAGAAGAAACCGAACTGCGACATCCGCCTGATCGAGGGATCGGGACGGATCGGCGGCAACCATCTCTGGTCGTTCTTCGGCAGCGACATCGCCCCCGCCGACCGCTGGCTGGCCGCCCCGCTCATCAGCCATGGCTGGACCGGCTATGACGTCGCCTTCCCGGCGCATGCCCGCTCGCTGAAGGCGCCCTGCTATGCGATCGAATCCGATCGGTTCGACCGGCTGGTGCGCGAGGCGCTGCCGAAAAAGGCGCTGATGCTCCGGCGCAAGGCGATCGACGTGACGCCGACCGCGGTGGCGCTTTCGGGCGGCGACCTGGTCCAGGCCGACGGCGTGATCGATTGCCGCGGCACGGGCGACCTGGCGAAGCTCGATCTCGGCTGGCGCAAGTCGCTGGGCCGCGAGCTCGATCTGGGCGAGGCCCACGAGCTGGCGCGCCCGATCCTGGCGGATGCCATGGTCGAGCAGCTCGACGGCTATCGCTTCGCGTCCTGCCTGCCCTTCTCGGCGACGCGGATGTTCGTCGAGGACAGCTATTACAGCGACACGCCCGAGCTGCACCTGCCCGAGATCGGCACTCGGATCGATGCCTATGTCGCCGCGCAGGGCTGGCAGGTCGAACGCGTGCGGCGCGAGGAGGCCGCCAGCCTGCCGGTGGCGATGGGCGGCGATTTCGACGGCTATTGGGAATCGGGTGGCCGCGGCGTCGCCAAGGCCGGGATGCGTGCCGGGCTGTTCCACCCGATGACCGGCCATGCGCTGGCCGATGCGGTGCGGCTGGCGGCGGCGATCGCCGATGCGCGGAGCCTCAGCGGCGCGGCGCTGCACGAGCTGACCCGCAATGCGGCGCGTTATGCCTGGCGCAGCCGCCGCTTCTACCGCATGCTGGCGGCCATGCTGTTCCGCGCCGCCGACCCGCACGAGCGCTATCGCGTGCTCGAACGCTTTTATCGGCTCGACGCGGGGCTGATCGCACGCTTCTATGCGGGCCAGTCGACGCTGGTCGACCGGCTGCGCGTGCTGAACGGCAGGCCGGTGCCGATCGGACGGGCGATGCAGGCAATGCGGAGACATATCGCATGAAAAGGGTCGCGGTGATCGGCGCAGGGATCGGCGGGTTGGCGCTCGCCATCCGCCTGCAATCGGCGGGCGTCGACACCGTGCTGATCGAGGCACGCGACAAGCCCGGCGGCCGCGCCTATTTCTGGGAGCGCGACGGCTTCACCTTCGATGCCGGGCCGACCGTCATCACCGATCCCGCGGCGCTGGGCGAGCTGTGGCGGATCTCGGGCCACGATATTTCCGAAGACGTGAAGCTGGTGCCGGTCTCGCCCTTCTACCGGCTGTCCTGGCCCGACGGCGAGCGCTTCGACCTCGGCAACGACGATGCGCAACTGAACGCCGAGATCGCCCGGCTGAGCCCGGAGGATGTCGGCGGCTATGCCCGCTTCCTCAAATATTCCGGGGAAGTCTATCGCGAAGCCTATGGGAAGCTGGGTGCCACGGCGTTCCTCGATTTCAAGTCGATGCTGAAGGCGGCGCCGGCGCTGGTGCGGCACCAGGCTTGGCGATCGGTCTATTCGATCGTCTCGTCGCATGTGAAGAACGAGAAATTGCGCCAGGCGCTGTCGTTCCACACGCTGCTGGTGGGCGGCAATCCGATGACCGCGAGCGCGATCTATGCGCTGATCCACAAGCTGGAGCGCGACGGTGGCATCTGGTGGGCCGAGGGCGGGACCAACCGGCTGGTGGCCGGCATGGTGAAGCATTTCGAGCGGCTGGGCGGCGTGGTGCGGCTCGGCGATCCGGTGACGGCGATCGACACGCTGGGCGATCGGGTGACGGGGGTGAAGACCGCGAGCGGCTTCGACATGCAGGTCGATGCCGTGGCGAGCAACGCCGACATCGTCCACAGCTATCGCGACCTGCTCAAGGGATCGCGCAGCGCCCAGCGGACCGCGAGCGCCCTGCTGCACAAACGCTATTCGCCATCGCTGTTCATGGTGCATTTCGGGGTCAAGGGCAGCTTCCCGGAGATCCCGCACCATTCGATCCTGTTCGGCCCGCGCTATCAGGGGCTGCTCGAGGACATTTACGACCACGGCGTGCTGAGCGAGGATTCGGCGCTTTATCTCCACCATCCAAGCGCGACCGATCCGGGCATGGCGCCGGAGGGACATTCGACCTTCTACGCGCTGGCGCCGGTGCCGCATCTCGGCAAGTTCCCGATCGACTGGAGCGAGATCGGGCCGGTGCTGGAAGCGCGCATCCTTGCCGAAGTGCAGCGGCGGCTGATCCCGGACCTGAAGGAGCGGATCGTCGCCAAATTCAGCTATGCGCCCAGCGATTTCCGCGACGACCTGAACGCCCATCTGGGATCGGGATACAGCCTGGAGCCGATCCTGACGCAGAGCGCCTGGTTCCGCGTCCACAATCGCGACGACGCGATCGCCAACCTCTATTTCGTGGGTGCGGGCACGCATCCGGGCGCCGGCATCCCCGGTGTCGTCGCCAGCGCCAAGGCGACCGCAGCACTGATCCTGGGAGACTGAACGAGTGAAGCGCATCGCTGTCTATTGCGGATCGGCCACGCCGGCCGATCCGGTCTATATCGAAAGCGCACGGATGGTGGGGCGCACCCTCGCCGCGCGGGGCATCGGCCTGGTCTATGGCGGCGGCAAGCTGGGGCTGATGGGCGCCGTGGCCGATGCCGCGCTGGCGGCCGGCGGCGAAGTGATCGGCGTGATTCCCCAGGCGCTGGTCAACGCCGAGGTGGCGCACCGGAGCCTGAGCGAGCTCCATGTCGTCGACACGATGCACGAGCGCAAGGCGCGCTTCACCGAGCTTTCGGACGGATTCCTGACGATCCCCGGCGGCACCGGCACGATGGACGAATTGTGGGAGGCGATGAGCTGGGCGCAGCTCGGCTATCACGCCAAGCCGGTGGGGCTGCTCAACGTCGCCGGCTTTTATGACGGACTGATCGCGTTCGTCGGCAAGATGGGCGACGTCGGCTTCCTGCGGCCGCAGCACCAGAACATCCTGCTGACCGACGACGATCTCGACCGGCTGCTCGCCCGGATGGCCGATTTCGAGCCGACCGTCCCGATCATCCGCATGAAGCGCGACGACCTTTAGGACGCGGGGCGTTTGTGCGGAATCGGCGCTATCCGACTGCATCGGTGCCGGAAAATTCATGAATAACGCCGTGCCAACCATTCCCGGCAAGCAGGCCGCAAGCAGCGGCTAGGCAAGAATTGCCTATGACCATGCTGTCGCTCACGCTTTCGAAGGCGCTCGCCAAGGGCCGCTCCACGCCGCCTCGCCCCCAGTCGCGCGAGGAATTGCTGGTGACGCTGCTCCGCAAGCGCGCCGCCGCGCACAATGTCGGTGCCGAGGATCTCGAAACGCTGCTGCGCGACCAGATCCGCTGGGCGCTGCCGATGCACAAGGTCGGGGCGAACGACTGAGCCTCAGCCGCCGCGGCGCTGGCGCGGCGGTTCGCGATCGACCATGCGCTCGCCCTAGCGCTGGCAGGCGCCGCCGATCACCGGATAGGAAAGATCGCTGTTGCGCCGGAGCGCATCGGGCATCGCCTCCTGGCAGGCGACATAGGAAGTGTAGCGCACCGGCTCCACCCGCGCCTGGCTGCACGCGGTCGAATCGTCGCCGCAGCCCATGATCGCCAGCACATAGAAGACCTGCTGCATCATCCTTCCTTCCGGCGGATTCAACGAAGCGTGGCGATGCCCGTTCCGGCAAGCCGTTGCATCCAGGCGCCGGACGTCCCAAATCCCGCCGAATGCCACCCCAAACTTCGACTTCCGCGCCCGAGCGCCCGCTGCTCGGCACGATGAAGCGCTTCCTGCCCTATCTCTGGCCCAAGGATTCGCCGGGGCTGCGCGTGCGGATCGT
Organism: Sphingomonas sp. dw_22; assembly: GCF_018449795.1. Lineage (GTDB taxonomy): Bacteria > Pseudomonadota > Alphaproteobacteria > Sphingomonadales > Sphingomonadaceae > Sphingomonas. The sequence goes on from NZ_JAAVVE010000005.1 coordinate 5,587, forward strand.
GATCGCGCTGCTGCTCGTGGTCTGCTCGAAGCTGGTCCAGGTCTATGGCGCGCCCTTCGCGCTCCAGGGCGCGATCGACCGGATGGCGAGCGGATCGCGCGACGGCGTGTGGCTCGTGGCGGCGCTGGTGGCGGGCTATGCCGCCGCGCGGCTGGGCGGCGTGCTGTTCGACAATCTGCGCAACGCCGTGTTCGAGCGCGTCGGCCAGGATGCGACGCGGCGGCTGGCGTCCGACGTGTTCCGTCATCTCCACCGGCTCTCGCTGCGCTTCCATCTCGAGCGGCGCACCGGCGCGATCACCAAGGTTGTCGAGCGCGGCACCAAGAGCATCGATACGATGCTCTATTTCCTGCTGTTCAACATCGCGCCGACGATCCTCGAGCTCGCATTGGTGCTCGGCATCTTCTGGACGCGCTTCGGCGTGTGGCTGGTGGCCGGCACGCTGGCGATGGTGGTGGTCTACATCGCCTTCACCCGCTGGGTGACCGACTGGCGCGCCAAGCTGCGCGAGCAGATGAACGATCTCGACACCGGCGCAGTGGCGCATGCGGTCGATTCGCTGCTGAACTTCGAAACCGTCAAATATTTCAACGCCGAAGACCGCGAGGCCGCGCGCTACGACAAGGCCGTGTCGGCCTATGCCGATGCCGCGGTGACATCGGAGAATTCGCTCGCCTGGCTCAATATCGGCCAGGCGCTCATCACCAACCTGATGATGGGCGCGGGGCTGGCGCTGGTCGTGTTCGGATGGGCGGACGGCAGGTTCACCCCCGGCGACGTGGTGCTGGTATCCACGCTGCTCGCCCAGCTCTTCCGCCCGCTAGACCTGCTCGGCATGGTCTATCGCACGATCCGGCAGGGGGTGATCGACATGGGCTCGATGTTCGACCTGATCGACACCGATGCCGAAGTGAAGGACATGCCCGGCGCGCCGCCGCTGGTGGTGGAGAAAGGCCATGTCCGCTTCGAGGGCGTGCATTTCGGCTATGGCCCGGACCGGGAGATATTGAAGGGCATCGACCTCGACATACCGCCGGGCGCGACCGTGGCGGTGGTCGGCCCCTCGGGCGCGGGCAAGTCCACCCTCGCGCGGCTGATGTACCGTTTCTACGACCTGACCGGCGGGCGGATCACGATCGACGGACAGGACATCTCGCAGGTCCGCCAGGCGAGCCTGCGCGCCGCGATCGGCATCGTCCCGCAGGACACGGTGCTGTTCAACGACACGATCGGCTACAACATCGCCTATGGCCGCGAAGGCGCCGGGCCGGACGAGATCGCATCGGCCGCGCGCGGCGCCGCGATCGCCGGCTTCATCCAGTCGCTTCCCGAAGGCTTCGATACGCGGGTGGGCGAGCGTGGCCTCAAGCTGTCCGGCGGCGAGAAGCAGCGCGTCGCGATCGCCCGCACCCTGGTCAAGAACCCGCCGATCCTGATCCTCGACGAAGCGACCAGCGCGCTCGACAGCCGCACCGAGGCCGATATCCAGGCGACGCTGGAGGCGATCGAGCACGGCCGCACGACGATCGTGATCGCGCACCGGCTCTCCACCGTAGTCCATGCCGACCGGATCGTCGTGCTGGAGGCGGGCCGCGTCGCCGAGCAGGGCACCCATGCCGAGCTGCTGCGCCGCCAGGGCCTCTATGCCGAGATGTGGGCACGCCAGGCGCAGGAACGCGAAGCCGGCGAGGAAGTCGCGGTGCAATAACTGCGACGAAGCGTTGCATTTTGCCGATGGACGGAGTTCCGATCGCGCCATAGGCTGGGCACTCCTCCAGTCGGATTCGCGCCGATGAAGCTGCTTGCCTGCCTGCCGCTTTTGCTTCTCGCAGCGGCGACCGCCCCAGCTCGCTCCGAAGTGGGCGACGTGGCACCCGCTACCTTCCGCTTCTGGAAGCCGAGCGACGGACGTGCGATCTGGACTTCGGACGGCGTGCGCATCGCAATCGCCCCGGCGCCCTGCGGCATGCCGCCACAAACCGAGGGATGCCGCTGGGATCCGCAGAACAACCAGGCGGAAGTGACGGTGACGTCAACGGGAGTCGCACCCGTCACGGTGCGGACGGACGACCAGTCCTCCTTTTATCGCGTGGCGGTGGTGCGCTTCGATGCCACGGATCCGCGGCCGGGCGTGGTGATCGAGAATGAATCCGGCGGTTCGGCTGGCAATGTGCGCGTGCAATTGCTCCTCCCGTCCGGCTCCGGATACCGCGAAGCCACGCTGCCCGGCTATCTCCAGGGCGAACTTCCAGCGACGCTGACCGACATTTCAGGCGACGGCGCAGTCGATTTCATACTGCGCGACGGGGGCTTCGGCGACGTCTTCGGCTGCAATGCCTGCACGCCTCGGCCCCCTGTAGTGCTCACGGTGCGCGGCGGCATATCGGTCGACGTATCGCGCGAGCCCGCCTATGCGGCGGTGTTCCGCGAAGACATGGCGCGGCTGCGGCCGATATGCCTATCGAACACCCGTTATCGCAACGGCGCCTGCGCCGCCTATGTTGCCGATGCGGCGCGGATCGGCGGCTTCCATTCCGCCTGGGCCGAAATACTGCACCATTGGGACCGCGAGGAGAACGACCTCTGGCAAAGCTGCGACGTGCCCTATTCCGAATGGACCGATCATCGCTGCCCGCCGGGCAAGGGCAGCAACTACCGGACCTTCCCCGAATCGCTCCATGCGTTCCTGGTGCGGGCGGGCTATATCTCCTGAAAACAGGGAGAGGATAATGCTGATACCGTTCGGGATTGCCGGCATACTGGTGCTGGGCCTCGCCGGCTGGTCCGCCTTTGTCGCCCGCAAGGTCGAGGAAGCGGTGCCGCCCGACGGGAGCTTCGCGGATGTGCCGGGCGCGCGGCTGCATTTCCTCGACTTGCGGCCCGAGGACGAGAAGGGCCCGCCGATCGTGATGGTCCATGGGCTGATGGGCCAGATGCGCAACTTCTCGCATTCGCTTGCGGAAGGGCTGGCGAAGGACCATCGCGTGATCCTGGTCGACCGACCGGGCTGGGGCTATTCGACGCTGACCGGCCCCCGGCCCGGCATCGCGGCGCAAGCCGGCATGATCGCGGCGCTGATCGAGCAGCTCGGGCTCGAAAAGCCGCTGCTGGTCGGCCATTCGATGGGCGGCGCCGTGTCGCTCGCGCTGGCGCTGGACCATCCCGAGTTGGTGCGCGGCCTCGCGCTGATCGCGCCTTATGCCCAGCCGGTCGATCGGCCGCCCGAGGTGTTCAAGGGGCTGATGGTACCCGCGGTATTGCGCGGGCCGCTGGCCTGGACGGTAGCGGTGCCGATCGCGATGCGGACGGGCAAGGCGAAGAGCATCGAGGTCTTCTCCCCCGATCCGGTGCCCGCCGATTTCGCAACGCGCGGCGGCGGTGCGCTGACCGTGCGGCCCGCCTCGTTCCTGCAGGGCACGTTCGAGATCGGCATCGCCAAGCCCGAGATGGAACGCCAGGCGCTGCGCTATGGCGAGATCAGGATGCCGGTGGCGATCCTCTATGGCCGGCAGGACGCGCTGCTAGATCCCGCGCTGCACGGCACGAAGACAGCACAGGCGATCCCCGGCGCGACGATCGAGATGATCGAGGGCGGCCATATGCTGCCGGTCGCCCATGCCGCCGAGACCGAAGCCTGGCTGCGGCGCGTACTGGCGGCCTAGCCGACCTCGGCGGGCTGGGTGGTCCAGCCGAGGCGCGGGATCGTGATCGAGCGCTTGCCCGAGAGATCGACCCGCGTGACGAACAGCTCGCGGCTCTCGATATAGGTCATCAGCCGGCGCACCCGGCCGAGCGAACTGGTGCCGTAGCTCGCGGCGATCTCGGTATCGCTCGGGCAAGGCAGCCCTTCGCGCGCGGCGCGGGCAACGAGCAGGAACGGCCCGAGCATGTCGTCGGGCAGGGCGCCGGCGGCATCGAGCGCCTGGCTCCAGTCGTCGTCGGGATCGCCATGGATGCCCGCCCGCGCCGCCGAGAGCCGGCGGACGAAATGCGACAGATCGAGCGGCGGTCGCGCGAGGCCGACCATGCGGCAACGAACGAGGAAATCCTGATAGAGCACCGCCGGCGAGCGCAGCGCGGATTCGCCGTCCGCGACGATGTCGCGCAGCACATCGGCGATCAGGCCAGCGACTTCCCCGGGATCGCGATCCGGCTCGGGCTCGGCGGCCATCGGCGTGGAGCGCGCAAGCGCCTCGATCAGCGTTTCGGACGCGAGCGGCTTCGGCGCCGGCGACGGCGCGGGCGGCGTCCAGGTCGGTTCGGCGGGAGCGAGCAGCAGATCCTTGATGTCCTCGGCCTGCGCCTGAGGCAGCGGGGTGAGCTTGGGGCTGGAGCTGCGTGCGCTCGTCTCGACCGTGCCGATGCGGATCGCGACCGGGCGGCGCGCCACGGCGGGACCGAGCGCGAGGAAGGTGCCGCGCTCGAGGTCGCGGATCGCCTCGGCCTGGCGGCGCTCCATGCCGAGAAGGTCGGCGGCGCGCGCCATGTCGATGTCGAGGAAAGTCCGGCCCATCAGGAAATTCGATGCCTCGGCGGCGACATTCTTCGCGAGCTTGGCCAGCCGTTGCGTGGCGATCACCCCGGCCAGCCCGCGCTTGCGGCCGCGGCACATCAGATTGGTCATCGCGCCCAGCGACGCACGCCGGACTTCCTCGGCCACTTCGCCGCCGCCCGCGGGGGCGAAGAGCTGCGCCTCGTCGACAACGACCAGCGCGGGATACCAATGATCGCGCGGCGCATCGAACATGCCCGACAGGAAGGCGGCGGCGCATTTCATCTGCCCCTCCGCCTCCAGCCCCTCCAGGCTGAGCACCACCGATGCTCTGTGTTCTCGAATCCGCGCGGCGAAGCGGGCGACGTCGCGCTCGCTATGATCGACCGCCTCGATCGCGACATGGCCGTAGCGGTCCGCCAGCGTGACGAAATCGCCCTCGGGATCGATCACCACCTGCTGGACATGGCCCGCCGACTGTTCGAGCAGGCGGCGCAGCAGATGCGACTTGCCCGAGCCCGAATTGCCCTGGACCAGCAGCCGCGTGGCGAGCAGCTCCTCCAGGTCCATCGACACCCCGTTACCGGTGCCGTCCACCCCCATGTCCACGCGAACCGTCATCGTCGCGGGCTTTGCCGGATGCGGGGCATGCGGGGCAAGCTCGGTTCGGCGAAAAGCTGTTAGCGCTTCATCCCCAGCAGCACATTACCCTCTGTCGAGAGATAGTTGCGGGTATAATCGAAGCGCAGGCAATCGGAGAAGATCAGCCAGTAATATTTCATCTGCTCGGACCACCAATATCCTGGGCAATGATCGCCCTGCGCCTTGGTGATGACATCGGCCATCACCGCATAGCCATAGGGCGCGCGATTCCAGCGCTTCATCGCCAGATAATGATCGCGCACCAGATGCCGCCAACGCTCGTCGCGATCGAGCAGCCAGTGATTGAAGGCGGCATCGGCCAGCTCGGGGCGCAGATCGTTGGTGACGATATCGGCCTTGCCGGTGGAGGGATCATAGCCTTCGGGGAGGATGCCGAAGCGATCCTGCACGCCCTGCCACGAGCAGGTATAGGCGGCACCCGTGGCGCCCGCCCCGCCCTGCGCCAGCAGCCCGCCATAGAAGGAGGCGAGCTCGTCCTGCTCCCAGCTGATCCGCTTGCCGGTCTCGAAATCGACATCGACGAACCAGAGCCGGTCGCCCAGCTTCGCCTGCTGATATTTGAGGATCGACGCGGTGCAGGCGCGATACATGGCCAGGCAGTCCCGATCGCCCAGCAACTGCCAGCCGTCCCACAGATATTCGTAATAGCTGTCGGACGGCGGCGCGATCGTCGCGCGGCGGCTGCGCCATTCGCCGGTCATCACATCGATCTTGTCGGGGATCAGCCCGATCTTCGAACGGCGATCGTAGAGCGCGACCAGCGCGCGTTTCGCAGCGGCACGATAGCGATCGTCCCCGGTGGCCTGGCTGAGCAGCCCGAATTCGGGGAGGCAGGTGCCAATCTCGGCCGGATTGCTCTCCGGCCCGCGCACCGCCCCGGTGCGCAGGTTCACATAGCGATGCGGCAGGCCGAGCGGCGACACCTCGAAGCTGGGCATCAGCCGGTCGGCCAAGTCCTTCGCCTTGGCGAGCAGCGCCGGATCCTGGCAGGCGACCCAGGCCGAGAGCAGCCCGCCGACCAACCGGATGATCGTCTCGAACACCGAGACTTCGCCATCGATGTCGAAATCGAGATCGGCCTTCACCCAGGCGACGCCCTCCGCGAATGCGTCATCGAGCTCCATCAGCCAGAGCGTGTCGAGCGCCTCGACCAGGCTGAGCCCGACATGATGACCCTTGACCGAAAAGCTCTCGGCGCCGCCCGAGACGGGCATGATCTGATCCTTGCCCCAGGCCCGTTCGCGATACTGGCCCCAAGCCCAGCGCATCTCGCTGCGGACGTCCTCGGCGAGCGCATGCCAGTCCCCGGCGGCGTGGGCAGGATTGGGGAGAAGCGCGACGGTGGCGCTGGCGGCGAGGAAGGAACGGCGATGCATCGCCCAAGGCTAGGTTGCGACGAGCGTCCGCGCAATCGCCTCGACAGGGCACGCCCCACCCCGCTAGGCGCGTGGAGATGGCCGATCCGCTCGAAATCCTCCACACCACCTTCGGCTTTGCCGGGTTTCGCGGCGTCCAGAGCGACGTGATCGGCCGCGTCATGGCCGGTGCCAACACGCTGGCGGTGATGCCCACCGGCGCGGGCAAGTCGCTCTGCTACCAGGTGCCGTCGCTCGCGCTGGAGGGGACATGCATCGTCGTCTCGCCGCTGATCGCGCTGATGCACGACCAGCTTCGCGCGGCCGAGGCGGTGGGCATCCGCGCCGCGACGCTGACGTCGGCGGACGACAATCGCGAGGAGACGATCGCGCGCTTCCGTGCTGGCGATCTCGACCTGCTCTATATCGCCCCCGAGCGCGCATCGGGCGAAGGCTTCCGCAACCTGCTGGGCCAGGCGAAGCTCTCGCTGTTCGCGATCGACGAAGCGCATTGCGTCTCCGAATGGGGGCATGACTTCCGCCCCGATTACCGGCTGCTCCGCCCGCTGCTCGATCGCTTCCCGGAGGTGCCGCGGCTCGCACTCACTGCAACGGCGGACGCACATACCCGCGCCGATATCCTCGAACAGCTCGGCATCCCGGCGGAGGGGCTGATCGTCGCGGGCTTCGACCGGCCGAATATCCGCTACACGATCACCCCGCGCGAGAACACGACGCGCCAGATCCTGGACCTGATCGCCGAGCAGCCCGGCCCCGGCATCGTCTATGCCCAGACGCGCGCCGGCGTGGAGAAGCTGGCGGAGAAGCTCGCCGAAACGGGGCGCCCGGTGCGGCCCTATCATGCCGGACTCGACCCTGCCGTCCGCCGCCGCAACCAGGCCGCCTTCGTCGCGAGCGAGGACATGGTGGTCGTCGCCACCGTCGCCTTCGGCATGGGAATCGACAAGCCGGACGTGCGCTTCGTCGCCCATGCCGGGCTGCCCAAGTCGATCGAGGCCTATTATCAGGAGACCGGCCGCGCCGGGCGTGACGGCGATCCGGCGGTGGCGCACCTCTTCTGGGGTGCCGACGATTTCGCCCGCGCGCGCCAGCGGATCGGCGAAGTCGAGCCCGCGCGCCAGGCCGGCGAGCGCACGCGGCTGAGCGCGCTCGGCGCGCTGGTCGAGACGGGGGGCTGCCGCCGCCGCATCCTGCTGCGCCATTTCGGCGAGACCGACCTGCCCGAACGGTGCGGCAATTGCGACAACTGCCTCACTCCGCCCGCCGCGATCGATGCGACCGTCACCGCGCAGAAATTCCTGTCGGCGGTGTTCCGCACCGGCCAGATGTTCGGGCTGGGCTATGTCGAATCGGTCCTGCTAGGCCAGTCGACCGAGCGCAGCCTGATGAACGGGCACGAGCAGCTATCGGTGTTCGGCATCGTCGATGGCGAGGAGGCGGCGCTGCTCAAGCCGGTCTCGCGCGCGCTGCTGCTGCGCGATGCGCTGCGCACCAATGCCCATGGCGGGCTGGAGTTCGGGCCGGAGGCGCGGGCGATCCTGAAGGGCGAGGCCGAATTGTCGCTTGTCCTGCCGCCCCGGCGCGAACGCCGGAGCAAGCGGGGCCGGACGGGGGGCGGCGCCAACCCGGTCGGCAATCCGCTGTTCGAGGCGCTACGCGCCAAGCGCCGCGACATCGCCCAGGAGACCGGCCTGCCGCCCTATGTGATCTTCCACGATTCGGTGCTGCGCGACATGGCCACCGCGCGACCGGCGACCCTGGGCGAGCTGGGGCGCATCTCGGGCGTCGGCGCGCGCAAGCTCGAAGCCTATGGCGCGGAATTCCTGGAAGTCATCCGCCAGAATTGACGGGTCTCCGTTCCCGCTTTCGAAAGGATGCGATCCTGGGCTAGATCATCCTCCAAAGCCCCCTAGGAGGATGCCCATGCCGAGGACCATCGACGACCGGATTTCGGTCGCCCCCCAGATTTCGCCCGAGGATATCCCCGCGCTCGCCGCGGCGGGCTTCGCCTATGTCATCAACAATCGCCCCGACGAGGAGGAACCCGGCCAGCCTTCGGGCGAGACGATCGCCCGGGCGGCGGCGGCGGCCGGGCTCGGCTATGCCGCTATTCCCGTCACGCCCGGCGGCTTTTCGGGCCCGCAGGTCGAGGCGATGGCCAAGGCGCTGGCCGAGGCGAACGGCCCGGTGCTCGCCTTTTGCCGATCGGGGACGCGCTCGTGCAATTTGTGGGCGCTGGCGGCGGCGCATACCGGCGGCACACCCGACGAACTGATCGAGAAGGCGGCCGGCGCGGGCTATGACATTTCGGGCATCCGCCCGCTGCTCGAAACGCTTTCCGCGGGCAAATGAACCAGCTCGCGCTGCTCGGCGGGTCGCTGGCGGCAATCCTCCTGCTGGCGCTGGCGGCCCGGTTCCTCCGGCTCGGCGGCGCGCGGCTGGCGAGCGAAAGCGAGGCCCGCGAAATCGCGGAGGCGACCTTCGCGGACTTCGAGGCGGATCGGGCCTGGCTCGATATCGACGGCCAGAGCGCGGTAGTGACGGGAAAGCGGGGCGACCATGCGCTGGTGCGGCGCCACGGCGCGCGCTTCATCGCGCGGCGGCTGCCCCGCCCCGCGCAAGTCGATGCCAGCGGCACCGTGGTCGTCATCGCCAGCGGCGAGCGGCTGCTCAAGCCCTTCGTCATCACCCTTGCATCGGCGGAAGAAGCGCGCTTACTTACATCATTGTTAGGAAGCGCCGTGCCGGATGGATAGCCTGCCCGATCCCGTCGATTTCGCCATACCGGCCTTCGTGCTGCTGGTGCTGGCCGAGATGGTCGTCGCATGGGCAAGGGACCGCCGGCGCTATTGCCCGCGCGACACGCTGACCTCGCTGGCGCTGGGATTGGGCAGCACGATCGCCGGCCTCATCACCGGCGGCGCGGTCTATGCCATGGCGATGTGGCTGTGGCAGTTCCGCCTCTTCGACATTTCCTATGCCTGGTACTGGTTCGTCCTCGCCTTCGTGATCGACGACCTGGCCTATTACGCATTCCATCGCTCGGCGCACCGCGTCCGCTGGTTCTGGGCGAGCCATGTCATCCACCATTCGAGCCAGCATTATAACCTGTCGACGGCGCTCCGGCAGACCTGGACGGGCTTCATCAGCCTTTCCTTCCTTTTCCGTATCCCGTTGTTCCTGATCGGCTTTCCGCCAGCGATGGTCTTCTTTGTCGGGGGGATCAACCTGATCTACCAGTTCTGGATCCATACCGAGGTGATCGACCGGATGCCGCGCTGGTTCGAAGCGGTGATGAACACGCCCTCGCACCACCGCGTCCACCACGCGACCAACCCGCGCTATCTCGACCGGAATTATGCCGGCGTCTTCATCGTCTGGGACAAGTGGTTCGGCAGCTTCGAGCCCGAACGCGACGGTGATCGGCCGCGCTACGGCATCGTCAAGGATCTGGGCAGCTTCAACCTGCTGTGGGCCGCCACGCATGAGTGGATCGGGATCGCGAAGGACGTGTGGCACGCGCCAAGCTGGAAGGCGCGATGGCTCTACATGGCCGCGCCGCCGGGCTGGAGCCACGACGGCAGCCGCGACACGTCCGAGACGATAAGGACGCGCTGGCAGGCGCGCGAACAGGGGAGGTCCGCGTGGAGGAAGCCGATATCGTCGTCATCGGCGGAGGGTCCGGAGGGAGCGCCGCCGCAGGCCGCCTGAGCGAGGGAGGCCGCTATTCGGTCGCTGTGCTGGAGGCGGGCGGGCGCAACACCGGGCTCAAGACGATCATGCCGGGCATGATGCCGTTCCAGGGACCGGAGACCAATTGGGCATTCGAGACGGTGCCGCAGCCCGGGCTGAACGGCCGGCGCGGCTATCAGCCGCGCGGGCGCGGGCTGGGCGGATCGAGCGCGATCAACGCGATGCTCTATATCCGCGGGCTTCCGGCCGATTACGACCAGTGGCGCGATCTGGGCTGCGCCGGCTGGGGCTGGGACGATGTGTTCCCCTGGTTCAGGACCGTCGAGCACAACACGCGCGGCGCCGATGCGTTTCACGGCGATGCCGGCCCGCTCTGGGTGAGCGACCAGCTCTACGCGCATCCCGGCAGCAAGGCTTTCCTCGACGCGGCGGCATCGCTCCAGATTCCGGTCAACCCCGACTTCAACGGCGCCCGGCAGGAGGGCGTCGGCCTCTATCAGGTGACACAGAAGGACGGCGAGCGCTGGAGCGCGGCCCGCGCCTTTCTCGCCGGGAACCAGCCCAATCTCGAAATCCTCTGCAATGCCATGGTCGATCGCATCCTGTTCACCGATGGCCGTGCCTCGGGCGTCGCCTATCGCCGCGGTGGCGAGGCGCGCGAGATCCGGGCGCGACGCGCGGTGGTGCTGGCTGCCGGGGCCTTCCAGACACCGCAATTGCTGATGCTCTCGGGCATCGGCCCGGCCGTGCATCTGAAGGAGATGGGCCTGGAGGTGCGGGTCGACCGACCCGCTGTGGGCGCCGATCTCCAGGATCATATCGATTACGTCGCGAGCTTCGAGACCGGAGGCAGCTTCTTCGTCGGTCGATCGGCGCTGGGATCGCTCAAGTCGACGGGCGCGCTGCTGCGCTGGCTGCTCACGCGAAAGGGCGGGATGACGACGCCCTATGCCGAGGCGGGCGGATTCCTGCGCACCGATCCCGCCGATCCGCGCCCCGATGTGCAGCTCCATTTCCTGATCGCGGTGGTCGAGGATCACGGCCGCACCGTGCTGAAGGGCCATGGTTTCAGTTGCCATGCCTGTGTGCTCCGGCCCCGGAGCCGGGGCACCGTCCGGCTGCAATCGCCTCGCTCGGACGACGCGCCGCTGATCGACCCCGCCTTCCTGACCGCGCCGGCCGATATGGAGACGCTCAAGCGCGGAGTGCGGGCGATGTACCGGATCCTGGAAGCGCCGCCGCTCGCGAAGTTCGAGGGCCGCGATCGCTGGCCGGTCGACCTGCGAGACGAGGAAGCGCTGGAGACAATGATCCGCAACCGCGCCGACACCGTCTATCATCCGGTCGGCACCGCGCGGATGGGCGGCGATGCGGAGGCGGTATGCGATCCCCGGCTCCGGGTGCGCGGCGTGGATGGGCTCTACCTTGCCGACGCCTCGGTGATGCCCCGCCTGATCGGTGGCAACACCAATGCGCCCAGCATCCTGATCGGCGAGCGCTGCGCGGCGTTCGTGCGCGAGGATCTGGGCTGAAATACTTTTCCCGGCCTGTTCTCGGATAAAAAATGGGCCGGTGGTCGAAACCACCGGCCCAGTCGTCCGCAGGAGGAACATCGTGTGGGCGCCGCGCTCAGGAGAGGCGGGCGCGGCGCCCGAATTCGTCAATAATTGTAGGCACGCTCACCATGCTCGCCGATATCGAGGCCTTCCTGCTCGACTTCGGCACTGACCCGGAGGCCGGTGACCAGCTTGGCGATGAAGATCGCGATGGCGGTGCCGATCGCCGCCCAGACGATCGTCGCCGCGACGGCCTCGATCTGGACGATGAGCTGGTGCCCCATGTCGTAATCGGGCTTGCCCGGGCCGCCCAAGCCGGGGGCATAGACGATGCCGGTGCCGATGGCGCCGATCATGCCGCCGATGCCGTGCACGCCGAAGGCGTCGAGCGCATCGTCATAGCCCAGCGCCGGCTTCAGCTTGCTGACCGCGATGAAGCAGATGATCGAGGCGACGGCGCCCAGCACGATCGCACCGAACGGACCCGAATTGCCGGCCGCCGGGGTGACCGCCACCAGTCCGGCGATGATGCCGGAGCAGAAGCCCAGCGCCGATGCCTTGTGGCCCGCAAGCCGCTCGGCGAGCATCCAGAACAGGCCGGCCGAAGCCGTGGCGACGAAGGTGTTCATCATGGCGAGCGCGGCCGAGCCGTTCGCTTCCAGCGCCGAGCCGGCGTTGAAGCCGAACCAGCCCACCCACAGCAGCCCGGTGCCGACGCCGGTGAGCGTCAGGCTGTGCGGCGGCATCGGCTCCTTGGGATAGCCGACGCGCTTGCCCAGGATCAGCGCGGCCACCAGCGCGGAGACGCCCGCATTGATGTGGACGACCGTGCCGCCGGCGAAATCCAGCGCGCCCAGGCCGAAGAAATAGCCGTTCGACGCCCAGACCATGTGCGCGATCGGGAAATAGACGATCGTCAGCCAGATCAGCGCAAACACCAGCACGGCGGAGAACTTCATGCGCTCCACCACCGATCCCAACACCAGCGCCACGGTGATCGCGGCGAAGGTCATCTGGAAGCAGATGAAGACATATTCGGGGATGGCGACGCCCGCGGTGAAGGTCGCCGCCGTCGAATCGGGCGTGACGCCCTTGAGGAAGAGCTTGCCGAAGCCCGAGATGACGGCGTTGCCGCCGTCACCGAACGCCATCGTATAGCCCCACGCCACCCACACCAGCATCGCCAGGCAGGCGACGGCCCCGATCTGGGTCATGGTGGAAAGCATGTTCTTCGCGCGGGTAAGGCCGCCGTAGAACAGCGCCAGGCCCGGCAGGATCATCATCAGCACCAGCACGGTCGAGGTCATCATCCAGGCGGTATCGCCCTTGTTGACCGTCGGCGGCGGCGTGGCGCCCTGCGCGAGCGCGGGCACCGCCACGAACAGGCCGGCGATCGCCGCTGCGCCTGCGAATTTCATTGCCTTGTTCATCGTGACCCCCTTCATCACAGCGCGGTTTCGTCGGTCTCGCCGGTGCGGATGCGCACCGCCTGACCCAGATCGAGGACGAAGATCTTGCCGTCGCCGATCGCCCCGGTGCTCGCCGCTGCCTGGATCGCCTCGACGACGCGATCCGCGACGTCGCTGCCGCAGGCCACCTCGATCTTGATCTTCGGCACCATGTTGGTGCTGTACTCGGCGCCGCGATAAATCTCGGTCTGGCCCTTCTGCCGGCCGAACCCCTTCACCTCGGTAACGGTCATGCCGGCCACGCCGACCGCGGTCAGCGCTTCGCGGACCTCATCCAGCTTGAACGGTTTTATGATGGCGATGATGAGTTTCATTTCGCCCCCTCTTGGCGGTTGTCCCGGAGATCAACTCAGCAAGGGTCGTGCCAGCAGCAGGAAGCCCACGATTCCGCGGCTTTTCGCGCAATCAAATATTACCGAAACGTGAATTTTTGTGCAGATGCGAAACGTTGCCCAAAAATCAGGCAGGGTTCTCGATCAATTTGCGGGCGGGCGCATAATCCTCGTCATCGACCATGACGCGCACCGGGATCAGGAAATAGCTGCCGTCGGCGATGCTGGTGCCGGCATCGAACACGAAGGAGGGAATGCCCTCCGCCTCGAGCCGGCTCTGGACGATATAGGCTTCCTGCCGATCGAACCGGCCGAGCTCGACCAATGCCATCAGACCTGCCTCGGTCGGCGGGGCACGCCGGGCGCGCATTCCAGGGCGGCGCGATCCCAATTCCCCAGATCGGCGGCGGCGGCATAGGTCGCCTGGAGGAAGCCGAGCAGCATCGCCTCAGGATCGGGCGCGGCGCGGACATCGTCATAGTCGAGGATGAACTCGCCCATGGCGCTCTCCCAATAGGCCGGCGCCGGGATCGCGGCATCGCCGTACCCGTCCAGGGCAGGATAGGTATAAGCGTAGAAGGCCGCCCTGGGGAACGCATCGGTGCCCGGCCAGAAACCGGCGCTGGCTTCCTCATGGCTATAGGCTTCGCAGGTCACGTCGTCGGGCAAACCGGGAAAGCCGCCGGGATGCCTGGGCGCGCTGCGGCCCGAGAAGCGCGTCGCCGCGAGATCGAAGCTGCCCCAGAAGAAATGGACCGGGCTCGCCTTGCCGAGAAAGCCGGTGCGGAATTTCTGGAAGACACGCTCGGCCGAGAGCAGCGCGCGGTGGAAGCGGCGGGCGGCATCGGCGTCATAGGGGCGGTGCGCGGTGTCTTCGGGAAAGGGCGCGGCATCGGGCAATTCGCTCGGCTTCGTCACGATGCTGACGGAAACGCCGAGCCGGTCGAGCGCCGCCATCACTGCGGCGTAGAAGTCGGCGATGCTGCCGGGGGCAAGATCGATCTGCTCGATCGCCTCGCCCGTCGCCAGCGTCAGGTGGCTGGAGACCAGATCGAAATCGAGCTGGAGCGTCGCGTCCGGAAACGGGATCGGCCCGGTCGTCAGTCCGCGCGCCGTGGGATAGAGCACCACATGCCAGCTATGGTTGAGCCAGGGCGTGCCGGCGAGGCGGATCTTGCCCGCGACCTGCGTCATCAAATGGAGATGCTGCGCCGTCCCGCGCCAGGCGGCCCAATCGAGTTCGGGCCAGTCCCCACTCACGCCGCGGTGCCGCCCACCGTCAGCCCCTCGACCAGCAGGGTCGGCTGGCCGACTCCGGCGGGCACCGACTGCCCGCCCTTGCCGCACATGCCGACGCCCTCGTCGAGCGCAAAATCGTTGCCGATGCCGGCCACCTTATGGAGCACGGTCGGCCCGTCGCCGATCAGCGTGGCGCCCTTGATCGGGCGGCCGAGCTTGCCGTTCTCGATGCGATAGGCCTCGGTGCAGGAGAAGACGAACTTGCCCGAGACGATGTCGACCTGCCCGCCGCCGAAGCTCCTGGCATAGATGCCCTTCTTCACCCGGCTCATCAGCTCGGCGGGATCGTCATTGCCGCCGCGCATGAAAGTGTTGGTCATCCGCGGCATCGGCGCGTGCTGGAAGCTCTCGCGCCGCCCGTTGCCGGTGGGCGCGACGCCCATCAGCCGGGCATTGAGCCGGTCCTGGATATAGCCCTTGAGCACGCCGTCCTCGATCAGGATATTCTCCTGGGTCGGCGTGCCTTCGTCGTCGATCGACAGCGAGCCGCGGCGCGCATCGAGCGATCCGTCGTCCACCACCGTCACGCCCGGCGCCGCGACCCGCTCGCCGATCCGGCCCGAAAAGGCACTGGTGCCCTTGCGGTTGAAGTCGCCTTCCAGCCCGTGGCCGACCGCCTCGTGGAGCAGCACGCCCGGCCAGCCGGGGCCGCACAGCACGGTCATGTCGCCGGCGGGCGCATCCTCGGCATCGAGATTGACCAGCGCCTGGGCCAGCGCCTGGTCGATCGCGCGGTTCCAGGTCTCGGGCAGGAAGAGATTGTCGTAGAGGGTGCGGCCGCCCAGCCCGAAGCTGCCGGTCTCGCGCCGACCGTTCTGCTCGACCACGATCGAAACGTTGAGCCGGACGAGCGGGCGGACATCGGTGGCGACGAAGCCGTCCGGCCGGACGATCTCGACCACGCTCCACTGCCCGGTGAGCGACACCGATACCTGCACGACGCGCGGATCGCGCGCCCGCGCCGTGGCATCGATCGACTGGCACAGGTTCACCTTGTCGGCGAAGGGCACCAGATCGAGCGGATCGGCATCGGTATAGAGATGGCGGTTGTTCCGGCGCGGCGGCGCGGCCTTGGGGCCCTTGGCGGGATCGATCAGCGCCATCGTCTCCGCGGCGCGGCGAATCGCTTCCGGGCTGATCTCATTGGCATGGGCGAAGGCGGTGGTCTCGCCCGAGACGGCGCGCAGGCCGAAGCCCGATTGCGTGTCGAACGACGCGGTCTTCAGCCGGCCGTCGTCGAAGCCGAACGCCTCGGTCTTGCGATACTGAAGGTAGAGTTCGCCATCCTCGGCCTTGCCGAGCGCCTCGGCGGTCAGCTTCGCGGCCGTGTCGGGATCTAGGCTGTCGCGATAGAGGAACGCGCGGGGATCGGAAGGAATACTCATCCCCCAGATATAGGCGCCTTAAATGCTGGCGCCAGCCGGGCGTTCCTGTTGCGCTTACCGGCTCGCGCCGGACGCGATGTCGGGAAGCGCGCTCTGGTCAGCGCCGTCCGCCGGGCCGCCGATCAGGATGAAGCGCCGGTCGCAATAGCCGCAATCGACATAGCCATGCTCGTCGATCTGCAGGAACACGCGCGGATGGCCCAGCGCGGCGGGCAGGCCGGGACCGGTCCCGTCGCAGGCGACTCGGGCATGGGTGGTGCGGATGATTTCGGGCGGGTGGCTCATGCCCCTGCGGTTAGCAAAGGCGGAGGGGGCTCGCAATCGTCCGCGCGCAGTCCTATGCGAGCGGCATGACCCAGGCGGCAATCGAGATCGACGGTCTTTGCAAGACCTATCAGGGCGGCAAGCGGGCGCTCGACGGCGTGACCTTCGACGTGCCGCGCGGCCAGATATTCGGGCTGCTCGGCCCCAATGGCGCGGGCAAGTCGACGCTCATCAACATTCTGGCGGGGCTGGTCAACAAGACCGGCGGGCGCGCGACGATCTGGGGCTTCGACATCGACCAGCATCCGCGCAACGCCAAGGCGAGCATCGGCATCGTCAACCAGGAGATATTGTTCGATCCCTTCTTCACGCCGAAGGAGACGCTGGAGATCCAGGCGGGGCTCTACGGCGTCTCGAAGGAGAAGGCCGATGTGATGGCGCTGCTGCGCGCCGTCCATCTGGAGGACAAGGCCGATGCCTATTCGCGCACGCTTTCGGGCGGCATGAAACGGCGGCTGATGGTCGCCAAGGCGATGGTCCATTCGCCGCCGGTGCTGGTGCTCGACGAGCCGACCGCGGGCGTGGACGTGGAGCTGCGCCAGCAGCTCTGGGCCTATGTGAAGCAATTGAACGCACGCGGCGTGACGGTGGTGCTCACCACCCATTATCTCGAAGAGGCCGAGCAGCTTTGCGACCGGATCGCGATCATCAACCACGGCACGCTGATCGCCAACAAGCCGACGCGCGAGCTGGTCGGCATGGCGCAGGAAAAGGTGGTCGAGGTTACCGTCGATCGCGACCTGGGCGCGACGCCGGACAATGCCTGTTTCCAGAAGATCGAAGTGAAGGGCGAGCGAACGCTGGTCATCACCTATCGCAAGGACCAGGCGAATGCCGGCGAGGTGCTGGGCGCGGTCCAGGGCGGCGGCTATGGCATCGTCGACGTCTCCACCCGCGAGGCGGATCTGGAGGACGTGTTCCTCAATCTGACGCGAGCGACGAATGGCTGAGGCGCACAGCAGCGATATCCTTGTCATCGGCTCGGGTGCGGCGGGGCTCACCGCGGCGCTGAACCTGGCCGAGCGGTTCAAGGTCACCGTGCTCGCCAAGGGGGCGCTCAACGAAGGCTCCACCGCCTGGGCACAGGGCGGGATCGCCGCGGTGCTGGAGCCCGGCGACACGTTCGAGAGCCATATCGAGGACACGATGATCGCCGGCGCGGGGCTCAACGACCGCGCCACCGTCGAGATGGTGGTGGAGAACGCCCCCGCCGCGATCGCGCGGCTGGCCAAGCTCGGCGTGCCGTTCAACACCGAAGGCAACACGCTGCACCTGACGCGCGAGGGCGGGCACAGCCATCGCCGCATCGTCCATGTCGACGACGCGACCGGCTGGGCGGTGCAGGAGGCGCTGCTCAAGGCCGCGCGCGCGCATCCCAACATCACGCTGGTCCCCGATCTGGTCGTGATCGACCTTGCGACCAGCCGGCACGAGATCCGCTATTCGGGCGCGGGCGAAGTGTGGGGCGTCTATGCCTTCAATCGCGCCACCGGCCGCGTCGCGCTGTTCACAGCCCGCGCGACCGTGCTGGCGACCGGTGGTGCGGGGCGCACCTATCTCTTCTCGACCGCGCCGCGCGGCGCGACCGGCGACGGCATCGCCATGGCGTGGCGCGCGGGATGCCGCATCTCCAACATGGAGATGATGCAGTTCCACCCGACCTGCCTCTACAATCTCGACGTCAAGAACTTCCTCATCACCGAGGCGGTGCGCGGCGAAGGCGGGCATCTGAAGATCCCCGGCTCCGGCTATCGCTTCATGCCGGACTTCGACCCCCGCGCCGAGCTGGCGCCGCGCGACATCGTCGCCCGCGCGATCGACCATGAGATCAAGCGGCTCGGCCTCGATTACGTCCATCTCGACATCAGCCAGATGGGCGCCGAGTTCGTGAAGCATCACTTCCCGACGATCCATGCCCGGTTGCTCGATCTCGATATCGACATGACCAAGGAGCCGATCCCCGTCGTCCCCGCCCAGCATTATACCTGCGGCGGCGTGGTGATCGATCGCGACGGGCGCACCGATCTACCCAATCTCTATGCGGCGGGCGAAGTCAGCCAGTCGGGCCTGCACGGCGCCAATCGTCTCGCCTCCAACAGCCTGCTGGAGTGCTTCGTATTCGGCGAGGCGGCGGCACGCCACATCGCCGCCAATTGGAGCGATTTCGCGCCCCCGCCGGCGATCCGCCCCTGGGACGAGAGCCGCGTGGCCGATTCGGACGAGGAAGTCGTCATCAAGCAGAACTGGACCGAGATCCGCCGCTTCATGTGGAACTATGTCGGCATCGTCCGCACCACCAAGCGGCTCGAGCGCGCGGCGCACCGCATCAAGGTGCTGCGCGACGAGATCGGCGACTATTATGGCCATTTCCGCGTGACGCCCGACCTGATCGAGCTGCGCAACCTGCTCGAATCCGCCGATCTGATCGTCCGCTCCGCGCTCCACCGCAAGGAGAGCCGCGGGCTGCACTATACGCTCGACTATCCCGAAACGCTCGATGTGGCGGTGGACACGATCCTGGTTCCGTAATCCGTCCCGGGGGAATCCCGGGATTTACGGCGCGCTTGTTTCTCCTAGGTTCACGCTTCGTCGCTATGATGAGTCGGCTCGTCGCATTGCTGCACCTGCGCACTTTGCCGAGCCCGGTGGAGACCGCATGTTCCATATGGGCAAGGGGTTGTAAGTTTGAGCAAATTCGGTTTCTCGAGCATCGAGCGGGCATTGACCGTCGCAGGGCTTGGCCCCGCGATGCTGCTCGGTTGCGCGGTGCATGAGAATCCCCAGCTCGCCGCCTATCTGCCCGCCCCCAATTATCGCGTGCTGATGCCCATCCCCTCTGCGACTGCCGCGCCGGTGCATCCGGCGGTGCCTGCGCCGGAGAGCCTGGTGTCGTCGCTGAGCGCGATCACCCGCAATTTCAACGGCGTGGTCGGCGTCGCAGTGACCAGCGTCGATACCGGCTGGATCGCCTCGTCCGGCGGCGCCCGGAAACTGCCGCAGCAGAGCGTGAGTAAGCTCTGGGTGGCGATGACCGTGCTCGACGCAGTCGATCAGGGCCGCATCCATCTGAGCGACCCGCTCGTCATCACCAAGGCCGATTTCACGCTGTTCCATCAGCCGGTCGCGTCGCTGGTGAAGGGCGATCAGGGCTATCAGAGCACCGTCGGCGAGATATTGAAGCGCGCGCTGACGATGAGCGACAATACCTGCAACGACAAGCTGCTGCGGCTGGTCGGCGGGCCGGAGGCGGTGCGCTCGTTCATCGCCCGCAACGCGCTCGGCCCGATCCGCTTCGGCCCCGGCGAGAAGCTGCTGCAGGCCGGCACCGCGGGCCTCCAGTGGAAGCCCCAATATTCGATGGGCAACAGCTTCGCCGTGGCGCGAGCGCAGCTTCCCCGGACGGTGCGCGTCGCCGCGTTCGATTCCTATGTCGCCGATCCGCCCGACGGCGCAGCGCCGCTGGCGATCGCGGGCGCGCTGGCGCGGCTGAAGCGCGGCGAGCTCCTTTCGCCCACGTCCACCACCTGGCTGATCTCGACGATGCAGGCATCGCACACCGGCAAGCAACGCCTGCGCGGCGCGGTGCCGCCGGGCTGGCAGTTCGGCCACAAGACGGGCACCGGCCAGGATCTGTTCGGCCGCACCGCCGGCTATAACGATGTCGGCATCCTCACCGCGCCCGATGGCCGCTCCTATGCGCTGGCGGTGATGATCGGCGACACGCCGCGCCCGATCCCTGAGCGGCAGAGGCTGATGTGGTCCGTCGTCCAGGCGATCATCGCGCAGCACGGCGCCTGAACCGCATTTCCACCCCGATCACGGCTTGGGGTTGAACGCGGGCGCTGCTATCTGATCGGGCAATGCCCCATCTCTATCTCGTCGACGGCTCCGGCTATATCTTTCGCGCCTATCACCGGCTGCCCCCGCTCACCAACAAGCATGGCGAGCCGGTCGGCGCCGTGTATGGCTACACCACGATGCTGTGGAAGCTCGCCGACGCGCTGCACAAGGCCGACGGCCCCACCCACATGGCGGTGATCCTCGACAAATCGAGCCACACCTTCCGCAACGAACTCTACGACAAATACAAGGCGCAGCGGCCGCCGCCGCCCGAGGATCTGATCCCCCAGTTCCCGATGATCCGCGACGCTACTCGCGCCTTCTCGCTGCCTTGCATCGAGGAGGAAGGCTGGGAGGCGGACGACCTGATCGCCTCCTATGCCAAGGCGGCGCTGGCGCAGGGCTGGCAGGTGACGATCGTCAGTTCCGACAAGGATCTGATGCAATTGGTCGAGGACGGCAGCCTCGACATGCTCGACACGATGAACAACCGCCGGATCGGGCGGGAGCAGGTGATCGAGAAGTTCCAGGTCGGCCCCGAGAAGGTCGGCGAGGTGCTGGCGCTGATGGGCGACAGCGTCGACAATGTCCCCGGCGTGCCGGGCGTCGGCCCCAAGACCGCAGCCAAGCTGATCCTGGAATATGGCGATGTCGAAAGCGTGCTCGCCGCCGCCCCGTCGATGAAGCCGTCCAGGCTGCGTGACAATCTGATCGAGTATGCCGAGATGGCGCGGCTGTCGCGCAAGCTGGTCGAGCTCGCCAGCGACGTGCCACTGCCCGATCCGCTCGAACAACTCGAACTGCAGGGCATCCCCGACGCGCCACTGCGCGCCTTCCTCGAGCATCACGGCTTCAAGTCGCTGATCGCCCGGCTTTCGGCGGTCGCCGATGCGCCGGTCGAGATCCATGAAGCACCGGGCGTCGAGGAAGATCCGCCCTGCGATCACGACGCCTATGAAACCGTCGTCACCGAAGACGCACTCGACCGCTGGATCGCCGAGGCCCGCCATCAGGGCTGGGTGGCGATCGATACCGAGACCACCGGCGTCGATGCGACTCGCGCCGAGCTGGTCGGGGTGAGCATGGCTTTGTCGCCCAACAAGGCATGCTATATTCCGATCGGCCATGGCGGCACCGACATGTTCGCCGAAAAGCCGATCCAGATCGACCGCGCCGCCGCCCTTTCCCGGCTGAAGCCCCTGTTCGAGGATCCGGCGGTGCTCAAGATCGGGCACAATCTGAAATACGACATGATCGTGCTCGGGCGCGTGGGGCTCGACGTCGCGCCCTATGACGATACGATCGTGATGAGCTTCGATCTCGAAGCCGGCCTGCACGGCCACGGCATGGACGAGCTCGCCGCGACCCATCTCTCGCACAGCTGCATCGCCTATAAGGACGTGGTCGGCACCGGGAAGAGCCAGCTCGGCTTCCAGGAGGTCGATCTCAAGGCCGCCACCCGCTACGCCGCCGAAGATGCCGACGTCACGCTGCGTCTGTGGAAGCGCTTCAAGCCGCGACTCGCCTATGAGAGCGTGACGTGCGTCTACGAGATGGTCGATCGGCCGCTGGTGGCGGTGATCGCGGGCATGGAACGCGCCGGCGTCAAGGTCGACGCGCAGGTGCTGTCGCGCCTGTCGGGCGAGTTCACCGGACAGATCGCCGCGCTGGAGGAAGAGATCCACGCGCTCGCCGGGTTCAAGTTCACCATCGGCAGCCCCAAGCAATTGGGCGACGTGCTGTTCGACAAGATGGGCATCAAGGGCGGCCGCAAGGGCAAGTCCGGCGTCTATTCGACCGACGTCAACGAGCTCGAACGGATCGCGGCGGACAAGGATTCTCCGGGCCGCGAGATGGTGCTCAAGGTGCTCGACTGGCGCCAGCTCTCGAAGCTCAAGTCCACCTATACCGATGCCCTGCAAGCGCAGATCAACTCGGAGACTGGCCGCGTCCATACCAGCTATTCGCTGACCGGCGCGCAGACCGGGCGGCTCTCGTCCACCGACCCCAATCTCCAGAACATCCCGATCCGCACCGAGGTCGGCCGCCAGATCCGCGACGCCTTCGTGGCCGAGCCGGGCAATGTCATCCTCTCGGCCGACTATTCGCAGATCGAGCTGCGCCTCGCCGCGCATATCGCCGACGTGCCCGCGCTGCGCGACGCCTTCGCGCGGGGCGACGACATCCACAACATGACCGCGCAGGAACTGTTCGGCGAGGTCAACCGCGACACGCGCGGGCGGGCCAAGACGATCAACTTCGCGATTCTCTACGGCATCTCGCGCTGGGGGCTGGCGGGCCGGCTCGACGTGACGCCCGACGAGGCGCAGGCGATGATAAACCGCTATTTCGAGCGCTTCCCCGGCATCAACCGCTACATCGCCGACACGCTGAGCAGCGCCAAGGAAAAGGGCTACACCACCACCCTGTTCGGCCGTAAGACGCATTTCCCGCGCCTCAAATCCTCCAATCCCAACGAGCGCGCCGGCAGCGAGCGCGCGGCGATCAACGCGCCGATCCAGGGCACCAGCGCCGACATCATCAAGCGCGCGATGGCGCGGATGGGTCCGGCGCTGGCCGAAGCCGGGCTGCCTAGCGTCCGCATGCTGATGCAGGTGCACGACGAGCTCGTCTTCGAGCTGCCCGAAAGCGACGTCGAAGCCGCGAAGCCGATCATCGAGCGCGTGATGGCAAGTGCCGCCGAGCCTGCGATTCGGCTCAGCGTGCCGCTGGGCGTGGAGATCGGCGTAGGACCGAGCTGGGGCGCCGCGCATTGAGCCAGCCGGCCGCTACGGAAGACATCAACGCCCTCGCCAAAGGCGGGCGCACCAACATGCTCGGCTTCATGCTGCGCCTCGCCGCGCGGCTGCCGTTCCTGTTCATCGCCGGGCGCGTCTATGGCCCGGACATCGTCGGCCGCTATGCGATCGCGGTGCTGGTGATCGAGTTCGCGGCCTTGCTCGCGACATTGGGCCTCAAGCGCGGCCTGGCGCAGGCGCTCGCCTCGACCGATCGGCCGCACGCGCATGTCGTGTGGGACGCGATGGTGGTCGCGCTCATCGCATCGTTAATCGCCAGCGCGCTGCTGATCGCCTTCCCCCAGGCCATGTATCCCAACAGCCAGGTGATGGGGTTCGAACGGCTGCTGCCGCTGGTGGTGCTCGCCACCGCCGCTTCCGACGTGGCGCTCGCCGCGCTCGCCTATCGCCACAATATCGGCGCGGCGGTGACGGCGCGGGCGATCATCGAGCCCTGGACGATCAGCATCGCCGCCTGGGCCTTTTCCTATCTCGCCGCGCGCGACGGGCTGATGCTCGCCTATGTCCTGTCGATGACCGCCGCGCTGATCGCGTCGATCGTGCCGTTCGTGAGGGAATATGGCCTGCCCCATGGCTGGCGGCCGCGCCCTTCGTCGATCTGGTCGCTGGCCCGGCGCAACGCGCCGCTGGCCGGTGCCGACGCAATCGAATGGGCGACACGCAACGTCGATCGCTTCATCCTCGCCCTGCTGTTCGCGCCGACCGTGGTCGGCATCTATTATATGGCACAGCAGGTCGCGTCGGTGCCGCAGCGGCTGAAGACCAGCTTCGATCCGATCCTGGCGCCGGTGGTGACGCAAAGCCTGGCGGTGAACGACAGGAAGGCAGTGGCGAAGCAGGTGCGCCAAGTGGGCTTCTGGATCGTCGGCGCGCAGGCCGCGCTCGCGGTGATGTTCTCGATCCCCGCCGAAGGCGTGATGGGGCTGATCGGCCGCGAGTTCGTGGTCGGATCGGGCGCGCTGTGCGTGCTGCTGGTGGCCGAGGTGCTCGCTTCCACCGGGGCGGTCTGCGAGACCGCCCTGGTCTATATCGCCCGGCACACCAATCTGGCGGTCTCGATCTGCGTGCTGGGGCTCCAGATCGCGTTGAGCTTCGCCTTCATCGTCATCGCGCGCGGCCAGGGCTGGTCGGTGCCGGTCCAGGCGGCCGGGCCGGCGCTCGCGCTGGCAGTGTCGCTGACGATCGGATCGGCCGTGAAGGCGGTGCTGCTCCGCCGCATCCTCGGCGCGCCGGTGGTGAGCATCCGCCCCAGCTTCTTCGCCGCGATCGCCGTCTCCAGTCTGGTCGGCGCAGCATTCATGTCGCTGCCGCACCAGTTCGAATGGGCCGAGCTGAGCCTCGGCATGCCGGCGATCCTGGTGACCTATCTGTTCGTCATCATCCGGTTCGGCTTCGGCCCCGAGGACCGATCGCTGTTCAAGAAGATACCGGCGGCGAACGCGGCGCTTCCGATCGAGGAAGCCGCCTGAAGCATAGGGCGCGAGCGTCCTATATGCTCGTCATCCCGGCGAAGGCCGGGATCCATGACGATTTTAGTGGCGGAAGTGGCGCATGCCGGTGAAGACCATCGCCAAGCCCGCCTCATCGGCGGCGGCGATCACCTCGTCGTCGCGGATCGAACCGCCCGGCTGGATCACCGCGGTCGCGCCCGCCTCGACCGCCGCCAGCAGCCCGTCGGCGAAGGGGAAGAACGCATCCGACGCCACCGCCGAACCGATCGTGCGCGGTGTCGCCCAGCCGGCCTTTTCGGCCGCGTCCCTAGCCTTCCACGCGGCGATGCGCGCCGATTCCAGGCGGTTCATCTGCCCCGCGCCGATGCCCGCCGTGCTGCCGTCCTTGGCATAGACGATCGCGTTCGACTTGACATGCTTGGCCACCGTCCAGGCGAAGCGGCAATCGGCCAGCTCCTGCTCGGTCGGCGCGCGCTTGGTGACGACCTTCAATTCGCCGACCCGGCCATTGTCGCGCGACTGGACGAGCATGCCGCCCGCGATCGACTTGAACATCAGCCCCGGCCGCGCCGGATCGGGCAGCTCGCCGGTGATGAGCAGGCGGAGGTTCTTCTTCGCGGCGAACACGGCGCGCGCCTCGTCATCGGCGGCGGGCGCGGCGACGACTTCGGTGAAGATGCCGGTCATTGCCTCGGCCGTCACGCGATCGAGCGGACGGTTGACCGCGATGATACCGCCGAACGCCGAGACGCTGTCACAGGCTAGCGCCGCCTTGTACGCTTCCAGCAGCGTGTCCGCCGATGCGACGCCGCAGGGATTGGCATGCTTGACGATCACCACGGTCGGCGGTCCGTCGCGGAATTCGCTGACCAGCTCCAGCGCTGCATCGGCATCGTTATAATTGTTGTAGCTCAGTTCCTTGCCCTGGACCTGCTCGGCCTGGGCGATGCCGCGCGTGCCGGTCTGCGGCAGATAGAGCGCGGCGGACTGGTGCGGATTCTCGCCATAGCGCAGCTCCGGCCCCTTGGTGAGCGCGACTGGCAGTGTAGCGGGGAAAGTCTCGCCCTGATCGGCAAAGGCGAACCAGCTCGCGATCGCCGCATCATAGGCGGCGGTGGCGGCATAAGCCTTGGCCGCGAACTTCCTGCGCTGGTCGAGCGTGGTGTTGCCGCCCGAAACCAGCGGATAGTCCGCCGGATCGGTGAGGATCGCGACCGAGTCATGGTTCTTCGCGGCGGAGCGCACCATCGACGGGCCGCCGATATCGATATTCTCGATGATCGTCTCGCGATCGGCGCCGCGCGCCACCGTCTGGGCGAAGGGATAGAGGTTCACCACCACCAGATCGATCGGGGCGATTTCATGCTCGGCCATCGATGCCTGATGCTCGGCATTGCCACGCACCGCGAGCAGCCCGCCATGGACCTTGGGATGCAGCGTCTTGACCCGCCCGTCCATCATCTCCGGGAAACCGGTCAGATCGGAGATGTCGCGCACCTCCAGCCCGGCGGCGCGCAGCGCCGTGGCGGTGCCGCCGGTGGAGACGAGCTCGACGCCCTGCGCCGCCAGCGCGGTCCCGAGTTCGACGATGCCCGTCTTGTCGGAGACGGAGAGAAGCGCGCGGGTGATCTTGACCTGGTCCATGGGCGTGCCCTCTCCCGAATCGGGACCGCGCGGGCAAGTCCTTATTTCGCGCGTGCTTATTTCGCGCGGTGGAACACCCAGCTTATATTGGTGCCCCCGGCCGGCGTTTCGCCGCGGACCACGAGCTGCTCGGTCGATTGCGGCCGCCCCCGCGCATCGATCCACAGCGACGCCTCGACCCCAAGCGCACCGCCCTTGCAGCGGAACTGCCACAGCGCGCCCGAGGGGGTGCGCAAGATCGCCGCCTGGCCGTCGGCGGTCGGCGCCACTTCGATATGCGGCGCCAGATGGAAGCGGATCGCGAAGGGCGTGTCGCCCCGGCTGCGGCGGCGATCGGCGGGCAGCAGCATGTCCTCGCCGCGCAGGTCGCGCCCGTCATGCGACAGCGCCACGCTGCGGCGGTGGAGAAAGCCGTAGCGGCGGACATAGCCGTCATGGCTCGCCTCGATCCGGCTCGCATTGTCGGTCTCGTGCCGCGCCAGCTCGACTTCGCCGACGCCGCGGCCCAGCGTGCCGTCGGCATGGATCGCCGTCGAATTGCTGTCGTCGATCACCAGGGTCGAATGGGCGGCGGTGGTGCGCAGCGCCTCGGTGAGCGCGCGCGGAAGCTGGGCATCGGCCATGCCCGCGCCGCCGCAATTGACGACCAGCCGATGCGCGCCTTCGGAAAGCTCGAAGGCCAGCGTCGAGGCGCAGCCGCCCTCGACCAGCCGCGCCACTGGCGGCGGCGCCGCATCCATGATGAGCACCGTGCTGCCCGCCGAGAGCCGTTGATAGCCCCAGTCGCGCGCCTGCTTGAGCGGGCGGGTGCGCACGCCGGTCGCCTCGATCGTCTGGGCGATGACGTCGCCGGGGATCGGCCCCGATCCCTGCCAGCTCGATAGCCCCTTGTCGCCGTGGCAGACGCCGAGCAGCGCAGTGACCATGCGACCCAGCGCACCCTGGAGGAAGGCCGGCACTTCGGCGCGGCGGGCATGATAAGCCTCGACCAGCATCGTCAGGAGCTGGACCGCCTCGAGCTGGCCGGCGGGCGAGCGGCCAACGGTGCCGCCATCCTCGAACACCGAATGGGCGAGCGCGCGGGTGAGCCCGGCCTCGCCGAACGCCCGGCGCGGATCGCCGCCCGGCAGGATCAGCCCCGCCACCAGCACGCCGCACCAGGCCGCCAGCCGCGGCACGCCCGCCTGGGCCTTGTCGGCGGTACGATCGAGATGCCGCGCGCCTCGCGCCAGCGCGTGGAGCACCGAGGAGCGATAGACGAGATCGGTGCTCGACAGGATCAGCGGGGCGTGCGCGATCCAGAACAGCATGCGGCAGCCCCAGTGATCGGCCCGCCAGGCGGGATCGGACACCTTCTCGCCATGCGCCGCAAGCCAGCGCCGCATGATCTCCTCGGCGATCGGCGCGGCACGCGCGCGGGTCGTGACGCTCGACAGGTCGCGCAGCCAGGCGAAGCTCTGGAGATAATCGCCGAACGCCGGCGACCAGTCGGGATGCGCGAAATCGAGCGTCTCGATCGCGCGGCGCTCGCCCCGGAACTGGAGGGTGCCGTCGAGCAGCGCATTGCCGCGCAGCGCGTCGCCGAAAAAGGGATCGTCGGCAACGGCGATCAGCTTCAGGGGATGGCGACCGCGCAGCCGCATCGCATGGAGCGGGGTGCGCCAGGTGAGCCGCTGGAAACGCTCGGAGATGCGCTCGGCCAGTGACAGGCCGCGATCGCCGCCCAGCCGGATGAGCCGCTTGCCTTCCTCGACCCCGTCGGCGCCGGAGCCGGGAGTCAGGTCGTTCAACCGCCTCTCAGCGCCGCGATGTTGGCGGCATATCGGCCGGATCCGCCGGTGAAGGTCGCCGTGCCCGCGACCAGCGCGTCGGCCCCGGCGGCGATCGCCCGCGGCGCCGTCTCGCGATCGATGCCACCGTCCACCTCCAGGTCGATCGCGCGGCCCGATGCGGTGATGCGGCGGCGCAGCTCGCTGATCTTGGGAAGCTGGCTCTCGATGAACTTCTGCCCGCCGAAGCCGGGATTGACGCTCATCACCAGGATCAGGTCGATCAGGTCCATCACATGATCGACCACGTCCACCGGCGTCGCCGGATTGAGCACCACCCCGGCGCGCTTGCCGAGCGCCTTGATCGTCTGGAGCGTGCGGTGGAGATGCGGGCCGCTCTCGGGATGGACCGAGATGCAGTCCGCCCCGGCGTCCGCGAACGCCTGGAGGAAGGGATCGACCGGGGCGATCATCAGATGCACGTCGAACGGCTTGGCGGTGTGCGGGCGCAGCGCCTTCACCACCGCCGGGCCGATGGTGAGATTGGGCACGAAATGCCCGTCCATCACATCGACATGGATCCAGTCCGCGCCCGCTTCGTCGATCGCGCGTATTTCCTCGCCCAGGCGGGCGAAGTCGGCGGAGAGGATCGAGGGGGCGATACGGACTGCGGGCATGATGAGTCCTTAGCATGGCCCGAATCGCGCGCAACGCGCGATTGCGCTTCAGCCGAGCCGACGCAGCCTTGCGATGAAGAAGCCGTCCATGCCGCCGGCATCGGCAAGCGCACCGGGAAGCAGCCGGAGCGATCCGTCGGCACGCGGTGTCACGCCCTGGGGCAGCTCCTCGGGTAGCACCGGCTCGATCGCGAAATCGGGATGCCCGGCGAGGAAGTGGGCGAGCTGCGCCTCGCCTTCCTTCGGTTCGAGCGAGCAGGTGGAGAAGACCAGCACCCCGCCGGGCTTCACCCAATCGGCCGCGCGGGCGAACAATTTGGTCTGCAACTCGGCCATCTCGGAGATCAGCGAGGGACGGACGCGGTGGAGCACATCCGGGTGCCGACGGAAGATGCCGGTCGCGCTGCACGGCGCGTCGAGCAGCACCGCATCGGCGGGCTCGGCGGGCGCCCATTCGAGCAGGTCGGCCGCGACGACTTCTGCGGAAAGCCCGGTGCGATCCAGATTGTCGCGAAGTCGCGCCAGACGACTTTCGGAGACATCGACCGCCGTCACCCGCCAACCATTCGCCGCAAGCTGGAGCGTCTTGCCCCCCGGCGCGGCGCAGAGATCCAGCGCGCGGCCATTGCCCTTGCCGATCAGCCGGGCGGGAATCGAGGCGGCGAGATCCTGCACCCACCAGCCGCCCTCGGCATAGCCTTCGAGGCCGGGCACGGCGCCCTTCTCGTCGAGCCGGAGATGCCCCGGCATCAGGCTCCTGCCCGCCAGATCGGGCGCCGCGGCAGGATCGCGCAGCGTCAGGTCGAGCGGCGGCGGCACGGCGATGGCGCGTTCGGCATCCTCGATCATCTGGTCGCCCCAGGCGGCATGCCAGCGCAGCGCCACCGCGTCGGGCAAGGTCGGCGGCTCGGGCAGCAGCGCGCCGCTGCGCACCAATGTCCCGAACACGCCATGGACGAGCTTTCGCGGCCCGCCATCGACCAGCGGCAGCACCGTCGCGATCGCGGCATGGCCCGGCGTGCCGAGCACCAGCGCCTGCACCAGCGCGATCCTGAGGGCGAACCGCGCCTTGGCGTCATCAGGGAGCCGCTGCTTGGTCGCGCTGTCGATCAGCGCGTCGAGATCGGGGAGCCGCCGCAGCGTCTCCGCCGCGATGGCGTGCGCCAGCCCGCGATCATTGGGCGCCAGTCCTTGCGCGGCATTGTCCATCGCCTGTTCGAGCGCGAGCCCGCGGCGCAGCACCGCATCGAGGAGTTTCAGGGCCGCGCGGCGCGTGGGAACGCCGGGGGCATCGGCGTTTTGCACGCGCTTGGCTTGACCTTGCTTCATCGCGCGCCGATTTGGGCGTCATCGAGCTTGAAGGCAATGCCATGGGCAATCGCCCCGAACATGTGAAACCGCCCGAATATCTGACGCCGAACCCGCCGGTGCCGGAACCCGAGCCGGCCAGGCCCACCGAGGATCCGCTGGGCAAGGATCCGACGCGCTATGGCGACTGGGAGCTGAAGGGCGTGGCGGTCGATTTCTGACCGCCACGCGCCCTCGATCACGTCAGAAGGTCTCGCCGACCCATTCTTCGGTCTTCGCCCAGAGCGCCTTGGCGTGTTCGGGATCGAGCGCATAGGGGCGCACGCCCTCGCTCACCGGGGTAATGATGCCGTCGGTGACGAGCGTGGTGACGTGGCAGTTCTCGCAATAGCGGCCGCCCACTTCGTCCCCATCGGCAACCGCGCCGGCCCAGACCGAAGTCGCCGCGCCCTGAGGAATCGTCTTCCACTGGTAGGGAGGCTGGCCCAGCTTCGCCAGATCGGCATTGATCGCGGCGACCATCGCGTTGAGCGTGTCCTCGCCGACATGCCGCCCCAGCTCGGTGCGGATGCCGCCGGGATGCACGGCGGTCGCGCGGATGCCGCGGTCGCGATGCCGCCGGTCGAACTCGACGGCGAACAGGATGTTCGCGGTCTTGGACCGGCCATAGGCGACACCCGGATCATAAGGGGTATGCTCGAAATTCGGATCGTCGAGATCGACGTCCGAATAGCGATGGCCCGAAGAGGCGAGGTTCACCAGCCGCCCGCCCGGCGCGATCAGCGGCGCGATGCGGTTCACCAGCACGAAATGGCCGATATGATTGGTGCCGATCTGCGTCTCGAAGCCGTCGGCCGTGTGGCCGAAGGGCGTGGCCATCACGCCGGCATTGGCGATCACCAAGTCGAACGGCTTGCCCGCTTCGAGCAATCCATCGGCGCAGGCGCGCACGCTGGCGAGCGAGGCAAGATCGAGCTCCACCAATTCGATCCCGCCGCCGTTCGCGGCAGCGGCCCGCACCGGCGCCGTCGCGGCCCCCGCCTTGGCGAGATCGCGGGCAGCGCCCACCACCGTCGCGCCATGCGCCGCCAGCGCCCGCGCCGTCTCCACGCCCAGCCCGGCCGAAACCCCGGTCACCAGCACGCGCTTGCCGCTTAAATCCACGCCTGCCAGCACCTCGTCGGTGGTGGACGTTGCGCCGAACGAATCAGCCATGATCGACTCCTTGGAAAATCCATGAACAGCCGCCCCGGCCAGGGCGGCATTTGCCGTCCGGGCCTGGTTCGATATAAAAGGAGGACAGCTCCGCTTTTAATACGGAGGAACCCTCCGCTTTTCAAGGCTTGGTGAAAGATTGTCCGACGAAAATGCCTCGAATCCCCGCAAGCCCCGCGCCGATGCCGAGCGCAACCGGCTGCGGCTGCTGGGAGCCGCGAAGACGGTCTTCGCCGAAAAGGGCGCAGGCACCAGCCTCGAAGAGATAGCGCGCGCCGCGGGCGTGGGGATCGGCACGCTCTATCGCCATTTCCCGACGCGCGACGCGCTGATCGAGCAGGTCTATCGCAACGAGCTGGCGCAGCTCGTCCAGACGGCGGCAGAGCTGACGCGGACCCAGCCGCCGGTGGAGGCGCTGCGACTGTGGATGCGGCTGTTCGTGGACTATCTCGCGACCAAACAGATCATGTCCGAAGCGCTGGACGCGCTGGTGTGCGGCCCGACCGCGCTCTACGCAACTTCGGGGATACAGCTGAAGGCCGCGATCGCCGATCTCGTCGACCGCGCAGTGGCGAGCGGAGCGATCCGCCTCGACATGGATCCGCTCGACCTGCTGCGCGCGGTGGTGGGCGTCGCCCAGCCCGGCACGGGCAGCGAAGGCCGGGAAAACGCCAAACGCCTTATCGACCTGATGATCGCCGGCGCGCGCGTGGCGGGGCCGGCGTAGCGGCTATTCGCCTGCCAGCATCGCCACGAGCTTGTTCACCGTGTTCCAGTTGCGCGCGGTGGCGAGCCTGGGGAATTTCGCCTTGGCCATGGACTGGGGCAGCTTCGAATGGCCGACATCGTCGGGATAATCGACATAGAGCTCGCGGCCGATCGCATGGAGCCGCTCGGGGCCGTCATGGAGCTCGGGCAACCTGGCGATAGGCTCGCCTGGCACGGGATCGCGGTGGAAATGGACCAGCAGATGGTTGGGATGGCCCTGCGCGGCGTCCGGAAAGGGATTGGCGGCAAGAATCGCGCTCAGCTCGGCGAGATCGCGCACCACGACGTCGGTCTTGAGGCCATGCGTCTCCAGCGCCGCTTCGAGCGCCTGCTCGATCGCCGCCGCGTCGCCCTTTGCCGAAAAGACGACATTGCCCGAAGCGAGCAAGGTGCGGACATCCTCGAAGCCCAGCCCCTCGGCCAGCGCCTTGAGCTCCGCCATCGGCAGCTTGCGCCCGCCGACATTGACGCCCTTGAGCAAGCCCGCCCAGCGTTTCACACCGCCTCCGCGCGCAAGGGCCGGCTGAGCAGCGCCTCGATCACCGAACCGACATCGGCCCCCTCCAGCAGCGCATTCACCGCTTCGGTGACGGGCATGTCGATGCCCGCGTCCGCCGCCGCCTCCCGCAGCACGGGCGCGGTGAAGGCACCTTCCGCCACCGTCTTGCGGTCGGCCATCAGCTCGGCGGCGCTCCGCCCCTGGCCGAGCCCCAGCCCGAGCGAGAAGTTGCGCGAATTGGTCGAGGAGCAGGTGAGGACGAGGTCGCCCAGCCCCGAAAGCCCGGTCAGCGTCTCCGCCTGCGCCCCGCGCGCCAGCCCGAAGCGCGTCATCTCGGCAAAGCCGCGCGCGATCAGCGCCGCGCGAGCGTTGAGCCCCAGCCCCGCGCCCTCGACCACCCCGCAGGCGATCGCGAGCACATTCTTCACCGCTCCGCCGATCTCCGCGCCGATCACGTCGCTGGAGGCATAGGTCCGGAAGGCCGGCCCGGCGAGCCGCGCCGCCAGCCGTGCCCCCAGATCCTCGTTCTTGCACGCCAGGGTGACGGCGGTCGGCTTGCCCGCCGCGACTTCGATCGCGAAGGTCGGGCCGGAAAGCACCGCGATCGGCGCGCCGGGCGCAGCCTCGCGCGCGACCTGGCCGACCAGCAGGCGCGTTCCCGCCTCGATCCCCTTGGCGCAGAGCACCAGCGGCGTGCCGCCCACCGGCGTCGCGCCGAGCACGGCGCGGACATGCTGGGCAGGCGCGACCACCAGCAGCGCGTCGAGACCCGCAAGCTCCCCCAGATCGCCCGTCGCGCGGATCGCGGGCGAAAGCGCCACGCCGGCAAGGAACTGGCTGTTCTCGTGGGAAGCATTGATGCTCTCCACCACTTCGGCCTCGCGCGCCCAGAGCAACACCGGCTGGTCGCCCCGCGCTGCGACCGCCGCCAATGCGGTGCCCCAGGCACCGCCGCCGATCACGCCGATCCTCATGCCTTCACCCCCGCGCCGCGCACCTTCTCGGCCCCCGGATCGAGCGGCCAGCGCGGCCGTGCCGGAAAGTCGAGCGGATCGGTGAAGCCGGCGGCGAAGCGTTCGGCCCCGGCCCAGGCGATCATCGCGGCATTGTCGGTGCAGAGCCATAGCGGCGGCGCGACGAAGCGCAGGCCATGCTCGGCCGCCAACCCTTCGAGCGCCGAACGCACCGCCGTGTTCGCCGCGACTCCGCCCGCCACCACCAAAGCGGTGGGACGCACCCGCGCCAGCGCCAGCCGCGTGCGATCCAGCAGGCAATCGACCACCGCCTGCTGGAAGGAGGCCGCCAGATCCTCGGCACTGTAATCGTTCACCGCGCGCGCGACGGCGCTCTTGAGCCCCGCAAAGGAGAAATGCGGCTCGCCCGATCCCACCAGCGGACGCGGCAGCGGCACCGCGCGCGGATCGCCCCGGGCGGCGGCTTCCTCCACCGCCGGCCCGCCGGGAAAACCCAGGCCGAGCAGCTTGGCAGTCTTGTCGAACGCCTCGCCCGCCGCATCGTCGATCGTCGTGGCGAGCCGGCGATAGCTGCCGATCCCCTCGACCAACAGCAATTGGCAATGCCCGCCCGAGACCAGCAGCAGCAGATACGGGAATTCGAGGGTCGAATCGCTCAGCCGCGGCGACAGCGCATGTCCCTCCAGATGATTCACCGCGACCAGCGGCTTGCCGCTCGCCAGCGCCAGCGCCTTGCCGGTGACCAGGCCCACCATGACGCCACCGATCAGCCCGGGCCCGGCCGTGGCGGCGATCGCATCGACATCGGCCAGCGTCACGCCCGCCTCCGCCAGCGCCGCCTCGACCAGGGGCGCCAGCACCTCGACATGCGCGCGCGCCGCAATCTCGGGAACGACGCCGCCATAGGGGCGATGCGCCTCCTCCTGGCGCGCGAGCTTGTGCGCGCGGATCGTGCCGTCGCTTTCCACCAGCGCCGCCGCGGTTTCGTCGCAGCTCGATTCAAGCCCCAGGATCAATGCCATCGCTTCCATCTAGGCCGCCCAGCCGCTAGCACAAGCCATGCCTCCGTTCCGCCTCGGCACCCGCGGGTCGCCGCTCGCCCTTGCCCAAGCCCATATGGTCCGCGACGCGCTGGCCGCCGCGCACGGACTCGACGCCAAGATCGTCGTCATCCGCACCACCGGCGACAAGGTGCAGGACCGCGCCCTCGCCGAGATCGGCGGCAAGGCGCTGTGGACCAAGGAGCTCGATCGCGCGCTGCTGGCCGGCGAGATCGATTGCGCGGTCCATTCGATGAAGGATGTCGAGACCTTCCGGCCGGACGATATCGCCATCGCCGCGATGCTGCCGCGCGCCGATGTGCGCGATCGGCTGGTGGGCGCCGAAAGCGTGGACGCGCTGGGGCGGGGCGCCGTGGTCGGCACCTCCTCCCCCCGGCGCGCCGCGCAGCTCAAGCGGCTGCGGCCCGATCTGGAGACCGTGCTGTTCCGCGGCAATGTCGATACCCGCCTCGCCAAGCTGGCCGCCGGGGAAGCGGACGCCACCCTCCTCGCCGCAGCGGGGCTGGAGCGGCTCGGACGTCATGACGTCGGCCATGCCATCCCGACCAATATATTGCTGCCCGCCCCGGCCCAGGGCGCGGTGGGGATCGAGATCCGCGCCGGCGATTCGCATGCCCGATCGCTGCTCGCCGCGATCGACGATCCGCACACCCACGCCTGCGTGCTCGCCGAGCGCGCGCTGCTCGCCGCGCTCAAGGCCGATTGCCATTCGCCGGTGGCGGCGCTCGCCACGCTGGAGGGCGCGATCCTGACGATCGAGGCCGAATTGCTGTCCGAGGACGGCACCGAGCATGTCCACGGCCAGATCGAAGGGGCGCCGCTCGATCCCGAGCTGTCCGCCGCGCTCGCCCGCGACCTGCTCGACCGCGCGCCGCCCGGCGTCCGCCGGCTGTTCGAGGGATGAGCCGCGCCATCGCGGTGCTGCGCCCCGAGCCCGGCAATCGTGTGACCGCCGCGGCGATCGAGGCGCAGGGCCGCCACGCGATTCGCCTGCCACTGTTCGAGGCGCGGCCGCTGGCGTGGGACGTGCCCGATCCCAGCCGATTCGACGCGCTGCTGCTGACCAGCGCCAATGCCGTCCGCCATGCCGGGCCGGGC
Organism: Sphingomonas sp. dw_22; assembly: GCF_018449795.1. Lineage (GTDB taxonomy): Bacteria > Pseudomonadota > Alphaproteobacteria > Sphingomonadales > Sphingomonadaceae > Sphingomonas. Next base: position 41,299 of record NZ_JAAVVE010000005.1, read on the forward strand.
CTGTCGAAATTGCGCAGCTTGCCGGTGCATGCGGTGGGCGACGTGACCGCCGAGGCGGCGCGCCGCGCAGGCTTCGCCGTCGCCGCGACGGGCGATGCAGGCGCCGAGGCGCTGGTCGCGCAGGCCACCGCGCTGGGCGTGCGCCACGCGCTGCATCTGGCGGGACGCGAGCGGACGCTGGAAGCCGGAGGAATCATCGCGCAAGTGCTGACCGTCTATGCCAGCGAAGCGCTGCCGGTGACGCCGCACGAGGCAGCGAAGCTCGCAGGCGCCGTGGCGCTCGTGCAATCGACCCGGGCAGGTGCGCGGCTCGCCGAAATCGTCGAACCGGCCATGCGCGGCGACATCGCGCTGATAGCCCCCAGCGCCCGCGCCGCCGCCGCCGCGGGGGACGGCTGGGAACGTATCATCGTCCCCCGCGATTTCCGCGGAACCGCGCTGATCGACGCCGCAATCGCGCTGGCCGATTGACCGGGCGCACGCACGCGGCGAAAAGGGCCTTATGAGCGACGAGCCCCTCGCCCCGCAGTCTCCGCTGCGCAACCGGATACTGATCGGCGGCCTAGGCTTTCTGGGCGGCGTGGCGCTGACCGCCGGCCTGATCCAGTTGACCGGCATGCCCCCCTTCCATCCGGAACCCACGCCCCAGGCCAGCCCCCCGCCGCGCGCCCTCACCGTGCCCGCCCTGCCGCCCGGCACCGACATGGCGACGCTGAACGCGCGCGAGGCCGAGCTGGCGGGCCGGCTCGACCAGCTCGAGCAGCGCATCAACGAAAGCGCGGGCAGCGCGCGCAACGCCGCTTCCTATGCCACCCAGGCCGAGCGGCTGATGATCGCCTTTTCCGTCCGGCGCGCGATCGAGCGCGGTCAGCCGATGGGCAGCCTGGAGAACCAGCTCCGCGCCCGCTTCGGCGAAGAACATGGCGAGGCCGTCTCGGCGATCGTCGCGGCGGCCGCCCAGCCGGTGACGCTGGAAGACCTTCGCCTCGCGCTCGACACGATCGCGCCCCGGCTGGCGAGCGGGCCGAACGACAGCCTGTGGGCGCGCTTCCGCGGCTTCATCGGCGATATGGTGGTGGTGCGCCAGGCCGAGGTGCCGAGCCCGCGCACCTCCGATCGCCTGCGCCGCGCCCGGCGCGCGCTCGATCAGGGCGATGTCGAGGCGTCGCTCGCCGAAGTCGCGCATCTGCCCGGCGCCGCCAATGCCGAGAGCTGGATCGGCGCGGCCCGCCGTTTCCTCGCGGCGCGCAACGGACTCAATGAAATCGAGCGGGCGGCCATCGAGACCGCCCCCGCACGGCCGGCCTCACCGGCGGAATAGAGGAACTGAAATCATGGCAGAGATGGGCCGGTTCGACTGGCAGGATCCGTTCGGGCTGGACGCACAGCTCACCGACGAAGAGCGCATGGTCCGCGACGCCGCGCGCGACTATGCCCAGGGCGAGTTGCTACCGCGCGTGACGTCGGCCTTCCTCGAGGAACGGTTCGACCGCGCGATCATGTCGGAGATGGGTGCGCTCGGCCTGCTCGGCCCGACGATTCCGGAAACCTATGGCGGCGCAGGGCTCGGCTATGTCGCCTATGGCCTGGTCGCACGCGAAGTGGAGCGCGTCGATTCGGGCTATCGCTCGGCCATGTCGGTGCAGTCGAGCCTCGTGATGCACCCCATCTACGCCTATGGCACCGAGGAGCAGAAGCGGAAGTACCTGCCGAAGCTCGCGAGCGGCGAATGGGTCGGCTGCTTCGGCCTCACCGAGCCCGATGCCGGCTCTGATCCCGGCGGCATGCGCACCCGCGCCGAGAAGGTCGACGGCGGCTATCGCCTGACCGGCACGAAGATGTGGATCACCAATTCGCCGATCGCTGACGTCATGGTGGTATGGGCCAAGTCCGATGCCCATGGCGGCGGCATCAAGGGCTTCGTGCTCGAACGCGGCATGAAGGGGCTCACCACCCCGAAGATCGAGGGCAAGCTGAGCTTGCGCGCCTCGATCACCGGCGAGATCGTGATGGACGGCGTCGAAGTCGGCGAGGACGCGCTGCTCCCCGAAGTACAGGGCCTGAAGGGTCCGTTCGGCTGCCTCAACCGCGCGCGCTACGGCATCGCCTGGGGCACGATGGGCGCGGCGGAAGCCTGCATGCATGCCGCCCGCCAGTACACGCTCGATCGCGCCCAGTTCGGCCGGCCGCTGGCCGCGACCCAGCTCGTGCAGCTCAAGCTCGCCAACATGGAGACCGAGATCGCGCTCGGCCTCCAGGCGGCGCTGCGCTGCGGCCGCATGTTCGACGAAGGCACGCTCGCGCCCGAGGCGATCTCGATCATCAAGCGCAACAATTGCGGCAAGGCGCTCGACATCGCGCGCGTCGCCCGCGACATGCATGGCGGCAACGGCATCTCGGCCGAATTCCACGTGCTCCGCCACGCTATCAACCTCGAGACGGTCAACACCTATGAGGGCACGCACGACGTGCACGGGCTGATCCTGGGACGGGCGATCACCGGGATCGCCGCGTTCTGATGCCACCCGAGCGCCAGCCGACGCTCGAAGGCGAACTGGTCGTTCTGCGTCCCAGCACACCCCAGGATTGGGACGCGCTGTTCGCCGTCGCCTCCGATCCGCTGGTCTGGGAAGTCCATCCCGCGCATGACCGCTGGCAGGAGCCGGTGTTCCGCGCCTATTTCGATAGCGGCATCGCCAGCGGGGGCGCACTCACCATTCTCGATCGCGCCGCCGGCACGGTGATCGGCTCCTCCCGCTTCGACAATTGGGATGCGGCCGCCGACGAGATCGAGATCGGCTGGACCTACCTCTCCCGCGCCTATTGGGGCGGCGCCTATAATCGCGAGATCAAGCGGCTGATGCTCGATCATATCCATGGCTATGTCGGCACCGCCGTCTTCACCGTCGGTGAGGGCAATATCCGCTCGCGCAAGGCGATGGAGAAGATCGGCGGCAAGCTGCGCCCCGGCACGGTGCCGCGGCTGATGGCCGGGGAAATGAAGCCCCATGTCCTCTACGAGATCCGCCGGCCCTAGCTGAGCCGCTTAATCAGCTCCTGCGCCGCAGCCGGGGCCCGCACCTTGCCGCCATGGATGAAGAACACGAAGGTCTCGCGCGGAATCGCCGGCGGCACCTCATCGCTCGCATAGGGCAACCCCTCGGGCCGTCCGCCCGCCGCCCAGGTCTTCGCCACCTCGGTCCAGCGCGGGAAATCCGCTTCCGGATAGCAGAGCGGATTAGCATCCTCCCCTGCCTCCAGCCGGGCATAGACGAAGTCCGCGGTGATATCCGCGATCGCCGGATATTGCGGCGAATCGGCATAGACGATCGCCACGCCCGCCTCGCGGCACATCGCGACGAATTCCGGCACATGGAAGCTGTCGCTCCGCACCTGCACCGCATGCCGCAGCGTCACGCCCGCATGGGCACGCGGCAGCAGATCCAGGAACGCCTGGAAATCGGCGGCGTCGAACTTCTTGGTCGCCATGAACTGCCAGAAGATCGGCCCAAGCTTGTCGCCCAGCTCGACCAATCCCTGCCCCACGAAGCGCTGCACCGATTCGCCCGCCTCGGCCAGCACCTTGCGATTGGTGACGAAGCGCGAGCCCTTCACCGTATAGACGAACCCCTCGGGCGCGGCGGCGCCCCAGCCGGCGAAGCTGGCGGGCTTGAAGGTCGAATAATAGGTGCCGTTGATCTCGATCGCCGTCAGCGCCCGCGCGGCGAACTCCAGCTCCTTCTTCTGCGCCAGGCCCGGCGGATAGAAGGTTCCGCGCCACGGCTCGAAGGTCCAGCCGCCGATGCCGACATGGATGGGCGCGCTCACTCGATCCGGGTCCAGGTCTGCGACTTGCAGCCGATCCCCAGCGCCAGGCAGCCGCGCCCGATGAGCTGGTCGGTGCCGACCAGCGTCACCGTGCCCGAAAAAGTCTCGTTGATATCGGGGACGAAGACCTTCCCCTTCCACACGCCGGGCCGGATCAGCTTGAAATCGCGAAACAATTGCGTGCCGACCAGGTTCTTGGTCCCGCCCCGCGCCGCATCCGCCTTGGCCTTGTCGTTCGCCCATATGACGGTGCCGCACATCGCCTGTTCACCACAGGGATGCGAGCGGATGTGCACGCTGTTGCTGGGATTGCGCCACACCTTGGGCTGCGGAAGCGCCGCCCCCGCCAGCGCGAAAAACAGGCCGGCGGCAAGAATGGAGCGAAGGCGTGACGACATCTGGCAACTCCCGAATCGATCGCCTCATCTATGCCCCAGCGAAGCCGATGGCGGAATTACCCATTGGGAGGGCTCATTTTGGTCCGACAGATTCGGGCGATTCCATAAACGCGATCAGCCCGTGCATCGATCTAACCGGTTACTCGGCAAACTTGTCTGACCGGAAATGCCGCAATGCTGTGGCCATGCGCAGCTTCGCACGATAACGTTTCGGCAATGGCACAGCGCCCCCGCCCGATCCCCGAAACCGATCGCCGATGGAGCGAAGGGCGGCTGGCCGACCGCGCTTATTCGCGGATCGTCGAGATCATCAACGAGGACGATCTGCGCGTCGGCGATCGCCTCCCCGCCGAATCGCGGCTGGCCGAGATGTTCGGCATGTCGCGCACGATCATCCGCGAGGCGCTGGTCCGCCTCGCCGCCGACGGCATCACCGAGGCGCGGCGCGGCGCCGGCTCCTATGTGATGCGCCGCCCCTCGGAGCGGCTGGGCGCGCATATGCCGCTATCGGACCTGTCGGCGACGCTCGGCACCTATGAAGTGCGATTCGTGCTCGAGGCCGAGGCATCGCGGCTGGCGGCGATGCGCCGCTCGTCCGAACAGCTCGCCGCGATCGAGGGCGCGCTGCAGGGCCTGCGCCGCGCGCTGCTCTCGGACGCTCCCGCGCATGACGAGGATTGGGAACTCCACCACGCAATCGTGATGGCCACCGCCAACACCGCCTTCGTCTCGGCCTTCGAGCATCTGCACGACGAAGTGATGCGCATCCTCAAGGCCGGCGTCGATATCTCCCGCTCGCGCCCGCCCGACGCGATCGAAGCGATGATGCGCGAGCATGAAATGGTCGTGGAAGCGATTCGCGCCCAGGACGCCGATGGCGCCGCATTGGCAATGCGCTGGCATCTGTCGCAGGGGCGCAAGCGGCTGATGCCCTGACGGGATGCGCGCGACGAAGCAAAGCCGCGTCGTCGGGCGCGGCGAGGGCCGCACCGGCCGAGCTCTCGCTATGGTACGGAATTTAGCGCGGCTAAATTCCGCGCGAACGCTGGAGCGGGCGAAGGGATTCGAACCCCGCGCGTAGTCCGGCAGGGCGGAGCGCTAGCAAAGGAATCGAGGGTTCGCACGGAACTGCGAGATTACAAGATACACGCGCCACAATGGCGGCTGGAGCGGGCGAAGGGATTCGAACCCTCGACCCCGACCTTGGCAAGGTCGTGCTCTACCCCTGAGCTACGCCCGCTCTGGCGTTGCCCTGTGTCGCCGAAGCGCACCGGGCGGGTGAGGCGCGGCCACTAGCAGCGGCTTTCGGACAGCGCAAGCCCCTAAGCGCATCTCCGGAAAAGGCTTGGCGGCGTGGGCCCGAACGCCCACATAGGCGGCCAACCTCACAGATTCCCAGGAGCACTCCTTTGGCCACGCTTGGACTGAGCCCCGCCGAGAAGGAAGCGGTGGACGTATTCCGCCGCGACATCGTCGAACCTTCGATGACGAGCCTCGTCATCCTCGATTTCTGGGCCGAATGGTGCGGCCCCTGCAAGGCGCTGAGCCCCGTGCTCGAAAAAGTCGCTGCGGACTATGCCACCAAGGGCGTGACTCTCGCCAAGATCGACGTCGACAAGAGCCCGTTCATCGCCGCCCAGTTCCAGGTGAAGTCGATCCCGACGGTCTATGCGATGTTCCAGGGCCAGCTCGTCGCCGACCTCACCAGCGCGCGCACCGAGACCCAGGTCCGCACGATGCTCGACCAGATCCTGCGCCAGCTTCCGGTGCAGAGCGAGGACGCCCAGATCGAGGCCGAGCTGGAGCCGCTGATCGCGATGGGCGAGCAGGTGCTGCACGACGGCGACAATGAACGCGCGCTCTCGATCTTCGAGCAGCTTGCCGAAATGGCGCCCGAGCATCCGGCGGTGGCCGCCGGCCGCGTCCGGGCGCTCGTCGCGCTGGGCCGCACCGACGAGGCGGAGGCCGGTCTGGCCGCGCTCCCGGAAGAAACGGCCAAGGCGCCCGAGATCGAGCGCGCCCGCGCCGCGCTGGCGCTCGCCCGCGAGGCCCAGCCGGTCGAGGATCTGTCCGGCCTCGCCGCCCAGGCCGCCGCGCACCCCGAGGACATGGATGCGCGCTACGAGCTCGCCGGCGGCCAGATGGCGGCGGGCGACCGCGACGGCGCGGCCGAAACGCTGCTCGCGATGATTCGCGACGATCGCGACTGGAACGAAGGCGCCGCCCGCCTGCGGCTGCTCAAGCTGTTCGAAGTCGTGGGCCTTGAGGATCCCTGGGTATCGGCGCAGCGCCGGAAGCTCTCGGCGATCCTGTTCGGATGAAGGCTTCGGGGAAGACCGGGCGGCTTTCGGTATTTCCGCTGGGCGGTGCCCTGCTCTTCCCGCGGATGCATCTGCCGCTCCACATCTTCGAGCCGCGCTATCGCGCGATGATCGCCGATTCCCTGGCGCGCGACCGGCGTATCGGCATGATCCAGCCGCGCGACGCCAGCGATCCGCCGGCATTGTTCGACATGGGCTGCGTCGGCCGGATCGCCGAGGTGGAGGCGCTGCCCGATGGCCGGTTCGATATCGTGCTGGAGGGGCTGGCCCGCTTCACCGTCCTGCGCGAGCTTGATGTGACCACGCCCTTTCGCCAGGTCGAAGCCGAGTTGGAGGAAGGCCGCGAGGACGAATTCCTCTCGCTCGGCGAGCGCGCCTCGCTGGAAGTCGAATCGCGCCGGTTCGCGGACGGCCTGGGCTATGCGGTCGATTGGGAAGCCGTCACCCGGCTCGACGACGAATCGCTCGTCAACGGCATCGCCCAGATCGCCCCGTTCGACGTCGCTTCGAAACAGGCGCTGCTGGAAGCCGATTCGCTGGGTGATCGCGCCGCGCTGATCGTCCAGCTCATGCAGTTCTACGGCCGCCACGGCGACGAGGACGGAACGCTGCAATAGCGGACCCTGGCGTTAATCGGATGGACGTAAGTCCATGCTAGCAATTCGACCGATGGGGGAATTTCGATCCAGGCCGATTCGCGAATCGGAACCGCTCGCCAAAGAGCGATTGCTGCCGAGCGCACCGGATCTGGTCTTCACCGCGGGCCTGTCACTGGCGATATTCGCAGGGCTGGCTCTCGGCTTCGTGCTTCGCTGAGGATCAGGCGGTCAGCCCCTGCAGCAGCTTGGGCACATCGCCCGATTCGCCCCGCGCCTCGGCCATGAACATGCGCTTGAGCGGCGACACCCTGTCCACCGCCGACAGGCCGAAGCGGCGCACCGCGCTCGCCGCCTTGCCCGGCACGCCGAACAGCCGGGTCAGCCCGTCGGTCGCGGCGGCGACCATGAACGTGTCGAGCCCGCGCCAGCGCTGGTAGCGCGCCAGGAGCTGCGGGTCGCCCAGGTCCATGCCGAGCCTTTTCCCGTCGACCAGCACCTCGACCAAGGTCGCCACGTCGCGGAAGCCCACATTCACGCCCTGGCCCGCGATCGGGTGGATGCCATGCGCGGCGTCGCCCACCAGCGCGAGCCGGTTCGAGGTGATCCAGGCAGCGTGGTGGAAGCCGAGCGGATGGCTGAAGCGCGTGGAAAGCGGTCCGAGCTTGCCCAGAAAGCCCCCCATCCTTTTCTCCGCCTCAGCCAGATAGGCACGGTCGGAAATCTTGTTCATCCCCGCCGCATCGCGCGCATTGACCGTCCACACCACCGCCGAGCGATGGCCGTGCTCGTCGTCGAGCAGCGGCAGGATCGCGAACGGCCCCTCGGGATAGAAGATCTCGAACGCGATATTCTCGTGGGACCGCTCGTGCCCCAGCGTCGCGACCATCGCGGCATGGTCATAGCTCCAGCGCGCGACCTTCAGCCCCGCCGCATCGCGAGTCGGCGAATTACGGCCCTCCGCGGCGATCAGCAGCGCAGCGCGGACGGTCGCTCCCGAATCGAACTGCGCCGTCACCCCGAATTCGCCACGCTCCACCGAAACGGCGCGGGTCCGCATCCGGAGGTCGACGCCCGGCGCCGCCTGCGCGGCCTGGAGCAAGGCGGTGCGCAGCACGCGATTCTCGAACATATGGCCCAGCGCGCTGTCACCCTCGCCCGGCGCGAAATCGAGCTTGCCCGGCGCCAGCCCGTCCGAAACGCGGATGCCCTCGATCGGGCAGCCCTTCCCCGCCAGCCGGGCATCGACGCCGATCGCCTCGAACATCCGCATCGGCGCGCTGGCGATCGCCGAGGCGCGTCCATCGAAGCCCGCCGCGAGAATGGTATTCGGATCGGCCGGATCGATGACGATCGACGTAATGCCATGCGCATCGAGCGCCACCGCAAGCGCGCTGCCGACCAGCCCGCCGCCCAGGATGAGAATGTCCGCTGAATCCATGCCCCCGCCCTACCACTTTCGCATCCGGCTGCCACCCTGTGCGGCCGGTACAAAACAAGTCCGTCTTGACGCGGGACTCGCTTCCGGCGATGATTCCGCCGCACCCCTGAAAATCTGGAGGCTGGGCCATGGCGTCCCGGGCACAAGCGCCGCTGTGGCGCGACACGATGAAGGCTGGCGCGCGCCGCAGTGGCGCGCTGATCGGCGGAACCCTGCTGTTCCTGGCGACGATGGCGCTCGTCTTCGCGCTGCTGACCTATCATTCGTCCGATCCCTCGCTGAACACCGCGGCGGCGGGGCCGGCGCGCAACCTGCTGGGCGATACCGGCGCCTGGGCGGCCGATCTGCTGCTCACCGCGCTCGGCCTGCCGGTCGCGCTGCTCGCGCCGGTGGGGCTGATCCTCGCGCATCGGCTGTGGCTCGATCGGCCGATCGGCCATTGGGTGAAGATGCTGCGCGGCGCCGCGATCGGCGTGGTGCTGATCGCGACCGCGCTCGCCTTCTTCTCCAGCGACGCGGTGCTCTCGCTGCCCGGCGGCTGGGGCGGCATCGTCGGCCTCAGCATCGCCGGGCTGTTCAACTGGCTGATCGGCTTTGCCGGCGATCCGACCATCGCCCTCTGGGCGGGACGCGGCCTGGGCCTTGCCTTCGCGCTGGCGGGCGCCTTTATCTGGTGGTGCAGCTTCGATTTCACCCTGCCCGAGCGCAGCGGCGGCCCGGCGATCCGCATGCCGAGCCTTTCCGGCCCCGCCAAGCTCCCCTTGCTCCGCGGTCCCGAGCCCGAGGAACGCGCCGCCCTCCGCGAGCCCCGCAAAGTCGTGGTGCCCGACAATCGCCCCGGCCCGGTGATCGCCGACCGCACGATCGCGCCCTCACCGGCCAAGGCCAAGCCGCCGGTCCAGTCGTCGCTCGATTTCAAGGACAGCTACACGCTGCCCTCGCTCGACCTGCTCAAGGCCGCGCCCGCCAACAAGAACGCCGCGATCGACAAGGCCGCGCTGGAGCGCAACGCCCGGCTGCTCGAAAGCGTGCTCGACGATTTCCATGTGAAGGGTCAGATCGTCGAGGTCCGCCCCGGCCCCGTCGTCACCATGTACGAGCTGGAGCCCGCGAGCGGCATCAAGGCCAGCCGCGTGATCCAGCTTGCCGACGACGTGGCGCGCAACATGTCCGCCACCTCGGCGCGAATCGCGACCATCCCCGGCCGCAGCGTGATCGGCATCGAGCTTCCCAACGCCACGCGCGAATCGGTCAATCTCCACGAGTTGGTCGGCAGCCAGAGCTTCGAGGACCAGGGCGCGTCGCTGCCTTTGGTGCTGGGCAAGAACATCGCCGGCGATCCGATCATCGCCGATCTCGCGCCGATGCCCCACCTCCTCGTCGCCGGTACCACCGGCTCGGGCAAGTCGGTGGGCCTCAACTGCATGATCCTGTCGCTGCTCTACCGGCTGACGCCGGACCAGTGCCGGATGATCATGATCGATCCGAAGATGCTCGAGCTCAGCATGTACAAGGGCATCCCGCACCTGCTGGCCGACGTCGTCACCGAGCCGCCCAAGGCTGTGCGCGCGCTCAAATGGGCGGTCGAGCAGATGGAGGACCGCTACCGGATGATGGCATCGGTCAACGTCCGCAGCCTGGCGAGCTTCAACGACAAGGTCCGCGCCGCCAAGGCCAAGGGCCAGAAGCTCGGGCGCAAGGTCCAGGTCGGCTATGATTCCGATACCGGCAAGCCGCTCTACGAGGAGGAGGAGCTCGATCTGGTGCCGCTGCCGCTGATCGTCGTGATCGTCGACGAGCTGGCCGACCTGATGATGACCGCGGGCAAGGAAGTCGAGTTCCTGATCCAGCGCCTCGCCCAGAAAGCACGAGCGGCCGGCATCCATCTCATCATGGCGACGCAGCGCCCCTCGGTCGACGTCATCACCGGCGTCATCAAGGCGAACCTGCCCACCCGCATCAGCTTTCACGTCACCAGCAAGATCGATTCGCGCACCATCCTGGGCGAACAGGGCGCCGAGCAGCTCCTGGGCAAGGGCGACATGCTCTACATGCCCGGCGGCAAGCAGATCGTCCGCGTCCACGGCCCGTTCGTAAGCGACGACGAGGTCCAGGCCGTCTCCGATTTCTGGCGCTCGCAAGGCGCGCCCGATTACATCTCGGCCGTCACCGAGGAGCCCGAGGACGGCGGCTTCGCGCTGGAAGGCGGCCCCGACGGCGACGACAGCCCCGAGGAGCAGCTCTATCGCCGCGCCACCCAGCTTGTGGCCGAGAGCCAGAAGGCGTCGACGTCATGGCTGCAACGCCAGCTCCGCGTCGGCTACAACAGCGCCGCCCGGCTGATCGAGCGGATGGAGAAGGACGGCCTGGTCTCGCGCCCCGATCATGTCGGCCGCCGCGAAGTGCTGATGGATACCGATGGGCGACCGCTCTAAAGGGCCGCTCTAAGGGATCGAATCGCAGGCACGGCGGGTTCAGGGCACATTCAATCCCCGCCGCCTAGCGACATCAGCCCGCAATTGGAGAGATTTCACGTGTTTGCACGGCCCCTCGCCTTCACGCTTGCCCTTGCCGCGCCGATGCTGGTCTCGGCCGCCGAGCCCGAGCTCGCGCAGGTCCAGCAGCATCTCCAGGGCGTCAGCTCGATGGTCGCCGCCTTCGCCCAGACCGATCGCAACGGCCATGTCCTCACCGGCACGATGACGCTCAAGCGCCCCGGCAAGATCCGTTTTCAATATCAGAAGGGCGTGCCCCAGCTCATCGTCGCCGACGGCTCCAGCCTCTATTTCATCGATTATCAGGTGCGCCAGGTCGATCGCTGGCCGATCGGCAATTCGCCGCTGGCGGTGCTGCTCAATCCCAAGCGCGACATCACCAAATTCGCCAAGCTGCTGCCCACGCGCAATCCGAGCATCGTCTCGATCGAGATCCATGATCCGCAGCATCCCGAATATGGCCGGATCACGATGATCTTCCAGAAACAGGCCGGCGCGCCTGCCGGGCTGATGCTCCAGGGCTGGGTCGCGCTCGATTCGCAGAACAACCGCACCCGGATCGAGCTGTCCAACCAGCGCTTCAACGCGAACGTGCCCGACGGCACCTTCCGCTGGAACGATCCCCGCCCCCAGGGAAGACGCTGAACATTCCCGAAAATATCGTTCATGTGCGCGACAGGTTCCGGAGCCTAGAAGCGTAATTGCGGATGTGGGGATCGAACCCGGGATTTTTCCCCCTGTTGCCTGGGCCGCTCCACATCCCGCCTGCGTGACGAACGCTAGGTCGGCCCTCGCTCCAATGCCCCCGGAGCGGGGGCCTTTCCTTTTCCGGACCGCCTGCCCCACATGGCGCGACTCGCCCCGCCATGCTATCCTGCCCGCGCGACCCATGCGGGGGTGGACATGCCGACGCTGAACCTCGATCGCTATGCGCAGGACATGCGCGCGCTGGCGCCGCTGCTCACCGATGCCAGGATCGGCGGACGCCGCGTCCAGCGCGTCGGCTCCAAGGAAATCGCGGAAGTCACCGTGATCGCGGGCACGCTCTCGGTCACCATGCTGATCTAGGAATCCGGCCTCTATACCAAGGGCTTCCGCAACCAGCACGGCCGCTGGTATTTCAAGGGCGAGGGCCTAGGCGGCAGCGAGCTCAAATTCACCTGCAGCTATGTCGGCAGCGGATCGATCGGCATCTTCGCCGATTCGCAGAACCCCGAGATCCAGCGCCGGCGCACCATGGCGAACATCGTCGAATCGGTGCGCGCGCTCGCCGCCTTCACGGGCGGCAACGACCTGGACCTCAAGATCCCGCTCGCGACCATGGTGTTCCTGATCTCGGAGGCGATCCGCTTCACCATCGTCTATGATCGCATGGTCGAGACCTGCAAGAACAGGGGCGGCGCCTTCAGCTTCGCCGAGCTGCAGCCCTATGTGCAAAACTGGGAGGATCTCTCCGCGGGCAAGCCGGTATCCGGCACGCTTCCGGACAAGGTCTTCACCGCGCACGGCTGAGGGCTGGAACCGCTTCGCAAAATCGCTACATCGCTCCTCGTGAAGATCGCTTCCTGGAACATCAACTCGGTCCGGTTCCGCATCGAGATCGTCGAACAATTCCTGCGCGAGGAATCGCCGGACATCCTCTGTCTCCAGGAGACGAAGGTGATCGACGGCGATTTCCCCGAACCCCCCTTCCGCAAGCTCGGCTACGATCATGTCATCAAGCACGGCCAGCGGATGCACCACGGCGTGGCGATCATCAGCCGCGTGCCCGTGATCGAGGACGACCGGTTCGACTGGCAGGCGAACCAAGAAGCCCGCCATGTCGGCGTGCGGCTGCCAGGCGGCGTGCGGCTCGAAAATGTCTATGTCCCCGCCGGCGGCGACATTCCGAATCGCGAGCTGAACCCCAAATTCGGCCAGAAGCTCGATTTCATCGAGCGGATGACGCAATGGGCCGCGGCGCTCGACAAGCCCACCATCCTGACCGGCGATTTCAACATCGCCCCGCTCGAATCCGACGTGTGGAGCCACAAGCAGCTGCTCGACGTGGTTAGCCACACCCCCATCGAAGTCGAGGCGCTGGGCCGCCTCCAGGCCGCGCATGACTGGGTCGATCTCGGCCGCCGCTTCATCCCCGCGCCCGAGCGCAATTTCACCTGGTGGAGTTATCGCGCCAAGGACTGGGTGGCCTCCGATCGCGGCCGCCGCCTCGATCATATGTGGGCCAGCCGCGAAGTCGCCGAGCGCGCGACCAGCCACAAGGTCTGCGAACCGTGCCGGAGCTGGCTCAAGCCCTCGGACCATGTCCCCATCGTCACCGAGTTCGATTTTTGAGCGGCGCCCGCGCCGCGGCCGAGGCGATCGATGCGCTCCGGCGCGGCTGGCCGGTCGCGATTGAGGGAAATGCCGGCACGCTCCGCCTCCTCGCGATCGAGACCGCCGATGCCGAGCGGCTGCGCGCCTTCGATCCCGATGCCCGCGCGCCGGTCCTGCTCTCCGCCGGCCGCGTGGCGACGCTCAAGCTCGCCAACCAGCGCGAGGCGGCGGCCCCCGACGGCCCGGTGCTGGTCGAGCGCGCGCCCTGGCTCGATTTCGATACCGCCACCGCGCTCTCCGACCCGCAATTCGATCTCGCCACCCCGCTCAAGGGACCGTTCCGCGCGATTCCCGTCGAAGCGCCCGACGCCGCCCAGGCCGCGCTGCGCCTCGCGCGGATCGCCGGGCTGCTCCCTGCCTTCTTCGCCGTGGCGGGCGACGATCCCCATGCGATCACCCTCGCCGATATCGATGCGCATGAGGACGCCGATCGCCTGCGCATCGTCGGCCGCGCTCGCCTGCCGGTCGAGGGTGCCGAGGATGCCGAGATCGTCGCCTTCCGTACCGATGAGATGCCCGGCGAGCATGTCGCGCTGCTGATCGGCCAGCCCGACGGCCGCCCGCCGCTGGTCCGCCTCCACAGCGAATGCCTGACCGGCGACGTGCTCGGCAGCCTCAAATGCGATTGCGGGCCGCAGCTCCACGCCGCGATCCATGCGATCGAGGGGAGCGGCTGGGGCATATTGCTCTATCTGCGCCAGGAAGGCCGGGGGATCGGCCTCATCAACAAGCTCAGGGCCTATGCGCTCCAGGATCAGGGCTTCGACACGGTCGATGCCAACACCCGGCTCGGCTTCGCGGTCGATGCCCGCAATTTCCGCATCGCCGCGCGGATGCTGGCGCTGCTCGGCCAGCGCCGAATCCGACTGCTGACCAACAATCCGCAAAAGGTGGAGACGCTGCGCGCCGCCGGCGTCGATGTGATCGAACGCGTGCCCCACGTCCTGCCCGCCAATCCCCACAATGCCCGCTATCTCGCCACCAAGCGGGATCGCACGGGACATGAGTTTTAGCCAGGAATGGGCCGCTTTCGCCCCTTTGCGGACGTTCAGCTTGCCACGACGAGGTTCCGAAAGCCGCCGTTGGAAACCGGCGTGAGTGGAACTATACCCCCGGGATGATCTGGAACATCATCGATCGGAGGGACCGCCCTTATCGCTGGAAACGCGTCAACGCGATCGTTGAAGCGATCGAACACGACAATAGCGTTGCCGACGCCGATGAAGCTCCTCACGCTGACCCTTCGCAAGTCGTGGATTACGATCAACTTGAAGGGGTTTCCCTCGCGGAAGCAGTCGAGTGGGCGAACCAACAACGCTGCCCTGTGACCCTCTACCTGTATGATGAAGGCAAAGGCACCACATCGGAGGTCCACTTCGGTGCCGCCGGCAATCGGTTTTAAAGCCCTGCACAAGCGTCTGCTTCGCGCCTTTGCTGCCCGAAAGCTGCCGGTCGCCTAACCACCCAACAGCGGACATTCTCGTTTCAGGAGCCCATCCCGGTGCGCTATTTCCTCGATACCGAGTTCAACGGCTTTTGCGGCGCACTGATCTCGCTAGCCCTGATGCCCGAGGATTCGTCGCTCCCGCCCTTCTACGCCGCGCTGGACTGCCCCAACCCCACCGAATGGGTGGCCGAGCACATCCTTCCCGCGCTCGGCATCGCGCCGGTCGATCGCTTCACCCTTGGCCGCAACCTCGCCGCCTATCTCGGCAACGATCCCGATCCGCTGCTGGTCGCCGACTGGCCGGAGGACATCGCCCATGCCGCGATGATGCTGATCGCCGGCCCCGGCCATCGCCACGCGATCGATCGTATCCGGTTCGAGCTGTGCGATGCCTTCGGTTTCGACAGTACGGCGCTGAGCGAAACGCCGCACAATGCCCTCAGCGACGCCGCGGCGCTGCGCACCTATATCCTGAAGCGCGAAGGGCGGTAGAACGCCACCGATACGCCCCTTGCAATGTAGGATTTCGCCTGCAACGCAAGCGAGGCTCTTTCTTATCGTTATACTGCCCCGGTCGCGCGCACCCGCGCGCATGTGCGCCGGCGCGCGTTGAGCGAGTCAACTTGGTCAACCGGTCTGCCCATTTTGGGTAACCGGATGCCGCGACTCGGGCACTTTCAGCCGATCAGCCGCGCCACTTCGTCGAAGTCATGCGCGATGTCCCGCACGCCCAGCGCCCGCAGCCGGTCGGCATGATCCGGCGCGCAATGCGCCCCCGCGCACAGGCCGATGACATGCGCGCCCGAAGCGACCGCGCCGGTCACCCCCACCGGCGAATCCTCCAGGATCACCGTGCGGGCGATGTCCACCCCGATCGCCTGCGCCGCATGGAGATAGAGATCGGGCGCCGGCTTGCCCCGCGTCACATGTTCGCGCCCGCTGAAGATCTTGTCGCCGAACACGTCGCGAATGCCGAGATGCTCGAGATGGCGGGTGATCCACCGGGTCGGGCTCGACGAGGCGATCGCCCGCGGCAGCACCGGCGGCAGATCGCAGACGAAGCGGATCGCACCCGCGACTTCGGGCAGTCCTTCCTCCAGCGCCCGGCGATCCTCCTCGGCGCGCGCGGTGTGGAAATCCTCGGGGATCGCCCGGCCGATCCAGCGTTCGACCGCGGCGAGAAAGTCCGCGCCCGCCAGCCCCATGAAGTTCGCCATCGAATCTTCCGGGGTCGTCGGATGGCCGATGCTCGTCAGATATTCGGCGATCTGGCGGTTGCCCGCATATTCGCTTTCGAGCAGCACCCCGTCGAAATCGAAGATAATGCCCTCGAACCTCATGCGCGCGTTCCGAACAAGGCCGTGCCGACGCGGACATGCGTGGCGCCGATCGTCACCGCGGTCTCGTAATCGCCCGACATGCCCATGCTGAGCCCCGCCAGCCCATGGTCGCGCGCCAGCTTGGCGAGCAGCGCGAAATAGGGGGCGGGTTCGATATCCGCCGGCGGCACGCACATCATCCCGGCGACCGGCAGGTCCGCCGCCCGCGCCTCGGCCAGCAGCCCGGACAATGCCTCGACCGCGCAGCCGCCCTTTTGCGGCTCGTCGCCGATATTGACCTGGATGAAGCAGGGCGGGCGCTTGCCGGCCTTGTCCATCGCCTGCGCCAGCGCCGTCACCAGTGATGGGCGGTCGACCGAATGGATCGCGTCGAACAGCGCCACCGCCTCCTCGGCCTTGTTCGACTGGAGCTGGCCGACCAGATGCAGCGCGATCCCCGAAGTCGTCTCGCGCAACTCCGGCCATTTCGCCGCAGCCTCCTGCACGCGATTCTCGCCGAACACGCGCTGGCCAGCAGCGATCAATGGGCGAATCGCCTCGGCATCGTGCATCTTGGACACCGCAATGAGCGTCACCGACTCGGCATTGCGGCCGGCAATCTTCGCGGCGCGGCGAATCGCGGTCTGAACTTCCGCGAGCCTCTGGCTGGCATCGTCTATGGGCATGGGCGGCGCTATAGGCAGGGCGATGCGCCGCCGCCACCCCCTCCCGCGCCTCTGGCTGATGACCGATGAGCGGATGGGCGAACGGCTATGGGATGCGCTCGAACGGCTGCCGGCGGGCAGCGGCGTGATCTTCCGCCATTATGCGCTGCCGCTCGCCGAGCGCCGGGCATTGTTCGCGCGAGTCGCCAGGGTAGCGCGACGGCGCCGCCTGGTGCTGCTCCGCGCCGGATCAAGCAAGCTCGGGCGGGATGAGGCCGGAACGCACGGCACGAATCGCCGGGAACAGGGCCTCTTCACCCGCCCCGCCCATAGCCGCCGCGAAGCGATCGCCACGATTCGTGCCGGTGCCGATGCCGTCTTCGTCTCGCCGGTCTTCGCTACACGGTCGCATCCCGGCGCCCGCGCACTTGGCCGGACCCGATTCGGCCTGCTGGCCCGGGAATTGGGAACCCCGGTGATCGCTCTCGGCGGAATGGACGCAAGGCGCGCCGCCAGCCTCAAACGAATCGGCATTCATGGCTGGGCAGCGATCGACGCCTGGACCGATTAGAAGCGGAAGGCCGTGCCCACATAGACCGCCTGGCTGTCGCGGCGGTCGTCGGTGATCTTGGGCAGGCGATCACGCTCACTCTTGTAGCGCACGCCCGCAGTCACATCGAGGTTGCGGGTCAGCGAATAGGAGCCGCCGAGATCGACCGAATAGCTCGGCTTGTCGCCGATCAGGATCGGCGTGTCGGCCAACGGACGATCGCTCGTCGCCTGGAGACGGCCGCTGACGCGCTTGCCGCTATAGCTCACGCCCACATCGGCGCGTTCGCGGCCGCCCGGCTGGGCGATCAGATCGACATGGGTGACGTCGCCCGAGACGGCGAAGCGCTTCCAGCCCACCGAGACGCCCAGATTATAGGCGATCGGCGCGAGACTGACCGAAGGCGCCGCTGCGCCGGGCAGGCGGCTGGCAGTCTGCAGCGCGCGAGACGAGCGGGCACGCACCGCGACTGTCACCGCGCGGCCGGTGCCGCGGCGCGATTCGGCGGGGGTGAAGCGGAAGCCGTTGTCGGGCAGGCCGCTGCGGGCGAGAATCGCGGCGAGCTTCGGATCGGCGGCGGCGGGCGTGAAGGCCCCCAGTCCACCGCTCAGCGGAAGCGTATTCCGCAGAGCGATCGCACGATCGCGGCTCCGCTCCTGTGCCTGGAGCGCAGGCGACGCGAGGATGCCGGCGGCGCAAATCGCCCCCAGCCCCAATCCCGCCATCCAACGTCCGACACGCATTCGCATACCTCTTCTATGGGAGCGCCTATCATGATTCGGAACCCAGGTTCCACCAGTGGCACAAATATAGTGCCAGTGTTGCCAGACTCCCACAGATTCGCGCCGCCTTGCTCCCGCCACACCATCCCCTATAGATGCTCTCCGCTAATCCCTTGCCCTGTAGGAATCTCTCGATGAACCGCCTGTTGCGCACCGCGATCCTGGGGTCGCTCGCTCTTTCGATCACCGCCTGCGGCGGCAAGAGCCGGCCGGAGGCCGATCTTGCGGCGTCCAAGGTGACGACGATCGGCGTGAATTCCTATCTGTGGCGCGCCAGCCTCGACACGCTGAGCTTCATGCCGCTGCTCCAGACCGATTCGAACGGCGGCGTGATCGTCACCGACTGGTATGTGAATCCGAACACGCCGACCGAGCGGATGAAGGTGACCGTCACCGTGCTCGACCAGGATCTGCGCGCCGATGCGCTGCGCGTCGCCGCTCTACGCGAGATCAATCGCTCGGGCGCCTGGGTGGCTGCCCCGGTCCAGGCGGCGACGGTGCAGAAGCTGGAGGACATCATCCTCACCCGCGCCCGCGACCTGCGCCGCGCCGCGATCGCGAACTAAACGGACAAGCCCATGGCGTCGCGCTTCAACCCGCTAAAGGCGGACGCGACGTGGCAGAAGGCGTGGGAAGAACGCCGCACCTTCGCCGCGCGTGACAATTCGCCCAAGCCCAAGAGCTATGTGCTCGAAATGTTCCCCTATCCCTCGGGGCGCATCCATATGGGGCATGTCCGCAACTACACGATGGGCGACGTGCTCGCGCGCTTCCGCCGGATGCGCGGCATGGAAGTGCTCCATCCGATGGGCTGGGACGCATTCGGCATGCCCGCCGAAAACGCCGCGATGGAAAAGAAGGTCCATCCCGGCACCTGGACCCGCGCCAATATCGCGACGATGAAGGCGCAACTCAAACGCCTGGGCTTCGCGCTCGACTGGACGCGCGAGATCGCGACCTGCGAGCCCGAATATTACGGCCACGAACAGGCGCTGTTCCTCGATTTCTTCGAATCCGGCCTGGTCTATCGCAAGGAATCGGCGGTCAACTGGGATCCGGTCGACATGACCGTGCTCGCCAACGAGCAGGTGATCGATGGGCGCGGCTGGCGCTCGGGCGCGCTGATCGAGCGGCGCAAGCTCAGCCAATGGTTCCTCAAGATCACCCAGTTCGCCGATGAGCTGCTGGAGGGCGTGAAGGCGCTCGAGCATTGGCCCGACAAGGTCAAGCTGATGCAGGAGAACTGGATCGGCAAGTCCGAAGGGCTGCAGTTCCGCTTCGGGCTTTCGGACGGCGGCGAGGTGGAGGTCTTCACCACCCGCCCGGACACGATCTTCGGCTCCAGCTTCGTCGCGATCGCGGCGGACCATCCGATCGCGCAGAAGCTGGCGGCGGAGAACCCGCAGGCCGCCGCGTTCATCGAGCTATGCAAGCAGGGCGGCACCACCGCCGCCGAGTTGGAGACGCAGGAAAAGCTGGGCTTCGATACCGGCATCCGCGCCGCACATCCCTTTGATCCGGCATGGGAATTGCCGCTCTACATCGCGAATTTCGTGCTGATGGATTACGGCACCGGCGCCGTGTTCGGCGTGCCGGCGCACGACCAGCGCGATTTCGAGTTCGCGACCAAGTACAAGCTGCCGATCCGCCGCGTCGTCTCTGAAGGCGACAAGACCGATCCCGAATTCCACGACACCGAGGCCTATACCGGCCCCGGTACGCTGGTGAATTCGCATTTCCTCGACGGCATGGACGTCGCCGACGCCAAGCGTGCGGTGATCCGCCGCGCCGAGGAAGGCGGCTGGGGTACCGGCACCACGGTATGGCGCCTGCGGGACTGGGGCGTCAGCCGCCAGCGCTATTGGGGCACGCCGATCCCGATCATCCATTGCGAGAGCTGCGGCGTCGTCCCCGCCCCGCGCGAATCGCTGCCGATCAAGCTGCCCGAGGACGTCAGCTTCGACGTGCCCGGCAATCCGCTCGACCGGCATCCGAGCTGGAAGCACGTCGACTGCCCGAAATGTGGGCAGCCCGCGCGGCGCGAGACCGACACGCTCGATACCTTCGTCGATTCGTCCTGGTATTTCATCCGCTTCGCCAGCCAGCCCAGGGACAAGCCGTTCGACAGGGCGGTGGCTGAGCAATGGCTGCCGGTCGGCCAGTATATCGGCGGCGTCGAGCATGCGATCCTGCACCTGCTCTATGCCCGCTTCTTCACGCGCGCGCTCAACCATCTCGGCAAGCTCGACGTGGCCGAGCCATTCTCGGGCCTGTTCACCCAGGGTATGGTGACGCACGAGACCTACAAGTCATTGGACGGCCGCTGGCTCTCCCCTGAGGAGATCCGCAAGGACAGCGCCGGCGTGCTCGAAATCGCCTCGGGCGACCCGGCGGAAGTCGGCCGCATCGAGAAGATGTCCAAGTCCAAGAAGAACACCGTCGATCCCGAGCCGATCGTCGACCAGTACGGCGCGGACGCGGTGCGCTGGTTCATGCTTTCGGATTCGCCACCCGAGCGCGACCTGGAGTGGAGCGAGAACGGCATCGAGGGCGCCTGGCGCTTCGTCCAGCGGCTCTGGCGACTGTTCGACGGCCTCGAGGATGCAACCGGCGAGGACAAGGATCTCGACCGCAAGCTCCACCGCACGATCGCCGGCGTCGCCGAGGATATCGAGGCGCTGACCTTCAACAAGGCCGTCGCCAAGCTCTATGAGCTGACGGCCGCGATCGAAAAGGCGCAGCCCTCCGCCTCGCGCAGCAACGCGATCCGCACCCTCGCCCGCGTCGTCGCGCCGATGGTGCCGCATCTGGCCGAGGAAGCCTGGGCCGCGATGGGCAATGCGGAGATGATCGCCGACGCCGCCTGGCCCGAAGTCGATCCCGCTCTGCTCGTCGATGACGAAGTGACGATCGCGATCCAGGTCAACGGCAAGCTGCGCGATACTTTGGTGATACCCAAGGGCACGCCGAAAGATGTCGTCGAAGCCGCGGCACTTGCGTCCGACAAGATCGTTCGAGTGCTGGAAGGCAAGCCGCCGAGGAAAGTGATCGTCGTGCCCGATCGTCTGGTGAACCTGGTCGCATGAAGCGCGCCGCGCTCCTGCTCGCTGCCGCCGCGGCGCTTTCGGGCTGTGGATTGCGTCCCCTGTACGGGGGCGGATCGACGGGCGCGGTGCAATCGACGCTGACGGCGATCAAGGTGGCCCCGATCGAGGGCCAATCGGGCTGGCTGGTCGCCAATGCGCTGCGCGACCGGCTCGGCGCGGGCGGCGAATCGACCGCGCGTTTTGAGCTCCAGGTGCGGCTCGACGATTCGATCGCCGGTCTGGGCGTGCGCCGCGACGATTCGGTCGCGCGCGAGCGCCGCACGCTGCGCGCGCGCTACCAGCTTGTCGATCTGAACAACGGAACCGTCGTGCTCGACGCGACCGCCGGCTCGGATGCCGGCATCGACGTGGTCGGCTCCGAATATGCGACGATCGCCGCGGAACGCAGCGCGCTCGAACGGCTTTCGGGCATCGTCGCCGATCAGATCATCGCGCGTGTCGGCCGCTATGCGCGGTCCTCGTCCGCGGCATCCGAATCCGGGCAATGAAGGCAAGCGCGGCCCAGATCCGCGCCGCCGTCGATGCGCCCAAGCCCGATACGCGGCTCTACCTGTTCCACGGTCCCGACGAAGCCGGCGCTTCCGAGCTCGCCGCGCGGCTTGCGCGGGCGCTCGGACCCGAAGCCGAGCGGATCGACATCGACATGAAGGCCCTGCGCGATCAGCCCGGACGACTGGCCGATGAGGCGGCATCCCTCTCGCTGTTCGGCGGCGTCCGCTATGTCCGCGTGAGCGGAATCGAGGAAGGCGCGGCCGAGGCGGTCACGCTGCTGCTGGGCGCCGAACGCGCCGGCAGTCCCGTGGTGGCGATCGGTCCGGGCCTCAAGGCGAGCGGCAAGCTGGTCAAGATGGCCATCGCCGCGCCCAGCGCGATGGCGCATGCCTGTTACGTACCCGAAGGCGCGGATGCGGCGCGCCTGGCGTCCACCGTGGCGCGCGAATATGGCCTCCGCCTCACCGGCGACGTGCCCCAGCGCCTCGCCTCGGCCAGCGGCGGGGATCGGGCTATCCTGGCGCGCGAGATCGAGAAGCTGGCGCTCTATCTCGACGCCGCGTCCGATCGCCCACGCGATGCCGACAGCCAGGCGCTCGACGCGATCGGCGCCGATCTGAACGATGTCGAGCTCCACCACGCAATCGACGCGGTGATTGACGGCCGCGTTGCCGATATCGGCAGCGAGCTCGCCCATCTGAGCGAAGGCGGCAGCTCGACGATCCCGCTGCTACGCCAGCTCGCCCGCCGGCTGATGACGCTGGCCGAGCTGCGCACCGATATGGATGCCGGTGCATCCTCCGATGAAGTACTTGAAAAGCATAGAATATTCTTCAGGGAAAAGCCGGCCTACAGCCGCGCGCTACGCCGCTGGAACGCTGCGCAGATTGCCCGCGCGATCGACCGGGTCCGCCAGACCGAACGGGCACTGATGCACTCCCAAAGCGCCGGCGAAGTGCTGGCCGAAGCCGAATGCACCGCGATCGCCCGCGCAGCAGCCAGGGCGCGCGGCTAGATCCGTTCGCCACGATTCTTTTAGATCCGCTCCCCGCTCAGGCGCTGGCAAACCATGTCGAGCTGGTCGAGCGTCGAATAGCTGAGCGTCAGCGTCCCGCCCTTGGGGCCATAGGCGACGCGGACGTTGAGCCCCAGCACATCGCCAAGCTGCCGCTCCAGCGCCGCGATATCCGCATCGCGGCTGCTCACCTCCCCCCCATCGCGGCGCTTGGCGGCGGGCTTGGCGGCCCGCGCCAGCTTCTCGGTCTCGCGCACCGATAGCCCCTTGGCGACAACTTCGCGCGCCAGCTTCTCGGGATCGGGTGCGCCGAGCAGCGCGCGGGCATGCCCCATGTCGATCTCACCCTGCACCACCATCTCGCGCACGGTGGACGGCAGATCGAGCAGCCGGAGCAGATTGGCGACATGGCTGCGCGACTTGTGGACAATCTTGCCCAGCACTTCCTGGGTGTGGCCGAACTCGCCGATCAGCCGGGCATAGCCCTCGGCCTCTTCGATCGCGTTCAGATCCTGGCGCTGGATATTCTCGATCAGCGCGATCTCGAGCGTCTCGGCATCGCTCAGCTCGCGCACGATGACCGGAACCTCGTGCAGCCGCGCCCGCTGCGCCGCACGCCAGCGCCGCTCGCCGGCGACGATCTGATAGCTATGGCCATGCGGCCGCACGAAGATCGGCTGGATCAGCCCACGCGCGGCGATAGACTCGGCAAGACTCGCCAGCGCTTCCTCATCGAAATGGCGGCGCGGCTGGTTGGGATCGGGAACCAGCGAGCTGACCGGCAGCATGCGGATGCCCGAATTCGCCTCGGGCGTGCCGGCGATCGGTTCTTCGCGGATATTGTCGCCGAGCAGCGAGGAAAGGCCACGGCCAAGGCCAGGGCGCGGTTTACGAGAGGCGGCAGGGCTTTCAGTCATGCGGCTTTCTTGAGCTTGGGCAGGCGATCGATCACTTCGCGGGCGAGCGCGATATAGGCTTCGGAGCCGGCGCACTTATAATCGTAGATCAGCGCGGGCACGCCATGGCTGGGCGCTTCGGACAGCCGCACATTGCGCGGGATGACGGTATCGAACACCACGCGGCCGAGCACCGCGCGCACATCGTCGGACACCTGATCGGTCAGCCGATTGCGGCGATCATACATGGTCAGCGCCACGCCCAGGATCGAAAGGCCCGGATTGAAGCGGCTGCGGATGCGCTCGACGGTGTTGAGCAACTGGCTGAGCCCCTCCAGCGCGAAGAACTCGCATTGCAGCGGCACCAGCAGCGCGTGCGCCGCCACCATCGCGTTGATCGTCAGCAACCCCAGCGACGGTGGGCAATCGATCAGCACCACGTCCCAACGGCCAGCATGATGGCGCGCGATCGCCGCATCCAGCCGATGCGTCCGCGCCTCGAATTCGATCAGCTCGATCTCGGCGCCGGATAGATCCTGCACGGCCGGAATGATGTCGAGCCCCGGAACCCGCGTGCTGATGGCGACCTCTTCCAGCGTGGCCTCGGTCACCAGCAGATCGTAGCTCGAACGCTCGCGTTCGGCCCTGGGAATGCCTAGGCCGGTCGATGCATTGCCCTGCGGATCGAGATCGATGAGCAGTACGCGCATGCCCGTTGCGGCCAGCGCCGTGCCGACATTGATCGCCGTCGTGGTCTTGCCGACGCCGCCCTTCTGGTTCGCGATCGTGATGCAGATCATCTTGGGCGTATCCCTTGCGCGATCACGATTCCCGAATCCGGTTGCGTAATGCTTGGTTCCACGTGGAACGAACCTTGCCAGTTCGCGCGCGCCGCTTCCACCTCCGAATGCGCATTTCGGCCCTTTGGCAACAACCAGACTGTGGATGAATCTGTGCAGTGTTGCGTGGATAGGATGAGTTGCGAGAGCTCGGCCACCGCGCGCGCGGAAACCACGGCCGCGCGGTTTATCGGATGATAGCTCTCGATCTTGCTGCCCTGCACGGCCACGCGCTTGTCCAGCCCCAGCTCCGCTGCGGCAGCGCGGAGAAACGCAACGCGCTTGGCGCGCGGCTCCACCAACACCACCGGTCGATCGAGCAATATCGCGACGACGATCCCCGGAAGCCCGGCTCCGCTTCCCACGTCGAGCCAGCTTCCCCGCCCAGCACCCACCGCCAGGGAAACGAGCTGCGCCGAATCGACCAGATGCCGCGCCCAGATCGAATCGAGCGTCGATGCCGCGATCAGATTCTGCTGCGCCGCCTCGCGCGTCAGGATCGCCGCGAAGCGTTCCAACAGCGTTTCACGTGAAACACCGAAGTTCGAGCGGACCCATTCCCGGGCCTCCTCCTCCGTCACGCGGCGAACCTTCGCGCGTGAAGGAGGATCGCGCTGAGCGCGGCCGGGGTCACCCCCCGAACGCGCGAAGCCGCGCCCAATGTCTCGGGCCTCGCCGCGCCCAGCCGTTCGACCATCTCGATGGAGAGCCCCGGTACCCCGGCGTAGTCCAATGCGGGATCGAGGCGGACGCGATCATTGCTGCGCAGTTCCGCAACCTCGGCCTCCTGCCGCTCCAGATAGGGCGCATAGCGGGCATCCTCCACGAACTCCGCAAGAAACGCCGGATCCACATCGGCTTCGAGGTCCAGATGTTCCAACGACACGCTGGGAAAACGCAGCCAGTCACGCGCCGATCGCCGGGCGCCGTCCTGCGCCACCACCGCACCCCGCGCGAGCAAGGCACTGGCGGTAAGCTCGACGGCAAAGGCGCTATCGAGAGTCGCACGCTGCGCCTTACGCTCCCGCCGCCGCACGATCCGCTCGGACCCCAGACAGCCCAGCGCTTCAGCGACGGAGGACAGTCGCGTCTCGGCATTGTCCGCACGCAGCCGCAGGCGGAACTCCGCACGCGCCGTCAGCATGCGATACGGCTCCGTCACGCCCTGGAGCACGAGATCGTCGATCATCACGCCCAGATAGCTCGTCGCACGATCAAGCAGCAAAGGCTCCAGCGCGAGCGCATGCGCGGCAGCATTGGCCCCGGCGACGAGTCCCTGCCCAGCCGCCTCCTCATAACCCGTCGTCCCGTTGATCTGCCCGGCGAAGTACAGGCCCGGGATCGCCGCCAGCGCCAGCGTCCGATCCAGGGCGCGGGGATCGATATAATCATATTCCACCGCATAACCGGGCACGACGATTTCGGCGCGCTCCAGCCCCGGAATCGACGACACCATCGCCTCCTGCACATCGACGGGGAGCGAGGTGGACATGCCGTTCGGGTAGATCAGATGCGTGTCGAGCCCTTCCGGCTCCAGGAATATCTGGTGGCCGTCGCGATCCCCGAAGCGATGCACCTTGTCCTCGATCGACGGGCAATAGCGCGGCCCCTGCGCATCGATCGCGCCGGTGAACAGCGGCGACCGATCGAGCCCTGAACGGATCGCATCATGCGTGGCAGCGGTAGTGCGCGTCACCGCACAATGGAGCTGCGGCAACACCCTGCCGTCCGATACCGGCGACATGGTCCAGGGCTCCTTATCGCTCGACTGCTCGACAGTGCACGTCCAGTCGATCGTGCGGCCATCAATGCGCGGCGGTGTCCCCGTCTTCAGCCGACCCATCGGCAGCGAGAGCCCGCGCAATTGCTCGGCAAGCCGGACAGCAGCCGATTCATTGACGCGCCCACCCTCGAACCGTTCCTCGCCCCGGAACATACGCCCGCCCAAGAAGGTGCCCGTCGCCAGCACGATCGCGCGCGCGCTAATCGCGCTTCCGTCCGCGAGCCGCACTCCGGCGATACGACCGCCCTCAAGCGCCAGCTCGGCCGCCTCCCCCGCCACGACGGTCAGGCCCGGCGTCTCCGCCAGCATTGCCTGGATCGCCGCAGCATAACGGACGCGATCCGCCTGCACGCGCGGCCCCTGTACGGCAGTGCCCTTGCTGCGATTGAGCATCCGGTAATGAATGCCGGCGGCGTCGGCGGCGCGCGCCATCAGCCCATCAAAGGCATCGACCTCGCGGACCAGATGCCCCTTGCCAAGCCCGCCGATCGCCGGGTTGCATGACATCGCGCCGAGCTTGGCCAGGTCGAAGCTCAACAACGCCGTGCGCGCGCCGCGCCGTGCCGCTGCAGCCGCGGCCTCGGTGCCGGCATGGCCACCGCCAATGACGATCACGTCTAATTCCATGCCCGGCTCGCTAGTAGCTCGAACCCCTCGCGTCAAAACTGTTCCACGTGAAACGTACCTATTTCCCGATGCAGAAGCGGCCGAACAGCGCGTCGAGCACATCCTCGGTGCCCGCCCGTCCGGTGATCGCATCAAGCGCGGCGCGCGCGGCACGAAGCTCCTCGGCATAGAGGATCGGATTGGATTGCAGAGCCGCACGCTCCAGCGCCTCCGCCGCCCTTCCACACAATTCCCGCTGCCGCGCATTCAGCGCCACCAGATCAGGCGGCGGAAGCAGGGTCCGGGCTAGCGCAGCCATCCGTTCCCAAAGTTCCGCCATCCCCGCTCCCTCGATCGCGGAGATCGACAGATCCTGTCCTCTCGCCGGCTCCCGGCCCGGCACATCGGCACGCGCGTGCAGCCACAATGCGTTGGGGAGCGGCGGCGCCTCCTCCCCCAGCCACAAGATGATGTCCGCCTCGTCAACCGCAGCACGCGCCCGATCCACGCCAATCGCTTCGATCGGATCCAACGAGTCGGTCAGCCCGGCGGTATCGACCAACAGATAGGCGATACCGCTCCGGACCACCGGAATCTCGATCCGGTCTCGCGTCGTGCCCGCGATCGGAGAGACGATCGCCGCATCCCGATCGGCCAGCGCATTGAGCAGAGTCGACTTGCCCGCATTGGGCGGCCCGGCAAGCACCACGCGAAGCCCATCGAGCAACCGCTCGACCGGCGGCCGCAAAACCACCTCCCCGATCGCCTCGGCCAGCAGTGACGCCTGATCCTGCAACCCTGCCAGCGGATCGCCGCTCGCGACGTCATCCTCGTCGCCATGATCGAGCACCGCTTCCACCCGCGCGGAAAGCTCCAGCAGCCGCCCGGTCCATCCCTCGACCTCGCGGCGAAGCGCGCCCTCCGCCGATCGCATCGCCGCCCGGCGCTGGCTCTCGGTCTCGGCCATCAGCAGGTCGCCCAGCCCCTCGGCCTCACTCAGATCGAGCCGCCCGTTCATCAGCGCGCGCCGCGTGAACTCACCCGGCTCGGCGGCCCGCATTCCGGGCAACGCGCCCAGCGCCGCCTCGACCGCCCGCACTACCGCGCGTCCGCCATGGAGATGCAGTTCGGCGATATCCTCCCCCGTCGCGCTATCCGGCCCCGGGAAGCACAACAGGAGCGCGCGATCGAGCAGCTCACCGTCGCGAGGATCCCGCAGCACCCGCAGTCCGGCCCGGCGCGGTTCGGGCAATGTGCCCGCAAGAATCTGTGCCGCCGCAAACGCACCCGATCCACTCAGCCGCACCACCGCGATAGCGGCTGGCGGCGCACCGCTGGAGACCGCGAAAATCGTGTCCATGGAATCAGCCGCCGGACTTGGTCCCCGTGCTCGCGTCGAACAATCCGCGCCAGAAATTCATCCCCGCCTCGCCCATCGGTGCCCAGCCACGCATCATCTGCTCGAACCCCTCGGGAGTTCCTTGTTTTTCAATGGCTTCCACCATCATCGCGACATAGCGGTCATGCACCGGGGCAAGATCCGGCAAGCCCATGGCACGGCGGGCCTCTTCGGGCGTGCATTCGACTTCGACGTTGATCTTCATGGAAATGCTTCTCCGCTTGAGCGCCGTGCCGCGCGACTGCTAGGCCCTGCGCCATGTATGCGCGCGACCATGCCTTGATCGCAACGCCTCTCGGCACGATCCGAATCGAGGGCGACGACGCGCAGGTAACAGCGGTACGAATTGGTGCCGAGGACGCTGCTTCACCAGGCGCCGCCGCTGCCGTGCGCGAGGCAGCCGAGCAACTCGAACAATGGTTCGCCGGCGAGCGCCAGGATTTCACCGTGCCGCTGGCCCCCGCCGCCACACCGCGCGGCGAGGAGCTTCGCGCCGGGCTGATCGCGGTCGGCTATGGCGAGACGCTGAGCTACGGCGCACTTGCCCGCCAGCTCGGTTCCAGCCCGCGCGCGATCGGCCAGCTCTGCGCGCGCAATCCCTTCCCCATCCTCGT
This sequence comes from Sphingomonas sp. dw_22, assembly GCF_018449795.1. Lineage (GTDB taxonomy): Bacteria > Pseudomonadota > Alphaproteobacteria > Sphingomonadales > Sphingomonadaceae > Sphingomonas. The sequence continues at coordinate 70,268 of NZ_JAAVVE010000005.1, forward strand.
TCCCTGCCACCGCGTGCTGGGCTCCGGCGGCGCGCTCGGCGCCTATTCGGCGGGCGAAGGGCCCAAGACCAAATCCTGGCTGCTCGAGCATGAGCGGCGCTTCGCAAAAGGAACCCTGTTATGAGCGATACCATCCGCATCGACACGATCGACAACACCGGCAGCTTCGACGCCTATGTCGCCGAACCCGAAGGCACCCCGCGCGCGGCGATCGTCGTGATCCAGGAGATCTTCGGCGTGAACTCCGGCATCCGCGACAAATGCGACAAATGGGCGGCCCAGGGCTATCTCGCCCTCGCCCCAGACCTCTTCTGGCGGATCGAGCCGGGGGTCCAGCTCGATCCCGACGTGCCCGACCAGTTCCAGCAGGCGCTCGCGCTGATGGGCAAGTTCAACCAGGACGCCGGCATCCGCGACATCGAGGCGACTATCCGAGCGGCCCGCGCGAAGCTGGGCGGCGGCAAGGTCGGCGCGGTCGGCTATTGCCTGGGCGGCCGGCTGGCATACATGACCGCCGCACGCACCGATATCGACGCGACGATCGGCTATTACGGCGTCGGCATCGATAATCTGCTCGGCGAGAAGCACGGCATCGCGCGTCCCCTGCTGCTCCACATCGCCGGCGCCGATCATTTCGTCACGCCCGACGTCCAGACGAAGATGCATGAGGGCCTCGATCATCATCCCCGTGTAACGCTCGAAACCTATCCCGGCGTCGATCACGGCTTCGCGGTCGAATCGGGCAATCGCCGCAACGATGAGGCGGCGAAGCTGGCCGACAGGCGGACCGAGGATTTCTTCGCGGCAAATCTGGGCTGAGGGATCAGACCAAAGCGGCCAATCCGGTCTCGTGGTTGACCACGCCTTCATAGACCATCCGCACCGCGACCCACAGGATCACGACCAAGCCGACAAAGCCTATCCAGCGATAGCGGTCGATCACGCGTGCGATGAAATTGGCGGCGAGGCCCATCATCGCGACCGAGAAGATCAGGCCGAAGACGAGGATGCCGGGGTGCTCGCGCGCCGCCCCGGCGACCCCCAGCACATTGTCCAGGCTCATGCTGACATCCGCCAGCGCGACCGACCAGGCCGCGGCGAGGAAGCTCTTGGGCGGCTTGGTCGTGATCTCCTCATGCTGCTTGCCCGCACGCAGCTCGCGCCACATCCGCCACGCGACCCAGAACAACAGCAAGCCGCCCGCGAACAGCAGCCCCACGACCTGGAGCAGCTGCGTCGCGATCAGCGCGAAGGCGATGCGCATCACCAGCGCCGCGCCGATGCCGACCAGGATCACCTGGCGCTGCTGCTTCGCCGGCAGGCCCGCGGCAAGCGCGCCCACCACCACCGCATTGTCGCCGGCGAGCACCAGATCGATCACGATCACTTCGCCCAGCGCCTGAAGCGCTTCGGGAGTCAGGAAGGAAAACATGCGCACCGGGTTACGAACCCATGCGCGCCTCGGCAAGCCTCAGACGAGCAAATGGAGAATGCCGATCTTGTTGTCGACCACGCCTTCATAGATCATCCGCCCGGCGACCCACAGGATCACGACCAGCCCGATATAGCCGATCCAGTGGTAACGCTGGATCAGCCGCGCCACGAAATTGGCGGCCAGGCCCATCAGCAGCACCGAGAAGCTCAACCCGATGAACAGCAGCGCCGGATTCTCGCGCGCGATCGAGGCGACGAGCAGCACATTGTCGAGGCTCATCGAAAGATCGGCGAGCGTGATCTGGATCGCCGCCTGAAGGAAGGTCTTGGCGACCTTGGGCGGTGCCTCCTCGCCCGTTTCCGCCGCATGGCCGCGCCGCGCGGCTTCGCGCAACTCACGGAACATGTTGTAGGCCACCCATAGCAACAGCAACCCACCGGCCAGCACCAGCCCGGTGACCTGGAGCAATTCGACCGCGATCAGCGAGAAGCCGATCAGGAAGACCAACGCGATCCCGACGCCGAGCAGCAGCACCCGCCGCCGGTCTTTCTCGGGCAGGCCCGAGGCGAGCGATCCCATCACGACGACATTGTCGCCGGCCATGGTCAGGTCGCCCAGGATGATCTGGCCCAGGCTGGCAAGCCCGCTGGGCGTGGCGATAGCGGCGAAGTTGAAGTGCATGGTGCTGCCCTGCCATCTGACTCCCCTCCCTGCAAGGGAAGGGCTGGGGGGTTGGGTGCGGGCGTCAACGACGCCGACAACGGCTCCATAAAAAAAGGCCGGGGTATCAAACCCCGACCTTTTCCAAACCCATCCCCTGATCCGCTCTCTTGCGGGGAGAAAAGGGAAATAACTCAGGAATTCATGCTGTCGAAGAAGTCCTCGTTGGTCTTCGAGTCCTTCATCTTGTCGAGCAGGAACTCCATCGCGTCGATCGTGCCCATCTGCATCAGGATGCGGCGCAGCACCCACATCTTGGAAAGCTTGGTCTTGTCGACCAGCAGCTCTTCCTTGCGCGTGCCCGACTTGCCGACGTCGAGTGCCGGGAAGATGCGCTTGTCCGCCACCTTGCGGTCGAGGACGATCTCGGAGTTGCCGGTGCCCTTGAACTCTTCGAAGATCACTTCGTCCATGCGGCTGCCGGTATCGATCAGCGCGGTGGCGATGATCGAGAGCGAGCCACCCTCCTCGATGTTGCGCGCAGCGCCGAAGAAGCGCTTCGGCCGCTGGAGCGCATTGGCGTCGACACCGCCGGTCAGCACCTTGCCCGAGCTTGGGACGACGGTGTTGTAGGCGCGACCCAGGCGGGTGATCGAATCGAGCAGGATCACGACATCCTTCTTGTGCTCGACCAGACGCTTAGCTTTTTCTATAACCATTTCAGCAACTTGCACGTGGCGCGTGGCCGGCTCGTCGAAAGTCGAGGAGACGACCTCGCCCTTCACGCTGCGCTGCATGTCGGTCACTTCCTCGGGCCGCTCGTCGATCAGCAGCACCAGCAGGAAGACTTCGGGATGGTTCTCGGTGATCGCGCGGGCGATGTTCTGGAGCATCACCGTCTTGCCGACGCGCGGCGGCGCGACGATCAGCGTGCGCTGTCCCTTGCCCTGCGGGCTGATGATGTCGATCACCCGCGCCGACTTGTCCTTCTGGGTCGGATCGAGCGTGTCGAGCGTCAGCTTGCTCTCAGGGTAAAGCGGCGTGAGATTGTCGAAATTGACGCGGTGACGCACCGCATCGGGATCGTCGAAATTGACCGAGACCAGCCGGGTCAGCGCAAAATAACGCTCGCCGTCCTTGGGCGCGCGGATCTCGCCTTCCACCGTGTCGCCGGTGCGCAGGCCGAACTTACGGACCTGGTTGGGCGAGACATAGATGTCGTCGGGGCCGGCGAGATAATTCGCCTGCGGGCTGCGCAGGAAGCCGAAGCCGTCGGGCAGCACTTCGATCGTGCCTTCGCCCATGATCTGATCGCCATTCTCGGCCTGGGCCTTGAGGATGGCAAAGAGCAGATCCTGCTTGCGCAACGTCGACGCGCTCTCGACGCCCAGCTCCTCGGCCATGGTGACCAGCTCGGCGGGGGCTTTCTTCTTGAGATCCTTGAGATGCATTTAGGGAGTCCGGAACTTTAGGGGGGAGCGTCGGCCGGCGAATTGCGCACGAGAAACGATGCTGGAAGGAGGGATGCGCCAGCGAACCGGGGCACAAGGCGGAATTAGGTGGGGCCTCGCCCCAAGTCAACCGACTTAGAAGGGTCTGACGACCGCCAGGATCACGATCAGCACGACGGCGAGCGCGGGCAATTCACCCAGCATGCGCAATGTCCGTGGCGGGATGGCTCCCTGCCCTCGTGCGAGCTTCTTCGAATAAGCGACGGCCCAGCCGTGATAACCCGAGAGCAGGACGACCAGAAACACCTTCGTGTGAAGCCAGCCGAGCCCTGCTCCGCCCTCGAACAGGCCCAGATTGGCGGCCAGGCTCAGCCCCAATATCCAGACGATAATCAGCGAGGGCGAAAGGATCATCCGGCGCAGCAGCGCCTCGCGCCTGGTCCAGGCCTCGGCCTCGGGTGTCCCCAGCGATTCCTGATGATGGACCAGATAGCGCGGCAGCAGGAACAGCCCTGCCATCCAGAAGATCACGAAGATGATGTGGAACGCCTTGACCCACAGATAGGCGCCGCCCAGAAATCCGGTCATCGCTCCCCCCTTACTCGCGCGAGCAACTGCTCGACATGCGCGATCGGGGTATCCTGCTGGATACCATGGCCAAGATTGAAGACATGGGGACGATCGGTAAAGGCCGCAAGGATACGGTCCACCGCCTCGTCGAGCACCACGCCACCCGCGATCAGCGCAAGCGGATCGAGATTGCCTTGCACCGGCAATCCGGCAGGCAGCGATACATGCGCCCAGGCCGGATCGACGGTCTCGTCCACGCCGACAGCATCGACGCCGGTCTCGCGCGCATAGGCAGGCAGCTTGCCGCCCGCGCCCTTGGGGAAGCCGATCACCGGTACCTGCGGCGCCTTCGCCTTGAGCGCGGCGATGATGCGCGCTGTGGGTGCGATCACCCATTGCTCGAACTGGACGGGGGAAAGGCTGCCCGACCAGCTATCGAAAAGCTGTACCGCCTCGACGCCCGCCGCGATCTGGCCAAGCAGATAATCGATCGTGCAGGTCTCGATGCGGTCGATCAGATCCCGCATCAGCACGGGATCGCGATAGGCGAGCCGCCGCGCCTCGCTCTGCTCGCGGCTGCCCTGCCCGGCGATCATATAGGTCGCCACGGTCCAGGGACTGCCTGCAAAGCCCAGAAAGGTCGTGCCGGAAGGCAATGCCGCCACGACGCGCCGCACCGTCTCATAGACCGGCTCCAGCGCCCCAGGAGCAGCTTCGAGGCCTTCCAGCGCCGCCCGCGCCTGCACCACCGGTGCCAGCCGCGGCCCCTCGCCGGTCTCGAACCACAGATCCTGTCCCAGCGCCATCGGCACGACCAGGATGTCGGAAAACAGGATTGCCCCGTCCATGCCGAAGCGCCGGATCGGCTGGAGCGTCACTTCGGCCGAGGCCTCGCTGTCGTTCACCAGCGCGAGGAACCCGCCCTTCTCGGCTCTCAGCGCGCGATATTCGGGCAGATACCGTCCCGCCTGGCGCATCAGCCACACGGGCGGGATTGGCTGCTTCTGCCCCTGCAGGGTCGCAAGCAACGGCTTGGGGGACGGGGAGATCAGGGCCTCTATCCTAACTCTATAAAATAGGAATCTAAGGATTGTTGGAGTCAGTTGGTGCGTGAAAGCCGGGGCTTATGCGCTTGCCCTGAACTTGCCAACAGCTTGACTCCATCGCCCCCACGGCGCCGCCCGGATTCGGAACCGCCGTCCCCGTTTTCCACAGATTGTGGATCGGATCGCGCGGCTGGGGATGCGGCTGTGGACGAATCACCAGCCGGAGTCCCGGTTCCGTCCTGCTTGGCCGCCGCGCCGGGTTGCGCTAGCGCCTGTCCATCATGTTCTCCACAGATTCCCCCACGGCCTGAATGCGGCTCCATCTCCACCTCCTCTCGGACTCTACCGGCGAGACGCTGGAGAATATCGCCAAGGCCGCGCTGGCGCAGTTCGACGATGTCGAGACGCTTCGTCATTTCTGGCCGATGGTGCGCAGCGAAGCGCATCTGGAGCGCATCCTTCAGGAGATCGCGCAGAATCCCGGGCTGGTGATCTTCACCCTGGTCAACAGCGACACCCGCCGCACGCTGGAGAGCCGTTGCCGCGCGATGGGCCTGCCGGCGATCGCGCCGCTCGATCCGGTGAGCCATGCGCTGTCCAACCTGCTCGGCCAGGAAGCCAAGGCCCGCCCGGGCCGTCAGCACACGCTCGACGCCGCCTATTTCGCCCGCGTCGATGCGATCCAGTTCACCATCGCGCATGACGACGGCATCCTCGCCGAGGATTGGGAGGAAGCCGATATCCTGCTGGCCGGCGTCTCGCGCTCGTCCAAGACGCCGACGTCGATCTATCTCGCCAATCGTGGCTACAAGACTGCCAATATCCCGATTGTGGTCGAATCGCCGCCGCCGCCGGAGCTGTTCGCGCTTCGGCACCCGCTGATCGTCGGCCTCACTACCAGCGCGGACCGGCTGGTCCAGATCCGCCGCAACCGCCTGCTCTCGCTCAACCAGGCGGCGGAGACGAGCTATGTCGATCAGGATTCGGTCCAGCGCGAGCTGGCCTATGCGCGGCGCATGTTCGCCGACAATGGCTGGCCGGTGATCGACGTCACCCGCCGTTCGATCGAGGAGACCGCCGCGGCGATCATCCAGCTCTGCAACGAGCGCACGCTCCAGGCGAAGGCATGAACCTCGTTCTCGCCTCGCAAAGCGCTTCGCGCCGGGCGATGCTCGATGCCGCCGGTGTGCCGCACGAGGCTGTCGCCGCGCAGGTCGATGAAGCTTCGGCGAAGGAATCGCTGGTCGCTTCGGGAATCTCCGCGCGCGGTCTGGCCGATGCGCTGGCCGAGCTGAAGGCGCTCAAGGTCTCCCGGCTGGTTCCCCAGGCATTGGTGCTGGGCGGGGATTCGCTGGTTGCGCTCGATGACGGCAACCAGCTCGACAAGCCCGAGAGCCGCGAACAGGCGGCCGAACATCTCCGCCGCATGTCGGGCCGCACGCATGATATCTACAGCGCCGCGGTGATCGCCGAGGGCGGCCGCCCGGTCTGGCGCCACGTCGATCGCGCGCGGCTGCATGTCCGGCCATTGTCCGAGGGGTTCATCGCGCAGTATCTCGATCTCGAATGGCCGGCGATCGCGGGCTGTGTCGGCTGTTTCCGGATCGAGGGACCGGGCGTCCAGCTCTTCAGCCGGACCGAGGGCAGCCACTTCACCATCCTCGGCATGCCGCTGCTGCCGATCCTCGAATTTCTGCGCGTTCGCGGAGTATTGACGTCATGACGCCCTATGCCGAAGTGATCGGCGATCCGATCGGCCACACCAAGTCCCCCGCAATCCATGGTTTCTGGCTCGACGTGCTCGATATCGACGCCGAATATCGCGCGACGCATGTGAGGCCCGACAGCCTCGCCGCCTATTTCGATTCCCGCCGCATCGATCCGGCCTGGCGCGGCTGCAACATCACCATCCCGCACAAGCAGGCCGCGCTCGACCATGTCGAGGATCGCGGCGGCATCCGCGCGACGATCGGCGCGATCAACACCGTGATCCGCGCGGAGGACGGCGCGCTGATCGGCACCAATACCGATGCCGGCGGCTTTTATTCGCCGATCGCCGGGCTCGACCTGGAGGGCGGCCATGCCGTGGTGATCGGTGCCGGCGGCGGCGCCCGCGCGATCCTGTTCGCGCTGTCCAAGATCGGTATCGGCCGCGTGACGATCCTCAATCGCAACGTCCTCAAGGGCGCCGCGCTCCTGTCGAGCTTCGAGCTCAAGGGCGATGCCCTCCCGCTTACCGCGCCGCTCCCGCCCGCCGCGCTGGTCGTCAACGCCAGCCCGCTTGGCATGGCTGGCCAGCCGCCGCTCGACATCGACCTGTCGCCGCTGCCCGAGGACGCCGTGGTATACGACATCGTCTATGTCCCGCTGGAGACCCCCCTGCTCGCCCAGGCCCGCGCCCGCGGGCTCGATACGGTCGACGGGCTCGACATGCTGATCGGCCAGGCGGCGCTCGCCTTCGAGCTGTTCTTCGGCGCCGAACCGCCGCGCGACCGCGACGAGGAACTGCGCGCCCTGCTGACGTCATGATTACATTGGGCCTCACCGGCTCGATCGGCATGGGCAAGTCGACCGTCGCGGCGATGTTCGCGGAGGCGGGCGTGCCGGTGTTCGACGCGGATGCGATGGTCCACCAGCTCCAGGGGCCGGGCGGCGCGCTGGTCGCGGCGATCGAGGCCGAGTTTCCGGACACGACGACCGAGCTCGGCGTCAACCGCACGCTGCTGCGCGAAACCGTGCTGGGCGACGATGCCGCCATGGCCCGGCTTGAGGCGCTGGTGCATCCGGCCGTCGCGCAGGCGCGGGAGAAGTTCCTGGCCGATCACGCCGCGGAGCCGTTCGTGGTGCTCGATGTGCCGCTGCTGTTCGAAGCCGGCGGCTGGAGCCATGTCGACAGGATCGCCGTCGTATCGGCTCCGCCCGAGGTCCAGCGCGCCCGCGTTCTCGCCCGGCCCGGCATGACGACCGAACGGTTTGAGGCGATTCTCGCCCGCCAGATGCCCGATGCGGAGAAGCGCGCCCGCGCCGATTTCGTCATCCCCACCGGCGGCCCGCTGGCGGAGACGCGCGAATACGTAAGTAACCTCATCGCTTGCCTAGCGCCGCCGGCGGGAGGATAAGCACAGCCATGCGCGAAATCGTGTTCGATACCGAAACGACCGGACTCAGTTTTTCGAGCGGTGACCGACTGGTGGAGATCGGCTGTGTCGAGCTGATCAACCGGGTGATGACCGGCAACAGCTTCCACGCCTATATCAATCCCCAGCGGCCGATGCCGGTCGAGGCGTTCAACGTCCACGGCCTGTCCGAGCGTTTCCTGTCGGATAAACCGCTGTTCCACGACGTGGTCGAGGATCTGCTCGAATTCATCGGCGAAAGCCCGATGGTGGCGCACAATGCCGGGTTCGACTTCGGCTTCCTGAACGGCGAGCTCGGCCGCTGCGGCCGGCCGCATGTCGATCTGGCGCGGATGGTCGATACGCTCGGCATCGCCCGGGTCCGCCATCCCGGCGCCAAACACACGCTCGATGCCCTATGCTCCCGCTACGGCATCGATCTCAGCCAGCGCACGCTGCATGGCGCACTGCTCGACGCGCAATTGCTGGCTCAGGTCTATGTCGAGCTCACCGGCGGGCGCCAGATCACGCTCGGCCTTGCGGTCGATACGCCGGTGATGCGCGAGACCCCGGCCGAGGCGCCGAATCGCGTGCATGTGCGTCCGGCGCGCCATTTTGCCGCCGATCCGGCGGAACTTGAACGCCACGCAGCCTTTCTCAAGTCCATGGAGGAGCCGCTTTGGGGCTCGGTCGCGTCAACTTGACGCACCGGGGCCGCGTTCCCAGTTGCTTTCTCTAGTCAAGTGGAGGTTTTGTCATGGATATCCGCATTTCGGGGCATCAGGTCGATACGGGCGATGCGCTCAAGACGCAGGTGACCGATCGACTCCAGGGTATCGCCGACAAATATTTCTCCCGGGCGCTTTCGGCCCAGGCGACCTTCGGCAAGGGGCCGCATGATTTCGGCTTCACCTGCGACATCGTCATGCACGTGATGCAGGGCCTGGTGCTCAAGGCGACCAACAGCGGCAATGAAGCGCATGGCGCGTTCGACGGGGCGGCCGATCGCATCGACAAGCAGCTCCGCCGCTACACGCGCCGGCTGAAGGATCGCCAGAACGGCGTCGTCAATGCGCTGGCCGAAGTGGGTGCCTATGATGCCGGCTACACGCTGTTCCAGGAGACGGCCGAGGAGGAGGAGCCCTCGGATGCACCGCTTGTCATCGCCGAGACGCGCGTCGACGTGCCCGAAGCCACGGTCTCGGACGCGGTGATGATGCTCGATCTGCGCCACACCAATGCGCTTCTCTTCCGCAACACCGGCACGGGTGCGTTCAACATGGTCTATCGCCGCGGCGACGGGACGATCGGATGGGTTGAGCCCAACCGCGCACCGGCCTAAGCGCATCCCCGCCGGGGCGGGCCAAAGCATTTGGATTACCGATGACCGATTTGAGCGATCTGCTCGTGCCGGAGGCGGTGCTCGCCGGCGTGACTGCTGCCAACAAGAAGACGCTGTTCCAGCAATTGGGCGCGGCGGCGGCGCAGGCTTATCATCTCGACGCCAAGCTCGTCGCCGAGCGGCTGGCCGAGCGCGAGAAGCTGGGATCGACCGGCTTCGGCGGCGGAATCGCGATTCCGCACGCCAGGATCGAGGGGCTGGCCCATGTCGTCGCGGTCTTCGCGCGCCTGGAGCAGCCGGTCGATTTCGCCGCGGTGGACGATCTGCCGGTCGATCTGGTGTTCATGCTGCTTTCGCCCGTCGGCGCGGGTGCCGACCATCTGAAGGCGCTCGCCAGCGTCTCGCGTCGGCTGCGCGACCGCAATTTCGCGGCCAAGCTGCGCGGGGCGGGCTCGCCCGACGCCTTGTTCGCGCTCCTCGCCGGCGTCGAAGCGCGTGACGCCGCCTGAGCCTGCGCCAGGCGGCGAGCCGACCGGCGCCGAAGCGCATTTCCGCGCGCTCGAATCGCTCTATGCGGCCGCGCCGATCAACCGGCTGTTCGAATCGGTGCTGGAAATACCCGAGCCCGGCATCGCGCGGATCCGCTTCATGATCGACGAGCGCTTCTTCCACGCCGGCGGCGCGGCGCATGGCACCAGCTATTTCAAGATGCTCGACGATGCCGCCTTCTATGCGGCGAACAGCCTGGTCACCGATCGCTTCCTGCTGACGACGGCGTTCAACCTGCTGCTCACCAAGCCGCTCGGCCCTGGCCCGGTGGTCGCCGAGGGCCGTTGGGTGAGCGGCCAACGCCGGGTGTTCGTCGCGGAATCGCGGCTGATCGACGCGAACGGCGAGGAAGCGGCGCGCGGCACGGGCACCTTCATGCGTTCGCGTATCCCGCTCGCCAGCCTGCCCGGCTATCGGGCCGGGTGATGGCGGCGCGGCTCACCAGCGCCATGCTCGTCAGCGCGCTGGTCCGCCGGGTGAACCAGCAGGGCGGATCGGCGATGGTCCTCGCCCGCGGCGACGAGACTGCGGGCGCGATCCTGTTGCTGACGCTTGAGCGCGGCGCCCATCCCCGCTTCCTGGAACGCGGCATCGGGCCGGACGGAATGCCCGCCTTGCTCCCCTCGGGGCCTGCCGAAATTGCGGACGAAACCGAGGTCACGGCCTATTGGCAACGCCGCCGATCGCGCGATTCGGACCTGTGGGTGGTCGAACTGGATATCGCAGAGGCGGAACGGTTCGCCGCTGAAACGATGGGGATCGGTTGACGCGCGCGCGCCTGGCGGGCACAGGCACTCCACTTTCCATAGCGTTGTGCCGCTCGGGGTCAGAGATCGAACGGTTACGCAGTCGGGGGGAAAGCCCGGAGGATCCCAAAGCAAAGGCGGGGATTCGCCGCGCACCAACCGCATAGTAATGAATCTCAATGAAGTTTCTGCCACGCGCCGCGACTTTCGCGGCTGTGACCTTCTGCGCTGGCGCACTTGCGAATGCAGCCACGCTCGATGCAACTCCGCTGACCCTGGCGCAGGATGTGCCGGTCAAGCAAATCAACGTCTCGCAGCCCCAGGATGTTCCCGCGCCCCAGTCGGCGGCGGCTTCCCAGCAGGGCGCAGTCGTTCAGCCCCTTCCCCAGGATCAGGTCGAGGAAGACGCCGATTATGCGTCCCTGTCCGATGCCGTCGCTTCGCAGGAAGCTGATTCCGATTCCGATTCCGACCGCGAGCTGACCTGCCTCGCCACCGGCATCTATTACGAAGCCAAGAGCGAGCCGCTCGCCGGCCAGCTCGCCGTGGCCGATGTCATCCTCAATCGCACCGCTTCGGGCCGTTTCCCCAAGTCGGTCTGCTCGGTAATCACCCAGCCGGGCCAGTTCTCGTTCGTGCGCGGCGGCAAGCTGCCGACCCCGCCGGCCAACGCGCAGTGGCGCCGGGCGATCGCGGTCGCCCAGGTTGCCAGGAAGGATCTGTGGGACAGCCCCGCCGGTGACGCGCTCTATTTCCATGCGCGCTATTCCAAGGCGAGCTGGGGCCGCGCCCGCGTCGCAACCGTCGGCAACCACGTCTTCTATCGCTGATGGGGTCGCAGGGGCGGCCCGGCGGGCTTCCCCTCGTTCGTGAAATGTTCTAGCGAGCGGGGATGCGCACAGAGCCATCCCCGCTCGCGGCCTTGCCGGCCGCTTCCCCTCTGTTGGCGGCCGATGTGGCGCGCGGCGTCACGCGCATGCTGTTGCGCCACGATTGCATGGCGATCCCCGAAGTGCCGCTCGAAGGGGGTCGCCGCGCCGACCTGATGGCGCTCGATTCGCGCGGCAACATCGTCATCGTCGAGATCAAGGTGTCGCGGGCCGATCTGCTTGGCGACGGCAAATGGACCGATTATCTCGCCCATTGCGATCGCTTCTTCTGGGCGGTTCCATCGGGTTTCGATCTCCGCCCGTTCGAGCAGCCTGGCTTCCTGCCCGAGCGCGCCGGGCTGATCGTCGCCGATCGCTACGACGCTGCCGTGGTGCGCGAGGCCGCGACGGTCCCGCTCGCCATCCCGACGCGCAAGAAATGCACGCTAGCCTTTGGCCGCCGTGCCGCGCGCCGGTTGATCCAACTCGTCGATCCCGAAGCCGAGCAACCGTTTTAGGTTGTTCGGCCCAAGTTCGTCATCCCGGCGATTCAGAGCTTCGGCCCGGCCACTGCCCGCACTTTCACCTTCGGCGCATCGGCCAGCAGCTTGGCGATCGCGGGATAGCGCGCTTCCTGCCGGGCATAGTCGCGCGCCGAGAGGCCGCCGCCGAAATCGGCCTTGTCGGGATCGGCGCCGGCGTCGAGCAGCGCGCGCACGATCTCGATGTCATGCACCTGCACCGCGCGGATCAGCGGCGTCGCACCGCCGGCATTGGCCAGGTTCACATTGGCCTTCTTGGCGAGCAGCGCGGTGACGCCCGGTTGCCAGCCGCGCTCGGCGGCGACCAGCAGGGGCGTATTGCCCTCGCGGTCCTGGATGTTGACGTTCACGTCGGGCTGATTGATGAGCACGGTCAGATAGGTGGCGTCGCTGCGCTTGATAACGATATGAAGCGCAGCCTCGCCGGTGTTGCGATCCTTGGTGTTGACGATGCGCAGCGTCTTGTCCTGGAGGAAATTATTGACCTTGGTGCCGTCGGCCTTGCGGACGGCTTCCAGGAACTCATAGCTGTCGGAAAAATGCTGCGCTGCGGCCGGCGTAGCGGCGAGGACGAGTGCGGCCGCTGCCGCAACGCGAAAGACACGAACCTTCATGATACGCGTAAAACCCTTGATGCCAGGAATTCTTGCAACCGAGTCCCTATCAGATCATGGCAGGCGGTGCCATGAATAGGATGTTTCCCGCCCTAGCGCTGCTCTTGTCAGCCTCCGCGCTTGCCGGCTGCGGCCAGTCCCAGCAGCCGCCGCTTGCCGGCGCGCGGATCGGTGGCCCCTTCGCGCTCACCGATCAGAACGGCAAGACGGTGCATGACACGGATTTCGCCGGCAAATATCGCATCGTCTATTTCGGCTACACCTATTGCCCCGATGTCTGCCCGACGGACATGCAGAAGATCGGCCAGGCGATGCGCATCCTCGACAAGGGCGATCCCGCCCTGTCGGACAAGATCGTGCCGATCTTCATCACCGTCGATCCCGAACGCGATACGCCGCCGGTGCTCAAGCAGTTCGTCGCCAATTTCCATCCGCGTGTGGTGGGCTTGACCGGCAGCCCCGATGCGATCGCCCGGGTCGCGAAGGATTATGCCGTCTATTTCAAGAAGCAGCCGGTCTCGGCCGGCGGCGGTTATCTGGTCGATCACCTCGCGGTCGCCTTCCTGATGGGGCCGAAAGGCGAGCCGATCGCCTCGCTGCCGATCGACAAGGACGGCGATGCGGTCGCCGCCGATCTCAGGCACTGGGTCCGGTGAGCGGGCGTTTCTGGGAAGATACGCCGCTCGACAAGCTCGACCGGGCGGAATGGGAAGCGCTGTGCGACGGCTGCGGCAAATGCTGCGTCCACAAGCTCGAGGACGAGGATACCGGCGAGGTCCACGCCACCAATGTCGCCTGTCGCCTGCTCGATCGGCGGATGGGCCGATGCAGCGACTACAAGCATCGCCACGCCTATGTCAGCGAATGCGTGCGGCTGAATTCGCGCAACGTCCATGAGATCGAATGGCTGCCCTCTACCTGCGCCTATCGCCTGCGCGCGGCGGGCGAGCCGCTGCCCGGATGGCATTATCTGGTGTGCGGCGATCCCGAGGCGGTCCATGCCGCCGGCCAGTCGACGCGCGGCTGGACGATCTCCGAGGACGATGCCGGCGATTTCGAGAACCATCTGGTGGATCGCGAGCTGTGAGCGACGTCGAGGTCGTCCGCCACGCCCGGGCGCGGCGGATGCGCCTCGCGGTCGATCCGCGCAGCGGCAAGGTGCGGCTCACGCTGCCGCCGCGCGCCTCGCTCCAGAAGGGGCTCGCCTGGGCGAACGAGCAGCATGCCTGGATCGCCACCCAGCGCGCCGCCTTGCCGCAGGGCACGCCGTTCGAGCCGGACACGCACTTCCCGTTCGCCGATCGCGAGATCGAGATCGTCTGGCCCGCCGGCAGCGCGCGGACGCCGCGTCTCGAGGGCGATCGCCTGCTCTGCGGCGGCCCGCGCGAGGGTCTGGAGCGCCGCGTCGAACATTGGCTGAAGCGCGAGGCGCTGCGGGTGCTGAGCGCGGAAACCGCCGAATATGCCGAACGCGCCGGCGTCACCGTCACCCGCGTCTCGATCGGCGATCCCACCGGCCGCTGGGGAAGCTGCGCCTCGTCCGGTGCGATCCGCTATAGCTGGCGGCTGATCCTCGCGCCCGCCTTCGTCCGCCGCGCCACGGTGGCGCACGAAGTCGCCCACCGCGTCCACATGAACCACGGCCCGGCCTTCCATCGGCTGGTGGAAACCCTGTTCGAAGCCGATCCCACCCCCGCGCGGGCCTGGCTGCGCCAGAGTGGTGCCGCGCTGCACTGGATCGGGCGCTACTCCTGAGGGAGGCGTCCGTCGTGCGGCGCGCGATCGGGCAGCGGCTGGACGGCGGGTGGCTGGCGTAGCGGCGCCCGGGTCGGAGTCGGCTGCGGCGCCGGTCCCTTGCCGGTCATCCGGTCGATCCAGCTCTGGTCGAGCTTGTCCTCGGGCGTCGGCGGGGCCTGGCCCTCCGGCTGGGGCTGTTGCTCGCTCCCGTCGGTCTGGGGCTGCTGGTCCTCGGGCAGCGGATTGCCGTCCTGGTCGACGAACATGCCGTTGTCGGGCGCGCCATAGGCGTCCTCCTCGGGCTCGAGCTGATATTCGGGCAGCGTCACCTGGGTATCGAACTGCTCGACCGGCCGGTTCGCCACCGCCTTGCCCATGAAGGCGGAGAAGGCGCGCGCCGGCGCGGTGCCGCCCTGCAGGCCGGGCACCACCCGGGCATCGTCGCGACCCATCCATACGCCGGTAGTGAGCCCGCTGGAAAAACCGACGAACCAGCCGTCCTTGTTCGACGTCGTCGTGCCGGTCTTGCCCGCCACCGGCCGGCCGATCTGCGCGGCGCGGCCCGTGCCCGTATTGACCGCGGTCTGGAGCAGGTCGGTCATCTGCGCGGCGACATAGGGGGCGACCAGCACATGGCTGGTATCCACCTCATGCTGGTAGATGACGTTGCCGTTCGCAGTGACGCGGGTGATGCCATAGGGCGTCACCGCCACGCCCTTGCTGGCGACCGAGGCGAAGGCCCGCGTCATGTCGATCAGCCGCACGTCGGACGTGCCGAGCACCATCGCCGGATGGGTATCGATCGGCGTGGTCAGCCCGAAGCGCTTGGCCATGTCGGCAACGGTGCCGAAGCCGACTTCCTGCCCCAGCTTCGCCGCGACCGTGTTGATCGAATAGGCGAAGGCGGTGCGCAGCGTGATCTCGCCGCTGTTGCGGCCCGAGCTGTTGCGCGGGCTCCAGCCGGCGATCGTGACCGGCTCGTCGACGATTGTGTCGTCGGGCTTGTGGCCGGCCTCCAGCGCCGCGAGATAGACGAACAGCTTGAACGCCGAACCCGGCTGGCGCGTCGCCTGGGTCGCGCGGTTGTAGATCGACGCGACATAGTCCTTGCCGCCCACCAGCGCGCGCACCGCGCCGTCGCGGTCTAGGCTCACCAGCGCGCCCTGGGCATTGCCCGGCGCGTTCTTGCGGATCGCATCGTCGGCGGCGCGCTGCATGCCCAGGTCCAGCGTCGTCCAGACTTCCAGCGGCGCCTCGGTCTCGTCGATCAGCACTTCGAGCTGGGGCAGCGCCCAGTCGGTGAAGTAGCGCACGCTGTTCTGCTTGGGCTCGGGCGCGAGCTGGACGGACTTGGGATCGGTCGCGTCAGCCTCGGCGCGGGAGATCTTGCCCGCGTCCACCATCACGTCGAGCACCACGCTGGCGCGGTTCACCGCGGCCTCGGCATCGGCGGTCGGCGAATAATGCGACGGCGCCTTCACCAGCCCGGCGATCACCGCCGCCTCGGCCAGCGTCAGGTTGGTCGCCGGATGGCCGAAGAATTTCCGGCTCGCCGCGTCGATGCCGTAGGCGCCGCCGCCGAAATAGACCTTGTTGAGATAGAGCTCCAGGATCTGGTGCTTGGAGAATTTCCGCTCCATCGCCAGCGCCAGGATGCCCTCGCGGAACTTGCGGCCCAGATTATATTTGTTCGACAGGAAGATCGTCCGCGCGACCTGCTGGGTGATGGTAGATCCGCCCTGGAGCCGCCGGCCCTCGTCGTGCAGCCGCTTCGCCACCCACAGCATGCGCGCGACGCCGATCGGATCGACGCCCCAATGCGATTCGAATCGGCGATCCTCCACGGCGACGATCGCGTCGCGCATCACCTTGGGGATCCGGTCATAGGAGATCCACTCGCCATAGCTCGGCCCGAGCGAGACGAGCACCGTCCCGTCCGCGGCGTGGACGCGGATCATCTGGCCGTTGGGCGAGGATTTCAGCTCGTCATAGCTCGGCAGCGACGATTTGGTCGAATAGACCGCGATGCCCAGGCCGATCAGCGCGACCAGCGCCAGCGTGCCGCCGGCGATGAAGGTCCACAGGAAGATGCGCTTCCACGCGGAGCCCCTGCGCCACCAGGATTTGCGGGAAGATTTGGATCTGGATGCCATCGAAGGGTGGTCGGATACTGCCTATCCGGCCAACTCACAAGGATTAGGAGTGGTCCGCCTCGTTGCCGCTAGCGCCGTCCGCGTTGCCGCCACGTGAACGAAACTCCAGGCTCAGCGAATTCATGCAGTAACGCAGCCCTGTCGGCGGCGGCCCATCGGGGAAGACATGGCCAAGATGCCCGTCGCAGCGCGCGCAGCGCGCCTCGATGCGGCGCATGCCATGGCTCACATCGGCATGCTCGACGACATGGTCCGCCGCGATCGGCTGGGTGAAGCTCGGCCAGCCCGAACCCGAATCATATTTGTCGACGCTGTCGAACAGTTCGAGCTGGCACGCGGCGCAGCGATAGATGCCGTCGGCCTTGTTGTTGTTGTAGCGGCCGGAAAAGGCGCGTTCGGTGCCGGCTTCGCGCAGCACATGGAATTGTTCTGGGCTCAGGCGCTTGCGCCACTCGGACTCGGGGAGATTCAGATGCTCCATGGCCCCGATGTGTGCTCGCCCGTGCCTTCCGTCAATCCGGATTGACGATGATCCGCTTCATGCCGCCGCGGACGGCAGGATTCCGATTGCGGGGCGCGCGGCCGCGATATAGCGGCGTCGGACCATGGCTATAAGAGCTGCGATTCTGCTGGGCCTCGCCCTTTCGCTCGCCGGCTGCGCGGTGCCCGAGGCGCGGCTGCGCGCCGGGCTGGTCCGCGCCGGCCTGCCCAAGCCGCTTTCCGCCTGCATGGCCGATCGGATGGTCGACCGGCTCTCGCTCAAGCAGCTCATGCGGATAGCCGATCTGCCCAAGGCGTCCAGGTCCGAGTCGATCGAGCAGTTCCTCCACCGCATCCGCGCGCTGGGCGACTCGGAAATCGTCGGCGTCACCACCAGCTCGGCCGCGCTCTGCGCCACCGGCCTCGCCCACTAGGCGGCGCTTGGCATGCGCTCTCCTCTATCCGTCACCCCGGCCGAAGTGCCGGGGTCCACTCCTCCTCCAGAGAGCCCCTTGAGCCTCTAGCCGCTCTCCCAGCATCCTGGTGGACCCCGGCACTTCGTCCGGGGTGACCAGGGAAGTCAGCACGTCAAACCCATTATTTATTGCAATTCAATCGCAATCGCATTTGCGCTGGAAAGGGTGGATTCCCCCGCCCCGCTGTGCTTAAGGCGAGCCCGTCCCATTCCCGATCTTCGAATTAGAGGCGGATCGCTCCCATGAACATTCACGAATACCAGGCCAAGGAACTCCTCGCCAAGTTCGGCGTCCCCGTGCCCGCCGGCTTCGCCGCGATGAGCGTCGAGGAGGCCGTCGAAGTCTCGAAGAAGCTGCCCGGGCCGCTTTATGTCGTGAAGGCGCAGATCCATGCCGGCGGCCGCGGCAAGGGCAAGTTCAAGGAGCTCCCGCCCGAGGCCAAGGGCGGCGTCCGCCTCGCCAAGACCGCCGAAGAGGTCCGCGCCGCCGCGGCCGACATGCTCGGCAATACGCTGGTGACCGTCCAGACCGGCGAGCACGGCAAGCAGGTCAACCGCCTCTACGTCACCGACGGCGTCGATATCGCCAAGGAATTCTACCTCGCCCTGCTCGTCAACCGCGCCTCGGGCCGGATCGGTATGGTCGTCTCGACCGAAGGCGGCATGGATATCGAGACCGTCGCGCACGACACGCCGGAAAAGATCCACACGATCGACATCGATCCCGCGACCGGCTTCATGCCGCATCACGGCCGCTCGGTCGCCGACGCGCTCGGCCTCAAGGGCGATCTCGCCAAGCAGGCGGCGAACACCGCTTCCAAGCTCTATGACGCCTTCCTCGGCACCGATGCTGCGCAGATCGAGATCAATCCGCTCGCCGTCACCGAGGACGGCAAGCTGATGGTGCTCGACGCCAAGGTCGGCTTCGATTCGAACGCGATGTTCCGCCACAAGGATCTGCTGGCGCTCCGCGACGAGACCGAGGAGGATCCGGCCGAGCTCGAAGCCTCGAAGTACGACCTGGCCTATATCAAGCTCGACGGCGATATCGGCTGCATGGTCAACGGCGCCGGCCTCGCCATGGCGACGATGGACATCATCAAGCTCAACGGCATGTTCCCGGCCAACTTCCTCGACGTCGGCGGCGGCGCCTCGAAGGAGAAGGTGACGGCGGCGTTCAAGATCATCCTCGCCGATCCGAACGTGAAGGGCATCTTGGTCAACATCTTCGGCGGCATCATGAAGTGCGACATCATCGCCGAGGGCATCGTCGCGGCCGCCAAGGAAGTGAACCTCCAGGTTCCGCTGGTCGTCCGCCTCGAAGGCACCAATGTCGCCGAGGGCAAGGCGATCCTCGCCAATTCGGGCCTCGCCATCGTTCCCGCGAACGACCTCGGCGACGCCGCCAGGAAGATCGTGGCCGAAGTGCAGAAGGCCGCCTGAACCTCTCCTCCCCAGGGACGGTTTGGAACGCAGGAGAGTGCAATGAAGGTGCTGGTGCCGGTCAAGCGGGTGCTTGACTATAACGTGAAGCCCCGCGTGAAGGTGGACGGGACGGGGGTCGATCTGGCCAACGTCAAGATGAGCATGAACCCGTTCGACGAGATCGCGATCGAGGAAGCGGTGCGCCTGAAGGAAAAGGGCGTCGCGACCGAGGTCGTGGTGGTGACGATCGGCGTGCCCAAGGCCGAGACCGACGTGCTGCTCACCGCCCGCGCGATGGGCGCGGACCGGGCGATCCTGATCGCGACCGAGGACGAGGTGGAGCCGCTTGCCGTGGCCAAGCTGCTCGCCAAGGTCGCCGAGGAGGAACAGCCCGGGCTCGTCATCCTGGGCAAGCAGGCGATCGACGACGACAGCAACCAGACCGGCCAGATGCTGGCGGCGCTGCTCGGCTGGCCGCAGGGCACCTTCGCCTCGAAGGTCGAAATCTCGGGTGATCGCGTCGCCGTCACCCGCGAAGTCGATGGCGGCCTGGAGACGGTGGACCTCAAGCTCCCCGCGATCGTGACCACCGATCTGCGCCTCAACGAACCGCGCTATGCGACGCTTCCCAACATCATGAAGGCCAAGACCAAGCCGGTCGCGAAGAAGACGATCGCGGACTATGGCATCGACGTCACCCCGCGCCTCAAGACGCTGAAGGTGGTCGAGCCGGCGAAGCGCACCGCCGGCGTCAAGGTCGGCTCGGTCGACGAGCTGGTGGAGAAGCTGAAGAGCCTGGGAGTCGCGAAATGAAGACGCTTGTCTGGGTCGAGCACGACAACAGCCACGTCAAGGACGCGACGCTCGCTGCGGTGACTGCCGCCGCCAAGCTGGGCGAAGTCCATCTCCTCGTGGCCGGCAGCGGTTGCGCGGCCGTGGCCGACGAAGCCGCGAAGATCGAGGGCGTCGGTAAGGTCCATCTCGCCGACGATGCGGCCTATGGCCATGCGCTGGCCGAGAATGTCGCGCCGCTGATCGCGAAGCTGATGGACAGCCATGACGCGGTGCTGTTCCCGGCCACCACCAACGGCAAGAACATCGCCCCGCGCGTCGCCGCTTTGCTCGACGTGATGCAGATCAGCGATATCCTCAGCGTCGAGGGTCCGGACATTTTCACCCGCCCGATCTACGCCGGCAATGCGATCGCGACCGTCCAGACCAGCGACAAGAAGCTGGTCATCACCGTGCGCGGCACTGCCTTCGCCAAGGCGGCGACCTCGGGCGGCTCGGGCACGGTCGAAGCGGTGTCGGGCGAAGGCGACAAGGGCATCTCCAGCTTCGTCGGTGCGGAGATCGCCAAGTCCGAGCGTCCCGAGCTGACCTCGGCCAAGGTGATCGTCTCGGGCGGCCGCGCGCTCCAGAACAGCGAGAACTTCCACAGCGTGATCGAGCCGCTCGCCGACAAGCTTGGCGCAGCGGTCGGCGCCTCGCGCGCGGCGGTGGACGCGGGCTATGTCCCGAACGACTATCAGGTCGGCCAGACCGGCAAGATCGTCGCCCCCGAAGTCTATATCGCGATCGGCATCTCCGGCGCGATCCAGCATCTGGCGGGCATGAAGGACTCCAAGACCATCATCGCCATCAACAAGGATGAGGACGCCCCCATCTTCCAGGTCGCCGACATCGGCCTGGTCGGCGACCTCTTCAAGATCGTCCCGGAGCTCACCGAAAAGCTCTGAGCGTGAATCTCACGTTCGAAGAACATGGGGCGGCCCGCCGGTACGGCGCGGCCGCCCCTTTTCTGGATGCGCTCCATGCCGTCGCGGCCGATCTCCCTGCGGATCGCGCCGGCATCCGCCTCCACGGAATCGCCGCCCTCGCCGATTTGCTTGGACCGCATGCCTTGGGCAGCGAGGCGGGGCGCCTGCTCGGCCCGAAGGCCCGGCCGGTGCGCGCCATCCTGTTCGACAAGACTCCCGCGACGAATTGGGGGCTCGGCTGGCATCAGGATCGCACCATCGCGGTTCGAAAGCGCGTGGATGTCCCCGGTTTCGGCCCCTGGTCGATCAAGTCGGGAATGATCCACGTGGAACCACCCTTCGCGGTGATCGAGCGCATGGTGACGATCCGCGTCCATCTCGACGCCGTCCCCGATGACAACGCGCCTTTGCTGATCGCGCCGGCCTCGCATCGCCTCGGCCGGATCGCCGAGGCCGATCTCGCATCGGTGGTCGAGAAATGCGGCGCCGCCACATGCCTTGCCGAGCCGGGCGACATCTGGGTCTATGCGACTCCGATCGTCCACGCCTCCGCCGCTTCGGACCGCGCCGGCCATCGGCGGGTGTTCCAGATCGACTATTCGGCGGACTCGCTTCCGGCGGGTCTCCTGTGGCTGGGCGTCTGACGATTCAGGCCGGCGCGCCACGATTGGCGAAGAAGCGCGCCGGGGAAACGCCGAAGGCGCGGCGGAACATCGCGATGAAATTGCTCGGACTGGCATAGCCCACCGCATCGGCGACATCGCTCACCGGCTGGCCCTGTGCCAGCCGCTCCATCGCCAGCGTCAGCCGCATCTGCTGGCGCCAATGGCTGAAATGCATGCTGGTCTCGGCATGGAAGACGCGCCGCGCCGTGCGCTCGGACAGCCCGGCCCAGCGCGCCAGTTCCTCCAGCGTATCCTGCCGGTCCGGGCACGCCACCAGCCGCTCGGCGATCCGCAGCGCGCGCGGATCGCGCGGCATCGGCAAGTGCAGCGGCTGGCGCGGCGCGGCACGGATCTCGTCGAGCATCACTTCGATCAGCCGCGCGCGATCCGGCGTCACATCGGCCGGATCGGCCCAGCCCGCGGCGCGCTCCACCAGCGCCCGCAGCAGCGTGCTCGTCCCCATCACGCAGGGTTCCGGGGGCAGGCAGGCGCAAAGATCGGGGCGCAGCAGCATGCCCCAGCCGCGCATCGTGCCGCTTATCACGATCCTGTGGTCGAGGTTCGGCGGCATCCAGCCGAGGCGATGGAGCGGGTAGAGCACGGCTTCGTGCCGCGCCTCGACGCGCAGCAGCCCATTCTCCACGCAGAAGAGCTGGCCGCGCACATGCGAGTGCCAATCGACTTCCATCTGGTGCAGATGCATGTCGCCCTCCGGTATTTCCTTGCCCCAGAAGGCGACGAGCGGCGGCCCGTCGGCCACGTCGAACTGCGCGAAGCTTTTGTCCATCGTGTGGCCGATCTTCATTATTATTTGTCCTAATACCGTTATCAGGTCAGTTTTCGTCCGTCCTATATCGGCCGCAGGGAGATTCGCAATGTGGCTCGATTCCGATCGTTTCCGGCTGCACGACGTTGCCGGCTTTCCGCTGGTCTGGACCGGCGCCCCCGTGCGCGACGCCGCGGATGCGCGGCAATGGCAGGCCGAGATGGATGCGCTGGTGGCGCAGGGCTCGCCTTTCGTGATCCTGCACCGCGTGGACGGCACCGAACCGCATGAGGCGCGCAAGGCGCGGGCGTCCTGGCTCAAGCACAACAAGCGCCCGCTTGCCCAACTCTGCCTCGCACTGGTGGCGATCGAAGCCGATCCGATCCGCCGCATGGCGCTGAAGGCGCGCGCGGCCATCGCCAACCAGAGCTATGGCGTGAAAGCCGCCGTCGCGGCGTCGCCCGAGGAAGGCGAGGATATCGCCTGGGAAATCCTCTTCTGCGCGCCGAGCAACAGCGGTGCGCTGGGCGCTTTTCCGGCGGAATAGATAATCGCGATTGACGATGCTGCGCCGCAGCACCAACTGCGGCATATGCATGCACCCCTTCGCCCCACCGCGCCCGTAGGTCTTGTCCATTTCGCGCTGGCGATGGGCGGGTTTGCGATCGGGACCACCGAATTCGCGACGATGAGCCTGGTGCCCTATTTCTCGGCCGGGCTGCATATCGACGAGCCGACCGCCGGTCATGCCATCAGCGCCTATGCGCTCGGCGTCGTGGTCGGCGCGCCGCTGCTCGCGGTGGCGTCGGCGAAGCTGCCGCGCCGCACCCTCCTCATCCTGCTGATGACGGCGTTCGCGCTGTTCAACGGCCTCAGCGCGCTGGCGCCCAGCTATCACTGGATGCTGCTGTTCCGCTTCCTGAGCGGCCTGCCCCACGGCGCCTATTTCGGCATCGCCGCGCTGGTCGCGGCCTCGCTGGTCCCGGTGGACAGGCGCTCGCAGGCGGTCGGCCGCGTGCTGCTGGGCCTGACGATCGCCACGGTGATCGGCGTGCCGCTCGCCAATTGGCTCGGCCAGGCGGTCGGCTGGCGCTGGGGCTTCGCGGTGGTGGCGGTGCTCGCGCTGCTCACCGTCGCGCTGGTCGCCGCCTTCGCCCCGCACGATCGCCCCCAGGCCGGCGCCAGCCCGTTGCGCGAGCTGGGCGCGCTCGCCAACGGCCAGGTCTGGCTGACGCTCGGCATCAGCGCGATTGGTTTCGGCGGGCTGTTCTGCGTCTATACCTATGTCGCCTCGACTCTGCTCGAAGTGACCGGCACGCCCGCGACGACGATCCCGATCATCCTCGCCGTGTTCGGCGTGGGAATGACCGCGGGCAACCTCATCGTCCCGAGATTCGCGGATCGCGCGCTGATGCCCACGGGCGCGGTGCTGCTGCTCGGCAGCGCCGTCTCGCTCGCGCTCTATCCGTTCGCGGCGCCGCATTTCTGGTCGATCTGCCTCGACGTGTTCGCGATCGGCTTCACCGGCGCATTGGGCGCTGTGCTCCAGACCCGGCTGATGGACGTCGCGGGCGATGCCCAGGCGCTCGCCGCCGCGCTCAACCACTCTGCGTTCAACACCGCCAATGCGCTGGGCCCCTGGCTCGGCGGCATCGCGATCGCCGCGGGTTACGGCTGGACGTCCACCGGCTGGGTCGGTTCGCTGCTCGCGCTCGGCGGGCTCGCGCTCTGCGTCGTGGCGATGCTGAGCGACCGCCGCGGCGCGAAGCGTAGCACCAGATAGCCGGCCAGCGCAGACAGGATCGATCCGGCCAGCACGCCGATCTTCACTTCGTCGACCAGCTCGGGCCGCCCGGGAAAGGCCAGCCCACCGATGAACAGGCTCATCGTGAAGCCGATCCCCGCGAGCAGCGCCACGCCATAGATCTGCGTCCAGCCCGCTTTGCCCGGCCGCCGGGCGAACCCGGTCTTCACCGCGATCCAGATGCTCCCGAAGATGCCGATCTGCTTGCCCAGGAACAGCCCCAGCGCCACGCCGAGCGGCAGCGGCGCCAGCAGCACCCCGGGCGAGACTCCCGTCAGCGACACGCCGGCATTGGCGAACCCGAACAGCGGCACGATCAGATAGGCCGACCAGGGATGCAGCCCATGCTCCAGCCGATGCAGCGGCGAACGGTGCTCGTCCTCGCGGATCGGGATCGTCATCGCCGCCGCCACCCCCGCGATCGTCGCATGCACGCCGGAGAGGAACACCAGCACCCACAGCAGCACCGCGAGCAGCAGATAGGGCCACAGCCGCACCACCCCCAGCCGATTGAGCAGCAGCATCGCCGCCAGCACCACTGCCGCTCCGGCCAGCGCCGCCAGGCTGATATGCGCGGTATAGGCCAGCGCGATGATCGCCACCGCGCCCATGTCGTCGACGATCGCCACGGTGGTCAGGAACAGCTTGAGGCTCGCCGGTGCCCGGCTGCCGAGCAATGCAAGCACGCCGATCGCGAAGGCGATATCGGTCGCCGCCGGGATCGCCCAGCCCGCGCCCAGTCCGGGCGACCCTCGCGTCACCGCCAGATAGATCAGCGCCGGCACTATCATCCCCGCCGCCGCCGCGACGAAGGGCAGCCGCCGCCGCTCCCAGCTCGCAAGCTGCCCGTCGACCAGCTCGCGCTTGATCTCCAGCCCGACGAGCAGGAAGAACAGCGCCATCAGCCCGTCGTTGATCCACAGATGCACCGTCATCGGCCCATGGCCGAGCTCCGGCCCGGTCGCGAAATGCAGCGCGGCGAAATAGGCTTCGGACACGCCGGGCAGGTTCGCCGCCAGCATCGCCAGCGCCGCTGCGGCGATCAGCAGGATGCCGCCCGCCGCCTCGCTCTTCAGGAAATCGCGCAGCACCGATTCGGGCTTGTCACCTGCCTCCGCGCCACCGGCGCTCATGCCCGCGCCAAAGCCTCGGCGATCAGCTTCCGCGAGTTCTCGATCCCGTAGAGCGCGATGAAGCTGCCCATGCGCGGCCCCTGCTCCGATCCGAGCAGCGTCTCGTACAGCGCCTTGAACCAGTCGCGCAGGGTCTCGAACCCGCCGGTCTTGCCGATCTCATAGACGATGTTCTGGATAGCCTCGGCCGGGGTATCGGCGGGCAGCGTCGCCAGCTCGGCATCGAGCCGCTGCAACGCCTCGATCTCGACACCCGCCGGCGCCCGCTTCTTCAGCGTCGGCGCCACGAAATCGCGGGCATAGGCCAGCGCATAGCCGATCAACCGATCGAGCGCCGGATGCTTCTCGGGCGTCGCGTCGGGCAGATAGTTGGCGAGATAGCCCCACACCTGTTCCTTGGTCGCATTGCCCATCACGCCGACCAGGTTGAGCAGCAGCCCGAACGTGACCGGCAGCGCTTCCTCGGGCGGCGGCCCGTTATGGACATGGTGCACCGGATTGCCGAGCTTCTGCTCGATCGGCTGGCCCGAATAATTGGCGCGGAACTGCCAATATTCGTCGATCGCGCGCGGGATCACCCCCAGATGGAGCTGCTTGGCCTTTTTCGGCTCGCGATAGGCGTAGAAGGCGATGCTCTCCTCCGGCCCATAGGTCAGCCATTGCTCCAGGCTCAGCCCATTGCCTTTGGACTTGGAGATCTTCTCGCCCTTCTCGTCGAGGAACATCTCATAATTGAAGCCCTCGGGCGGCCGCCCGCCCAGCACCCGCACGATCTTGGACGACTGGACGACCGAATCGATCAGATCCTTGCCCGCCATCTCGTAGTCGACGTCGAGCGCCACCCAGCGCATCGCCCAGTCGACCTTCCATTGCAGCTTGGCATGGCCGCCGAGGATCGTCTGCTCGATCCGCTCGCCCGCATCGTCGAAGGCGATCAGCCCGGCATCGGCATCCACCACCTCGACCGGCACCTGGAGTACGATCCCCGACTTGGGGCTGATCGGCAGCACCGGCGAATAGGTCGCGCGGCGCTCGGCGCCGAGCGTTGGCAGCATGACGTCAAGGATCGCCTGGTAATTGCGCAGCACTGCCTTCAGCGTCGCGTCGAAGCGGCCATCGGCATAATAATCGGTGGACGAGGCGAACTCATACTCGAAGCCGAATTGATCGAGGAACTGCCGCAGCAGCGCATTGTTGTGCGCGGCGAAGCTTGCATGCGTGCCGAACGGATCGGGAATGCGGCTCAGCGGCTTGCCGAGATGCTCGCGCAGCATCTCCTTGTTCGGCACATTGTCGGGCACTTTCCGCAGCCCGTCCATGTCGTCGCTGAACGCGATCAGGCGGGTGGGCACGTCCGAAAGCGTCTCGAACGCGCGCCGCACCATCGTCGTGCGCAGCACTTCGTTGAACGTGCCGATATGCGGCAGGCCCGAGGGACCATAGCCGGTCTCGAACAGCACATGGCCTTTCGCGGGCGCGCCGTCCGGATAGCGCTTCAGCAGCTTGCGGGCCTCTTCAAAGGGCCAGGCCTTGGAGTCGAGCGCGGCGGCGCGCAGTTCGGGAGCGATGTCGGTCATGATCCCGCGCGTCTAGCGAAGAGTGGCGGAGGGGGCCAGCGTTGCGGGGAAATGTCTGCTTGTGGTGGATTGCAGCCATTCCGCTACGCGGCACATGGTTGCCCCGTTTCCGTTCATTTTACGGTCCGGTCTATCCGGTCTATAAGGCAGGGATGACCTGTTCGACCTCACCGCACTTTCGTGGCCTCCCGATCGCGCTTGCCCTTGTTGCGGGAGCTTCCTGCTGGTCGACCGCGTCCTTCGCGCAATCGACACCGGCGCCGACGACACAGCCCATGCTGTCCTCGACCGATACGCGTCGCCTGACGGACGAGCAGCGACGGGAGATTGTGGACAACAACACCGAGGAAAAGGCCGCTGCCGCCCGCGGCGAACTAGGGGAATCGAGGAGCCTCGAGCGGGGCATCCACGGTGAGATCGGCGCCATGATCGGATCGCACGGCACGCGCGGCATCTATGGCACGGCTGAAATTCCCCTTGGCGACAACGCAGGGGCCATAGTGTCGTTCGAAAGCAGCCGCTTCGGATATCGGCGTTAGCGTTTAATCCCGCCGTCCCGACCCACGACACCCAGGATCTGCTCAATGAGTACGGTTCGTGTACCGTCTCCAAGGTACTGCTTCTCGTGGCGCTGCAAACGCCAACGCAAGCAGGGTCAGTTGCCACATCACTCCAGCATAATGTCAGTCCAGTTGTCCGCAACTGGGTCGCTAGCCGCCGCGATCAGGCTCTTCCAATGTAGGATTTGATTTCGCATAGACTTGTCGATGCACGAGGCGACGCTTCCCGATCCATCGGAAGACGAGGATGACCTCCCCGCCTTCACCCCCGTCCCATTGGCGCGCAGCCGACACGATGGCTGGACGCCCGAGCGCCAGCGCGGCTTCATTGCCGCGCTTGCCGAAACCGGCCTTGTCGCAAGGGCGGCGCAGTCGGTCGGGATGGGTGCAAGGTCGGCTTATGTCCTGCGCCGCAGGCCGGGCGCGGAAAGCTTCGCCATCGCCTGGGATATGGTGGCGGACGAGGCGCGCGAGCGCGCGCTCGCTTATATGATGGAGCACGTCATCAATGGCGCGACACGGCCACGCTTCTATCGCGGCAAGTTCGTCGGCACGGTGCATGGTGTCGAGAACCGGATGGCGATGGCAGCGCTGCGGGTGATGGATGTGTTCCCGCCGGGCTCCCGCGGGCGGTGAACGGCAAAGTGCACGAATACAGCGCGAGTCCGCGCACTTTGCCGTCAACCGGGCTGGTCAACCGGAACGAAAAGTGTACGGAATCGCCCTGTGTCGATGATCCCGGCCCTCCCCTATCCCGCGCTGCACGCCAGCCACAGCGGCATCTGGATCGCCACCGCGGAGGGCGATAGCCGCGCGGTCAGCCGGGGCGAGGCGATCCGCATCGCGGCGGATACGCCCACCATCCTGCTCAACGCGCCGCTGATCGGCCAGCGGCTCGGCCATCCCGAGATTTCGGGGCTCGACCTGCTCGAACTGTTCGCCTTCCTCCACCCCGCCCGCTTCATGGTGCCGACGCCCAAGGGCCTCGCCCGCATCACCGGGCTCGACGTGCCCGCCAATGATTCGGATATCGCTGGCTTCCTCCGCGCCGCCGCCGAGAAGCTGCTGGCGGTGCCCGACGGCGCCTGGCCCGAGCGCGAGGGCGCCTGGAACGGGCTCCAGTCGCTGTTCCGTCTGCGCTGGCCTTGGGCGCCCGCGCTGTCGCAGCGGGTTGCCAAGCCCGGCCAGGCCGAGCGCTGGCTCTTCTCGAAGCTCCCCGAATGGGAGGAGCACGCCCCCCGCGCCGCCCCGCGCACCGTGACGCTCGACGATTCGGACGTCGCCCAACGCCTCGCCACGCTCACCGGCAGCGCCGCCGAGCGCCGCCAGGGCCAGCGCGACTATGCCGCCGCCGCGGCGCAGGCCTTCGCGCCCCGCGAAGTCCGCGATTCGCCCAATCTCGTGCTGGCCGAGGCGGGTACGGGCATCGGCAAGACGCTCGGCTATCTCGCCCCCGCCTCGCTCTGGGCCGAGCAGGCCGAGGGCACGGTGTGGGTCTCCACCTTCACCAAGGCGCTCCAGCGCCAGATGACGCACGAGAGCGAACGCCTCTTCCCCGACGCGGCGGTGCGCAAGCGCAAGATCGTCACGCGGAAAGGCCGCGAGAATTACGTCTGCCTGCTCAATCTGGAGGATGCGCTCCAGGGCGGGTTCGCCGGCCGCGCCGCGATCCTCGCGCAGCTCGTCGCCCGCTGGGCCGCCTATACTGCCGATGGCGACATGATCGGCGGCGACCTGCCCGGCTGGCTTCCCATCCTGTTCCGCCGCAACGGATCGACCGCGCTCACCGATCGCCGTGGCGAGTGCATCTATGCCGGCTGTCCGCATTACCGGAAATGCTTCATCGAGCGCGCCGCCCGCGCCAGCGCCGAGGCGGACATCGTCATCGCCAACCATGCCCTGGTGATGGTCAACGCCGCGCGCGGCCGCGAATCGGCCAATCGCCCCACCCGCTATGTGTTCGACGAAGGGCATCACCTGTTCGACGCGGCCGATGCGATGTTCTCGGCCGCGCTCACCGGGCAGGAGGCGATCGAGATCCGCCGCTGGATCACCGGCCCCGAAAAGGGCGCGCGCGGCCGTCGGCGCGGGCTGGCCGCGCGCCTGTCCGACGTCGCCAGCTATGACGAGGCGGGCGGCCTCGCGATCGCCGAGGCGGTCGATGCCGCGCAGAGGCTGCCGACCGACCAATGGCTCCAGCGGCTGGCGGAGGGCGAGCCTTTCGGACCCGTGGAATCGCTGCTCGCGGCGGTGCGGGGCCTCGTCTATGCCCGCGACGCCCATGGCGCGGCGGAAGCCGGCTACGGCCTGGAGACCGAGCTGGCCGAGCCCGATGCCGCGCTGGTCGAGGCCGCCGGCCCTGCCGGTGCCGCGCTCGATGCGCTGGTCCGCCCGCTCGTGACGCTCGGCCGCCGGCTGGAGGCGGTGCTCGCCGAATCGCCCGACTGGATGGACGGCCCTGCCCGCGCCCGGATCGAAGGCGCGATCGCCTCGCTCGGCTGGCGCACCGATACGGTCGGCGCCTGGCTCGCGCTGATCGCCCGGATCGGCGGTCCGGCCGATCCCGAATATGTCGATTGGCTCGCGGTCGATCGCGTCGAGGGCCGCGAGTACGACGTCGGCCTCCACCGCCACTGGCTCGATCCCTCGCGCCCCTTCGCCAAGACCGTGCTCGAGCCCGCGCACGGTGCCCTCATCACTTCGGCGACGCTGCGTGCCGGCGGCGACTGGGACGTGGCCGAAGCGCGCACCGGCGCCCGCCACCTGCTCCGCCCCGCCCAGCGTTTCGAGGCGCCGAGCCCCTTCGATTACGGCACCCAGGCCGAGGTGCTGATCGTCACCGATATCAAGCGCGGCGATCTGCCCGCGCTCGCCAATGCCTATGCCCGGCTGATCGTGGCGTCGGGGGGCGGCACGCTCGGCCTGTTCACGGCGATCCGGCGCCTGCGCGCCGTCCATGCCCGAATCGCCGATCGCCTGGCGCGCGAGGGGCTGCCGCTGCTCGCCCAGCATGTCGATCCGATCGACACCGGCACCCTGGTCGACATCTTCCGCGACGATCCCCGCACCTCGCTGATCGGCACAGATGCTTTGCGCGACGGAGTGGATGTCCCCGGCGATTCGCTCCGCCTCGTAGTGATGGAGGGCGTGCCCTGGCCCAAGCCCACCGTGCTCCACGCTGCGCGGCGGCTGGCGGGGGGCGGCACTGCCTATGACGATCGCATCGTCCGCGCCCGTCTGGCCCAGGCGTTCGGCCGGCTGATTCGCCGCGCCGACGATCGCGGCGCCTTCGTCCTGCTCTCCTCGGCCATGCCCTCGCGGCTGCTGTCGGCCTTTCCCGCCGGCACCCCGATCGCGCGGGTGACGCTCGACGAAGCCGTCGAGCGGGTACGTCTTTCCTTGGGGAGCGGGTTGCGGCATGAGGCGCCGGAGACCGCCCGAGCCCCTGGGGACGCATGAAGACGCTGACTCTGCTGCGCCACGCCAAGTCCGGCTGGGACGATCCCGTCGCGCGCGATTTCGATCGGCCGCTCAATCCCAAGGGCCAGCGCGCCGCCGCGATGATGGGGCGGCACATGCGCAGCCTGGGGCTCGTCTTCGATCACGTCGTCGCCTCGCCCGCCGTCCGGGTGATCGAGACGCTGCGCCATGTCGGCGAAGGCTATGGCAGTGATCTGGCGCCCGCCTGGGAGCCGCGCGCCTATCTCGCCTCGGCCACGACGTTGCTCGATATCGTCCGCGAGCTCCCCGACGAGGCGGAGCGCGTGCTTCTTTCCGGGCACAATCCCGGGCTGGAGGAGCTGGTGCTGCTGCTGAGCGCCGACGATGCCGATCCGCTGCGCGACCAGGTCGAGATCAAGTTCCCCACTGCCAGCCTGGCCGAACTGCGCTTCGGCGTGCGCCGCTGGGAAGACGTGGCTCCCGGCGAAGGCGTGCTGGCCCGCTTCGTCCGCCCCCGCGACCTCGATCCCAGCCTGGGGCCGGCCGCCCGCTAGGCGGTTGCGCCGGGCTTGCAATGTAGGATTTGAGGGCCGAGCGAGGGACCGGCTCTTTCTCATCGTCGGTGTTCGGAAAAGCACGCGCTCGCCGCGTGGAAAACACATCGAGTCGAGTCAACTTGGTCAACCGGCGACTATCTACGCCTTGTCGTCCTCCAGCGCCTTGGCAAGCGAATCGCGGATGTCCTTCAGCCCCTTCGCTCCCTTGGGAGACCGGGTGGCCTTCTCCTCCGCCAGCAGCTTCTGCACGCCGCGGATCGTATAGCCTTCGTCGCTCAGCAGATGGTGGATGCGGCGGACCAGCGCGACGTCGTCGGGCCGGTAATAGCGGCGGTTGCCGGCGCGGGTCAGCGGCCGGAGCTGGGGAAAGCGCGTCTCCCAATAGCGCAGGATATGCTGGGGGCGGCCGATCTCGTCGGCCAGCTCGCCAATCGTGCGCAAGGCGCCAGCGGCCTTTTCGGTCGCCGGCATAGGTCTATCAGCTACCAGCCACGATGCGGTCGCGCATCATCTGGCTGGCCCGGAAGGTGAGGACGCGGCGCGGCGCGATCGGTACTTCGACGCCGGTCTTGGGATTACGGCCCACGCGCTCGCCCTTGTCGCGCAGGATGAAGCTGCCGAAGCCCGAGATCTTGACGTTCTCGCCCTTCGCCAATGCTTCGCACATGTGCTGGAGTATCTGTTCGACCAGGCGCGAAGCATCGGCGCGCGAAAGACCGACTTCGCGATGCAGCGATTCAGCGAGATCGGCCCTGGTCAGCGTGCCCACAGCAGTCATCTTGGCAAGTCCCCAATTGATCTATGTTGATCAAGCTCTAGCCAGATTGTGTTTATCTAGCAAATCGCTGGGGCACATGTCTAGCAACAATCAGACACGGCACGGAAACATTCAAAATCGGACGACTGCGGCGCCCCAAGTAAAGCCGCCGCCCATGGCTTCCAGCACTATCAGATCGCCCCGCTTGATACGTCCGTCGCGCACCGCGGCGTCTAGCGCGAGCGGCACCGAGGCGGCCGAAGTATTGGCGTGGCGATCGACCGTGACGATCACCTTTTCCGGCGCCAGGTTGAGCTTGCGCGCGGTCGCGTCGAGGATGCGGGCATTGGCCTGGTGCGGCACCAGCCAGTCGATATCGGCGGAGGTGAACCCGGCGGCACCCAGCGTTTCCTCCATCACTGCGGCGAGATTGACCACGGCGTGGCGAAACACCTCGCGGCCCTTCATGCGCAGCTTGCCCACCGTGCCGGTGGTCGAGGGGCCGCCATCGACATAGAGCAGGTCGTTATAGCGACCGTCGGCATGGAGCTTGGTCGCCAGGATGCCGCGCCCGCCCTCGGCCACGTCCTGGCCCTCGAGCACGATCGCGCCTGCGCCGTCGCCGAACAGCACGCAGGTCGCGCGGTCCTCCCAGTCGAGGATGCGGCTGAAGGTCTCCGCTCCGATCACCAGTGCGCGCTTCGCCGCGCCGGAGCGGATCATCGAATCGGCGACCTGGAGCGCATAGAGGAAGCCCGAGCAGACCGCCGCCACGTCGAACGCGACGCAATCGTCGATGCCCAGCGCCGCCTGCACGCGCGTCGCGGTGGCGGGAAAGGTCTGGTCGGGGGTGGCGGTCGCCAGCACGATCAGGTCGATGCTCGCCGCCTCCACGCCCGCGGCCTCCAGCGCAGCCTTGCAGGCCTGGGTCGCCAGCGTGCCGGTCGTCTCGTTGGGGCCGGCGATATGGCGGAAGCGGATGCCGGTGCGCTCGACGATCCACTCGTCGGTCGTATCGACCTGCTCGGCCAGCTCCGCATTCGACACGCGCCGCGGCGGCAGTGCCGATCCGGTGCCGAGGATCACCGAACGCACGGTCATTTCACGCCTTCCACTAGAGTCATTACGCTGCCTTGGCCTCGAAATTTCCGAGGTCTTCGGCGATTCGGCGGGTCAGGTCGTCGCGCAGCATCTTCGCGGCGAAGCCGATCGCAGTATCCACGCCCAGTTCGTTGGCGCTGCCATGGCTCTTCACGACGATGCCGTTCAGCCCCAGGAACACGGCGCCATTATGGTTGTTCGGATCGAGATGGTGGCGCAGCAGCTCGGTCGCCGGCTTGGAGATCAGGAAGCCGATCTTAGAGCGGGTCGAGCTGCTGAATGCGCGCTTGAGCAGGTCCGCCACGAATCGGGCGGTGCCTTCCACCGTCTTGAGCGCGATATTGCCGGAGAAGCCGTCGCACACGATCACGTCGACTTCGCCGCGCGACAGGCGGTTGCCCTCGATGAAGCCGGTGAAGTCGAGCGGAAGATGCGTGGCGGCGCGGATCTGGGCGGCGGCATCGCGGATGATGTCGGTGCCCTTCATCTCCTCGGTGCCGATGTTGAGCAGCGCGACGCGGGGCCGCTCCAGGTCGAGCGCGGTGCGGGCATAGGCGGCGCCCATCACCGCGAACTGGACGAGGTTGCGCGCATCGACCTCGGTATTGGCGCCCAGATCGAGCATCACCGTGTCGTTCTCGCCCAGCGTCGGCATCAGCGCGGCGAGCGCTGGGCGGTCGATGCCCGGCATCGTCCGCAGCGAGAGCTTCGCCATCGCCATCAGCGCGCCGGTATTGCCCGAGGAGACGGCGGCGCCCGCGCGGCCCTTCTTCACCAGGTCGATGGCGATTCCCATCGACGTGGTCTTGGCGCGGCGAATCGCCTGGCTCGGCTTTTCGTCGGACGCGACGACCTGTTCGGCGTGGACGATCTCCGACGCCGCTGTCAGGTTGGGATGAGTCTTCAGGCCTTCACGGATCCGGGCTTCGTCGCCGACAAGGATGAACTCCATCCCCTCGAACCGGCGACGCGCGCGCGCGGCACCGGCCAGCATGACGGCGATCCCCTCGTCACCGCCCATCGCATCGACGGCGATTCGCGAGGGAAAAGTCATGTTGGCACGCCCCCGTTAAGCTCCGTTTTCTCAGCCTTCGACGGAGGTGATCTCGCGGCCGTTATAATGGCCGCATGCGTTGCACAGGTTATGCGGACGCTTCAGTTCGCCGCAGTTCGGGCACTCCTGGAACGCCTCGACGCTCAGCGCATCGTGCGCCCGGCGCATGCCACGCCGCGAGGGCGAGGTCTTTCTCTTCGGAACGGCCATTTCGGCACCTTATAAAAGACTAGAATCAAAGTCGCGATACGCCCACGGGATGCACCGGGCAAGCGACGGCTGGGCCGGCCGCTCGCCGGGACCAGCAGGCAGGTCACGAAGCGAGCCCGCGCGTATAGCGATTCTTGTCCATGTTGCAAGGCCGTGCGAGGGAGGGGCTTCGTAAAGGGGAGGTCCAATGCTGTTACCTGTCGCGCTCACCACCACCGGCGCCGCCGCGCTCATCAACCTCTGGCTGGGCGTGCGCGTCAGCCGGACGCGCCAGGCGGAGAAGATCTGGACGGGCGACGGCGGCAACCCCAGGCTGATCGCCCGGATGCGCGCGCATCTCAATTTCGCCGAATATGCGCCGGTCGTGCTGCTCCTGATCGCGCTGATCGAATTCGGCGCGGGGAGCCAGCTCTGGCTCTGGGCTGCCTCGGTGCTGTTCCTGCTCGGGCGGATATTGCACCCGATCGGCATGGACGGCTGGAAGTTCGGCCGCCAGGCGGGGATCATCTCCACGCTGCTGGTGATGCTGGGCCTCGGTCTCTACGCCGTCTTCCTCGCCCACCAATATGGCAACCCGCTGCGCTGAGAGGAATCAGCGCCCGGCCAGCACCGAATCGGCGACGAACGGATTGGTCCGGCGCTCATGCGCGAAATTGCTGGGCTGGCCATGGCCGGGGACGAACACCGTGTCGCCCCCCAGTGGCCATAGCCGCCCGGTGATCGCGTCGATCAGATCCTGGTGATTGCCCAGCGGGAAGTCGGTCCGCCCGATCGATCCCTGGAACAGTACGTCGCCGACGAGCGCCAGCTTCGATTCGGGATGGTGGAACACGACATGGCCCGGCGTGTGCCCCGGGCAATGATAGACGTCGAGCGTGAGATTGCCGACCGTCACCTGATCGCCGTTCGCCAGCCAGCGATCGGGCTCGAACGGCATGCCTCGCACGCCATAATTGCGTCCGTCATCCTCCAGCCGCGCGATCCAGAAGCGGTCGGCCTCGTGCGGCCCCTCGATCGGCACGCCCAGTTCCCGGGCGAACTCGTCCGCCGATCCGCAATGGTCGATATGGCCGTGCGTCACCAGGATCTTCTCGATCGTCACGCCATGCTGCTTCGCCGCGGCGCGCAGCTTCTCCAGGTCGCCGCCCGGATCGCAGAAGGCGCCCCGCATCGTCTCGGTGCACCACAGCAATGTGCAGTTCTGCTGGAGCGGCGTGACCGGCACGATCGCCGCGCGCATCGGGGGAGAGGTCGGTTCGGACATGGCGTTCAGGTAGTTGCCCCAGGCACCCACGGCAACACGGGCTTGCCCGATGCGCCCCGGGGCGGCATGCCCGCCGGAGAATGCGCCTGCCCGTACCGCCCTTCATATTGCTCGATGATGCCCGGCCGAACGGCGTGCCCGCGCGGCTCTATGCCGATCCGGTCGAGATCGTCCGCGCCGACAGTCTCGATCAGGTGCGCCCCGCGCTGGAGATGCTCCGCGCCGCCCGGGCTCGAGGTCTCGATGCCGCCGGCTATCTCTCCTACGAAGCCGGCCCCGCGCTGGAGCCCGCCGCGCCGCGACAGGAGGGCGCCGCGCCCCTGCTCTGGTTCGGCCTCTTCGAGGGCCACCGCGAAATTCCCGCCAAGGACATACCCGCCCTGCTGCCCGATCCCGCCGGTGCCTGGGCCGGCGCCCCGGAGCCGGAGATCGCCCGCGCGGACTATGACGCCGCCCTTGCGCGCGTGCTCGACTATATAGCGGCCGGCGACATCTATCAGGCGAACCTCACCTTTCGCGCCACCGTCCGCACCGCCGGCAGCGAACCCGCGCTCTATGCCCTGCTCCGCGCCCGCGCCCGCGCCGGCTATGGCGCCCTGGTCGCGACTGGCGCCGAATGGCTGCTCAGCTTCTCGCCCGAACTCTTCTTCGCTCTGGAAAAGGGCCGGCTCACCGCCCGCCCGATGAAGGGCACCGCCGTCCGCGACGCCGACCCGGCGATCGATCGCGCCAATGTCGAGACGCTCCGCAGCGATCCCAAGCAGCGCGCCGAGAACCTGATGATCGTCGATCTGATGCGCAACGATCTCGCCCGCGTCGCCCGCCCCGGCAGCGTCGCGGTGCCGGCGCTGTTCGAGGTCGAGACCTATCCGACCGTCCATCAGATGGTGTCCTCGGTCACTGCCGATCTCGCCGAGGGGCTCGACCCGGTCGATGCCCTGGCGGCGCTCTTTCCCTGCGGCTCGGTCACCGGCGCGCCCAAGATCCGCGCGATGCAGATAATCGCGGAGGTCGAGAAAGACGCGCGGGGCGCCTATACGGGCTCGATCGGAAGGATCGACGCCGATGGCGATGCCATGTTCAATGTCGCGATTCGCACGCTGGCCCCTGCCGGCCCGGGGATCGCGCGGCTCGGGCTCGGATCGGGCGTGGTCGCCGATTCGATCGCGCCGGCCGAATGGGAGGAGTGCCTTGCCAAGGGAGCGTTCGTGACGGCTGGAGAAATCCCCTTCGACCTCATCGAGACGATGCGCTTCGATCCGGACGAGGGCGTGCCGCTCCTCGAACGGCACCTCGCCCGGCTCAAGGCGAGCGCCGAGGCGCTGGGTTTCTCCTTCGATCGCCATTCGGCGCGCAACGAGCTTCAGGCGGCGACCTTTCGGTTGCGCGATCCGGCGCGCGTCCGATTGCTGCTCGGCCCCTCGGGCGCGATCGCGATCGGCATCGCCCCGCTTGCCCAACCGCCCGAGGGACCAGTCGCGGTGGCGATTGCCCGCCGCGAAGTCGCGCCAGACGACTTCCGCCTCGCCCACAAGACTACGCGCCGGGGATTCCTGGACCGCGCCCGCGCCGCCTCCGGCGCCTGGGAAGTGGTCTTCACCGACGATCAGGGTTTCCTCACCGAAGGTAGCTTCACTTCGATCTTCGTCGAGCGGGACGGCAGGTTGGTCACCCCGCCGCTCTCGCGCGGCCTGCTTCCCGGCGTGCTCCGCGCCGAGCTGATCGAGAGCGGCCGCGCGGTCGAAGGCGATCTCACCCCCGCCGATCTCAAGGGCGGCTTCTTCCTGGGCAATACGCTGCGCGGACTGGTTTCAGCCGTTACAGTTGCGGAAAAGCCGTAGCCGGACCTATAGGCGCGCGTCCCTCCCGGAAAAGGCGCCTCCCATGCAGACTTCCGCCGCGCTCCAGCGCATCCAGCCCTCCGCCACGCTCGCGATGACGAGCCGCGTGTTCGAGCTGAAGCGTCAGGGGATCGACGTGATCGGTCTCGGCGCCGGCGAGCCCGATTTCGACACGCCCGATTTCGTCAAGGAAGCCGCGATCGAGGCGATCCGCGCAGGCAAGACCAAATATACCAATGTCGACGGCACGCCCGAGCTCAAGCAGGCGATCGTCGGCAAGTTCGCCCGCGACAACAGCCTGACCTATGCCGAGAACCAGATCAGCGTGAACTCGGGCGGCAAGCATACGCTGTTCAATGCGTTCTGCGCGACGATCGATCCGGGCGACGAAGTCATCGTCCCCGCCCCCTATTGGGTGAGCTATCCGGACGTGGTCGAGTTCGCGGGCGGCACGCCCGTCTTCATCAGCGCCGGCGCGGCCCAGAACTACAAGATCAAGCCCGAGCAGCTCGAAGCGGCGATCACCGCCAAGACCAAATGGGTGGTGCTCAACTCGCCTTCGAACCCCACCGGCGCCGCCTATAGCGCGGCGGAGCTCAAGGCCCTGGGCGAAGTGCTCGAACGGCATCCGCATGTGCTGATCTATGCCGACGACATGTATGAGCACATCCTCTACGACGGCTTCGAGTTCCGCACGATCGCCGAAGTCTGTCCGGCGCTCCACGATCGCACGCTGACCGCCAACGGTGTGTCCAAGGCTTATGCGATGACCGGCTGGCGCATCGGCTATGCCGGCGGCCCGGCCTGGCTGATCAAGGCGATCGGCAAGCTCCAGTCGCAGTCGACCTCGAATCCGTGCAGTATCTCGCAGGCGGCCTCGGTCGCCGCGCTGAACGGCGACCAGAGCTTTCTCAAGGAGCGCGTCACCGCCTTCCAGGGGCGCCGCGATCTGGTCGTGTCGATGCTCAACCAGATCGACGGCATGACCTGCCCGCGGCCCGAAGGTGCCTTCTATGTCTATCCCGAATTCGCGGGCCTGATCGGCAAGACCACGCCCAAGGGCCAGGTGATCGACAGCGACGAGGCGATGGTCGGCTATCTGCTCGACGAGGCCCGCGTCGCGGCGGTGCATGGCGGGGCCTTCGGCTTCTCGCCGGCATTGCGGATCAGCTATGCGACGTCCGAGGCGCTGCTGACCGAGGCGTGCACCCGCATCCAGACGGCCTGCGCCGCCTTGCGTTGAGGCGGCCAAGCGCCGATCTATCGGCGATGGTCAAGATCGCCCTCCCCGCCGCGATTCTCGCCGGCGCGCTGCTGCTTGCCGCCACCGGGGCCGGTGGCGCCGAACGGGCGGTGCCGATTCCTCCGCCCGCCGCCGATGTCGCGCCGGCCAGGGAGCCGCAGGTGGCAGTGCTCGCGGGCGGCTGCTTCTGGGGCATGGAGGCGGTGTTCCAGTCGGTGAAGGGCGTCCAGTCGGTCACCGACGGCTATGCCGGCGGCACCCGCGCCACCGCGACCTATGCCCAGGTCTCGACCGAGCGCACCGGCCATGCCGAGGCGGTCCGCATCGTCTATGATCCGCGGAAGGTGAGCTACGGCACGCTGCTGCGCATCTATTTCTCGGTCGCGCACGATCCGACCCAGCTCAACCGCCAGTATCCGGACAGCGGCCCCAGCTATCGCTCGGCGATCTTCCCGCAGGATGCCGAGCAGCGCCGCGTCGCCGCCGCGTACATCGCCCAGCTCGGCCAGGCCAAGGCCTGGCCCCGGCCGATCGTGACGAAGCTGGAGACCGGCGCCTTCTATCCGGCCGAAGCCTATCACCAGGACTTCTTCTGGCGGAACCCGACGCATCCCTACATCGTCCGCTGGGACAAGCCGAAGGTCACCGCCTTCCGCAACGCCTTCCCGCAACTGGTGAATTGACGCTCCCCCGCGCCGGGGTGACGATAATCAGATCAGCCCGAGTCCCGCCAGCTCGCCCACCAGTCCGGGCGGCAGCTCGGCGATCCCCGCCCCCGCTTCGCCCAGATCGGGCGGCGCGTCCGTGCCTGCCAGATAGCGCCAGCCTTGGTGCGCGCGCTTGGGCCGAGCCTGCACGAGCACCAGCCTGGGTTCCAGATAGATGGCGACGCGCCCGCCCTCGGCCTCGCCGAAGCCCAGGATCGGCGATCGGCCGATGAGCTGGTGCTTGATGATCCAGAACAGCGATCCGCCCCCAACATCTTCACCCACTATCTCCGCGTGACGCTTGGGCAGATAGCGCGTCGTCAGGAAGGCCGGCTGGTGCGCGGCCTTCAGCGCCAGGCGCTCCTGGAGGTACTCGATGCTGTCGCAGCCATAGGCGACTTTGGTCAGATGTAGCGGCACCACCGCGATTTGGGCGCGCAGGCGCCTGCGATCAAGTCAGCCGGCCAGGCCCCACAGTGCGGCAAGGCCCAGGAACGAGAAGAATCCCATCACATCGGTCATCATCGTCACGAACACGGCCGAGGAAACCGCCGGATCGACTCCGGCGCGCTCCAGCGTGATCGGCACCAGCACGCCGGAAAGCCCCGCGATCAGATTGTTGATGATCATCGCCAGCCCGATCACGATCGCCAGGTCGGGCCTGCCGAACAGGATCATCGTGCCGGTGCCGATCAGCAGCGCCAATATTGCGCCGTTGGTCGCGGCGATCTGGAACTCGCGCGCCACCATCCGCACCGTGTTCGAGCTGGTGAGCTGGTTGGTGGCGAGCGCGCGCACCACCACCGCCAGCGTCTGGGTGCCGGCATTGCCGCCCATGCCGGATACGATCGGCATCAGCACCGCGAGCAGCGCGAACTTGGCGATCTCGCCCTGGAAGAAGCCGACGACCGAGGCCGCGATCATCGCCGTGCCCAGATTGACCACCAGCCAGGTGATCCGCGTCTTCACGGTGAGCGCGATCGGCTGGTTGATGTCGCCCTCGCCCGCGCCCGACAGGCGCAGGATGTCCTCGCCCGCTTCCTCGGAGATGATGTGGACCACGTCGTCCACCGTGATCATGCCGACCAGCCGTCCGCTCGAATCGACCACCGCGGCGGAGATCAGCGCATATTTCTGGAAGCGCAGCGCCACTTCCTCCTGGTCCATGTCGACCGGGATCAGCGTCTGCTCGCGCTTCATGACGTCACTCACCGTCACTGCGCGCGGCGTGCGCAGGATCCAGGAGAGCGTGCAGGTGCCGACCGGCTTGTGCGAGGGATCGACGACGAAGATCTCCCAGAAATCGGTCGTCAGATCCTCGTCGCGGCGCAGATAGTCGAGCACGTCGCCGACGGTCCAATGCTCGGGCACCGCGACCAGCTCGCGCTGCATCAGGCGGCCGGCGGATTCCTCGGGATAGGAAAGCGCTTCCTCGATCGCGGCGCGGTCGTCGGGGTCCAGCGCGCGGAGCACTTCGCGCTGGTCGTCCGCGTCCATGTCCTCGATGATCGCGACGGCATCGTCGGTATCGAGCTCGGCGGCGATGTCGGCCACCTGGTGCGGCTCGAGCGCGTCGACCAGGGCTTCGCGCACCCAGTCGTTCATCTCGGCGAGCACGTCGCCGTCGATCAGGTCGGCGATCGCCGCGGCCAGCGCCGGGCGCTGCTCGGAGGGCGTCAGCTCGACCAGATCGGCGATGTCGGCCGGGTGGAGCGGTGCGGCCAGCGCATGCGCCGCCTCGAAGTCGCCGGCCTCGACCGCTTCGAGCACCGCGCTGACGAATTCCGGCTTCAGCCGGTCGTCCTCGTCCAGCTCGCTTTCGGACGCTTCGGCATCGCCGGCGTGAAGTTCGGTCTCGCTCATCGTTCGACCTCCTTCGCCGGCCCCGTGCGGGAGGCGCTGCCATCACCCGCCGGGATTTGCAAGTCGTGGGCTGCACGCCTAGTTGGCGGAAAATCCCTGCCTCTGGAGCATCCCATGTCCGATCCCACCAACCTCGTCCTCACTCTCGAAACCGGCGACGTGCACATCCGGTTGCGTCCCGATCTCGCGCCCCTGCATGTCGAGCGCATCGCCACCCTCGCGAACGAGGGCTTTTATGACGATGTCGTCTTCCACCGCGTGATCGACGGCTTCATGGCCCAGGGCGGCGATCCCACCGGCACCGGCACGAGCGGTTCGGACAAGCCGAACCTGCCCGCCGAGTTCAGCCGCGAGCCGCATGTCCGCGGCGTCGCCTCGATGGCGCGCACGATGGATCCGAACAGCGCGAACTCGCAGTTCTTCATCTGCCTCGACGATGCGACCTTCCTCGACGGCCAGTACACCGTCTGGGGCGAAGTGACCGAGGGCATGGAGCATGTCGACGCGCTCCCCAAGGGCGAGCCGCCGCGCAACCCCGGCAAGATCGTCAAGGCCCGCGCCGAGTAAGCCATCCAGCCGTTTCCCCTCCCTTGCAGGGAGGGGAGCGTCAAATGTCGATTTACAGGTCCGACGCGCTCAGCGCTTCCACCAGCCAGTCGTGGAAGAGCTTGACCGGGCGCAGCGCTAGCGCCCGCGGGCGGCAGACGAACCAATAGCTGTAATGGCTCTCCACCGTCAGGTCGAAGAGCTGGACCAGCCGCTCGTCGCGCGCCGCCTCGAAGTGCGATTCGAGCATGAAGGCGACGCCGAGTCCCTGCGCGGCGGCCTCCAGCATCAGGTTGCCCGAATCGAAATGGTCGATCGCCGCCGGCTCCAGCTCGGGAACGCCCGCTGCCGCGCGCCATGCCGTGAACGTCTCGGGCATGTCGCGATGCACCAGCGCGGTCAGCCGGGCGAGATGCTCGGGCCTGGTGATCGGGTCCGGCCCTTCGATCAGGCTGCGCGCACCGATCACATGCACGCGGTTGCGATCGAGCCGCCGCGCGTAAAGCCCCGGATCGATGTCGCGCGCGATCACGATCGCCGCGTCGAGCCCGTCGCCCAGCCGCGCCACGCCGTGGCCCGCGGTATCGACGTCGAGGTGCAGCTCGGGATGGCGGCGCTTCAATTCGGGCAGCCGCGGCAACAGCTGCTGGGTCGCATAGAGCGGCAGCACCCCCAGACGCAGCCGCAGCAATTCGGTTCCGCTCGTCATCGCCTCGACGGCGTCGGTCATCGCGTCGAGCGCCGGCGCGATCAGCCCCAGCAGCCGGTCGCCGTCATCGTTGAGCTTGAGCGCCTGGTGCCGCCGCTCGAACAGCGGCTTAGCGATGAATCGCTCCAGCGACTGGACGCGTCGGCTGAGCGCGGGGGAGGAAAGGGCGAGTTCCTCGGCGGCCGCCTTGATCGAGCCGAGCCGGGCGACCTGGACGAAGGCTTCGATGGCGGTGAGGGGTGGAAGGCGGCGCATTCTCTCTTCTTTGTGCGGTGCGTCACAAACTTGGCAAGCGAATCCGGCTTGGCAACAGCGTTGCTGCCCTGTGAACCAACTATCGTTCCGGTTAATGGCGATTGCAAGATGTGCATTCAACAGTAAATCATTTCGCACTTGCACAAAATCGTGCCGCACTGCACATAGGACGTGCCTTTCAGGCATCCTCTCCTAAAACTTTCCAAGGCCGTCCTGCGGGGCGGCCCTTTTTTTTGTCTTCGCCGTTCCTAGGTTGCCCGTTCCACGCCTGGGGAGATCAGAATTGGCGGACGACGAAAAACAGGTGCGCAAGCTGCAGGTGGCCAATGCCCGGCCCGAGGACAGCGGCCGCGGCCTGGCCCATATTCCCCGCGCGCTGATGGGCGCGCTCGGCATCACCGAAGGCGATGTGATCGAGATCGTCGGCAAGCGGACGACGCCGGCCCGCGCGGTGCTGCCCTATTCCGAGGATGAGGGGCTGGAGCTGCTCCGCATCGACGGGCTCCAGCGCGCCAATGCCGGCGTCGGCTCGGGCGATTTCGTCGAGGTGCGCCGCGCCGAATCGAAGCCGGCGACACGCGTCGTCTTCGCGC
Source organism: Sphingomonas sp. dw_22 (assembly GCF_018449795.1). Taxonomy (GTDB): domain Bacteria; phylum Pseudomonadota; class Alphaproteobacteria; order Sphingomonadales; family Sphingomonadaceae; genus Sphingomonas. The sequence goes on from NZ_JAAVVE010000005.1 coordinate 113,884, forward strand.
CCGCACAGGAGAATCTGCGCCTCCAGGGCTCGGGCGAGGCGCTCAAGCGCACCTTCTTCGCGCGGCCGCTCACCGCCGGCGATACGATCGCCACCGTCGGCCACCAGCGCGCCGACGTGCCGCCCAATGTCGCGCAGTTCGTCCGCGCGCCGGCCTATGCGCTCCAGGAGATCCGCTTGGCGGTGATCTCCACCACGCCGCGCGGCATCGTCCATATCGACGAGAATACCGAGGTGGAGCTGCGCGCCGAATATGAGGAGGCCAAGGAAAGCCGCCGCGCCGACGTCACCTATGACGATATCGGCGGCATGGCCGCGACGATCGACCAGCTCCGCGAGATGGTCGAGCTGCCGCTGCGCTATCCCGAATTGTTCCAGCGCCTGGGCGTCGACCCGCCCAAGGGCGTGCTGCTCCATGGCCCGCCCGGCACCGGCAAGACGCGGCTCGCCCGCGCGGTCGCCAACGAAAGCGATGCGACCTTCCACCTGATAAACGGTCCCGAGATCATGGGCTCCGCCTATGGCGAGTCCGAATCGCGCTTGCGCCAGGTGTTCGAGGAAGCGGCCAGGACCGCGCCATCGATCGTCTTCATCGACGAGATCGATTCGATCGCGCCCAAGCGCGGCCAGGTCTCGGGCGAGGCGGAGAAGCGCCTGGTCGCCCAACTCCTCACGCTGATGGACGGGCTGGAGGCGCGCGCCAACATCGTCGTCATCGCCGCCACCAATCGGCCCGAGGCGATCGACGAGGCGCTGCGCCGCCCCGGCCGCTTCGATCGCGAGATCGTCGTCGGCGTGCCGGACGATCGCGGCCGCCGCGAGATATTGGGCATCCATACGCGCGGCATGCCGCTCGCCGACAATGTCGATCTGAACGAGCTGGCGCGCACCACCTATGGCTTTGTCGGCGCCGATCTCGCGGCGCTCACCCGCGAGGCGGCGATCGAGGCGGTGCGGCGGCTGATGCCGCAGCTCAACCTCGAGGATCGCAGCATCCCGCCCGAGGTGCTCGATACGCTGTCGGTCACGCGCGAGGATTTCCTGGAGGCGATCAAGCGCGTCCAGCCTTCGGCGATGCGCGAGGTGATGGTCCAGGCGCCGCAGGTCCGCTGGGAGGATGTCGGCGGCCTAGACGATGCGCAGATGCGGCTGAAGGAAGGCGTCGAGCTCCCGCTCAAGGATCCCGATGCGTTCCGCCGCCTGGGCATCCGCCCGGCCAAGGGTTTCCTGCTCTATGGCCCGCCCGGCACCGGCAAGACGCTGCTGGCAAAGGCGGTCGCGCGCGAGGCGGAGGCGAACTTCATCGCCACCAAGTCCTCGGACCTGCTCTCCAAATGGTATGGCGAGTCCGAGCAGCAGATCGCGCGGCTGTTCGCCCGTGCCCGCCAGGTCGCGCCCTGCGTGATCTTCATCGACGAGCTCGATTCGCTGGTGCCGTCGCGCGGTGGCGGAATGGGCGAGCCGCAGGTCACCGAGCGGGTGGTCAACACGATCCTGTCGGAGATGGACGGGCTGGAGGAGCTCCAGTCGGTGGTGGTGATCGGCGCGACCAATCGGCCGAACCTGATCGATCCGGCGCTGCTCCGCCCGGGCCGGTTCGACGAGCTCGTCTATGTCGGCGTGCCCGACAAGGCCGGCCGCGAACGCATCCTGCGCATCCAGACGGGCAAGATGCCGCTCGCCGGCGACGTCGATCTCGCGGTCGTCGCCGATCGGACCGAGCGTTATACCGGTGCCGATCTGGAGGATGTCGTGCGCCGCGCCGGCCTGGTGGCGCTCCGCAGCTCGCTCGATACGCGCGAAGTCACGATGGCGCATTTCGAAGCGGCGCTGAAGGATTCGCGCGCCACCGTCACGCCCGAGATGGAGGACGAGTATCAGGCCATGTCGGGCCGGCTGAAGCAGCAGGCATCGGCGATCCAGCCGATCGGCTTCATCGCGCCGGGGATGCTCCGCGGCCACGGCCCGAAGGGCGAGGGCTGAGGCAATCTTATAGCCGTCATCCCCGCCTCCGCGGGGATGACGGCTATGAGGCCGCTGCGCCTGCCTCCCGGCGGGTCGCCAGGAATGCATAGACGAACAGACATGCCAGCCATCCGGCAGCCGTCAGATACGGCAGCGGCCGCCACAGCTCGTACAGCCCCACTCCGATCGACGGCCCCAGCACGAACGCCGCGCCGTTGACCGACGTCACCTTGCCCGCCACCGATCCCTGCGCCTCCTGTCCCACCGCGAGCGAGGCGCCGGCGGTGAAGCCCGGCCGCGCGAAGCCCATGCCGAGCGAGGTCAGCGCATAGCCCAGCGCGATCCCGTAGAGTGAAAGCGCGCTGCCGGTCGCGATGCAGCCCAGCGCGCCCAGCGCGACTCCGATCAGCATCAGCGCGCGCGGCTTCAGGTCGAACAGCGGGATCAGCCCCCATTGGACCAGTAGCGAGGAGAGGGCGCCCATCATCAGCACCAGCCCGGTCGGCTGCAGCGCTTCGAGCGGCGAGACGCGCAGCCGGTCGATGATGAGGAACCCGATCGCCTGCCCGGTCATCGCCTGGGCATGGCCGATCACCAGCCCGCAGACGATCCAGGCACGGATGCGCGGATCGAAATAGCCGACCGGCTGGCTCGCGTCCGAGACGGCGGCGGTGACGCTCGCGCCCGAACCCTGCCCGCCGATCGAGGGATAGGCGACCGCCGCGCCGTGCCATTCGTTTTCCGCGCGCGGCAGCAGCCGCACCACCGCGATCCAGATCGCTACGCCGATCGCGCTCGCCGCGAAGGCGGGGCCGGCGAGCCCGATCCGGGGGCCGCCCTCCCACAGGCTCCCCATCACCAGATAGGGCGCGATCGCCGGACCCAGGATTGTGCCCAGCCCGAAGGCGGAGGCCAGCAGCGTCAGCGCCTTGGTCCGCTCCTCGCGGCTGGTGCGCCCGGCGACCAGCGCCTGCACCGCCGGCGGCGCTGCCGATCCGAAGATGCCATAGATCATCCGCCCGGCGATGAATGCGGCGAAAGTCGCCGCCGGCCCCAGCACGCCGTTGATGCCCAGCGCCAGGAAGATGCCGCAAAGCCCCAGCGACACGGTGAACCCCGCCACGCCCAGCAGCACCATCGCGCGCCGCCCGTGCCGATCCGATCGATTGGCCCAGAAGGGCGCGGCAATCACCCAGAGCAGCGCGGAGACCGAGAATACCGCCGCGACCGCGCTGTCGGCGGCGCCCAGCGAGCGTCCGAGCGCGGGCAGCACCGATTGCAGCGCGGTGTTTCCCGCCGCGATCGCGAGCATCACCGTGAAGAGGAGCGCGAAAATGCCGTCGAAGCCGCGCGCCTTCATCCGCGATCCCAGCCATAGCTGCGGCCGATCTCGGCCACGTGGAGACGATACCAGCGATACCATCGCCCGCGCCCGGCCTCGCGCGTTGCCGCATGTTCCGGATGCCTGCGCCAGGCGATGGCGCTCGCCTCGTCCGCCCAATAGCTGACGGTGATGCCGATCCGGTCCTCGCCGCGCGCATCGTCGGCGCCGCGATAGCCGGGCTGGATAGCGGCGAGCTCGGCCATCCGGGTTGCCGCCTCGGCATAGCCCGTATCGTCGTCGAGCGTGCGCTCCGATACGAAGATCACGGCGATCTGCCCGGTGCGGTCGGTCATGTACCTCGATTAGGCATTTTGGCTGCCGAGGCAAAGTCGGCTGGCCTTTTCGGCTTTCCCGTGCTCCTGCGTCCGCGAAAACCCGGGGGTAGCCGCACGACGATGATTACCGATTGGCATTTCTACGCGCTCGCCATCCCCGCCGTCATCCTGCTCGGCCTGTCCAAGGGCGGCTTCGTCGGGATGGGCGCGCTGTCGCTGCCTCTCCTCGCTTTCGCGATCGATCCGGTGCGCGCCGCCGCGATCACCCTGCCGATCCTGATCGCGCAGGATCTCGTCAGTGTCTGGGCGTTTCGCCGCACGGTGGACTGGCGGCTGATCGGCTGGATGATGCCGGGCTCGGTGCTCGGCATCTGGCTCGGCTATGCCTTTGCCGCCAGCGTCTCCCCGGTCGCGGTGATGGCGCTGGTGGGCGCGATCTCGATCCTGTTCGGCGTCTATCGGCTCTGGGCGGAATCGCATGCCGTTCCGCGCGAGGCGGCACGCTGGCCGGAATGGGTGGGGTCGGTGTTCGGCCTGCTCTCGGGCTTCACCAGCCAGGTCGCCCATGCCGGCCAGCCGCCCTTCCAGCTCTGGGTGCTTCCGCGAAACCTGTCGCGCGACATGCTGGTCGGCACCGCCGCGATCTATTTCGCCGTGACCAACTGGATGAAGGTGCCGGCCTATGCCGCGCTCGGCCAGTTCACCCGGGCGAACCTGCTCACCTCGGCGGCGTTGCTTCCGCTGGCGCTCGCCTCCACCCTGGCCGGCGTATGGCTGGTCCGCCGCGTGTCGCCCGATCGCTTCTATACCGCGATCTACCTGCTGATGATCCTGGTCGGCGCGGCGCTGATCTGGGAAGCGCTCATTTGATGCTTCCAATGTAGGATTTGCCGTGATCTGATCGCGGGCATGTACATCACCCCGCACCTCCCCCTGCGCGTCCGCGATGGGGCAGGCGGCGGCAAAGTGCACGAATGGCCCGCATCACCGCGCACTTTGGATGGAAAGGATCAGTCGAACAGGCTGGAGACCGAGCTTTCGTCCGCGATGCGGCGCACGGCCTCGGCCAGCAGCGGCGCGATCGTCAGGTGGCGGATCTTCTTGCTCTCCGAGATCACGGCGTGGTTGCCGATCGAATCGGTGATGACCAGCTCCAGCAGCGAGGAATTGTCGACCCGCGCCACCGCGCCGCCCGAAAGCACGCCGTGCGTGCAATAGGCCACCACGTCCTCGGCCCCCGCCGCCTTCAGCGCCGCCGCGGCGTTGCAGAGCGTGCCGGCCGAATCGACGATATCGTCGATCAGGATGCAGAAGCGCCCCTCGACCTGGCCGATGATGTTCATCACTTCGGATTCGCCCGGCCGCTCGCGGCGCTTGTCGACGATCGCCAGCGGCGCGTTGTCGAGCCGCTTGGCGAGCGCGCGGGCGCGGACCACGCCGCCCACGTCGGGCGAGACGACCATCCACTGCTTGTCCGGAAAGCGCGTCTGGATGTCGGCGGACATCACCGGCGCGGCGAACAGATTGTCGGTCGGGATGTCGAAGAATCCCTGGATCTGCCCGGCGTGGAGATCGACCGAGAGCACGCGATTGGCGCCCGCGGTGGTGATGAGGTTGGCGACCAGCTTGGCCGAGATCGGCGTGCGCGGTCCGGGCTTCCGGTCCTGGCGGGCATAGCCGAAATAGGGGAGGACCGCGGTGATCCGCTTGGCCGACGCGCGCTTCAGCGCGTCGATCATGATGAGCAGCTCCATCAGGTTGTCGTTCGCCGGATAGGCGGTCGACTGGAGCACGAACACGTCCTCGCCGCGCACATTCTCCAATATCTCGACGAAGATCTCCTCGTCGGCGAAGCGGCGGACATTCGCCTTGGTGAGCGGAATCTCGAGATAGTCCGCGATCGCCGAGGCGAGCGGCAGGTTCGAGTTGCCGGCCATCAATTTCATTTTCGTGATCTCCCGTTGGCCGCCTCTTAGGCACCGCAGTCGGGCGAGGTAAAGGGGCATTGCCGCTTACCGGGATAGCCCCTAGGTCGCGGCCATGACGGTCACCACCCGCTTCGCCCCCAGCCCGACCGGCGGCCTGCACGTCGGAAATCTGCGAACGGCGCTCCATAACTGGCTGTTCGCGCGCCGGCATGGCGGGCGGTTCCTGCTGCGCATCGACGATACCGATCTGGCGCGATCCGAGGAGCGCCATGTCGATTCGATCCGCGCCGATCTTGCCTGGCTGGGGCTCATCCCCGATGGCGAGGAGCGCCAGTCCGCCCGCTTCGATCGCTATGAGGCACGCTTCGCCGATCTGATCGCGGCAGGCCGCGTCTATCCGGCCTATGAGACCGCAGAGGAACTGGACCTCAAGCGCAAGGTGCTGCTCGGCCGCGGCCTGCCGCCGGTCTATGACCGCGCCGCGCTGGCGCTGAGCGACGCCGACCGCACCAGGCTGGAGGTGGAGGGCGTGCAGCCGCACTGGCGCTTCCGGCTCGATCACGAAGCGGGAATCGAATGGGACGATCTCGTCCGCGGCCCCCAGCGTTTCGATCCGAAGACGATGAGCGATCCCGTCGTCCGCCGTGCCGACGGCTCCTGGCTTTATCTGCTGCCCTCGGTGATCGACGATATCGACATGGGCGTCAGCCATGTCGTGCGCGGCGAGGATCATGTTTCCAACACCGCGACCCAGCTCCAGATGTTCTCCGCGCTGGGTGCCACGCCCCCGGCCTTCGCCCATGAAGCGCTGCTCACCGGCAATGAAGGCAAGCTCTCCAAGCGGCTAGGCTCGCTCGGCGTCGCGCATTTCCGCGAGATCGGCATCGAGCCCCAGGCGCTGATCGCGCTGCTCGCCCGGCTCGGCACCAGCGATCCGGTCGAGCCCTTCGCCGATCCCGCCCCGCTGATCGAGGGCTTCGATTTCGCCCGTTTCGGCCGTGCGCCCGCCCGTTTCGACGAAGCCGAGCTCGCCCAGCTCAACGCCCGGATCGTCCACCAGCTCGGCTTCGACCGCGTCGCCGCGCGCCTCCCCGCCGGCATGGACGCTGCGGCATGGGAAGTGATCCGCCCCAATCTCTCCACCGTCGCCGCGGCCGCGGACTGGTGGGCGGTGGTCGAAGGCCCCGTCGAGTCGCCCGCGCCGGCAGAGGAGGATCGCCCCTTCCTCGCCCGCGCCGCCGCGATCGCCGCCGCGATCGACTGGTCCGCGGATCCTTGGCACGCGCTCACCACCGCGCTCAAGGCAGAGACCGATCGCAAGGGCCGCGCGCTCTTCCTCCCCCTGCGCCTCGCGCTCACCGGCCGCGATCACGGGCCGGACATGGCCGCATTGCTGCCGCTGATCGGCAAGGATCGTGCGATCGCCCGCCTCTCGGCCGTGTGAACACGAAACTATTTGCCTATCACATGTCATGATGTAACATCACTGTGGCCGGCGCATCAGACCGGCACAGGAGATGGAGTGCAAGAAATGTACGCCAATCAAGGATACCAGCCCCCGCATTCGCGCGGCGTCAGCTTCAGTGCGGCGCTTGTGCTCAACGCGGCGCTCATCGCCGGCCTGATCTTCTCGGCGCCCGATTTCCTGCCCAAGCCGCCGCCGACGGTGCTCACCGGCACGAACATCCCGATCGAGAAGCCGCAGCCCGAACCGCCCAAGCCGCAACCCAAGGTAGACCAGCGCGACGTCGCCCGGGCGCCGCTCCCCACCGCGCCCGATCCGATCATCCCGACCAGGTCGGAGAACCCGACGGAGACGACGCCGATCATCTATCCGCCGCTGCCGCCTCAGCTCCCGGCTTCGGACACCGGACCGGTGGCCCAGCCCGAGCCGCCCAAGGCGCTGCCGCCGCTGGTCGGCGCGGCGCAGGATCCGCGCTATCTCCGCGACTTCCAGCCGGAATATCCCTCGTCCGAGCTGCGCGCCCAGCGCGACGGCCAGGTCAGCGTCCGCATCCTGATCGGCATCGACGGGCGCGTGAAGGCGGTCGAGCAGATCCGCGCCACCAGCACCGCATTCTTCGAGGCGACCAAGCGCCAGGCGCTCGGCAAGTGGCGCTTCAAGCCCGCCACGCGCGGCGGCGTTCCCGAGGAAAGCTGGAAGGTGATGAACGTCCGCTTCGAGCTCGAAAACGCCCGGTAGCACAGGCGTTGAATGCGGGGGCTGGTCCCGACGCCCCCGCATCCCTATCTTCGCCCGGAGATGACGTTCCTCAAATCCCTGTCCCCCCTGCGCGCGATTCGCGACCTGAGATTCTTCCTCGCGCAGCGCAAGCAGCATGAGCTCTGGTTCATGATGCTGTCGATGGCGATCACTTTCGTGATCCTGTGGATGTTCGTGAAGGATTCGCACATCGAATCTCCGTACAAGCGCAACATCATCTATGTGGAATCCTGGCCGATCACCCGCACCGACGAGCAGATCCGCGCCCAGCAGAAGATCGATCAGGCCAAGAAGCATATCGCCGAGGAAGAGCTGGAGAAGCGCCGCAAGGCGAAGCAGGCGGAGTTCCAGAAGGTCGACGATTGGCTGACCAGCCACGGCTTCTGAGCGACGTCCGCTGGATGGCGGCGGCGCTCGCGCTCTCGGAGCGCACCCGCGGCCGCACTGCGCCCAATCCCAATGTCGGCTGCGTGATCGTGAAGGCCGGCCGCGTCGTCGGCCGCGGCTGGACCCAGCCCGGCGGCCGTCCCCATGCCGAGGCGATGGCGCTGGCTCAGGCCGGCGAGTCCGCGCGCGGCGCCACCGCCTATGTGACGCTGGAGCCCTGCGCCCATGCCTCGCCGCGCGGCCCCGCCTGTAGCGGCCTGCTGGTCGAGGCGGGCGTCGCCCGCGTGGCGGTCGCGCTCGGCGACCCCGATCCGCGCACTGACGGCCAGGGCATCGCTCGCCTTCGCGGGGCAGGCATCGAAATCTCCGAACGCATCGGTGAAGGCGCCGCGCGCCGGGCGATGGCCGGCTTCCTCACACGCCGGGCGAAGGGCCGTCCCCAGGTCACGCTCAAGCTCGCCACGTCGCTCGACGGCCGCATCGCGCTTGCTTCGGGCGAGAGCCGCTGGATCACCGGGCCGGAAGCCCGCGCCCATGCCCATCTCGAACGTGCGCGCCACGAAGCGATCCTGGTCGGGCGGGGCACATATGACGCCGACGCGCCGAGCCTCGACGTCCGCCTGGCCGGACTGGAAGGCCGCTCGCCGCGCCGCCTGCTGCTTTCGACCGGGACGGCGCCGGAGGGCTGGAAAGCCGTTGCCGCTCCCGAGCGCATCGCCGATCTGGAGGGCGTGGATCACGTCCTGGTCGAAGGCGGTGCCGAAACCGCCGCTGCCTTCCTCCGCGCCGACCTGGTCGATCGCCTGCTTCTCTACCGCGCGCCGATCCTGATCGGCGCCGGCAAATCCGCGCTCGGTGATATCGGGCTCACCGATCTTGCTACGGCGCATAACCGCTGGAAACTGACCGATGCGCGCACGCTTGGCAGCGACCGGCTCGAAGTCTACGAGCGCGCTTGATGTTTACTGGAATCGTCTCCGATATCGGCCGGATCGAGGCCGCGGATCGCCAGGGCGACCTGCGCGTCCGCGTCTCCACCGCCTATGAAACCGACGGCATCGATCTCGGCGCCTCCGTCTCCTGTTCGGGCGTCTGCCTGACGGTGGTCGACAAGGGGCCGGGCTGGATGGCGTTCGACGTCTCGGGAGAGACGATCTCGCGCACCGCCGAGGGGCAATGGACCGCCGGCCGCAGCCTCAATCTCGAACGCGCGCTACGCCTCGGCGACGAGCTGGGCGGCCATATCGTCACCGGCCATGTCGACGGCATCGGCACGGTGAAGGATGTGCACGAGGAGGGCGGCTCGCACCGCGTCACCATCGCCGCCGGCCCCGAAATCGCTCCCTATGTCGCGCCGAAAGGCTCGATCACCGTCGACGGCGTCTCGCTGACCGTCAACGATGTGCGCGACACGGCCGAGGGCGTCGAATTCTACCTCAACATCATCCCCCATACCGCGTCGGTCACCACTTTCGGCGATCTGAAGCCTGGCCAGGCGGTCAATCTCGAGATCGACGTGCTCGCGCGCTATCTCCAGCGCATGGAGGCGCTTCGTGCCAAGTCCTGAACGATCCAATGCTCTCAGCCGCCTGCGCCACGGCTTTCTCTCCAGCCCCGAGGAGCTGATCGACGAGGCGCGCAACGGCCGCATGTTCATCCTGGTCGATGACGAGGATCGCGAGAATGAAGGCGATCTCGTCATCCCCGCCCAGATGGCGACGCCCGATGCGATCAACTTCATGGCCAAATATGGCCGCGGCCTGATCTGCCTGGCGCTCACCAAGGAGCGCGTCGACACCCTCGGCCTGGAGCTGATGAGCCGCGCCAACGGCACAAGGCACGAAACCGCCTTCACCGTCTCGATCGAGGCGCGCGAAGGCGTCACCACCGGAATTTCCGCGGCGGATCGCGCGCGCACCGTCTCGGTCGCGATCGATGCGTCGAAGGGCAAGGACGACATCGTCACTCCCGGCCATGTCTTCCCGCTGGTCGCGCGCGACGGCGGCGTGCTGGTCCGCACCGGCCATACCGAGGCGGCGGTGGACGTCGCGCGGCTGGCAGGGCTCAATCCCTCCGGCGTGATCTGCGAGATCATGAAGGACGACGGGACGATGGCGCGGATGGACGATCTCGTCCCCTTCGCCCAGTTCCACAATCTCAAGATCGGCACGATCCGCGACCTGATCGCCTATCGCCGCCGCCACGATCATCTGGTCGAGAAGCGCGCCGAGACCCGCTTCACCAGCGAATGGGGCGGCGAATGGACTGCGGTCACCTTCTGGAACAAGGCGACCGCCAGCGAGCAGGTCGCCCTGGTCAAGGGCAAGGTCGATCCTGCCAAGCCGACCCTGGTACGGATGCACGCGCTTTCGCCCTTCGGCGACATCTTCGGCGAATCGGGCGATCGCGGCGGGCTGCTCAGCCGCTCGATGGAAATCATCGGCCAGGAAGGCGCCGGCGTCGTCGTCGTCATCAACAAGCCGCGGCCGGACCAGTTCACCCTGGCGCTCCAGGCCCGCGAGGGTACGATCGCTGCCAAGGATATGGACGAGCTGCGCGATTACGGCGTCGGCGCGTCAATCCTTACCGAGCTCGGCGTGCAGGACATGGTCCTGCTCACCAACACCCACCACACCCTCATCGGTCTCGACGGCTATGGCCTGTCGATCGTCGGCGAGCGGCCGATCGATACGGATAGCTGATGGCAAAGATTCTCATCGTCGAAGCGCGTTTCTATGCGCACCTGAACGACCTGCTGCTGGCGGGCGCCCGCGCCGCGATCGAGGAAGCGGGGCACAGCCATGAGACGATCACCGTCCCCGGCGCGCTGGAGATTCCCGGCGCGGTTTCGATGGCGGCGGAGAGCGGCCGCTATGACGGCTTCGTTGCGCTGGGCGTGGTGATCCGCGGCGAGACCTATCATTTCGAGATCGTCGCGGGCGAAAGCGCGCGCGGGCTGATGGCGCTGTCGATGGACGGGCTGTGCGTCGGCAACGGCATCCTGACGGTCGAGAACGAGGCCCAGGCGCTGACGCGCGCGAAGCCGGACGAGAAGGACAAGGGCGGCGAGGCGGCCAAGGCGGCGCTGGCGATGCTGGCGCTCAAGAGCCGCTTCGGCTGACGCGCATGAAGCCGCCTGCCACTCGCTACCGCGTCGTGGAGAAGGGCCGGCGGCTCGTGGTGATCGATACGCTGACCGGTGCTCCGGTCAGCGAGCATGGCGACGGCACGCTGCCCGCCCAGCCGGTCCGGCGCAGCCCCGCGGGGGTCGATGACGGTTCGGTCTTCATCACCCGCGCCTGGTATGACGAAAAGGCGCCGCGCACCGTCCGATTGAACTATGCGACGCGCCAGCGGATCAAGAATATCCGCTTCGCCATCGCCCTGGCGGCGGCGATCTTTGTGGTGCTGCTCTTCCTGTTCTGGCCCTTTTCACTGATCCTGTTCGCCGTGCCGCTTGTGCAGCCGAAGCTGCACAAGCAGGCGCGCGGCGCGGTCACCCGCTGGATCGACGGCTTCGATCAGGCCGCCTGAGCCTCGTCCCAGCGCGGATAATCGGTATAGCCCTCGGCCCCGCCGACATAGAACAGGTTCTCGCGCGGCGGATTGAGAGGCAATTTCTCGGCGATGCGGCGCGGCAGGTCCGGATTGGCGAGGAAGGTGCGGCCGAACGCGATCGCATCGGCCTCGCCCGCGTCGAGCGCCGCCTGGGCATCGTCGCCATGATAATCGGCGTTGAGTGCCAACGGCCCCTTGAACACCTTGCGCATCAGCGGGTGGATCGGCGGATGGTCGGGCGCGCCGCGCGTGCCGCCGGGACGCGGCTCGCGCATCTCCAGGAAGGCGATGCCGATATCGTCCAGCGCCGCCGCGGCCGCTTCGAACAAGGGCGCCGGGTTGCTGTCGTTGACGCCCTGCACCTCGCCATTGGGCGATAGGCGGACGCCGGTGCGATCCGCGCCGATCGTGTCGACCACGCGCTGCGTCACTTCGCGCAGCAGCCGGATGCGGTTCGGGATCGACCCGCCATATTCGTCGTCGCGGAAATTCGAATTGTCGCGCAGGAACTGGTCGATCAGATAGCCGTTTGCGGCGTGGATCTGCACCCCGTCGAAGCCCGCGCGGATCGCGTTGCTCGCGGCATGGGCATAGTCGTCTAGGATGCCGGGGATCTCATCGACCCGTAGCGCCCGCGCCTGGCTATAGGGCCGCTGGATCTCGCCGCTGTCCTCGGCCGGATAGGTGCGCACCTTGCCCGGCGCGGTGGTCGCCGAGGCGGAGACCGGCGGCTCGCCGCCCAGGAAGTCCGAATGGACCAGCCGGCCCATATGCCAGAGCTGCGAGACGATCCGCCCGCCGGCATCGTGGACCGCCTGCACCACCGGCTTCCATGCCTCGACCTGCTCGTCGGTCCAGATGCCGGGCGCATAGGCCCAGCCCAGTCCCTGGCGGCTGATGCCGGTCGCCTCGGAGATGATGAGCCCCGCCCCGGCGCGCTGGGCGTAATATTCGGCCATGATCGGCGTCGGCACATGCTCGCGCGTCGCGCGGCCGCGGGTGAGCGGCGACATGAAGATGCGGTTCGGCGCGCGGATCGCGCCGAGCTGGATGGGATCGAACAGGCTCGGCATATCCAGGATAATCCCTTCTGTTGTGACGCAGCGAAAATAGGGCGCTACAGGGCGCCATGCACGATTCCGGCCCCCCAAGAAAAACTCTCCGCAACGAAACAGCGCATATGTTGCCGCTCGCCGCTTTGCTCGGGGGCAATATCGCGCTCGCTTTTGGTCCGTGGTTTGTCCGGCTCGCCGATGTGGGGCCGGTCGCGGCCGGATTCTGGCGGATCGCGCTCGCCGCGCCGGTGCTGGTCGCGCTCGCCTATGCCACGTCGCGGCGGCCGTTCGCGCATGTGCGCGCGCTTTGGCTGCCGGTGCTGTTCAGCGGCATCGCCTTCGCCGGCGATCTGGGGATGTGGCATCTCGGCATCCTGCGCACCACCCTCGCCAACGCCACCTTGTTCGGCAATTCGGCGATCCTGATGTTTCCGATCTACGGCTTCCTGGTCGCGCGCGCCTGGCCCACCCGCTCGCAGGGGATCGCGCTGCTCCTTGCCGCCGTCGGTGCCGCATTGCTGCTCGGCCGCTCCTATGAGCTTTCGCCCAAGAATCTCGCCGGCGATCTGCTCTGCCTGATCGCGGGCACGGTCTACACCGTCTATATCATCCTGATGTCCCGCGTCCGCTCGGCGATGGCGCCGATCCCGGTGCTTGCCCTGGCGACTCTCGCCAGCGCGCTGCCGCTGCTTCTGACTGCGCTGGCGCTTCATGAGACGATCTGGCCGGAGAAATGGGGGGTGCTGATCGGGCTCGCGCTCGCCAGCCAGGTGCTGGGCCAGGGGCTGATGATCTATGCGATCGGCCATCTCTCCCCGCTCGTTATCGGCATCGCTTTGCTCACCCAGCCGATCGTCGCCGGCGCCGTGGGCTGGCTGGCCTATGGCGAGCGGCTCGGCCTGCCCGATTTCATCGGCGCGGTGCTGGTGGCGATCGCGCTGGTGCTGGTCCGCGCCGGCGGGCCGCGGGTTGCTTCGGCCGACGGGGAGCCTAAACCGGCATGATGGACTTGGCTGACGCGACTCTCGACGAAATCCGCTCCGCTCTGGCGCCTGCCGTGGCCGCCAATGCCGCGTTCGACGGCTGGAACGCGCGCGCCGTGGATGCCGCCGCCGACGCTGCCGGCGTGGACCGCGACGTCGCGCATCTTGCCTTTTCCGGCGGCCCGCTCGCAATGATCGATGCCTGGTTCGCGCATGTCGATGCCGCCATGCGCGCCCGCTTCACGCCCGAGCAATTGGCGGCGATGAAGATCCGCGAGCGCATCACCGCCCTGGTCGAGGCGCGCCTGGATCTGGTCGCGGCGCATCGCGATGCGCTCGGCCGCGCGCTCGCGATCCTTGCCATGCCCCAGAACGTCGCCCGCGCCGCCCGCCTCGGCTGGCGCGCCGCCGATGCGATGTGGCGCGCCGCGGGCGACACCGCGACCGACTACAACCACTATACCAAGCGCGCGATCCTGGCCGGCGTCTATGGCGCCACCGTCACCGTGTTCCTCAACGACGAGAGCGAGGGCCATGCCGATACCAGCGCCTTCCTCGCGCGGCGGATCGAAGGCATCATGCGCTTCGAGAAGACCAAGGCGCAGTTCCTCGTCCGCGCCGCCCATCGCCCCAGCCTGTCGCGCTTCATCGGCCGGCTGCGTTATCCCGTGGTCTGATCGCAATCGGGAATTGCCCTACTAGCGCGACCCTCCGGTTATTGATAATTAGTCGCAGCATGAATGCCCCCGCTGCGATTCCCGTGCCCGTTCGTCTCGCACATCTCCCGCGCCAGCATCCCGGCACGGTCTCGTCCGTCGATTGGGATCGGCTTGCCGAGCCCGAGGCGCGGCGCCTGCGCGAGCTGGGGCTCGACGAAGGCGTCGAGGTCGAGCTGCTTCACCGTTCGGGCCTGCTCGGCGGCGGACCCGTGGCCTGCCGGATCGGCCGCATGACCGTGGCGCTGCGCCGCCATGTCGCCGCCGCGATTCACGTCCTGCCGCCGGCCGCCTGACATGAACCCTGCACCGCTGGTTGCGCTGGTCGGCAACCCCAATGCCGGCAAGAGCGCGCTGTTCAACGCGCTGACCGGCGCGCGCCAGAAGGTCGGCAACTATCCCGGCGTCACCGTCGAGCGCCATGCCGGCCGCCTGTCGCTGCCCGATGGCCGCCCGGTCGAGCTGCTCGACCTGCCCGGCGCCTACAGCCTCGATCCGTCGAGCCCCGATGAGGCGGTGACGCGCGACGTGCTGTTCGGCCGCCAGGCCGGGGAGCGGCTGCCCGATGCGATCCTCACCGTGATCGATGCGTCGAACCTCGACAATCACCTGCGCTTCACGCTCCAGCTCATCGCGCTGGGCCTGCCGATCGTCGTCGCGCTCAACATGGTCGATCTCGCCGAGCGCGACGGGCTGGTGCTCAACGCGCAGGCGCTGGAGCGCGAGCTCGGCGTGCCCGTCGTTCCCACCGTCGCCGTGCGCCGCCGCGGGCTCGACGATCTCAAGACCCGGCTCGGCGAAGTGGTGAGGACCGTCCACAAGGTGCGCCCCAGCCCGGGCGTGGAGCACGATATCGTCGTCCTCCAGCGCCGCGCCCGCCAGATCGCCACCGCCGTCACCGTCTCGGAGACCGCCGCGCGCCGCTGGACCCACCGGCTCGACGCCATCGCGCTCCACCCCGTTTCCGGGCCGATCATCCTGCTCGGCCTGATGTTCCTGATGTTCCAGGCGGTGTTCGCCTGGTCGGAGACGCCGATCGGCTGGATCGAGAGCGGCATGGCCTGGCTCTCCGATGCGATCGGCGGCATCCTGCCCCAGGGGGTGCTGCACTCGCTGATAATCGACGGCGTCATCGCCGGCGTCGGCGCGGTGGTGGTGTTCCTGCCGCAGATCCTGATCCTGTTCGCCTTTATTCTGGTGCTGGAGGCGACCGGCTATATGGTCCGCGCCGCCTTCCTGATGGACCGGGTGATGGCGAGCGTCGGCCTGTCGGGCCGCGCCTTCATTCCCCTGCTCTCCAGCTTCGCCTGCGCCGTCCCCGGCATCATGGCGACGCGTACCATCGCGGACGAGAAGGACCGGCTCACCACCATCCTGATCGCCCCGCTGATGACCTGCTCGGCGCGCCTTCCGGTCTATACGATCATCATCGGCGCGATGATTCCCGATCGGAACGTGCTGCCCGGCGTTGGCCTGCAGGGGCTTGTCCTGTTCGCGCTCTATATCCTCGGCATCGTCGGCGCCTTCTGCGCGGCGCTGGTGCTCCGCCGCACGGTCACCAAGGGCGCGACCAGCGGCTTCATGATGGAGATGCCGAAATACCAGCTCCCGCGCCTGCGCGACGTGGCGCTCGGCCTGGTGCAGCGCGCCGAGATATTCCTCAAGCGTGCCGGCACGATCATCCTGTTCACGACGGTCGTGCTCTGGGCGCTGCTGAGCTTCCCCAAGCCGCCCGAGGGGAGCGGTATCTCCAAGGTCGATTATTCGATTGCCGGCCGCATCGGCAACGGTCTCCAGACGCTCGTCGCGCCGATCGGCTTCAACCGCGACATCGCGCTCGCGCTGATCCCGGCGATGGCCGCGCGCGAAGTCGCGGTCGCCGCGATCGGCACCGTCTATGCGGTCGACAATCCCGACGATGCGGCGGGTGAGGCAACGATCCGCCAGAATCTCCAGGCGCACTGGACGCTGCCCACCGCGCTCGCCTTCCTGATGTGGTTCGTCTTCGCGCCGCAATGCATCTCGACGATCGCGGTCACGCGGCGGGAGACCAATGGCTGGAAATGGCCCGCCTTCATGGTCGGCTATCTGTTCGCGCTCGCCTATGTCGCGGCCGGCATCACCTATTGGAGCGCGGTGGGGCTGGGACTTTAGGGTCTCAATCCCGCTTCGAATCGTCGAGCAGCCGGTCGATCTTCGCGGTCTCGGCGGAGTCCGCGGCTTTCTCCGCTTTGGTCCTGCCGAAGCGCACGCGATTTTCCTGTGCACGAACTGGCTTGTCCGCCCGTGCCTTGGCCTTGCGCGCCTTGTTCAGATTGATGATCTCGGCCATATCGTCCCTCTACTCGATTACAGATTTCAAGGCGGAGTTTCCATGGCGGGCAGTGTTAACAAGGTGATCCTGGTCGGAAATCTCGGCCGCGATCCCGAATCGCGCAGTTTCCAGAACGGCGGCAAGGTGGTCGAGCTGCGCATCGCCACCTCGGAAAGCTGGAAGGACCGCGCCACCGGCGAGCGCAAGGAAAAGACCGAGTGGCATACCGTAAAGGTCTTCAACGAAGGCCTGGCCAATGTCGCCGAGAAATATCTGCGCAAGGGCAGCAAGGTCTATATCGAAGGCGCCTTGCAGACCCGCAAGTGGCAGGACCAGTCGGGTGCGGACCGCTATTCGACCGAGATCATACTCCAGGGCTTCAATTCGGTGCTGACCATGCTCGACGGCGCGCCCGGCCAGGGCGGCGGCGCGGCGCGCGGCGGCAGCAGCGGCGGTGACGATTGGGCCGGCAGCGGTGGCGACGAATTCTCCGGCCAGTCCTCCAGCCGCGGCGGCAATTTCAACGGTGGCGGACAGCGTGGCGCCGCCGCTCCCGGCGGCAGCGGTGGAAGCGGCTTCGGCGGCGGTGGCTTCCCCGACGATCTCGACGACGACGTGCCGTTCTGAGCCGGGTCCGGGAGAGCGCGATGCGACAGGCGGTGCTGGCGGCGGGGCTGTTGCTGGCGGCGTGCGGCGGCTCTCCCAAGTCCACCGACGATCCGGTCGCCCAGAATGTCGCCGTGGCGGCTGCCGGGGGCACGCCTGCCGCGCTCACCGCGGCCACCGATTGCGGCCAGGCGCCGCCCGATTTCGTGCCGCTCTATACCGATGCGAAGATCACTACCTGCATCTCCGGGCCGGACGGGCAGAAGAATCATGTCAGCGGCACGATCGTCTATCTGACCAAGGCAAAGCCCGCCGAAGTGCTCGGCTGGTCGCGCGGCCAGGCCAATGCCTCGGGCCTCGGCCAGCGCCTTGCCACCGACAAGATGTATTCCGCCGGGGAGGAACGCCGGCGCAGCCTGATGGTGGTCGTCGATACGGTGAACGGCCAGACCCGCGTGACCGTCAACTGGGGCAAGGACATCTAGGCCGGGCGAACAATCCCTTACCACGCAGGATACCGCCTGGGTCTGCGGGCCGATCAGGCTTCGACGATCTCCGCCACGCCGAACCTGCCCGCCCGATAATCGGCATAGGCCTGGTGGATCTCCTCGATCGTGTTCATCACGAACGGCCCGTGTGCCGCGATCGGCTCGTCGATCGGATCGGCATGGCCGAACAGGAACAGCGCGGGCTCATGCGCGGCGATCGTCACCGAGCCGCCCTCGTCCAGCTCGGCCAGGTTGAATTGCGGGATGCGGGTGCCCGCCACCTCGATGGCGCCGCGCGCGGAATAGAGGAACACGTCGCGCCCAAGCAGCCCCTCGAACGTCACTTCCGCGCCGGGCCGCACCTCGACCCAGGTCAGGAATACACCGCTCAGCGATTCGATCGCACCGGCCTGCCCCTCGAATTCGCCTGAAACGAGATGGACCCTGGCCTTGTCCGTCTCTACCGCCGGGATCGCATCGGCCTGTACGCCCACATAGCGCGGGCGCGTCATCTTCAGCCGGGCTGGCAGGTTCACCCAGAGCTGGAGGATCTCCATCGGCCCGCCGTCGCGTCGGAAATCGGCGGGCGAGACCTCGGCATGGACGATGCCGCTGCCCGCGGTCATCCACTGCACGCCGCCCTTGCGGATGACGCTCTCATGCCAGGCCGAATCGGTATGCGCCAGTTCGCCCTCCAGGATGAAGGTCACCGTCTCGAAGCCGCGATGCGGATGCGGACCGAAGGGCAGGCCGCGATTGTTCGGCGGATAGAGCTGCGGTCCATGATGGTTGAGGAACAGGAAGGCGCCGACATTGCCGATCGCAGGCCCCGGCACCGGCCGGTGCGTCACCAGGTCGCCGATATCGTCGCGGATCGCGGGGTGCAGGCGCATCACGGTGCGGCGGGTCATGCCTCTTCCTTGCCGAGCAGGAACACGGCGTGTTCTGCGAGCAGGTTCGCCATCGCCGATCCGGTCTGCTGGTCGCCTGAGAGGAACCAGCAGCCCTGGATCGCGATCCCGCGCTCCTTCAGCAGCGCGCGGAAATCGTCGACCGTGACATGGTGGATATTGGGCGTGGCATACCATTTGAGCGGCAGCAGCCGCGTCACCGGCATCCGCCCACCGAACAGCAGCGAGGCGCGCACCCGCCAATGCGCGAAATTGGGGAAGGAGACGAAGGCCTGGTGGCCGATGCGCAGCAGTTGCTCCAGCACCCAGTCGGGCCGTTTCGTCGTCTGGAGCGTCTGGCTGAGGATCGCATAGTCGAAGCTGGCATCGGGATAGTCGGCCAGGTCGCTTTCGGCATCGCCCTGCACCACCGAAAGCCCGCGGGCCATGGCGGCGGCGACATTGTCGGGATCGATCTCCAGCCCGCGCGCATCGACGCCGCGCTCGTCGCGCAGTGCCGCCATCAGCGCCCCGTCGCCACAGCCGACATCGAGCACACGGGCACCGGGCGCGACATTGGCGGCGATGACGGCAAGGTCGGGACGCAGGCTCATCGCTCGTACAAATCCACGAAGTGCCGTTCCATGCAGCGCTCGGGATGCGGGATCGGCGTCCAGCCGAGCTTGGCATAGACCGGCTGCATGTCGCGGGTGAACAGCAGCCAGCGGCGCAGGCCCTGGAGCTCGGGATGCCCCTGCAGCGCCTCTAGCATCTGCCGTGCCAGCCCCTGGCCACGATGCGCCGGCAGCACGAACACGTCGGCCAGATAGGCGAAGGTCGCCCGATCGGTGATGAGCCGGGCGAACGCGACCTGCTCGTTCTCCTCGTCGAACATGCCGACGCACAGGCTGTTCGCCACCGCGGCCTCGACGATGTGGCGCGGAATGCCCTTCGACCAATAGGCGCCGCTCAGGAAGGCATGGATCAGGTCGATCTGCTGGTCGGCGGGATCGAAGGAAAGCCGGTAACCCATCATGCCTCTCCCGCGCGGAGGAAGCCGCCGATCACCCGATCGAGCTCGGGGCTTTCGAGCAGGAAGGCGTCATGTCCGAAGGGCGACTTCAGTTCGACGAAGCTCGCCCGCGCCCCCGCAGCGTTCAGCGCATGGACGATCGTGCGCGATTCGGAGGTGGGATAGAGCCAGTCGGTGTCGAAGCTCACCAGGCAGAAGCGCGGCGGCGAGCCCCGGAACGCATTGGCGAGCATCCCGCCATGCTCCTCGGCCAGGTCGAAATAATCGAGCGCGCGGGTGATGTAGAGATAGGAATTGGCGTCGAACCGATCGACGAAGCTCAGCCCCTGGTGGCGCAGATAGCTCTCCACCTGGAAATCGGCGTCGAAGCCGAAGGTCTTGCTCTCGCGGCTCTGGAGCTTGCGGCCGAACTTGGCGGTGAGGCCCGCTTCGGAGAGATAGGTGATGTGCGCCGCCATCCGCGCCACCGCGAGGCCGGCGGTCGGCGGATCGTTGGATTCGTAATAATCGCCGCCGCGCCATTTGGGATCGGCCATCACCGCCTGGCGGCCGACTTCGTGGAAGGCGATGTTCTGCGCCGAATGCCGCGCGGCGCTGGCGATCACCACGGCCGAGGCAACGCGCTCGGGGCAGGTCGCGGCCCAGCTCAGCGCCTGCATCCCACCCATCGATCCGCCGACCACCGCGAACAGCCGCGCGACGCCGAGATGGTCGAGCAGCATCGCCTGGGCGCGCACCATGTCGCGGATGGTGATGACGGGGAAGGTCATCGCCCAGGGCTTGCCGGTGGCGGGGTTGATGCTGGCCGGCCCCGACGAGCCGAGGCAGCTTCCGAGCACGTTCGAGCTGATGACGAAATAGCGGTCGGTGTCGATCGGCTTGCCCGGTCCCACCATCCGCGCCCACCAGCCGGGCTTGCCGGTCACGGGGTGGGTGGAGGCGACATGCTGGTCGCCGGTCAGTGCATGGCAGACGAGGATCGCATTGCCGCCGTCGGGTGCCAGCGTGCCATAGGTTTCATAGGCGATATCGACCGGCGACAGCAGCACGCCGCCATCGAGGCGCAGCGGCCCCGGCAGCGTCACCGAGCGGGCAAGCCCGAACTTTGGGCCGAAGCGCGGATCGTCGGACATGGCGCCTGACTAGGGATGCGCGGTCCCCGGTTCAAGCGGCGTGGCGCAGCGCCCGCTTGCCGGTGACGGCTTCCGCCGCGAGCCGCCCGGTCTGCGCGGCGCCGTTCATATAGCCGGGCCAGGCGTCCGACAGATGCTCGCCGGCGAACAGGATGCTGCCGGTGCCGGCGACCTGGGTGGCGCCGTGTCCTTCGTCTTCCAGCCACATCAGATGGCCGAAGCGGGTGAGCTGGCCGGGCGCGAAGGTCGAATAGGCGCCGAGCGTCAGCGGGTCGCGATGCCAGGCGGTGCGGCGGAACGGACCTGTGCGAGTCGCCGCGCCGATACCCGGCAGGGCGGATTCGGCGCTGGCGGCGAAGTGCTGGGCCAGCGCCTCGGGACTGTCGTCCGCATCGACTTCGTTGCCGCCCAGGAACCAGGTCCAGACGGGATCGACGGTATCGGTGAGGTGGACGCTGCCATCCCAGCCCAGCGCATAGCCGGCATCCGCCGCGCTCTGCCAAAGCTCGCCGCCTGTACCCATCGGCGCCTTCCAGACGGCCTCGGTGGCCCGGGCCTGCACCTTCTCGTTCCGGCCCAGTTCCATTGCCGCGATATAGGCCCGCCAGGCCGAAGGCAGCGGCACCGCGAAGTCGATCTGCCGCGTGATCGGCGCGGGGACGGCGAGGATCACAGTCTCTGCTTCGGTGGTCGAGCCGTCGAGGAAGGAGAGAGTGAGGTCCTCCCGCGCCGACCGGATGCCGAGCAGGCGCTTGCCGGTGCTGATCCGACCGCGCTGCGCCTCCGCCATTGCCTCGACCAGCGCGCTGCTGCCGCCCCGGATCGCGAAGCGTTCGTCCGATTCGCCGAGCACTTCGATGCGCTGCCCGTCGACCGTGGGCAGGTTCCAGATCAGCGTGATCGCCGATGCCTTGTCAGGCTCGACGCCATATTCGGTGCGGCTGGTCGCTTCGAGCAGGTCGAGGACCCAGGCGTCCGGCATCAGTGCGGCGTGGCGCTGGAGATAGCCGCGGATCGAGAGGCGATCGAGCTCGGCGGCGATGCGCGGGCTGCGGTCGATCCGGTCCGCGTCGCGGGCGATCTGCGCGGCGATCGGGCGCAGCGCCTCGGCGAGCGAATCCTCGGCCACCACATGGCTGCCCGCCAGGATCAGCGTGCGGTGCGGCTCGGCCTTGCGGTCGATCAGTTCGATGCCGAACCGGCCGGCCAGCGCGTGCATGTCGGCATGATCGGTGTTGACCAGTTGCCCGCCCGCTTCGAACGGCGTGCCCTGAGCCGGGCGATGCGTGAACATCCGCCCGCCGCTCCGCCCGCGCGCCTCGTAGAGATGCGCGTCCACGCCCGCCTCGCGCAGATGGTGGAGCGCGCTGAGCCCCGCCATTCCACCGCCGACGATCGCGACGCGGCCGCCGCGAAAGGCGTGGGCTGGGCGGGGAAGCGCGGGGACCAGCCCCGCCGCGACCAGCCCCTTGAGCAAAGCCCGCCGTGTCGTGCCCGGGCTCCCGGCTGTCGGCGGTGCCTCGCCCGCCTCGCGCAGATTGCTTCGCCGCGCTGCCTCCAGCGCCTGCCACAAACCGGTGCCTGCCCGCATGCCGCCCTCCGCACAGTTTTGCACAGCTTGCCATTCGCCGGGCATTCCGCCAATCCGCCCGGCCATGAACGTACCTACACCCAAGCCGTGGATCATGGGAATCGCCCCCTATATTCCGGGGCGGTCGACCACCGATGACGGCCGCAAGGTCGCCAAGCTCTCGTCCAACGAGAACCCGTTCGGCACGTCCGACGCGGCACGCGCCGCCTTTGCGGCCGAGGCGACGCAGCTCGAGCGCTATCCCGATGCCGCCGCCGCCGATCTGCGCGCGGCGATCGGCGCGCATTACGGGCTCGATCCGGCGCGGATCATCTACGGCACCGGATCGGACGAGGTTCTGCACCTTGCCGCCGGCACCTTTGCCGGGGTGGGCGACGAGGTGATCTACGTCCGCTACGGCTTCTCGGTCTACGACATCGCCGCGCGCCGCGTCGGCGCGACGCCGGTGGTCGCGCCGGACAGGGATTATGCGACCGACGTCGATGCGATCCTCGCCTGCGTGACCGACAGGACGCGGATCGTCTATGTCGCCAATCCGAACAACCCGACCGGCACCTACACGACCAGGGCCGAGATCGCCCGGCTCCATGCGGGGCTGCCGGCGGACGTGCTGCTGGTGCTCGACCAGGCCTATACCGAATATCTCGATCCCGAGGACGATGATGGCGGGCTGGAGCTCGCCCGGACGACCGGGAACGTGCTGGTCACGCGCACCTTCTCCAAGATCTTCGGCCTCGCCTCGGAGCGGGTCGGCTGGGGCTATGGCGCGGCGGAGATGATCGGGGCGATGCACCGCATCCGCGCGCCGTTCAACTTCTCGACCGCGGCGCAGAAGGCGGCGATCGCGGCGCTGGGCGCCACCGACTTCGTCGAGCGGAGCTATCGCCACAATCGCGAGTGGCGCGGCTGGTTCGCCGGGCAGATCGAGGCGCTGGGCAACAAGGGGCTGCGCGCGGTCCCGTCCAAGGCCAATTTCCAGCTCGTGCTGTTCGAAGGCGAAGCGCGCGCCGAGACGGCGTACAAGGCGCTGATGGACAAGGGCTATATCGTCCGCTGGCTGCCCGGGCAGGGCCTGCCGCATGGGCTGCGCATCACCATCGGCACCGAGGACGAGATCCGGGGCGTCGCCGCGGCGCTGCGCGAGATCGTGGGCGGCTGAGCGATGCTGCCCTTCGCCCGCGTCACCGTCATCGGCCTCGGCCTGATCGGCTCGTCGATCGCGCGCGCGGTCCGGCAGAACATGCCGACGGTGCGGCTGACCGGCTATGACGCCGATCCGGCGGTGCGCGAGACCGCCGTGCGCATCGAGCTTTGCGACGATGTGGCCGACAGCGCCGGCGCGGCGGTGATCGACGCCGATCTGGTGATCCTGTGCGTTCCCGTCGGCGCGATGGGCGAGGCGGCGGCGGAGATCGCGGCGGACCTGCCGGCCGAGGCGATCGTCAGCGATGTCGGATCGTGCAAGGAAAGCGTGATCGAGGCGGTGCGCGCGGTGCTTCCGAACACCGTGTTCGTGCCCGCGCATCCGGTGGCGGGCACCGAGAACAGCGGGCCGGAGGCCGGCTTCGCCACGCTGTTCCACCATCGCTGGTGCATCGTCACCCCGCCCGAGGGGACCGATCCACTCGCGATCGAGCGGGTCTCCGAATTCTGGCGGCGGCTGGGCGCGCTGGTCGAGACGATGGCGCCCGACCATCACGACCGGGTGCTCGCGGTCACCAGCCACCTGCCGCACCTCATCGCCTATACCATCGTCGGCACCGCTTCGGACATGGAGGAAGTCACCCAGTCCGAGGTCATCAAATATTCGGCGGGCGGCTTCCGCGATTTCACCCGCATCGCCGCGTCCGATCCGACGATGTGGCGCGACGTGTTCCTCGCCAATCGCGAAGCGGTGCTCGACATGCTCCAGCGCTTCTCGGAGGATCTGAGCGCGCTCCAGCGGGCGATACGCTGGGGCAAGGGCGACGAATTGTTCGACCTGTTCACCAAGACCCGCGCCATCCGCCGCTCGATCATCGAGCAGGGCCAGGACGATGCCGCACCCGATTTCGGACGCGCGCACGATTGATCCCGGCCCGGATCGGTTGACACGGTTGACACCGGTATTGCGAAAAATCCTTCTTCCCCGATTTTCGGATTCCGGGGGACCAGCGATGAGAAAGAGCCGCGCGGAGGCTGGCAGGCGAAATCCTACATTGGAAGCCTAATCGTTCAGCCGGTTGATCCCGGCATGGACCAGTGCCTCGGCCTCGGCGCGGGGGAGGCCGGGGGGGATCGGCTCGCCGAAGCGGAAGGTGATGATGCCGGCGCGCTTCGGACCCTTGCGGGGCCAGACATGGCCGCTCCTAACGGCGATCGGCACGACCGGCAGGCCGAGTATCCGGTAAAGGCCGGCAAAGCCCGAGCGCAGCGGCGGCGCCTCGCCGGGCAGGACTCGGGTGCCCTCGGGGAAGATCATCACCGAGCGGCCCTCGGCCAGCGCCACCTTGGCGTCCTTCATCATCGCGCGGAGCGCCGACGCGCTGGCGGTGCGATCGACCACGATCACGCCGTAGCGCCGCGCCGCCCAACCCCAGATCGGGATCATCGTCAGCTCGCGCTTCATCACCGTGGCGGGCGAGCCGAGCAGGCGGGTGAGCTCCATCGCCTCGAAGATCGATTCATGCTTGGCCGCGAACAATACCGGGCCGGGCGGGATCGTGCCTTCGATCCGCGTGTGGATGCCGAGGATGCTCGCCGCCGACCAGCGCAGCAGCGACACCCAGGCCATCGCATAGCGGCGCAGCGCCATCCCGCCCACCAGGCCGACGACCGGCACGAACAGCACCATCGGCACCGACAGGCCGTAGAAGACGATCGCGAAGGCCAGCGTGCGCAGCCAGGCCATCAGTCGGCGCCCAGCCACAGCGCCACGCGGCGCACCAGCAGCTTGTGATATTCGCGGAACAGCATCGCATAGCCGGGGCGGCTGCGCACCCCGTCGCCGACGATCTCCACGCCGGCCAGCGTGTGCGAAAGCTCCATCCGGGCACGAGCCATGTGCCAGTCCGACGTCACCAGCCGCACGCTCTTGTAGCGATGCTGGCGCACCCAGCGGGCGGTCTCCTCGGCATTGGAGCGGGTGTCGACCGATTCATGGCCGAGATCGACGCAGCAAGCGAACAGCTCGCGGTCGTTCTTGAACTGGGCAGCCAGCTCGTGCGGGCGGACATCGGGATCGACGCCGCTCACCAGCATCCGCTCGGCATCGCCGGCGCGCAGCACGTCGAGCCCGCGCGCGATGCGGCCGGAGCCGCCGGTCAGCACCACGATCGCATCGGTCCTGCGCCCGTCGAGCGGCTTGCCGAGCGTCAGCAGGAAGACGCCGAACCCCACCGCCCAGGCGAGGACCAGCAGCACGACGAGGCGCCAGATCACAGAATCCTCCGCAGCGCGCCGAGCACCGCCAGCCGCGCCGCCACCGTCGCGAGCAGCGCGAAGCCGAGCGGCAGGAGCAGCAGCAGGAACCAGTCGCGCGGCTGGAGCGCGACGCCGCCCAGCATCTCCGATCCGAGCGCAGCCATCCGCGACTGGAGCAGCCAGACGAGCGCCATCGCCGCCACGGTGCCGCCGAGCCCGCCGACGAGCGTGTCGAAGGCGATGCGCCGCTGGAAGAGGCGCGCGACCTGGATATCGGTGGACCCGAGCATGTGGAGCACTTCGATCGTGTCGCGGTGCGTGTCCAGCCCCGATCGTGCCGCGAGCAGCACGACGGCGGCGGTCGCGGCGGCGATCAGCAGCATCAGCCCGGCGGCGAGCAGCGTCATCGTCGTCATGAAATCGCGCACCGGCGACAGCCATTGGGCGTGGCGATCGACCCGCGCGCCCGGGGCGATCCGCCGCGCGGCCCGTTCGACGGCGGCACTGTCGCCGCGTGCCAAGTCGACGTCGATCATCGCCGGCATCGGCAGGTCGGGATCGAGCCCCGCATCGCCGAGCCAGGGCTTGAGCAGCTCGGCCAGATGTGCGCGATCGGCTTCGCGGACGCGGGTGACGCCCGGCAATTTGCGGATCTCGGCGAGGACGGCGGCGGCCTGGGCGTCGCGGCGCTGGGGATCGGGCTCGACGATCTGGACGGTCAGCCGCCCGGCGAGATCGCGGTCGAGCTGGGCGGTGGCGGCGAACATGCCGAGACCCAGCGCGCCGGCCAGCACGGTGAGGAACACCATGATCGCCATGATCCAGATCATCGCGCGGGTGCGCCGCCCTTCGTCGAGCAGGCGGCGATCGGCGGCGTTGGGATTGAGCTGGAGCCTCATGGCCGCCCCGGCGGATTGCGCAGCGCGCCGGTGGGATCGCTCACCCGCCCCTTCTCCAGCCGCATCATGTGTGCGCTCGGGATGCGGTTGATGAGGTGGAAGTCGTGCGTGGCGACGACGACGGTGGTGCCCAGCCGATTGAGCGAATCGAACAGGTGGAGCAGCCGCTCGGCCATGTCGGGATCGACGTTGCCGGTGGGTTCGTCGGCGACGAGGATCTCGGGCCGGCCGATCACCGCGCGGGCGATGGCGATGCGCTGCTGCTCGCCGCCCGACAGCGTGGGAGGGCGCGCGCGGCCGCGATCGGTGAGGCCCACCCATTCGAGCATCTCGCGCACCGGCGCCTCGATATCGCCTTCGGAGACGCCGGCGACGCGCAGCGGCAGGGCGATATTGTCATAGGCGGAAAGGTGCGGGACCAGCCGGAAATCCTGGAACACCACGCCGATGCGGCGGCGGAAGCCGGGCAGGCGCTGGCGGGGGAGCGCGCCGGCATCCTCGCCGAACAGGCGAACCGTGCCGCGCGTCGGCCGCTGGGCGAGGTAAAGCAGCTTGAGCAGCGAGGTCTTGCCCGCGCCGGAGGGGCCGGTGAGGAAATAGAAGGCGCCGGTGCTGAGCGTGAAGCTCACGTCCGAAAGCGTCTCCGGTCCCGTCCCGTAGCGCAGGCCGACATTCTCGAATTGAACGATGTTCGCCATGCGCCGCTCGGCCGTCCTCCCTATCCGTTCGGCCGGCCAGCCATCGCACAGCCGCCGGGGAGGCTCAAGTCGTCCGGCTGGAGGCAAAGATGGCGTGACTCTTGCTGCGCCGAGTCGTTGGGGTTAGAATCGCGTTCAGCGGCCAGGGGTTGCCGCTCAGCGAGAACAAGCAATGATCCTGGAATGCAGCCAGTGCCGTACCCGGTACCTCGTCCCCGACAGCGCGATCGGCGAGGGGCGCACGGTGCGGTGCGCGAGCTGCAAGCATAGCTGGTTCCAGGCGCCCGAGATCCTCGACCTCGCCACCCGCGCCGCGCCGGGCGACGGCCAGCCGGCGCCTGCCGTCCAGCGCGAGGCCACGCCGCCGCCACCCGAGCCGCCCCGGGTCTTCGAGGATCCGGTGGCAGCCGCGCCGGACGTTCCCGATTACGATCCCTTCGCGCCGCAGCCGCCGTTCAAGCCGCGCCGCAATCCCGCGCGGCGTTGGACCGTGGCGGCGATCGTCGCCGGCGTGTCGATGCTGCTCGGCACCGCCGCCATCCTCTATTCGGGCGCGCCGGGGATCGCCGCGCAGCTGGGGCTCGGCATCGGCGGCGAAGTGAATACGCCCCTGCTCTTCACCGACAAGGCGGTGGAGCGGCGGACCATGGCCAATGGCAGCGAGCTGTTCATGGTCTCGGGCAAGGTGGTCAATCCCACGGGCAGCAGGCAATCGGTGCCCGATATCCGCGTGGAGCTGACCGACGCGCATGACCGGCTGGTCTATAGCTGGCGGATCACCCCGCAGGTCCGCGCGCTCGACGGCAAGGGCACGATCGAGTTCAACGGCGCCAAGGTGGACGTGCCGGCCAGCGCCAAGGTGGTGCAGCTCAGCTTTGCGAGCGAAATCGGCGGCTAGGGTCCGCATTCAATACCGGCGACGGTCGTGACGGAGCGGATTGGGCGCACGGCCAGGAGTGAGGAGGGAGCGATGCCGAAGCATCGTGACCGACGAGCGACGCCGCCGTGCGCCCAATCCGCCCGCCGCTTTGCGGTCGCCCGGAGAGCTGCGCTGGACGGCGTCGCTTGCTTGCGCGTAGCTTCAGCTACGCGACTGCGCGGCGCTCCTTGCCAGCGCCGCTCTCCGGGCGATCACGGCCATCGCCGGTATTGAATGCGGACCCCAACCCAGGCCAGGCGGCTGCCGTTGAGCAGGGCGGCGACGACCATGCCGATGCCGGAGGCGAAGACCAGCGCGTTGGGGCCCATGTCGAGATGGACGAGCCATAGCCCGACGCCGCCGGTGATGACGAAGAAGGCGATGATGCCGTTGACGCCCGCCGCGACCTGATCGCCGAGCGAGCGCAGCGCATAGACGAACACCACCTGCATCCCGTCGAACAGGATGAACGGCCCCCAGACCGGCAGCATCGCGATCGCCATGGTATGGACTGCGGGGGTGGCGGGGAACAGGTCCACCACCGGCGCGGGCGCGGCGATCAGCAGC
>NZ_JAAVVE010000050.1 GCF_018449795.1 Sphingomonas sp. dw_22
ACTAGGGCACCGCTTGTGTGCACCCGACGACCGGGCCGCGCTCGCGCCGGCCCAGCGTTGGGGAGTGCCGGTGGTACTTATGGGGGTAGAGGATCTGCACGCCGGCCTGGCGGGCGAACTGGTCGAGCGCGCCCGCGAGCCCTTGGGCCGGGATGTCGAACCGCGCGGCTCGCTCGCCCTGCGCGGCCTGGACCGGCACGGAGACGATCATTGCCACGCCGAACAGAAGGCCGCGAGTCAGACGCATGAATCCTCACTGGCGTCCGCGCGCGACAGCTTCGTGTCACCTCGCCGACATACTTAGCCCTCTCCCCAGAGGGGAGAGGGAGATCAGCGGCGGGTTTGGGGCGGCGTGTCGCCGCGATACAGCAGGATCCGGTTGTCCTGCCGGCGATTGCCGATGCCGAAGCTCTCGCGAAGCGCCAGCAGGAAGCTGTCGGGATCGTCGATCCGGAATTCCCCGCCCAGGCTCGTGGCGGCGAGATCGGCCTGCTGGAGCACGATCTTGTCGGAGAGATAGCGGTTGAACTCGGCGATCGCCCGATCGAGCGGCATGCCGTTGAACACGATCTTGCCCTGCTCCCACGCCGTGGCGGCCGCGATCGCATCCGGCGACAGGGCGGCGACCCGTGCGGCGCCGTCGCTGATCGTCAGCGAGCTGCCGGCATGGATCGTCTCGGCGAGCGTGCCGCGATAGGCCGCCGCGGCCCTGCCGGCCAGGACGAGCAGCCGGCCGCCATCGTCCGCGAGCCGGATATTGAACCTGCCGCCGCTCAGGCGCGCGTCGATCGGATCGCTGTACACGCGGAACGGCGTCTCCGCCTCGCGGACGAGCAGGGCCGCTTCGCCGCGCTCGATCCAGAACTCGCGCCCGTTCTCGAAACGCCAGGACACGCGCGTATCGGTGTTGAGCATCGCGTGGCTGCCGTCGGGGAGGCGGATGGTCTGGCGCTTGCCGATCGCGGTCGAGGCGAACGCCCGGCGCGGCCATGCCAGGAAGGCCCCGGCCCCGCCGAGCCCGAGCACCACGGCTGCGGCGCCCCCGGCCACGGCACGGCGCGACACCGTCCGCGCTGCGGCGGGTTCAGCCTCGGGTTCGGGTGGCGGAGCGGCGTCGGCGGGCTGGTCGAGCAGGACGGAGAGGCGCGCGTCGGCAGTCCGCCGCCAGGTCGCGGCAACCTGGGCAAAGGCCGCAGCATGCCGGGGATCCGCATCGCGCCAGGCTTCGAACGCCTGTTCGTCGGCGGTGCCGCAGTCGAGCGCCACCAGCCATTCGATTGCTTGATCGCTCAGCTCCGCTCCAGCCTTTCCTTCGTCTCCCATGTAGTTGCCAGCTCCGTCTTCGCCCGTGCGTCCTGTCGGTTCAGTCTGTGCACCAATAGGCGAAGCGCCTTGATAAGGTGTGTCTCCACCGTTGAGACGGAGATATTCATTCTTTCCGCTACTTGGGCCGGCGGCAAGCCCTCAATTCGTCGAAGGACCATGGCCTCGCGCATGCGCGGCGGCATTTCCTGCATCACCTTTACGACCTGGCGCAGCTCGGATCGGTCCATCGCCACGACATCGGGGGTCGGATCCTGGTCGGCGATGTCGAGCGTGTGCAGCACCGCGCCCTGGTCGAGCCGGACCACCTCGGCACGGCGAAACCGCTCGATCGCGAGGTTGCGGACGATCCGCATGGTGAAGGCGTGCGGATTGGCGATCGATGCCCAGTCATCGAGCGCGAACAGCCGCGCATAGGCTTCCTGCACCAGCTCCTCGGCCTCTTCCGGCTGGCGGACGAGGCTGATCGCGTAGCGCCGCGTCTGCTGGTGATAGGCGAAGACGTGATCGGCGAACCAGATGTCGATGTCGCGCAGCCATGCCATGTCTTCGCCGCTCCACCGGAAATGTCGAACCGGTACGGCGCCTAGAGCGCGGGTGTGACATCTGGTTGACAGCGGCGCGCCATCGCCGCCGCGAAAAATTTTTCCGCGGGCGATAGCGGAAACCGCCGCCCATCCCGTCTGCGCCGCGAAGCACAACCGAAAGCATTTCACCGACGCGCAGCCGCGCGCCGGAACGACCGGCCGCGAACCTCGCGGACCGGAGAAGACCTGCGTGAACGAACCAAAAGGGGAATCTCATGAAGCCGTTGCTGATGACGTCGTCGCTGCTTGCCATCCTGTGCGCCGGGGCGGCGCCCGCATGGGCGCAGGACGCGCAAGCCCAATCGCAGGACCGGCAGGCCGAGAGCGGCGCCGACGCCCAGGCGGCGCAGGGCGACGAGATCATCGTCACCGGCCGCGCCGGCACCGGCGAGCGGACCAAGGCCGAGATGAGCTATTCGGTCACCCAGATCACCGAGGAGGCGCTGCGCCTCCAGGCGCCGACCAGCGTCACCGAGGCGCTGAAGTCGGTCCCCGGCTTCTGGGTCGAATCCTCGGGCGGCGAGGCGAGCGGCAACGTCCGCGCGCGCGGCGTGCCGGTGGACGGCTTCGGCTCGATCCAGCTGCTGGAAGACGGCGTGCCCGTCCAGCACGATCCGGCGCTCGGCTATCTGAACGGCGACCAGGCCTTCCGCCTCGACGAGACGATCGACCGCATCGAAGTGGTGCGCGGCGGTCCGGCCTCGCTCTTCTACTCGAACGCGCCGGCGGGCGCGGTGAACTTCATCCCGCGCAAGGTGGGCGACCATGCCGAGGGGCTGGTCAAGATGACGCTGGGCGCCGACAGCCAGTATCGCACCGATTTCTGGGTCGGCGCGCCGGTGGGCGAGTGGAAGTTCGCGGTGGGCGGCTTCTATCGCTCCGAGGGCGGCGTGCGCGATCCCGGCTTCACCGCCAATCATGGCGGCCAGATCCGCGCCACCGTCTCGCGTGACTGGGAGCGCGCCAAGTTCAGCTTCGACGTGAAGCGGATGGACGATATCGTCGGCTTCTACACCGGCATCCCGATGCGCACCTATGACGACGGCAAGATCCGCGCGGTGCCGGGCTTCGACGGCCATTACGGCACGGTCGCCGGGCCGGAGACCGAGCGCGTGAAGATGATCCAGGGCGATGGCAGCATCTATGATTTCGACAACAGCGTCGGCACCCAGGTGAAG
This sequence comes from Sphingomonas sp. dw_22, assembly GCF_018449795.1. Taxonomy (GTDB): domain Bacteria; phylum Pseudomonadota; class Alphaproteobacteria; order Sphingomonadales; family Sphingomonadaceae; genus Sphingomonas. The sequence continues at coordinate 3,089 of NZ_JAAVVE010000050.1, forward strand.
CGCACCCAGGCTACGGCCAAGTTCGAGTTCGAGCCGTGGGACGACTGGAAGATCACCAACACTTCACGCTATACCGATACCTGGACGCAGCGGAACGGCGTCTATCCCAACACGCTCCAGAGCGCGGCGAGCCTGCTCACCCAGCAGGCGGGTCTGCTGGGCCAGGCACCGGGCGCGACCGCGCTCCAGTTCCGCTATGCGACCTCGCCGAGCCAGGTGTTCGACACCGCCAACCAGAACGGCAATGGGCTGGTGATCGTCGGCGGCCTGCGCGGGCTGACGCTGCCGGTGAAGGAGTTCATGAGCGACACGCGCATCTCGCACCGCTTCAACATGGGCTCGACCACCCACGACATCACCTTCGGCTATTATTTCGCGCATATCGACGAGAATTTCGGCCGCTATTCCTCGACCGCGCTGCTCGACGTGCAGGACAATGCGCGGCTGCTCGACCTGGTGGCGGTGGACGGCGCCGGGAACGTCCTCAAGACCTTCACCGATCATGGCATCTACAAATACGGCTATGAGTGGGAGGACGCGCATGGCGAGCAGACCACCAACGCCCTCTATCTGGCCGACGAATGGCAGGTCACGCCGAACCTGCGCATCGACGGCGGCGTGCGCTGGGAGACGATGCGCGCGCGCGGCACGGTGGCGCTGAAGAAGACGGTCAATCTCGACCCGAACAATCCGGCGACCTCGTCGATCAGCACCGGTACCGGCGTCTATGCGAACTACGACAATGATTTCAGCCACGCGACCTGGACGCTGGGCGCGGACTATCAGTTCTCCAGGCATGCCGGGCTGTTCGCCCGCTATACCTCGGCCAATCGCCTGCCGAGCCTGGGCAATTACGTCACCAGCCCCACGGCGGTGCCGATCGTCCAGACGATGGACCTGGGCGAAGTCGGCCTGAAATATTCCAGCCCGCTGGTCGATCTCTACGCGACCGGATTCTGGACGAAGTACAACAACGTCTCCTTCGCCAACTATCGCTTCGACCTGAACGGCCCGGCGGTGAGCGAGACGCGCTATGCCGATACCCAGACCTTCGGCCTGGAGCTGGAGGGCACGGTGCGCCCGGTCCGCTGGTTCGACCTGTCGGCCACGGCGACGCTGGAGGATCCGAAGTACAAGGGGCTCACCTATGTCGATCAGGCGGGCAAGACCTTCGATTTCGACGGCAATCGCCTGATCCGCGTGCCGACCGTCAGCCTGAGGCTGGTGCCGGGCCTCAACCTGCTCGACGGCCGCGTGCGGCTTCAGGGCTCGTGGGAATATGAAGGCGCCCGCTATGTCGACACCGCCAATTCGGTGCGGCTGCCGGCCTATGGCACGATCAACCTGAGCGCGCGGTTCGACGTGTCGAAGGGGCTGTCGGTCTATGGCTATGTCGACAATCTCAACAACTCGCTGGGCCTGACCGAGGGCAATCCGCGCGCGGGCGAGCTGCAGAACGGCGATGCCGGCGCCAACACCTTCATCGCGCGGCCGCTGATCGGGCGGAATTTCCGCGCGGCGCTGATGTATCGGTTCTGACCATGACGAAGCGTCCCGCGTCCGCCCTTTTCGCCACGCTCCTTGCCCTGGCCGTGCCTGCGTTCGCGCAGGACGGGCAGGCGGGGCCGCCGCCGAAGGGGGAGGATGCGGGCACGCCCTGGCAGGTGCTCAAGGGCGAGCTGACCCGCGCCAGCTTCGAACATTATACCGAAGTCCCCTTCGACCTGCCCGCCGGAGTGACGCGGGTGACCATCCGCTTCAGCTATGGCGGCAAGGAGCAGCGCTCGGTCATCGACCTTGGCCTGCGCGATCCACAGCGCTTCCGCGGCTGGAGCGGCGGCACCCGCAGCCGGATGACGCTCAGCGCCGAGGACGCGACGCCGGGCTATCTCCCCGGGCCGCTGCCCGCCGGGCGCTGGAACCTGATCCTCGGCGCGCCCAATATCCGCGAAGGTGCCCGCGCTCCCTTCGAGGCGCAGATCTTCATCGAGCGTGCGCCGAGCGTCACCGAATTCGCCGACGCCCCGATCGCGGCCAAGCCCGGCTGGTATCGCGGCGACCTGCACATGCACAGCGGCAACAGCGACGGCAGGTGCAAGGCCCAGTCGGGCGTGAGCATACCGTGCCCCGTCTATCGCACCGTCGAGACGGCGGCGGCGCGCGGCCTCGATTTCATCGCGCTGAGCGATCACAACACGACCGCGCACTACAACGCGTTGCGCGAGCTCCAGGGCGCGTTCGACCGGCTGTTGCTGGTGCCGGGGCGTGAGATCACCACCTTCTGGGGCCACAGCAATGTCTTCGGCCCCACCGATTTCCTCGATTTCCGCATGACCGGCCCGAGCTGGGACCAGGCGCGCAAATGGATGGACGCGGTCCATCGCGAAGGCGGGATCGTGTCGATCAACCATGCCGGCGCGCCGTCGGGCGAGACGTGCATGGGGTGCGGCTGGCGTGTCGACGACCTGCCGGCCGGCGCCGTGGATTCGGTCGAGGTCGTGAACGGCGGCACGATGCGGATGACTCAATCGGCCGAGAGCCCGCTCCAGGGTTTCAGCTACTGGACGAAGCTCCTGAATGCGGGCCAGCACGTCACCGGCATCGGCGGCAGTGACAGCCATGAGGTTGTACCGCCCGCCGTGCGCGGCGCCGTCGGCAGCCCGACCACTGTCGTCTATATGCCCGAGCTGTCGGTCCACGGCTTCCTTGCCGGCATCCGTTCGGGGCGGGTGTTCATCGACATAGACGGCACGCGGGATCGGTTCCTCGATCTTTCGGCATCCGCCGGGGACCAGCATGCGGAGATGGGCCAGACGCTGCGTCCGCGCGCCGGCGAGGCCGTCCGCTTCGCGGTCGATCTCAAGGGCGTGCCGAGCGGCATCGTGCAACTGGTGATCGACGGCCGGGCCGAGCCGGCCTTTCGCGCCGCGTTCGACGCGAGCAGCCCGGTTTCGATCGCGCCATGGCAAAGCGACGGGCATGCCCATTGGATCCGGGCGGAGGTGCGCGACGACCAGGGGCGCCTGCTGCTGATCGGCAATCCGATCTATGTCGCAGCGGGCGAACTCAAATAGAGGCCGCTTCGGAGCTCCCCCGGAAGGCGGCCGTTCCCCCTCCCGGATCGAGGCATGCGTGATCCGCTCAACCGAGTCGGATTTCATGCGCGCAAATGACAATCCGGCTTTTGAGGGCGGGGTCTGCCGGCCCGACAGACCCCGCCGCCTGCGCTAGTGGCTCAATCGAAGGACTTCACGCGAATCGATCGAACTGAGACCTTTGACGGGAAGCCCTCCAGCTCGATGCCGAACTTGCCCGCCATGTTGTTGATCGACTTGGGATCGTCATCGACCAGCACTGCCATCAGGTGGCCGTTGATCAGATGGATAAACACGCCGCCGCGCGCGATCACCTCGTATTGGTTCCAGTCGTTCGTTTTGACATAGCCCCCGAGCGCTTCCAGATCGCTGAAAGTACCGACCATGCGTTTGAAGGCGCCGGGTTCCGACTCCGTCACTTGTCCCCTCCAGGCGAGAATGCCGAGTGGGCTATTCTCCGTGTAGAACTGGCCGGAGAAGCGGGCCGTCGAGGGATGCACCGGGAACCAGAAGTCGGCCTGTGGGCCGGTCATCATGCGATCGAGATCATAGGCCGGCTCATCCGGGCGCGCGGAACGATCCCAGGGGCGGCCTGTCTGGCTGCGATACTGAAATCCCGAACCGCCGCCTTGCTCGACTTTGATCTCGAATTTGAGGTCGAAATTCTTGGCGACCATCCCGCGATAGACGATGTAGGAGTTGCTGACGGGCTTTTCGGCAGTCGACTGGCCGACAATCGCGCCGTCCTCGACGCGCCAGTACCGGCTGTCGCCGTCCCAGTCATGCAAGGACTTGCCATCGAATATTGATACGAACCCCGGAACCTCATGCTCGAAATCGACCGGATCGGGCATGCGAAACCCAGGCTTAGGCGCGTCCTGCGCGATCGCCGGATCAGCTATCAAGACCAGGCCGACCGCACATCCGCGCACTATCGCATTGCGAACTGGCGCAGGTCCAAAACGAGATAGAAGCTGCATGCTGAACTTGCCCATCAAACTCTCCAAATCACGAGTATCGAAGATAAAGCCATGTGGCATTCGGCGGCGGCGCCGTGCTTGACATCGCTGGTTCGCAATTCGCGCACAGCGGTTGATATATCGTCAGGAGGCAAGGCGGCCGCTTGTCGGCCAATGCTGTCATATCGCGCCTTTTCGCCTCGGTCGAGCGCCGGACCTGACCTCGCTATTCGGCGGCGCCCCTAACTCTTTCGGAAGTTACCCGTGGCGGCGCGGAAGATCATTCCCACCACCATCCAGCTCGCAAGTAGTGCGTAGGGGCGCCAGTCCGCCTCCAGCCCGACAAAGATAAGCGCCAGGGCGCAGGCCGATCCGGCATATGCGATAACGCGCATCCGGGGCCGGGCGAGCTTGAACGCAGCGCTTTCATACAGATCGGGATGACGCTCGGTGACGCGCGCCGCGGAAAGGCAGATGCTGGCGTATTTGAGCAGGTTCGGAATGTTGACCGCCAGGAACAGGAAGGTCAGTTCCATCGGCAGGAACAGCCCGGCACACCCGATGGCGAACACGGCGAGCAATGCGATATGGGGCGTCTGCCAGCGCGGATGAACCCGGGCGAACATGGCGGGAAACACCCCGGCCGTACCCATCGCATAGAGGCTGCGGCTGAACATCGCGAACATGGCGTTGAGCGACTTGCCGATCGACAGCACTGCCGCCAGCACCACCAGCGGCGTCGCGATCGGGCCCATGAAGTGCTTCGCGGCGTCGAGGATCGGCGCGTCGCTGGCGCCCAGCGCTTCGCTGCCCAATACGCCCAAGGCGACGAATCCCACGGCGAGATAGAGCAGGGTCGCCGAGCCGATCGACAGGGCGATGCCCAGCGGGATGGTGCGCCGGCTATCGGCGACTTCGGCGCCGGCTTCGGTTGCGGCCTCGATCCCGAAGAACAGGCCCATCAGCAGCGGCGTGGCGGCGATCATGCCGTGAAGGCCATTCGGAAACAGCGGCTGAAGGCGCGAAACGTCGACTGCGGTCGCACCGCCCCAGAAGACGAAGACCGCGAACAGCAACAGCATCGCGACCAGCAGCACCTTCTGCACCCGGGCGGCGATATGGACGCCGAACAGATTGGCGAGGAGCGCCAGCAGCAACACCGCGAACATCGTCGGCTTGACCGGCAGCGGCACGATCATCGAGGCATAGCGGACCAACACCAGAGCGAGCACCACCATCGCACCCATGTTCGCGATGATCCGGGCCCACGCGATGTAGAAGCCCCAGCCAGGGCTCAGAAATCGTGCGGGCCAGGCGAAGGACGCGCCGGAAACCGGCAGGGCCGAGCCGAGGAAAGCATAGCTGACCGCGATCAGATACATTGGCAGCGCCGCAATCAGCGCGGAGAACAGCATCGCCGGCCCCGCGATCGCCGCGGCCGGCGCGATCGCCGAGAAGATCGAGACGCCTACCGCCGTGCCAAGGCCCATGGCGACGACGCCGCCCAGATCGATGCCCTTGGCCAGCGCCCGGTCCCCGGCGGGCTCCGTCACTGCGACGAACCTGCGCGCAGAAAGGCGCGTATATCGGTGACGAGCTGATGCCAGCTCGCATCGTCGGAATAGGCGACATGCCCGGCCGGATAGCGGGCATTATGATAGCGTTCCGCCGGCAGCGATGCCTGGGCGAAGAGATAGTCCGTCGCGCCGACCGTGGTCGTCAGGTCGAACAGCCCGGTGCCGACGAACAGCCGCAGTTCGGGATTGGCGGCCATGTTCTTTTCGAGCTGGGCCATGAACGGCCAGTCGTTGAACGGCGAATCTCCGGCGCCATAGGCCCAGTCGCCCGGAAAGCGGACGATCACCCGATAGTCGGCGGGATCGGCCACTCCGATCCTGGCCAGTTGGCCAAGCACGGCCTTTCCATAGAGATCGGAAACCGGGGAAAAGGCATCGGGCCCGACGACATCGCCGGCATCGGCGGGCCGCGGAGCGGTGTAGCGCGCGTCATAGCGGCCGAGCACCTTTCCTTCATCGCGCAATAGCTCGACGCGGAACTGCTCCTTCGAGATGCGCAGGTCGTGCGCGAGGTAATAGGCGGCGGAGATGCCGGTCAGAGCTTCCAGCTTCGCCGCGATCTTCGTGCGCGCAGCTCCATCAAGCGCGCCGCCGCGGAACAATGCGTCAAGATAGGTGGGACCGAATGCCGATGCCTCGGCTGCGCTCTGCGTGGGGTCGCAGCTGCCGGGGCGCTTGTGGTGGTAGCAGGCAATCGCTGCCAGCGTCGGCAGCGATACCGGATAGGCCACGACATTGTCCGGCCGCTGCGACGTCTCGATCATGTTGAGCGCCTGGCCGAGCAGCAATATGCCGCGCAGCGCCAGCGCGGGGGCATGCGTCCGCAGCGCATCGACCATCGCCGCCGCGCGGATCGTTCCGTAGCTCTCGCCCAATATGTAAATCGGCGCGGCGGTGCGGCCATGTGCCGTCAGCCATGCCTGCGCGGCCTGTGCTGCCGCATCGGCATCCCCTTTCACCGACTGGTAGAAGCTCCGGTCGGCATCCGCGGAGATTCTCGAGAAACCCGTGCCGGGAGGATCGAGAAAGACGAGATCGGCGATGTCGAGCAGCGTTTCGGGATTTTCCGAAACCGTCGCCCGGGCAGGCAGCACAGCGGCAGGATCCTGCGGGACATGGGCCCGCATGGGCCCCAACGCGCCCATCTGAAGATAGGCCGAAGCGGCGCCGGGGCCGCCGTTGAATATGAAAAGGACCGGACGGTCCGCTCGGGCGGGGCCGACATAGGAGATATAGCCGGCGGTTGCATCCGCATGGCCCGGCTTGCTGGCCACCGGGACGAGCCCCACTTCCGCAGCGATCGCCAGCCGCTTGCCGGCGGCTGTCACCGTCTGTTCGCTGCGGGCCTGGACCTGCGGCGAGCCAGTATCCTGTGCGGACGCCGCCCCGGCGAACAGGGCCGAGGCAAGCAGTGCGGAGCTGGTCAGCATGATACGCGATCTGCGCCGGATATGCTGTCGCATGCCTATTCCATGCCCTTCGCCGATGCCCGCTGATCGCGATGGCGGATCAAGCCATCGGTCAGCGCCTGCAAGCCATAATCGATATCGGCCGGCGCGCGCGCGAAGCCGATCCGGATATGGCCGGCCGCGCCGAAATATTCGCCGGGCGCGACGATTACGCCGCAGCGATCCGCCAGCCATTCGGAGAAAGCGACAGTGTCGTCGATGCCCACCAGCCGCGGGAAGGCGATACAGCCAAAAGCCGGCAGCGCGCCTTCGATCAATCCCTCGTCCAGCCAATAGCCGTGATAGGATTCGATGATCGGCCGCGCCCGCGCCAGCATCCGCATGCGATAGCCGTCGAACATTTTCGGCTGCTCGAGCACCAGCGCGGCAACGGCATGGGCCAGGTTCGAGACGCCGAAATCAATTTCCTCGGCCAGCGTGCGGATCGTCCGCATCTTGCCCGGCTCGGCGACGATCCAGCCACAGCGCAAGGTGCTGAGGCCGTGCGACTTGGTCAGGCTGCTGATGCTGACCAATGCCGGCGACAGGCTGGCCGCCGGTGGCGGACGCAGCGCCGCATCGACATAGTCGCCATAGACTTCGTCGACGATCACGGTGACGCCGCGCGCCTCCGCGATGCGGCCGATGGCAACAAGCGTTTCCCGATCGAGCGCCATGCCCGAGGGGTTGTGCAGATCGGACAGGATGATGAGCCGCGTCTTCGGCCCGATCCGGGCGGCGATCTCATCGGGATCTATCGAGAAGTTCTCGCCGCGCCGCTCGAAGCGATCGACGCCGAAGCCATGTGCCTCGGCGATCTTGTGGAACAGATCGAATCCCGGATTTTCGACGAGCACCCGATCGCCGGGCGCCATGAGCGCGCGATAGATCAGCGAGAGCGCGCCGGTTGCGCCGGTGGTGCACAATATCTGCTCGGCGGGCACGGCATATCGGCGAGCGAGCTGCTCGACGACATAGGGATTTCCGCTGTCGAAGGCGCTGGTGTAGCGCGACGTGATCGGCTCGGAAAAACCTTCGACCATCAGACGGCGCAGCAGATCGAACGGCTCGGGCACCGAACTGTCGAACAGGCTCACCAGCAGGTTTCGCTCCGATCGCACGGCACGGATCACCTTTCGCACCCAGTGCGAATAGGATTCCCCGCCATGCGCTTCGGCGCCAATATTATCCTCTCCGCCCGGGGCGGAGAGAAAGAGGTCGGTTGACTCCGGCCGGCTCATCACTCGTTTCGTTTTCCGTTCGAAGCCTCGTTCAAGCGATCAGCGTTGCCCGGCACGGGGCCGGGCAACATGATTACTTCAACTTGATGGTCGCACCCAGGAAGAAGCGCCGCCCCAGGATGTCGCCATAGGCGATCTGCGGGTAGGAGGGCTCCTTGTCGGTCAGGTTGTCGATACCGGCCCGGATCGCGAACTTGCCGAGATCATATTGGGTCGACACGCTGTGGACGACGTTCGCCGACAGGATCGGATTGGGCGTCGTCTCGATCGAGACGTCCGCGCCCGAATGGGTCCGGCCGCGATAATCGAGCTGATAGGTGAAGCGCAACGGACCCTTGTCATACACCAGGTTGAACTGGCCGAGCCATTCGGGGCTCAGATAGGTGTCGCTGGTGGTGGTGAACGTGGTGCCCGTCACGGACGTCGTCAGCAGCGCGTTGTGGGTCGCCGTCGCACGCAGGCCCAGCCGGCCCAGGTCGTTGCCGCCGAACAGATCGGCCAGCGCGAACCGATAATCGACCGTATAGGTCTCGCCGCGATACTTGATTACGCCGGCATTGAACGTGGTCGTCGTGCCGGTGATGATCGTGCCGCCGGGGCTGATCCCGTCGCTGGCGGCAAGGCGGGTAAAGGCGCTGCACACCGCCGAATCCGGGTTCGGTTCGTCGTAGCAGGCGGCGGTGAAGTTTTCGGTGGTGAAGGGCGACAGGCCGTCCTTCAGATCGATCTCGACGCGGTCGGCGCTGACCGTCAGGCCAGGGACGAAGCTCGGCTGGAACACGAAACCATAGGTCAGCGTGTCGGAGATTTCGTTGCGCAGATTGCCGTTGCCGCCGCTCGTGACTGTCGCCCGGCTGAAATTCTCCGAGGGATCCTGGAAGCGTGCCAGCCGCTCGGCCGCGGTCAGGCCTGCGCCCGTACCGTCGGCATCGACGCCATAGCCGGCATTCGCGGTAAAGGCGGCCAGGCAGTTCTGACGGCGCACCGCCGGGTTCGGGCCGCTGTTGATCCGATCCGCGTCGCACGGATCAAATCCCACCCCGTCCAACCCGCTCGATGTCGGGGCGAGAAGCTGGGTAAGCGTCGGCGCGCGGAAGTTGCGGCTGCGCGACCCGCGCAGCGTCAGTCCGCTGAAGACTTCCCAGCGCAGCCCCGCGTCCCAGACATTCTCCGAACCGGCGAGCGAATTGTCGACATAGCGGAAGGCACCGTTGAACTCGAGCGCCTTGACCAGCGGCAGCGAGAAGCCCTTGCCGATCAGCGGCACGACGATTTCCGCCGAAAGCTCGTTGGTGTTGTAGCCGCCCGACTGGGCAAGTTGCTGCGAGCCGTCGCCGAACAGACCAAGCTGGTTGGCGGTCAGCGGCGTGAAACGGGCCTTTTCGTCGCGATGCTCATAGGCGGTGCTGAACTGCACATCGCCCGTCGGCAGCGATACGACGGTGCCGCCCAGCGTGGCGAGCACGTCGACCTGCTCGTTCACCCAGTTGAGCCCGGCGCGGGTGCTGACATAGGCGCGTGCCGCTTCGCTGACATTGCCCCGGCCAAAGGGATTGATCGGCGCGCAGCTGGCGTCGTTATTGGCGGTGTCCGCATCGGTGTTGATCGCGCAGACGATCTGCCCGCCGCTCGATACCGCGTTGATCGCGTTGGTGAAGCGGCTGTTGATGACCTGCCAGCTACGCTGCTGCCCTTCGACCCGGCCATAGCTGCCCGACAGCGACCAGTAGAAATTGCGGCTGCCGACGTCGAAATCGCCCTCCAGCGTGACGAGACCGCGATAGGTGTCGGTGGCCGTGGTCTGTTCGCCACTGGGAACCAGATCGTAGAAATATTTGGAGAGGTAGAGTGGTGCGCCGGTCGCGAAGGACGGCCGGGCGGCGCTGAGCGCTGCCTTGGCCTGGCTGGTCAGGAACGGGTTGTCGATCGTGAAGGCGATCGGACCCGCATAGCTGCCGGCGTTCAGCGTGGTGTAGCTGTTGCCCTGCGGGATCTCGGTGCCCTTGGTATGGGCATAGAGAAGCTCGGTCGAAAGCTTCATGTGATCGCTGATGTCGTAATGGCCGACGAGATTGCCGGTATAGCGCTCGACCCCGGTCCGCAGGCCGGCAAGCTCCTGATAGGCGAAACCGTCGCCGCCCGATGCGAAGGGAATGCCCTGAAGCGTGCCCGTATTATACGGAATGACGCTGCCGTCGGACCCGAACTGCAGGGCGCTGCCGCTCGCGTCGCGCGCCAGGAAATTGGGCGGCGGGGCGGGGGCGGTGAAGATCACGCCGTTGCCGTTGAACGGCCAGAAGGCCGCGTTGAAGATTTCCTTCACTGCGGGGATGCCGTCGCTGGGGCCGGTATCGGCGGAATTGGTCACGGTCAGGCGGCCGAGGTTCGACAGCGGCCGATCGGAGAAGCGCAGCATCGGCGATTTGGACCAGCCCACATCGATCGCGACATTGCCGCGGCCATCGGCGAAATTGGTGCCGGCGGTGCCGCGCAGGCTGTACGTGCCATAGTCGCCGCGATCCGAAATGCCGGTCTGGCCATCCAGCACCAGGCCGGTGAAATCCTTCTTGAGGATATAGTTCACCACGCCCGCGACCGCGTCGGAGCCATAGACGGCGGCGCCGCCGCCCTGGAACACTTCGACGCGCTCCAGCAGTCCGAGCGGGATGATGTTGGAATCGACCTGGGCATCGCCCACCCCACCGGGCGCGCCGATGCCGGAGCTGCTCGTCACCATGCGGCGACCATTCACCAGCGTCAGCGTGCGACCGGTGCCGAGGCCGAACAGGTTCGGTGCCTGGAGGCCCGATCCGCTCGCTTCGCCCGTTCCGTCCGCCTGGTTCAGCATCGGCACGTTCGAAGGGAGATCGTTCAGCGCGTCGGCGGCGCTCGTGTAGCCGCGATCGATGATCGACTGCTGCTGGATCTCGGTGACGGGCGAAGCCTTGTCCGCCTCGGCGCGGCGGATGCGCGATCCGGTGACGACGATGCCCTCGCCCATATCCGTTGCGGATGCGCTTTCGTCCTGCGGTACGGTGTCCTGCGCGAGTGCCGGAGCGGCTGTAACCGCTGCGAACAGGGCCGTCGTCGCCATCAGCCTCCGGGCGATGCGGGTATGTGCGTGAATCATGGTGCCCCTTATGCTCCCAAGTCGAATGTCATGGTCCGTGCCGTTGGCGGGTCGTTCTGGACCGGACATCAGAATAGCGGGGATGGGAGGAATTTTTTGCCCATCCGACCCCGGATCGGCACAAATCTGAAACGAAATCGCAATGCATCGCGCGATGGGCGCAATATTTATGTTCCAACCCGGAGGAAGGCGGCAAGATCCCGCCCGAAACGAAGCGTCTCGCGCGAATCTTCATACATCATGTGGCCACCGGCGTAGCAGCGCAGCGCGAATCGCGCGGCGACAACCTTGGGCAGCCCTGCGACCACGGCTTCGTTGCCGGCGCAGCTGTTGAGCGAGTCATACAGGCCGGTTGCAACCCAGGCGCGCAGCTTCGGTGCCTTCTGCAGGGCGTGCAGCGCCCAGGGCTGGGAAGGGCTGGGCGGTCCTTCGCCGGCGCGGGCGCGAGCGAGCGACTCCGGCGTGATCGGTGCCTGGTCATATTGCCACTGATTGCCGGCGTCGCTGGCGGGGGCATCGATGCCGGCATAGCTGCCTTCGCGATAGCCGAGCGTATGGCGGTAATAGTCGAGCACGATGCGGCCTTCGGTCGCTTCGAGATCGGTCGCTGCCGTCTGGCGCATGTCGAAGATGCCGAGCGTCTTGCCCTCCTTCGCCAGCAAACCGGTGCGAAACTGGCGCGGCGAGACCCAAAGCGTCTTCACGTCGATCGTCGTCGGGTCGAGCCCCTGGAAGCGGGCGAGCGCGGCGATCAGCGCGGCCCGGTTCGCGGAGGACAGCGCATCGGGCGCGGCGAGGGCGGGCGCATAGACCTGCTCCGCCCAGCGGCGCGCTTCGGCCAGCGTGCGCTCGCGGTTGGCCTGAAGTGCGGGGGCGAGGCGGTTCAGCGCGATCGCGGTCGCGGTGCGGTTGACCAGCGACAGCGCGCGGAGGCGGTTGCGATCCGGCATGTCGCCCAGCGGAATCCCGCCGGAGATCAACGCGATCCCGGAAACCGGGACGTGCGTGTCGATCAGGCGCTCGGCGACGCCGGCGGCGCGCCAGGTGCCGAAGCTCTCGCCCGCGAGGAACAGTGGCGAGGCGATGCGGCGATAGGTGGCGCGGAAATCGCGCACGAAACCGGCGACCGAGGCGATATCGGCGTTGGTGCCATAGAAGTCCGCGGCATGCTCCGGATCGTCGGCGCGGCTGAAGCCGGTGCCGACGGGATCGACAAAGACCAGGTCGCTGGTGCCGAGCGGACTGGCCGGATTGTCGATCAGCGCGCCGTCGCGAAAGATGCGAGGCCCGACGGCGTGGAACTGGAGCGTGCGCGAATCCGCGCCGGGGCCGCCATTCCAGACAAAGGTAAGCGGGCGCCGCTTGCTGCCGGGGACCAGATAGGCGGTGTAGAAGATCTTGCCACGCACTTCGCCGCGCAGGTTTCGCACCGGCAGCGTGCCGACGCAGGCGACATAGCGGAGCGGCCCGCCGGCGATACGTGCAGCGTGCTGCGTTTCGACCGCGTCGCCAGCACAAGTCGCGGCCGTCGCATGCGACGGCATGAGCGATCCTGCCGCAAGCAGTACTGCGCAAGATATGGCTCGCATGTTCAACGCCTGGCTCCCTTGCAATCTTGATAACCGGGGCAGCGGGGCATTTTTATGCGCAACGCCGGCGGTTTGCCCGCATGGACCGAGGTGCGGACGCGCGGCGCCGGAAAAACGGTAAAATTTATTCCGGCGTGCCGCGCTAGGCTGAACGACGACATAAATGAGGACGATATGAGGATCAGGTCGGGCATTACGCGGCGCGGTGTGCTTGCTGCTGCGGGCGCCGCGCCGCTGACGACGCGCGGGGCTATGGCAGCAGCCGCGCCCGTCTCGCTCCCCGACAGGGCCAGCTTCGCGCCGATGCCGGGGCCGTATCTGGATTCCGGGACGATGCACCCGATCGCTATCGGCGCGCGCGATGCCGTGCGCGGCTATCTCGATCAGCGGGCCAGCACCGACGGGCACTATCCGACCGATACGGTGGAGGGGCGGGTAAAGGCCAATTTCGCCAGGCTGATTAACGCGACGCCGGAGGAGATCGCCTTCGTCCAGAGTACCACGGCGGGCGAGCAGCTCGTGATCGATGCACTGGATCTGCCGCGTGCGGGCGGGCGCATCGTCACCGACACGCTGCATTTCTTCGGCTCCTTCTATCTCTATGAGGAACTGGCGAAACGGGGGATGGACGTCGCCTGGGTGCGTCCGCGCGACAATCGTATCTCGATCGAGGATATGGAGAAGGCGATCACGCCCGGCACGCGGCTGGTCGCGCTGTCGCTGGTCTCGACCTATAACGGCTTCGAACATGACCTGAAGCGCGTGTGCGAGATCGCCCATGCGCGCGGGGCGTTGGTCTATGCCGATATCATCCATGCCGCGGGCACCGTGCCGATCGACGTGCGCGCTACCAATGTCGATTTCGCCGCCACCGCCAGCTACAAATGGCTGATGGGCGATTTCGGCCTGGGCTTCCTCTATGTCCGCGCCGACCTGCACGATCGCCTGAAGCGCAGTCGTTATGGCTATTATCAGCTCGCCGGCTTTTCCCCGCACGTCTACCCCTTCGATCCGCCGGGCGACACGATTGCCGACGTGACTCCGCGCCCGGACATGGAAGGGCTGTTCGCCGGCGGCACGCATTCGCATACGGTGGTCGCGCAGCTCGACTGGTCGCTCGACTATATCCTGAAGCTTGGCGTCGATCGCATCGCCGCGCATCGCCAGCCGCTGATGGCGCGATTGCGCAAGGGACTGGCGGAGCGCGGCTATACGATCGTCACCCCGCCCGAGAGCCGCGCGCCCCTGCTCACCTGCGTGCTTGAAGGCGCGCACACGAAGCTCTCCGCGCCGCTTGCCGCGGCCAAGGTCCAGATCACGCTGTCGCGCAACCGCTTTCGCATCTGCCCTTCGGTGTTCAACGACCTGGATGACATCGAACGGCTGCTCGCGGCGCTCCCGCGCACCTGAACTTCCAAAAAGGGGAACTCCATGCGTCGCACGTTCATCGCCGCCCTGCTTCTCGCCGCGAGCCCGAGCGCGCTCCATGCCCAGGGGGCGGACGCGCCGATGTCGCCCGCCTTCCTGCGCGCGATGGAGCCGATGGTGCCGCGCGATGCGGCGAGCGCGCGCATCGTCACGACCAGACATGTGGTCATGATCGGCGGCAAGAAGCTCGCCTATCGCGCGATCGTCACCGAACAGCCGATGCCGGGCGTGGACGGTGCGCCGGTCGCGGTGGGGGTGAGCTATGCCTATGTCGCGGAAGGGGTGGGCGATTCCGCGAAGCGCCCGGTGATGTTCGTGTTCAATGGCGGCCCGGGTGCTTCCTCCTCGCCGCTGCATATGCAGGCGCTCGGCCCGCGCCGGATCACGGGCACGGGCGATGCCGCGCATCTGGAGGATAATCGCTTCAGCCTGCTCGACGCCGCCGATCTCGTCTTCATCGATCCCGTCGGTACGGGCGCGAGCATGCCGATCAAGGACAAGGACGCCTCCAGCTATTGGGGCGTCGGCGGCGATGCGCGCGGCGTGCTGGCGATGATAGAGCGGTGGCTGTCGGCCAATGGCCGGACGGGCTCGCCGGTCGTGCTGGTCGGCGAAAGCTATGGCACGTCGCGCGCGCTCGCGATCCTCAACGAAGCCACCAAGGCCAGGAAGCCGCTGCCCGATGGCGTGGCGCTGCTGTCGCTGGCCATCGGTGACAGCGACGGGCCGGTCATCTCCGATGTGGTGACGCTGCCCACGCTCGCCGCCGTGGCCTGGTATCATCAGGCGATCGATCGCGGCGGCCGCACCGTTGAACAGCATTTCGCCGATGCCCTGGCCTTTGCCCAGGCCGACTATGCGACGGCGCTGCTGCATGGTCCCGCCCTGCCGGCCGCCGAGAAGCATCGTGTCGCGGCGCGAATGGCGGCGCTGATCGGCATTCCGGCGGCGACGCTGGAGGCGAAAGACCTGCGGCTCGACAAGCAGGATTTCATGCTTGGGCTGCTTGCCGCCAAGGGGCTGCGCACCGGCCAGCTCGATGGTCGCGCGATCCGGGCGATTGCGGAATCGAACCTGCGCCCGCCGTTCGATGATCCCTCCATGTCGCTGGGATCGGGCTCGACGCAGACGATCGAGACGTATCTCGAGAGCGAACTCGGCTACGCGCTGCCCGGTCCGTATCGCAGCCTGAATCTGGGCATCAACTTCAAGTGGAACTGGGACAAGGAATATGGCGGCAGCTATCGCTCCATGTCGTTCGCGCCCTATCTGAAGGCGGCAATGGAGGCCAAGCCCACGCTGCGCGCATTCACCGGCGGCGGCTATTACGACATCACCACCCCGGTCTATGCCGGGCAGTTCGCGCTGGAGCAGGCCGGCGTTCCGGCGGACCGCGTGGCGGTGCATCACTATGCAGCGGGGCATTCGGTGTTCGAGGACGAGGCGGGACTGGCTGCGCTCAGCACCGATCTTCATGCTTTCGTTGCCGGCGTGCTTGCCGCCAGGCGGTAGTCCGCACGCTATATCATTAGCGTCATCCCCGCTTTCGCGGGGATGACGATGTTCGATCAGAACAGGAATTCGTCCATCGCATCATGCGCCGGGCCCGAGCCCATGGGCTTCGGAGCGGTAGCGGGCTGCGTGATCCTGGGCGCCGCCGCGAACGGCTTCACGCCGAATGCCGGATAGATTTCGGATGGGAAATAGATCGTTCCGTCCTTCACCACCATCGCGATGCGATGCAGTTCGCGCAGATCCTTGGTCGGATCGCCGGGCAGCAGCAGGAAATCGGCGCGCTTGCCCCGCGCTATCGATCCCAGTTCCTGGTCGCGGCCCATATATTGCTCGGGCGCGAGCGTGCCGAGACGCAGGACTTCCGGGATCGGAATGCCCGCCTCGCCGTAGATCTCGAGCTCGCGATGCACCGAGAGGCCGGTCTGGTCGTCGGTGCCGGGCAATAGCAGGATGCCGCGATCGTGGAGCAGCTTGAGCAGTTCCTTCACCTTGGCGAAGCCGCCCTGATAGGCCACGTCGTCCGCCGGGCCGGCGATCGGCGCGATCGCCTGGCGGCGGCGGCGCTGCAGGCCGATCGGCAGGTGATCGATATAATCCGCTACCGAAGGGCTGGGCGTGCCGTCGCGGCTGAGCATCAGCAGCTCGAGCGTCACCGCGGTGGGATCATGCGCGATGTGCCCGGCGACCATCGTATCCACGGTCTTCCTGACCTGTGGCGAGGCGAGGTCCAGCCCCGCCGTGCGGCGCATCGCGGTCAGGCGCAGCGGCGTGCGGGTATCTTCCTTGGGGTCGAGCACCCAGCCGAGCATCAGCTGGTTGATATGCGTCACTTCATCATAGCCCGCCGCGATCATCGCATCGGCATTGGTGAAGGCCGGAATATGCCCGGTCACGCCCATGCCCAGCCGGTGCGCCTCGCGCGCGATGGCGGGCACCCAGGCCGGGTTCATGCTGTTGTAGACCTTGATCTGCCAATAGCCGCGGGCGGCGTACCAGCGCACCGCGTCGATCGCCGCGCCTTCGCTATCCGCGACGATGCCCGTTCGTGCCGAATAGGGGCTGCGCCCTTCGAGGAAGCCGTTGGGCACGATGCGCGGCCCGGCGACTTCGCCGGTATCGATTTCACGGATCAGGCCGGGCAGGAAGCTGTTGTCATTGCCCATGTCGCGCACCGAAGTGACGCCGGCGGCGATATAGAGCATCGCGGATTCGAGGCCGATATGCGCGTGCATGTCATGCAGGCCGGGGAGCAGCGTGCCGCCATTGCCGTCGATCGTCGCTTCGCCGGGCGAGGCGGGGGCATCGAGCGGCTGGACGCCCGTGATCCTGCCATTGGCGAAGATCACGGATGCGGGATCGCCCAGCCTGCCGCTTGCCGGATCGAAGACGCGGACGTTGCGGATGCGCACCGGCGCATCGATGCGATGTGCGAAACGCTGCTGGAGCGCGGCATAGCGCTTTGCGGTGAGATCGGTCGCGAGCCTGGCCAGCGCCGGCACCTCGGCCTCATGTCCCTCGCGGACCACGGCACCACCGGTTTCGAGCACCGCGAACAGCCCGCCCTCGGCATCGAGCAGGATCAGTTCGGGAGAGAGATCGATGCCGCTGATCGCATAGGCCTGATATTTGCCGGTGCCGATCGTCGCGGGCCCGAGCTTTTCGATGGCGAGCTGGCCGCCGGGCAGCGCGGAAAGCGTGCCGTCCGGGCGCTTGAGCAGGGCGCGGGCGTAGACGCCTAACGCCCAGGGGCTCGCATTCTGACCGATATAGAGACCGGTGCCGCTTACGGGCGCACTGCGCTCGCCCATCGAATCGCGCCAGTGCGCGGTCTTGTCGTCACGCGCGAAGCTCTCATGGACGTCGCCGCCGAACGTCGCCTTGCCGTCCAGGTTCCAGCGCACCGGCAGTCCGTCCGCACCCAGTTCGATCGTCTCGCGCATCGTCGGGCCGCGGCCGTTATTCTTCACGTCATACTGGATCGTGACCTGCCGGCCCTGCTGGTCGGCATCGACGAAGCCGACCTTCTCGCCATTGGCGACGACGCTCATCCGTTCATGCTGGGCAAGAGCCGGAAGCGCGGAGAGCAGCGTCGAGGCGGCAAGAGCGGTACGCAGAAGGACAAGCGACATCAGCTAAGCGAACTCCGATAGAGATGGGCGGCGACGGCAAGATCCTGCACGGCATGGCCCAGCGATTTGTAGAGGGTTATTTCGTCGGCATTCTGCCGCCCGGCCACGCGCCCGAGCAGCACTTCGCCGATCTCCGCGACGATATGCTCGTCTCCGACGATGCCGGCATCGCGGGCGACGAGGAACTCGGCTGCGGCATCGAGCGCGGAGGCGCGGCTGTCGGCCACATAGCGGCCCATCGCCACCAGCGTGCTATCGACTTCGACGGGGCCGGGACCGCTCGATCCGACCAGATTCACGTGCGTGCCGGGACGCAGCCATTCGCCGAGGATTACGGGTTCGGAAGATGTCGTCAGCGTGCAGATGACATCGGCCTCGGCGGTCGCGGCGCGCAGATCGGGGGCGACTTCGGTGCCGAGTTCGGCGAATTCGTCGGCCAGTGCCCGCGCCTTGCCGGGCGCGCGGCCCCAGATCAGCACGCGCTCGAAGCTGCGGACCAGCGGTAATGCCCGCAAATGGGTGCGCGCCTGGCCGCCGGTGCCCACGATCAGCAACGTGCGCGCATCCTCGCGGGCGAGGGCATCGGTCGCCACCGCCGTGGCGGCGGCGGTGCGGATATGGGTGATCTCTTCCGCATCGGCGAGGGCCACGGGTTCGCCCTGATCGGGCTCGAACAGCAGCACCACCCCGCGATGCCGCCGAAGGCCCGGCGAGTGCGGATCGGCGAAGACGCTTATCATCTTTGCGCCGAACATGTCGCGCTCGCCGAGCGCTCCTGGCATTTGGGCAAAGGTGCGACCCGAGCCCAGGGGGATCATCGTGCGGAGAAGCTGCCGGGTCGTACCGGCGGACAGCGCCTCCATCGCGTCGCGGACGACGCGGATGCAATCGGGGTAACTCAGATGTTCGCGGACATACTGGCCGTCGAAGATCGCCAGTTGCTCCCGCTTCATGCCCGCGCTCCCTTGCGGCTGAATGTTGCAGTCATGATAAGCCGGTTCGATCGCGAAGGCTTGCCCATCATCGCGCTCCAATCTAGGTTTTGGGCAATTCTGATCCAATATCGCGCAGGACCATGCATAACTATGTCCGATAGCCTCGACCGGATGGATATCAAGATTCTCGATCGGTTGCAGATCGATGCTTCCGAATCGTCCAGCGAGATCGCCGAGCGGGTGGGCCTTTCCCAGTCGCCCTGCTGGCGCCGCATCCAGCGCCTGCGCGAGGAAGGCTATATCAAGGCCCAGGTGGCGATCCTGGATCGCGAGAAGTTCGGCGAGAGCATGTACATCTTCGCCCAGCTGAAGATGAGCCGGTTGAACGACGAAGGGCGCGACCGTTTCCTGCGCGCGATCGAGGAACTCCCCGAGATCACCGAAGCCTATACGCTGTTCGGCGAGATGGACGTGATGCTGAAGGTGCTGGCACCGAGCATGGCCTGGTACCAGAACTTCACCTTCCGCACGCTGCTGCGGCTCCCCGGGGTCGAGGATATCCGATCGACCGCGACCCTTTCAGAAATGAAGTGCAGCCACCGCCTACCGCTTCCGTCGAGCTGACAGGATGAAGCCGACACCGACCAGCGCAAAGCCGCCAAGCTCCGCCGCGCCGATGGTCTCGTGCAGGAAGATCATGGCGAACAGCGTGCCGAACACCGGCATCAGATAGAAGAACAGGCCCGCCCGCGCCGATCCGACCAGGGCGACACCGCGATTGAACAGGAAGAAGGCCAGGATCGAGGGGCCAAGCGCCAGATAGAGCAAGGCGGCGAGGCCGCGCGCATTGCCCAGCGGCAGGGGCGTGCCCATGGTCAGCTGGAACGGCAGCATCAATAGTGCCGCACCGGCAAAGGTGAGGAACAGGAAGCTCGCCGGATGCAGCTTCGGGCGTTTGCGCAGCAAGGTCGCGTAGAGCGCCTGGGAGAGCATTGCGCCGCTGGCGAGCAGGGTTCCCAGGTTCAGGCTGCCGGTCGCGCCGGGCCTGCCCAGGATCACGCACAGCACGCCCGCCAGCGCGAACGCCATCGCCGCGAGTTGCCGCGTGGCCGGGCGCTCGCCGAACATCAGGAAGCCCAGACCCAATATCGCCAGCGGTATCGCCGACTGCACCAGCAGCGCCGACGTGGCGCCCGTCATCCGCAGCGCGCAATAGGCCAGCGTGTTGCTGCCGGCGAGGCCAAGTCCGGCAAGCAGCAGCAGCATCGGCCAACCGCGCCGGATCGCCGGCCAGTCGCGCGCGAGACAGGGCGCGGCGAAGGGCAGGGTGGCCGGCAGCGCCAGAGTCCAGCGCCAGAAGGAAATGCTGACCGGGGCCATGTCGTGGGGTATCGCCCGGCCGAGCACGAAATTGCTCGCCCACAGCGACGCCGCGAGCGCCAGCAACAGATGTGGACTGTTCCAGAGCGACCAGCGCGTCGTTGGAGCGCCTCGATCGCCGGCCGTCGCGATCCGGGCGCCGGTCATGCAATGCCAGCCCTGTCCATCGCACGCAGCGCATCGCGGAAGCGCGCGATGCCCGGCATGTCGAAACCTGCCACGTTGATCCGGCCGGAACCGGCGAGATAGATCGCATGCTCGTCGCGCAGCCATTCGATCTGGCTGCGGCTGAGGGGAAGCGTGGCGAACATGCCCTTGCCCCGCGCGACCGGCGTAAGGTTGACAGCGCCGATCCGCCCTTCGGCGGCGAGCGCGCGGCGGATCGCGCCGAGCCGGTTGCGGACGGCATCCAGTTCTTCGAGCCATATCCTGGTGAGCGCCGCATCCTCAAGGATCACGCGGACGACCGCTGCGCCATGATCCGGCGGCATCGACCAGTTGGCGCGGGCCAGGGCGAGCAGGTTCGATTGCGCGACGGCGCCGCGCGCCTCGTCCGGGGCAGTGACCCACAGCGCGCCGGTACGTTCGCGATAGAGGCCGAAATTCTTGTCGCACGAATAGGCGAGCAGGCCGAACGGCGCGCCGGCCAGCACGATGCGCGCACCCATCGCATCTTCCTCGAAGCCGTCGCCCAGTCCTTGATATGCAAGGTCCACCAGCGGAAGCAGCCCGCGCGTCGCGATGACCTCTGCGATCGCACGCCAGCCGAGCGGATCCGGGTCGATGCCCATCGGATTGTGGCAGCACCCGTGCAGCAACACGGCGTCGCCCGGCGCCGCGGTGCCGAGCGCTTCAAGAAAGGCGGGGAGATCGAAACGCTGTGCCGGAACATCAAAGGCATTGACCAGCATGGATTCGACGCCTGCCTGAAGGAAGACAGGCGCGTGATTTGCCCAGCTTGGCGCCGCCATCCAGATGCGCTTCACGCCCGCGCGCGCCAACAGCTCGGCCGCCAGCCGCAATGCCCCGGTGCCGCCGGGGGTCTGGAGCCCGCTGCGACGCCCGGCCGGGACATCGTTGCCGAATACCGCTTCGGCAAGCAGGTCCAGGAACCTCTTGTCGCCTTCCGGTCCCAGATAGGATTTGCTCTGCTGCTCGCGCAGCAGCCGCTCTTCGGCCTGCTTGACCGCGCGCATCACGGGCGTGTGGCCCTGTTCGTCGCGGAAAACGCCCACGCCAAGGTCGATCTTGCCGTGCCGCGGGTCGCCGCGAAACGCGCCGATGATCTTGAGCAGCGGATCGGCGGGCTGAAGGGCAAGCGACTCGAACGGCATGACTGGACCCCATTTTGTTGCAGGTGCGAAATCTAAGGGGGCGTCGCGCCAATGTCCGTGCGTAATGACCGCGATTTTGCGTGCATATGCATTGGAACTGCGAAATTATGGCGATCTGCGCAAATTTCGTGCATGCATGCGGCGTGACCCGCGAACTCGACAGCTATGATCTCCGCATCCTCGCGTATTGGCAGGAGCATGGCGATATCGGCCCGGTCGATATGAGCGAGCGGGTCCATCTCTCGGCCTCGCAATGCTCGCGGCGGATGCAGCAGCTTCGGCAGGCGGGCTATGTCGCGCGGGTGGCAGGAGTGCTGGATGCCGAGAAGCTGGGGATCGGGGTGAGCGCCTATGTGCTCGTCACCCTGCGATCGCACGAGGCGGGCTGGCTGGAGACGTTTCATCAGCGCATCGACGCGATGGACGAGGTGCTGGAATGTCAGGCGCTGACGGGGGAGGCGGACATCATATTGAAGGTGGCCACGTGCGACCTTGCGAGCTTCAACAAATTCCTGGTGCGCGAGCTTCTTACCGCGCCCGAAGTCGCGACGGCGCGATCCAGCATCGTGCTGGAGAATCTCAAAAGCACCACCGCGCTGCCGGTCCGCTTTGCGCGACGTTCGGGCAGCTAGCCGCGCCTGCGCGCATAAATCATGTTTGGGGAGGGCGATTGTGGCGCAGATCGGCGACATTTTTCGCGCGCGGTGCCGATAGGATCGAGACAAACGGAGAAAGATCATGACCGCGCTGTCCCGAAGAGCCGCCAAGTTCGTGCTAGCCGCTGCGCTATTGCCGTTGCCGGGCGGTACGGCATGGGCTGCATCCGATCCGGCGCCGGAACTCGCGATCACGATCGCGCCCGCCGCGCCCGATGCCGCGCATGTCATCCCCTATATCGACGTCACCATCGTCGCGCAGGACGTGCATCGTATCGCCGGCGAGGAGCTGTTTCGCCTGGCGCTGGTCGCCAACACGGTCGTCACCAGCGCCAAGGATCTGCAGGGGCTGACGATCGCGGACGGCAAGGGCGCGATCACCCCGCAAACCAGCGATGTGGAGAAGGATGGATCGAGCCGCACGCGCGTCTGGCAGGCTTCGCGCGCGATCGATGGCCCCGTGACCGTGCGCTATCGCGTGCCCATCGATGCAGCGGCGCCGCCGCTCGCATTGCCGCAATATGAAATGCGGACCGAGAAGGACAGTTTCTCGGCCGCTGCCAATGCGTTCGTCCTGCTCCCGGCCGATGGCAAGGCGCGCCGGGCGCATGTGTATTGGGATTTCACGAACTATGGTGCGGGCGGTGTCGGCGTCTCAAGCTTCGGTGTCGGAGACGTGGCGAGCAGCGAGGCGCTGTCCTCCGATCGCTTCGGCTCGGTCTATTACATGGCCGGCCGGCCGGGCGTGTATCGCTCGGGCGAGGACGGGTTCTTCGCGGCATGGCAGGGGACGCCGCCCTTTGCCATGGATCCGCTGATGCGTTGGGCGGCCGATCTGCATCGGTTCTACGGGCGCTTCTTCGGCTATACGCCGCCCAGCTTCGGCGTGTTCGGGCGCACCAATGCTCGGAATCCGGGCAGCGGCATCGGGCTGACCGACAGCTTCGCCTTCACCTTCAACCACACGTCCAACCCGAGCGACCTCCGCTCGCTGCTCGCGCACGAGATGCTGCATAGCTGGGTACGTTCGCTCGACGAGTCGATGGATGCGGCGGGCGGGCTCGACCGGTCGTGGTTCGGCGAAGGGCTGGCGGTGCACTACCAGCGGCTCCTGCCCTATCGCGCAGGCATGATTTCCGCCGATGCGTTCCTGCAGGATCTCAACAGCACGGCGGGACGCTATTACACCAACATCAAGATCGGCGTGCCCAATGCCGAAATTCCAGCAGGCTTCTGGCGCGACACGCGCATTCGCGTGCTGCCCTATGATCGCGGCTCGCTGTATTTCGCTTCGGTCGATGCGCAGGTGCGCGCGGCATCGGGCGGCAAGCGTTCGCTCGACGATATGGTGCGTGCGATGCTGGCGGCACGGACCGCCGGCAAGCCGATGAACGAAGCCCTGTGGCGATCGCTGCTCAAAGCAGAGCTCGGCGACAAGGGCGTTGCCGATCTCGATGCGATGCTGGCGGGGGGCACGGTGGTGCCCCCTTCGGATGCGTTCGGCCCCGAGTTTCGTCGTACCACGAAGATGCTTCGGCGGTTCGAGCTGGGGTTCGATCCGGCCTCTTTGCTGGCCCGGCCGAAGATCGTGCGGGGCCTGATCGCCGGCTCGAATGCCGAGAAAGCCGGTCTGCGGGACGGCGATGAGATCCTCAACACCTTCTCGCAAGATGGATTGCAGGGGAAGCAGGACGCGTATCTGGCGCTGGAGGTCAAGCGTGGCGCGCAGACGCTCTCCGTCCGATATCAGCCTCGTGGCGAGGCGGTGCAGTCCTTCCAATGGGAACGCAGTTCAGTTCCGTCCCCGACGGCAAAATGACAGCTCGTGTATCGGCCAGGTGAGGTTCGCGGCGTCGCAGTAGCCGGTGTCGGTAGCGAGCTGCTCGGGCCAGATACCGAACCGCTCCTGCGTCTGGTTCGAGCATCCTGCGCTGGGCGGACACTTCTGCCTGCTGCACCGTCAGCCAGCGAGAGTTTTTGGTCCGGCCTGTGCGCCGCGCTGACGACCCTCGAGGTGCCGCGAGACGCCAAACCGGTGGTGCGGCTGCCCGTCGGTGCTCGAGCTCATCTATTCCAGGTTCTGGACCGCACAGTACCGCTTTTGGTCCAGACCCCGCTCGCCTCCGCCGTCACACGTCCAGATTGGCGACGCTCAGCGCATTCTCCTGGATGAAGTCGCGGCGCGGCTCGACCACGTCGCCCATCAGCTGGGTGAAGATCGCGTCGGCGACGTCCGCCTGATCGACCTGGACCACCAGCATCGAGCGGTTCTGCGGATCGAGCGTGGTTTCCCAGAGCTGCTCCGCGTTCATCTCGCCCAGGCCCTTGTAGCGCTGGATCGCCAGCCCCTTGCGGCCGAACGCCAGGATCGCATCGAGCAGCTGGCTGGGGCGGGAAACCAGCGTCTCGCCCTTGGCGACCGTCACCGGCTCGTCGGACTCCTCGGTCGCAGCGGCGGCGGCCGCTTCGGCCTCCGCTGCCGCGCTTGCCCGGGACGAGACCAGCTTGGACGGGTGGAGATAGCTCGGCGCCTGCTCGATCGCGAGCGCGTGCAGCTTGCGGGCCTCGGCCGAGACGAGGAAGCTCGCCTCGACGATGTGGTGATCGGTCACGCCGCGCCACAGCCGCTCGAAATGATAGCCGCCGTCCTCGGTGATGCGCGCCGACCAGCGCGCCTCGGAATCGGCCGCGTCGAGCCGGGTGACGACCGTCTTCAGGCTCTCGCCGCGCTGCTCGCGCGAGGCGTTGGGATCGAGCCCGCCGCCCAGCGCCAGCGCCTCAATGATGTCCGCATTGTAGCGGCGCGGCACATAGCGCATCAGCGTGCGCATGCGCCGCGCATGCTCGACCAGGTCGCGCAGGTCGTCGCCGCTGCGCTGGCCGTTCGCGCCGTCCAGGATCGTGCCGCCGACGCCGGCATCGACCAGATACTGGTCGAGCGCATTGTCGTCCTTCAGGTAGACCTCCGAACGGCCCTTGGTCGCCTTATAGAGCGGAGGCTGGGCGATATAGAGGTGCCCGTTGGTGATGATCTCGGGCATCTGGCGATAGAAGAAGGTCAGCAGCAGCGTGCGGATATGCGCGCCGTCCACGTCGGCGTCGGTCATGATGACGATCTTGTGGTAGCGCAGCTTCTCGACGTTGAAGTCGTCGCGGCCGATGCCGGTGCCCATCGCCTGGATCAGCGTGCCGATCTCTCGGCTGGAGAGCATCCGGTCGAAGCGCGCGCGCTCGACGTTCAGGATCTTGCCGCGCAAGGGCAGGATCGCCTGGAAATGCCGGTCGCGGCCCTGCTTGGCCGATCCGCCGGCCGAATCACCCTCGACCAGGAACAGCTCGGACTTGGCGGGATCGCGCTCCTGGCAGTCGGCGAGCTTGCCGGGGAGGGAGGCGATGTCCATCACGCCCTTGCGCCGGGTGAGCTCGCGCGCCTTCTTGGCGGCCTCGCGCGCGGCGGCGGCGTCGATCACCTTCTGGATGATCTGGCGTGCGACGGCGGGGTTTTCCTCCAGCCATTCCGCCAGCTTGTCGGCCATCAGCGATTCGAGCGGCTGGCGCACTTCGGACGAGACCAGCTTGTCCTTGGTCTGCGAGCTGAACTTCGGATCGGGCAGCTTGACCGATACGATCGCGGTCAGCCCCTCGCGCATGTCGTCGCCGGTGAGGGTGACCTTCTCCTTCTTCAGCGCGCCCGACTTGTCGGCATAATTGTTGAGCGTGCGGGTCAGCGCGGCGCGGAAGGCGGCCAGATGCGTGCCGCCGTCACGCTGGGGGATGTTGTTGGTGAAGCAGAGGACGTTCTCGTAGTAGCTGTCGTTCCACTCCAGCGCGACGTCGATCGTCACATCGTCGCGCGTGCCCGAGATCGCCACCGGATCGGGCATCAGCGGCACCTTGTTGCGATCGAGATACTTCACGAACGCGGCGATGCCGCCTTCGTAGAACAGCTCGATCTCCTTCACGTCCTCATGCCGCGCGTCGCGCAGGAACAGGCGGACGCCCGAGTTGAGGAAGGCGAGCTCGCGATAGCGGTGCTCGAGCTTCTCGAAGTCGTACTCGGTGATCTTGAAGGTGGAAGGCGAGGCGAGGAAGGTGACCTTGGTTCCCTTCTTGACGCCATAATCCATCTTGGGCGCGGGGCCGACCACCTTGAGCGGGGCCACCGCGTCGCCATGGGCGAAGCGCATGTAATGCTCCTCGCCGTCGCGCCAGATCGTCAGGTCGAGCCATTCCGACAGCGCGTTGACGACGGAAACGCCCACGCCGTGCAGGCCGCCCGAGACCTTGTAGGCATTGTCGTCGCTGGTGTTCTCGAACTTTCCGCCGGCATGGAGCTGGGTCATGATGACCTCGGCCGCCGAGACGCCTTCTTCCGTGTGGATGCCCGTGGGGATGCCGCGGCCGTTATCCTCGACAGAGACCGATCCGTCGGCGTTGAGCTGGATGACGATCCGGTCGCAATGGCCGGCAAGCGCTTCGTCGATCGCGTTGTCGCTCACCTCGAACACCATGTGGTGGAGGCCCGAGCCGTCGTCGGTATCGCCGATATACATGCCCGGCCGCTTGCGAACCGCGTCGAGCCCCTTCAGCACCTTGATCGAATCGGCGCCGTATTCATTCTGCTTGGGAGTGTCTGCCATGCCCAGCATATAGGCATAAGCGGCGCACGGCGAAAGCCCGTAAGGGCCCTGCGGGACGGAGGGCGCAAAGCCGGCGCGGATGGAACGCAAGGCCCGATCGCAGTTGATTTCCGTGCCGTAACGAGACGGGCGGATACCTTCATTGTTCGTTTACCCTTCAGATCTCTCCCGTTAGGAGACGGGCTCGGTTCCAGTGAGGGGTTCTCCATGTTTCGCAAGTTTATCGTCGTGGCGATCGCCGCGACCGTTTTGCCTGCCGCGGCCAATGCACAGGCTTTCCAGAATGGCGGCTTCGAATTCGGCACTGCGCCGGGCAGCTTCTCCACGGTCGGCGCGGGCTCGGGCGCGATCACCGGCTGGACCGTCGGCGGCGCCGGCGTCGATTATATCGGCAGCTACTGGAATGCCGGCGAAGGCAGCCGCAGCATCGATCTGTCGGGCAACGGCGCGGGCAGCATTGCCCAGACCTTCGACACGATCCTGCACCAGGCCTATTCGGTGACCTTCCTGCTCGCGGGCAATCCCGACGGCGCGCCGGTGGTGAAGAATATCGATGTCGGCGCGACCGGCAACGCCACCGCCAGCTACACGCTCGATTCGAGCGGCACCGGGCGCAACGCGATGGGCTGGACCTCGTACACCTATAATTTCGTCGCCGCTGGCACCTCGACCACGCTGAGCTTCGCCTCGCGCGACAGCTCGCCCTATGGCGCGGCGCTCGACGGCGTCTCGGTCACCGCGGTTCCCGAGCCGGCGGTGTGGGGCATGATGATCGGCGGCTTCGGCCTGGCCGGCATGGCGCTGCGCCGCCGCCCGGCAGTGCGCTTCGCGCGCGGCTGATCCACCGGAATCGGTAAGGGAAAAGGGGCCGTTCCACTCCGTGGGGCGGCCCCTTTTCCTTGGCTCTTCGGATCGGACGCGAAGACCGCTGGCAATGTAGGATTTCGCCTGCGATGCCTCGCCGGCTCTTTCTCATCGTCGAGTCTCGAAAGCCGCGAAATTCGGGGAGGAAGGGTTTTTCGCAATACCCGTGTCAACCGTGTCAACCAAACCAGTTCTCTGCGGCCTCGCTGCGAAGCGCTTTTTTCAATTGATATAATCTCAATCGGCAATCGATCCGTCCGCCACGCGGTATCGCGTCGCCTCTCCCGGCACCGCATCGAACAGCCCGGCTTCGGTGCCGGTCATCCATACCTGCCCCATGCCCGCCAGCCGTTCGAACAATGCCGCGCGCCGGCCGGGATCGAGATGCGCCGCGACTTCGTCGAGCAGCAGGATCGGCGCGCGCTCGATGCGCTCCGCCACCAGCTCGGCATGGCCCAGCACCAGCCCGAGCAGCAGCGCCTTTTGTTCTCCGGTCGAGCAGAGCCCGGCGGGCTGGCCCTTGCCGAGATGCGTGACCAGCAGGTC
>NZ_JAAVVE010000051.1 GCF_018449795.1 Sphingomonas sp. dw_22
GGCCCGGCAGCAATGGTCCCCCGTCGAGCGGCTGAGATGAAGCGCCAAGGAATGAGGCGAGGGTGCGGGCTTCGCGGGGGGGGCAGGGGGGGGGGGGGGGTGGGGGGGTGGGCCACCGCGACGGCGTGTGTTGGGGGTTTGGATGCCCCGCGGGCGCGGGGGGGGGGGGGTTCGGCGGCGCGGCGGCGGGGCCCGGGCCAGCGAACGGTGGGCGCGACCCCGAGGGCCGGGGGTTTCGGCCGGCGCAGCGCGAACCCCTGCGCGGCGGGCTGGTGCGCGGCGGCGGCTTCGTCATGCGCCCGGGAGCGCTCGGCGACCAGGGCCTCGGCGGCGGCGGCCTCCTTCTTCGCGGCATCGGATGCCTCGGCGGCGTCGCGCCAGCGGGCGAAGATCATCCGCGCCTCGGCGACGCGGATCCGGTCGGAAAGCTCGCGATAGCGCTCGGCCTGGCGCGCCTGGCGCTTGAGGGCGGCGGCGCGGGCCTCCTGGTCGCCGATCACTTCGTCGAGCCGCACCAGATTGGCCTCGGTCGCGCGCAGTTTCTGCTCGGCGTCCTTGCGGCGCACATGCAGCCCGGCGATCCCCGCCGCTTCCTCCAGCATCGCGCGGCGCTCGCCGGGCTTGGCCTGGATGATCGCGCCGATCCGCCCCTGGCTCACCAAAGCGGGCGAATGCGCGCCGGTGGCGGCATCGGCAAAGGCGAGCGCCACGTCCTTGGCGCGCACGTCCCGCCCGTTGATGCGATAGGCGGAGCCCGCGCCGCGCTCGATCCGGCGGACGACCTCAAGCTCGCCATCCTCGCCCGCCTGCTCGGCCAGGATCGAGACTTCGGCGAAATCCCGCGCCGGTCGGGTCGCGGTGCCGGCGAAGATCACGTCCTCCATGCCGGCGCCGCGCATCGACTTGGCGCTGCTCTCGCCCATCGCCCAGCGCAGCGCTTCGAGCAGGTTGGACTTGCCGCAGCCATTGGGGCCGACGATCCCCGTCAGCCCCGGCTCGATGCGCAGGTCGGCCGGGTCGACGAAGCTCTTGAAGCCTGTCAGCCGCAGCCGCTTGATCTGCATCGCGTCAGCGGGCGCCCGCCGCCTGGAGCGCCGGCTCCAGCGCTTCCCAGGCTGCCGTGTTGGGGACGACGCGGCCGTTGATGAAGAAGGTCGGCGTGCCGGTCACCTCGCCATTGTTCACCGCGTCGCCGTTCACCTTGGCGATGGCTTCGATCG
Organism: Sphingomonas sp. dw_22; assembly: GCF_018449795.1. Taxonomy (GTDB): domain Bacteria; phylum Pseudomonadota; class Alphaproteobacteria; order Sphingomonadales; family Sphingomonadaceae; genus Sphingomonas. Next base: position 1,221 of record NZ_JAAVVE010000051.1, read on the forward strand.
CCTTCTGGTCGGCCAGGCAGGCGCGCGCCTTGGCCTCGGGCACGCCGCGCTGCTTCATGAACTCGACAAAGCCCAGCGCGTCGGCAAAACCCACCGCCGCCTGGGGCGCGGGCATCGACTGGAGCTGCTGCGCGACCTGCGGATTGTTCTGCACGAGCTGCTGGGTGCGATCGAGGAAGGCGGGCTGGTTGGCGTAGATCTGGTCCATCACCGTGAAGAAATTCTCGGTCGGCACGCACTGGTTGAGCAGCGCCAGCGCCAGATCGGGCGCGCCGTGGACCAGGAAGTCGCGGAACTCGTAGCTCACCTGGCCGGTCGAGATGTACTTCTTGCGCAGCGGCTCCATGCCCTCCACGGCGAAGCGGCCGCAGACCGGGCAGTTGCGCGAGCCATATTCGACCAGCTTGATCGGCGCGTTCGGATTGCCCTGGAGGTAGCCGCCCTCGGGCGTCTTGGCGACGACGTCCATCCAGGTCTTGCCGGCGGGGGGCGCCACGGTGGCGACGGGCGTGGCCGACTGGGCCGGTGCCGAGCTGTTCGACGATCCGCCGCCGCATGCGGCAAGGGCCAGGACGGGGACCAGGGCCAGGGGAATCAGGGCTGGGGCAACGCGCATGTCTTCACTTCTCCAGGAACGATGGATTTACGAGGCTCCCGCCGCCCACAGCTCGGGCTGGAGGTGGAGCCAGTCGAACGCGCGCACCTTGCGCCCGTTGACGATGAAGGTCGGCGTGCCGTCCACGTCCTGCTTGTTGACGGCATCGGCGTTGGTCTGGGCGATGCGCTTGATGAGCGCGGGATCGGCAAGGCATTGGCGCGCCCGTGCCTCGGTCACGCCCTGCGCCTTCATGAACGGGATGAAGCCGAGCGCCTCGGCGAAGCGCGTCGCCATTTGCGGCGGGGGCAGCTTCTGCCATGCCTCCAGCTCGGCCGATCGGGTCTTTTCGAGCTGGGCGAGCCGGGCCGCGAAGGCCGGCTGATTGGCATAGATCGCGTCGAGCGCGGCGAAGAAGCGCGGCGTGGGCACGCACTGGTTGAGCAGCGCGAGCGCGAAATCGGGCGCGCCATGGATCAGGAAGTCGCGATATTCGTAGCTGACCTTGCCCGTCGCGACATATTTGTCGCGCAGCTCGGCCACGCCCTCGGCGGCGAAGCGGCCGCAGGTCGGGCAGGTCCGCGAGCCATATTCGATCAGCTTCACCGGCGCGTCGGGATTGCCCTGGCGAAAGCCGCCCTCGGGCGTGAGCGCGACGACATCGCTCCATCTGGGCGCCGCCGCCTTTTGCGCCGGTGCGGCGGCGATGGGCAGCGCGAGCAGCGCGGCCAGGACGATCAGCAGGCGCCGCATCAGTCGATCCGGCCGATCTTGGGGGTTTCGTCGCTCGCGGCGACGCCGGCGGCAAGCGCTTCGAGCACGGCCTTGAGCTCGGGATCGGCGATGCCGCGGAGACTCGCGCCCATTTCCTCGGACAAGGGCTTCAGGCTGGGCGGCGGCACCGGCTTGTCGGGGCGCTTCACTTCGCCGTGGCGGATCGCCAGCCGCGCGACGGCGGTATAGCCGAAGAAGCGGTTGACCCGCTCGATGATCTCCGGGGCGATATGCTGCATCATCGGGGCATGCGCGCCCGATACGATCAGGTTCAGCACCCCCTCGGCGCGCTTCCCCTGCGGAAAGCGAATCGATTCGGGCGCGGATACGCGGGCATAGCGCTCGCCGACGATCTCGCTCCAGCGGCTGACGATCGAATGCTGGACGAATCCGAACTTGCGGAAGGTCGCGCGGCCGACATCGGCGAGCAGCTCCGAAACCGGCTGCGCGCGGTTGGTGCGCTTCGGCTCGAGGCGCGGCTGGCGGGTCATGGTGCGCGGGGGCTTCGTCATTGCCGCCAACCCATGCCATAGGGGCCTGTGCCCGACAACGTCCCTCGCGCAATCGCCGCTCCGCTGCTCGAATGGTACGACGCATATGCCCGCGACTTGCCCTGGCGTGCGCGGCCGGGGGCGAACGCGCCGGAGCCCTATCGCGTCTGGCTTTCCGAGGTGATGCTCCAGCAGACCCAGGTCGCGAGCGTCATCCCCTATTTCGAGAAATTTACGTCGCGCTGGCCGGATTTCGCGGCGCTGGCGGCAGCAGACGATGCCGATCTGATGGCCGCCTGGGCGGGCCTCGGCTATTATGCCCGGGCGCGCAACCTGCTCGCCTGCGCCCGCGAAGTCGCCGCGCTGGGCGCGCTTCCGGACACCGAAGAGGCACTGCGCACGCTGCCCGGGATCGGCGGCTACACGGCCGCCGCCATCGCGGCGATCGCGTTCGGCGCGCGCGCGGTGGTGGTCGATGCCAATGTCGAGCGCGTCGTCTCGCGGCTGTTCGCGGTGGAGGAACCGCTGCCGGGCGCGAAGCCGCGTATCTACGCGCTCACCGATTCGATCACCCCCGATGCCCGCGCCGGCGATTTCGCCCAGGCGATGATGGACCTGGGCAGCGGCATCTGCACTGCCAGGTCGCCGCGCTGCCTGCTCTGCCCCTTGCGCGAACGATGCGACGGCTTCGCCACCGGCGCGCCCGAGACCTTCCCGGTCAAGGCGAGGAAGGCGCCCAAGCCCCAGCGCCACGGCACGATGTTCTGGGCGGAGCGCGGCGGCCAGGTGCTGCTGGTGACGCGTCCCGCCAAGGGCCTGCTCGGCGGCATGCGCGCCCTGCCCACCGGGCCTTGGGAAGCAACGCCGCCCGGACTCGCGGAGGCGCCGTTCGACGCGGCATGGCGGATGCTCGACGCGCATGCCACCCACGGCTTCACCCACTTCAACCTCGATTGCATGCTTGCCGCTGCAACAATCGGGGAGCATTCAGACGCCGCTGAAGGCGAATGGTGGCCGATCGCCGATATCGAGGCGGCGGGGCTGCCGACGGTGTTCGCCAAGGCGGCAAGGATTTTCGGGAGAATGCGATGCGCAGACTGATCGGGATTGGATTGATCGGAGCGCTTGCGCTCGTTCCCCTGGCCGCGGCCCAGGTCGCGCCGACCGAAACCACGGCGCTCGCCAAACGCTATGTCGCCCAGGGCACCGTGCCGGGCATCGTCATCACCTATGCCAAGGGCGACGCGCCGCTCACCGTGATCGCCGAGGGCCGCATCGCCAACGAAGCGACCGCGCCGGCCGCCGATATCGACAGCCTGTGGCGCGTCTATTCGATGACCAAGCCGATCACCGGCATCGCCGCGATGATCCTGGTCGAGGAAGGCAAGCTCAGGCTCGACCAGCCGATCAGCGACTTCATCCCGGCGTTCAAGACCATGAAGGTGCTGGTTGACCCCGCCAAGGACCTCACCAGCCGTCCGGCGACGCACCCGATCACGGTGCGCAACCTGCTCACCCACACCGCGGGCCTGGGCTACAACATCATCACCAAGGGGCCGCTGCTCGACGAATATAACCGGCTGGGGATCAATCCTGCCCAGGTGAGCGCGTCGATGGAAGTCCAGATGCGCGCCGCGCGCCCGGCCAGCCTAGAGGAGTTCGCGAACCGCGTCGCGACGCTGCCGCTGATCGCCGAGCCGGGCAGCAAATGGAGCTATTCGATCGGTCTCGACGTGCTCGGGCGCGTCATCGAAGTGGCCTCGGGCATGAAGTTCGACACGTTCGTCAACACCCGCATCTTCCAGCCGCTCCAGATGAACGAGAGCTATTGGACCGTGCCGGCCGACAAGGCGGGCAGTTTCGCGACCGACTATGCGCTGGTCGGCGGCAACCGCATCGCGCTCGATCCCGGCGCGACCTCGGTTTGGCTCAAGCCGCCCAGCTTTCCCTATGGCGGCGCCGGGCTGGTGACGTCGGCGCGCGACTATGACCGGTTCCTCCACATGCTGGTGAACGGCGGCGAATTGGACGGCGCGCGCATCCTCAAGCCCGAGACGGTCGCGCTGGCGATGTCCGATCTCCTGCCGGCCGGCGTCGACAAGTCGATTCTGGGCGAGATGACCGCCGATTCTGGCGTGCCCATGGGCTTCGGCGCGGGCGGCTCGGTCTATCTGGCGGATCGGCCGGGTGGGCCGGGCAAGGGCACGTTCGGCTGGGGCGGCGCGGCGGGGACGATCGCCTGGGCCGATCCGGTCCATAAGGTGCGCGCGACGGGGATGATAAACCTGTTGCTGGCCGAAACCGGGCTGAAGCGCGAAGTGGGCCGCGCGGTCTACGCCGATCTGGCGCGGTGAAGGCGCCGGGTTTCACCGGCGGCACGCTCGATCGTGCCGACCGGGTTCGTCACGAAGCGGCGCTGCTGGACGCGGCGCTGGCCCATCCGGCGGCGCGGCTGCTGGTGCTCGACGGGCTCGATCCCGTCCTCGACGACGAAGGGCGGCTGACCTGGACGGCGCTGGGCGCGGCATCGGGCGAGCCGCTGTTCCTCGGCTATGATGACGGCGTGCCGTGCTTCGCCGCGGCCTTCCCGCACGGGCACGCGGTCCCCGCCGGCCGCTCGCCGGCGCTGTTCGCGATGCTCGACCGGTTCGCCCCGGCCGACGCCGCCAATTATGCCGCCGCGCGCAGCCTGGTCGACTGGCATGGCCGCCACGGCTTCTGCGCCGTCTGCGGGACGGCGACGGCGATCTTCCGCGCGGGCTGGGCGCGGCAATGCCCCAATTGCGGCGCCGAGCATTTCCCGCGCGTCGATCCGGTGGTCATCATGCTCGCCGAGCTGGGCGACCGGGTGCTGCTCGGCCGCCAGCCGCCCTGGCCGCAGGGGCGTTACTCCGCGCTCGCCGGCTTCCTGGAGGTCGGCGAATCGATCGAGGAGGCCGTGGCCCGCGAGATCTTCGAGGAAGCGGGCGTGCGCGTCCGCGACATTCGCTATGTCGCTAGCCAGCCCTGGCCCTTCCCTTCGTCGCTGATGGTCGCCTGCATCGGCACGGCCGAGGAGGAGGCGATCACGATCGACGTGCACGAGCTGGAGGATGCGCGCTGGTTCACCCGCGACGAGGTGCGCCTGGCCCTGGCGCGCGATCCCGCCGCCACCTTCGGCGCGCCGCCGTCCTATGCGATCGCCAACACGCTGCTGACGGCGTGGGCGGAGGGCGCGTAGGGCGGAGCGACATTCAGCCTTTTATTCCTCTCCCCTTGATAGGGGAGAGGATAGCGAAGCTTGGCAGCGTGCTGCCTAGCGCAGCTTGGAGAGGGGTAGAGCGGAGCGCAGCTCCGCGCGGCTGCTGAAGCAGCCGCTCACCCCTCACCCAGCTCCGACTAAGGTCGCGCAAGTGCGCGACCCAAGTCTACGCAACCCTCTCCCCTCAAGGGGAGAGGGAAAGTGGGGCCGAATGTCATCCGCAACCGCTCACTCCGGCCGCGGCCGCGCCTGCCGATAGGTGCCCAGCACGCGCGCCCATTTGGTGTGGAAGCGCAGTTCCTCCAGCGCGCGGCCCACCGTGGCGTCGGTGGGGCTGCCGACGATATCGGCATAGAATTCGGTCGCCGCGAAGCTGCCGCCCCGCTGATAGCTTTCCAGCTTGGTCATGTTGACGCCGTTGGTCGCGAAGCCGCCCAGCGCCTTGTAGAGCGCGGCGGGCACGTTCTTCACCTCGAAGATGAAGGTGGTCATGAACGGCCCCGGCCCCTCGATCGGCGGCGCCTCGCGCGCGAGCACGACGAAGCGGGTCATGTTGTGCTCGGCATCGGCAAGGTCGGTCGCGAGCAGCTTCAGTCCGTAGAGATCCGCGGCACCCGGTGGGGCGAGCGCGGCCACGCCGGGATCCGCCATCTCGGCGATCACCGCGGCGGCGCCCGCCGTGTCGGGATAGGCGACCGGCGCGATGCCGTGCGCCTTCAGCCAGTGGCGGCACTGGCCCAGCGCCTGCGGGTGGCTCATCGCTTCCTTCACCTGGGCGATCTCGCCCGTGCCCATCAGCCCGTAGCGGATCGGCAGGAAATGCTCGCCGACGATCGCCAGCCCCGATTCGGGCAGCAGGAAATGGATGTCGGCGACGCGGCCGTGGAGCGAATTCTCGATCGGGATCATCGCGCGGTCGGCGCGGCCTTCCTTCACGGCGTCGATCGCGTCCTCGAACGAGAAGCAGGGCAAAGGCAGGCCGTCCGGAAAGGCTTCGAGCGCGGCGATGTGCGAATTGGCGCCGGGCGCGCCCTGGAATGCGACGGCGCGTTCGGGCGCGTGCTCGGCGGTTGCGATCATCCGGGCCACGATCGGCAGGGCGGGGGCTGCGAAGTTCTGCATAGGGAGGGCGCGCTACCCTTCCGTTCGACATGCGGCAAGCCCGCTTGCGTTCGGTACGACGGCAGTTCTAAAGGGGCTCGATTTTTTCTCCGCCGGGGGCACGTGATGGACAATCGCTTCAATACGATCGCGGGTTGGGCTCTGGCCGGCGGCATCGCCGCGCTGGGCCTGTCGATCGTCAGCGGCACGGTCTTCAGGTCCGAGCGGCCCGAGCATATGGGCTATGCGATCGAAGGCGCGGAAGATGCGAGCGTCGGCGGCCCCGCGGCCGATGTGCCGATCGCGACCCTGCTCGCCGCCGCCGATCCGGTGAAGGGCGCCGAAGTCTTCAAGCAGTGCGCCGCCTGCCACACCATCACCCAGGGCGGCGCGAACGGCGTGGGCCCCAATCTCTACGGCACGCTGGGCGAGCCGGTCGGCGCGGGCAAGGGCGGCTTCGCCTTCTCCGATGCGCTGAAGGGCGTGGGCGGCAACTGGGACTTCGACAAGATGAACACGTGGCTCACGTCGCCGCGCAAGATGGCCCCCGGCACCAAGATGACCTTCGCCGGCATCTCGGATCCCAAGGCCCGCGCCAACGTGATCGCCTATCTGAACACCCAGGGCTCGAACCTGCCGCTGCCGGCGGCCCCTGCGGCCGGCGCCGCTCCGGGCAACGGCAGCGATGCCGCCGAAGCGAACGCGACCGAGGCCGCGCCCGCCGGCAACCTGTCGAACCAGGCCGCCCCGGGCGAGGGCGCGCCCGCCAAGACCAATTCCGGCGCGATCCAGGCCGAGAAGAAGGGCGTCAAGTAAGGCGCTCGCCTGCTGCCTTCTCCCTCTCCCGCTTGCGGGAGAGGGTCGGGGTGAGGGTGAGTAGGGGGAGGGGGAGCCATTCGGTCGATCCTTCCGACCCGCTCGCACTTAACCCTCACCCAACCCTCTCCCGCAAGCGGGAGAGGGCTATGGAAGCGCCGCCTCGCAGGCCCGCTCAGCCCCGCGCCTTTTCCTTTTCCTGCCAGAATTGCTGGACGATCTCCCAGCCCTCTTCCGCCGTCTCGACGAAGCGGAACAGGCTCAGGTCGCGCGGCGAGATCACGCCTTCGTCGCACAGCGCCTCGAAATTGACGACGCGCTCCCAGAATTCGCGGCCGTAGAACAGCACCGGGATCGGATCGATCTTTCCGGTCTGGATCAGCGTCAGCAGCTCGAAGCTCTCGTCGAACGTGCCGAAGCCGCCGGGGAACACCGCCACTGCGCGCGCATGGAGCAGGAAGTGCATCTTCCTGAGCGCGAAATAGTGGAACTGCATGCTCAGCCCCGGCGTGACATAGGGGTTGGGCGCCTGTTCGTGCGGCAGCACGATGTTGAGGCCGATCGTCTCCGCGCCCACGTCGCGCGCGCCCCGGTTCGCCGCCTCCATGATCGAGGGGCCGCCGCCCGAAGTCACCACGAACTGCTTCTTGCCGGCCTCGTCGAGCGGGAAATTGCTGGCGAGCTGGCCCAGCTTGCGGGCTTCCTCGTAATATTTGGACTTGGCGACCAGGTTCCTGGCGATGCGCTTCTGCTGCTCGGTCTCGGCGAGCGCGAGCACCGCTTCGGCCTTGGCCGGCTCGGGGATGCGGGCCGAGCCGTAGATCACGAAGGTCGATGCGATATTCGCCTCGTCGAGCAGCAGTTGCGGCTTGAGCAGCTCGAGCTGGAACCGCACCGGGCGCAGATCCTCGCGCAGCAGGAAATCCATGTCCTGGAAGGCGAGGCGATAGGCGGGATGCTCGGTCTGCGGCGTGCCGCTGGCGGTGTTGGCGCTCTCGGCTTCCTGCTGGGCAGGGCGGAAGACGCGCGAAGGGACGCGGGTATCGTTCATTTTGGCCGGCTTAGGAGCATTGCGGCGCGGCTGCAAACCTCATGCGCAGAAGGGGCCGCGCCCCATGTCGAGGTGCAGGTGATCGTGGTGCGCGGCGTTGTAGTCGGGGCTCAGCACCGTCCGGAATCGCTTGCACGCCGAATTGTGGATCGCGGCGAAGAATTCCCGGACCTGCGGATCGCCTGAGCGCCAGTCCGACTGGACGCTGATCCGCCGCCCGTCCTTCAGCACGAAGGCCGAGACGTCGACGGCATTGCCCAGCGCGTGCTCCGAGATGCGCTGGGCGGCGGCCGCGTTGCCGCCGATGATGCCGCGGCACGAATAGGTGCCCATGCTCTCCACGCGCGCCACTTCGCTGCCCAGCATCTGCCTGGCGGCCGGCGCGACGGCGAAGCGCACCCAGGCGGTGAAGGTCCGCGCCAGCGGGCAGCGCATCGATTTGAGGTTGGTCACCGGCACGCCGATGTCGAGGAGCTGCACCGCGCCGGTGACGACGCAGCCGCTGCCGAAATCGCGATCGGGCAGCGGGCTGTAGCGCACTGCCTCGCGCGACAGGTCGGAGAAGCATTGCTGCGTCTCGCGCGGCGTGGGCCCGTGAAGCGTGATCGGGCCGGACGAACGTTCCCGGATCGGCGCTGGCCGCTTGTCCCCGCCGCCACCGAAGACGCAGGCGGAAAGCAGCAGCGGCAGCAATGCGATACGAATACCCCTACGCATGTCGGCCAGCATAGCAGACCGGTATTTGACCGCGAGCCCGTTAACGCTACCATCCCTTTCGGATGCGGCCGTTTGAGCCGTGCATGGGAGAGAGTGATGGCCCGATTGCTCGTTGCGCTGGCATGCGCGTTCGTCCTGTTTGCCGCTCCCGCCTTCGCCCAGGATCCCCCGGCGCCGGGCCAGCGCATCGCGCTGTGGGACAAGGGCGCGCCGGGGTTCGAGGACCGGGCCGGCATCCCGGAGACGTCCGAAGCCTATTGGACCAAGCCCATCAACAATCCCAGCATCACCTATTATCCCGCGCGGCCGGGGCGCGAGACCGGCGCGGCGGTGCTCATCATGCCGGGCGGCGCGCATGAATTCCTGGTCATCACGACCGAGGGCAACGACGTCGCCCGCTGGTTCAACGAGCGCGGCGTGGCGGCGTTCGTGCTGCGCTACCGGCTCTTCCGCGGCAAGGATTCGCCCTACAAGTTCGAGCATGCGCGCCAGGATGCCGAGCGGGCGATGCGGCTGATCCGCAGCCGCGCCGGCGCATGGAAGCTCGATCCCAGGCGGATCGGCGTGGTCGGCTTCTCGGCCGGCGGCGAGCTGGCGCGGGTGACGTTGCTCAGCGCGCCCGTCCCCGCGCCCGGCCCGGGAGATGCGATCGACAGGCCCTCCGCCCGGCCCGATTTCGGCATCCTGGTCTTTCCGGGGCCGCTCCATGCCGAGGAGCGGATCACCGCCGCCTCGCCGCCGCTGCTGATGTCGGCGGCGAGCGACGACAAATGCTGCTCGCAGCCGATCCTCGACCTGCTGACCGCCTATCGCGCCGCCGGCGCCTCCGCCGAGCTGCACCTGTATGCGGCGGGCGGCCATGCCTATAACATGGGCGAGACGACGCCGATGGTGGCGCTGCGCCACTGGCCCGATCGCATCACCGACTGGATGACCGATCGCGGCCTGCTCGCGCCCAAGCCCGCGCCCTGACGGGGCAAACACGCGATTGACATTCGCCCGCCCGCCGCTAGGGCCGTCGGCGGGCCACGCGGTCCCAACGCCGCGCGTGCTCTCTGCAAGGAGAGACTGACATGACTGATTCCGCCGTTACCGACGCCACCCGTGCGTCCGCCAAGCCCGCCACCAAGCCGGCTCGCCCCTATTTCTCCTCCGGTCCCTGCGCCAAGCCTCCGGGCTGGTCGCCCGAGAAGCTCGCCACCGAGTCGCTCGGCCGCTCGCACCGCTCCAAGCTCGGCAAGAGCCGCCTCCAATATTGCATCGATCTGATGCGCGAGATGCTGGCGCTGCCGGACACCCACCGCATCGGCATCGTGCCGGGCTCCGACACCGGCGCCTTCGAGATGGCGATGTGGACGATGCTCGGCGCGCGCGGCGTCACGACGCTGGCCTGGGAGAGCTTCGGTGAGGGTTGGGTCACCGATGCCGTCAAGCAGCTCAAGCTCGAGCCGAACGTGGTCCGTGCCGATTACGGCCAGCTCCCCGATCTCGACAGGCTCGACTGGTCGGACGACGTGCTGTTCACCTGGAACGGCACCACCTCGGGCGTCCGCGTGCCGGACGGCGAATGGATCCCGGCCGACCGCGAGGGGTTGAGCTTCGCCGACGCGACCAGCGCGGTGTTCGCCTATGACCTGCCCTGGGACAAGATCGATGTCTGCACCTTCTCCTGGCAGAAGGTGCTGGGCGGCGAGGGCGCGCACGGCGTGCTGATCCTCGGCCCCCGCGCGGTCGAGCGGCTCAGCGAATATACCCCGGCCTGGCCGTTGCCCAAGGTGTTCCGCCTGATGGCCAAGGGCGCGCTCGCCGAGGGCGTGTTCAAGGGCGAGACGATCAACACCCCGTCGATGCTGGCGGTCGAGGACGCGATCTTCGCGCTCGAATGGGCGAGGGATCTGGGCGGCCTGCACGGCCTGATCGCGCGCTCGGACGCCAATGCCGCCGCGCTCGACAAGATCGTCGCCGAGCGCGACTGGCTCGGCCATCTCGCGGTCGATCGCGGCATCCGCTCGAAGACCAGCGTGTGCCTCACGGTCGAGGGTGCCGACGAAGCCTTCATCAAGAAGTTCGCTTCGCTGCTCGAGAAGGAAGACGCCGCCTACGACGTCGCCGGATATCGCGACGCCCCCGCCGGCCTGCGCATCTGGTGCGGCGCGACGGTCGACACCGCCGATATCGAGGCGCTCGGCCCCTGGCTCGACTGGGCCTACGCCACCGCCAAGGCGGGCTGACCCAAAAGCCCTCTCCCCACCGGGGAGAGGGTTGGGAGAGGGGCAGGACGATGCCGCCTCTCCCGACGCTCTCGCATCAAGACACATTGCCCCTCTCCCCGGAGGGGAGAGGGGGCTTAGAAGGAACTTCCCATGCCCAAGGTACTTATCAGCGACAAAATGGACCCCAAGGCCGCCGAGATCTTCCGCGCGCGCGGCGTCGAGGTGGACGAGATCACCGGCAAGACGCCGGAGGAACTGAAGGCGATCATCGGCCAGTATGACGGCCTCGCCATCCGCAGCTCGACCAAGGTAACCAAGGAAATCCTGGAGGCCGCGACCAACCTCAAGGTCGTCGGCCGCGCCGGCATCGGCGTCGACAATGTCGACATCCCCTCGGCCTCGGCCAAGGGCGTGGTCGTCATGAACACGCCGTTCGGCAATTCGATCACTACCGCCGAGCATGCCATCGCGCTGATGTTCGCGCTCGCCCGCCAGCTCCCGGAGGCCGACGCCTCCACCCAGGCCGGCAAGTGGGAGAAGAACCGCTTCATGGGTGTCGAGCTCACCGCCAAGACGCTGGGCCTGATCGGCGCGGGCAATATCGGCTCGATCGTCGCGGATCGCGCGCTGGGCCTCAAGATGAAGGTGATCGCCTATGATCCCTTCCTCACCCCCGAGCGCGCGCTGGAGATGGGCGTCGAGAAGATGAGCCTCGACGACCTGCTGCTGCGCGCCGACTTCATCACGCTGCACACGCCGCTGACCGACCAGACCCGCAACATCCTCTCCGCCGAGAATCTCGCCAAGACCAAGAAGGGCGTCCGCATCATCAACTGCGCGCGCGGCGGGCTGATCGACGAGGCGGCGCTCAAGGCCGGGCTCGAATCGGGCCATATCGCCGGTGCCGCGCTCGACGTGTTCGTGACCGAGCCGGCCAGGGAATCGCCGCTGTTCGGCACGCCCAACTTCATCTCGACCCCGCATCTCGGCGCCTCCACCAGCGAGGCGCAGGTCAACGTCGCGATCCAGGTCGCCGAGCAGATGGCCGATTTCCTCGTCTCGGGCGGCGTCACCAACGCGCTCAACATGCCGAGCCTCTCGGCTGAGGAAGCGCCGCGCCTCAAGCCCTACATGGCGCTGGCCGAGAAGCTGGGCAGCCTGGTCGGCCAGCTCTCGCACGGCGCGCTCGACAATATCTCGATCGAAGTCGAGGGGGCGGCAGCCGAGCTCAACCAGAAGCCGATCACCGGCGCGGTGCTCGCCGGGCTGATGCGCGTCCATTCGGACACGGTGAACATGGTCAACGCGCCGTTCCTCGCCAGGGAACGCGGCCTCGACGTGCGCGAGGTGCGCCATGAGCGCGAGGGCGATTACCACACTTTGGTTCGCGTCACGGTGGGCACCGAGGCGGGCGACCGTTCGGTGGCGGGCACGCTGTTCGGCAATTCGGCGCCGCGTCTGGTCGAGCTGTTCGGCATCAAGGTCGAGGCCGATCTTGCCGGGCCGATGCTCTACATCGTCAACGAGGACGCGCCGGGCTTCATCGGCCGGCTCGGCTCGACGCTGGGCGAGGCGAGCGTGAACATCGGCACCTTCCATCTCGGCAGGCGGAGCGCGGGCGGCGAGGCGGTGCTGCTGCTCTCGCTCGACGAAGAGGTGAGCCCTGATCTGATCGCCAAGGTCCGCGCGCTCCCCGGCGTGAAGACCGCGATGGCGCTGAACTTCTAAGGTAGCGGACTGCCCCTCTCCCTTCCCACGCCTCCGGCGCGGGCCCCTTCCCTCTCCCCGGTGGGGAGAGGGAGTTGTGTGCCAGAACCTCGCAACTAGGCTATAGCCCTCTCCCCTCCGGGGAGAGGGTTGGGAGAGGGGCAGTCCGGCAATGCCGAAGGTCGATGAAAAGTTGCTCGCGCGCGCCAAGCAGATGCGCGCCAACCCCACCCCAACCGAAGCCGCCGTCTGGCGAATCCTCCGCGCCAAGCAGTTCGAAAGCGTGAAATTCGCTCGCCAGGTCGTGATCGCGCCGTATATCGCCGATTTCGTCGCGCGGTCCCGCAAGCTGATTGTCGAGATCGACGGCGACACGCATGCGTTGGGCGAAACCAAAGATGCCCGGCGAACGACATGGCTGGAACGGCAGGGGTATCGGGTGATCCGGTTCACGAACTACGAAGTGGGCAGCAATCTGGAAGGCGTTGCGCACGCCATCGGCGTCGCACTTGCGGCCGTCCCTCTCCCGACCTTCTCCCCGGAGGCATCATGACCGGTCTCCTCCCCGAGGGTTTCCACGATCGCCTGCCGCCCGCGGCCGATGCCGCCACGCGGCTGGAGGGGCGCGTGCTCGGCGTTGCGCGGCTCTACGGCTATGAGCAGGTCGATCCGCCGCTGGCCGAATTCGCCGACGAACTCGGCAGCCGGCTCAAGGCGGGGGGGCTGCGCGATGCGGTGCGCTTCGTCGATCCCGTCTCGCAGCGCACGCTGGCGATCCGGCCGGATCTGACCGCGCAGGTCGGCCGCATCGCGGTGACGCGCATGGGGCACCATCCGCGCCCGCTGCGGCTTTCCTATGCCGGGCCGGTGATGAAGCTGAGCGCCTCCGCGCTCAATCCGCAGCGTTCGATGCGGCAGATGGGCTGCGAGCTGATCGGGCTCGATACCGTCGCGGCGGCCAGCGAAGTGGTGCGCGTCGCGATCGAGGCGCTGCGGGCGGCGGGCGTCACCGGCCTCGCGGTGGATTTCACCCTGCCCGATCTGGCCGACACGCTGGCGGGCGACAGTCTGGATGCCGAGACGCTGGCGCAGCTCCGCGAGCGGCTCGATGCCAAGGATGCCGGCGGCGTCGCGGCGATCGACCCGCGCTACCTGCCGCTGATCGAGGCGGCGGGGCCGTTCGACGCGGCGATGGCCCGCCTGCGCGCGATCGACGCGGGCAAGGCGCTGGGCAGCCGGCTCGACGGGCTGGCCGAGATCGCCGCCAGCATCCAGGGCCAGGCGGCGCTGACGCTCGATCCCACCGAGCGGCACGGCTTCGAATTCCAGAGCTGGCTGGGCTTCTCCTTCTTCTCCACCGCGATCCGCGGCGAGATCGGGCGTGGCGGCAGCTACACGATCGTCCATGACGGCGGGCGCGAGGAGCCGGCGGTCGGCTTCTCGCTCTACGCCGATCCGATCCTCGATGCCGGGGTCGGCGCCGATGCGCGTCGGCGGCTGTTCCTGCCGCTCGGCACGCCGGCGGATCTCGGCGCCAGGCTCCGCGCCGAGGGCTGGGTCACCGTCGCCGCGCTGGAAGCCGACGACACGCCCGAGGCGCAGCTCTGCAGCCATGTCTGGCAGGACGGAAAAGCGCAGGCGCTGTAGGTTTCGGTTCGGGGGGGGGCCAGCTTCTTCTCCCTCTCCCCTCCGGGGAGCAGCGGGTCGGCCATGCCCCCGGCATGGCCTCAACAGCGCGGGGGGCTGTTGACCCGATGCTGGCCGGGGAGAGGGGCAAGTGCGGTGAATGCGCGGCTCCTGCCCCCTCTCCCGGCTTCGCCCCGCTCGCCACCCTCTCCCCGGAGGGGAGAGGGATTTAGATCCGCTTCCGCCACGCGCTTGCAATGTAGGATTTCATGCGCTTGGCTGTGGTGCCCTTGCCTCGGCGGCACCGCTCTTTGAAACTTGAATATGCGCAGGCCAGACCGGTCCGGACGCCGCTTGCGCGCGTCACTGTCGCCCGAATGCCGCGCCGCAGCCGCATGGGTGTCGCGTCAGCGGCGCATCGCCGTCGCCTCGATGCCGCGCAGGTGTGACGCGCCTGTCGCGTTCCCGCCGCGTCACGGCGCCGTGCCTCTGGGAAGGCGGACATTTACCCCCGTCGCGGGGTAAACTTGGTCAACCGCCAACGGCGCGGCTTGCTCAGCGGGCCAGCAGCCCCTCGATATGGCCGTCGAGGAACTGCACCAGCGCATCGGCGACCGCATGGCGGAAGCGCGGATCGGTGGCGAGCCGCTCGGGGAATATCTGGCGCAGGCCCAGCATCGCCGCGGCGACATCGCTGCCGGTCGCGGCGGCCGCCAGCGTCTCGGCGAGCGGATCGGTGATCTTCTCCTGCGCCTGCGCCTTGCGGCGGACGAAGGCGATCCAGGCGGCGACGGGAACCGCCAGCCGCTCGATGTTGCGGTCATGGTCGAGCGCATCCTGCACCGTGTCGAGCAGGCGATAGGGCAGCTTCTGCGAGCCGTCCCAGGCGATCTGGCTCAGCAGATGCCGGATCGCGGGGTTGCGGAAGCGGTCGAGCACCGCATCGGCATAGCCGGCGACGTCGAGCCCCTCGACCGGCTTGAGCGAGGCGGCGATGTCGTAATGCATCAGCCGCGAGACGAAATGCTCGAGCGCGGGATCGGACATCGCCTCGAACACCGTCTCCAGCCCCAGATGCAGGCCGATATAGGCGAGGCTGGAGTGGGCGCCGTTGAGGATGCGCAGCTTGGCCTGCTCGTATCCGCGAACGTCGTTGGTGAGCGTGACGCCGGCCGAGCCGAGGTCCGGGCCGTCCGCCATGTCGAAGCGCTGGAGCACCCACTGCGTGAAGCTCTCACGCTGCACGGCGGCCTTGTCCTGCACATGCAGCGCCTGCGCAACCTGGGTGAGGAAGGCGGGATCGCTCGCCGGGGTGATCGAATCGACCATCGAATCGGGGAAGGCGACCTCGGCCTCGATCCAGGCGGCCAGGGCCGGATCCTGTTCACGGGCGAGCGCGGCGCAGGCGGCGCGGAGCTTGCCGCCATTGCCGGTCATGTTGTCGCAGCACAGCATCGCAAAGGGCGCGGTGCCCGCGGCATGGCGATCGGCGAGGCCGGCGACGATCCAGCCGATCACGCTGCGGGGCTCGGCGGGGCGCTGGAGATCGTGGACGATGTCGGAATGCGCCAGATCGAGCGTGCCTTCGCCGGTCAGGCAATAGCCCTTCTCGGTGACGGTGCTGGTGGCGATCCGCACGGCCGGATCGGCGAGCAGCGTGCGCAGCTTTGCACCTTCGCCGGGCCCGATCGCGTCGGAATGGGCAGCGAGGATGCGCATCGACGGCTCGCGATCGATCACCGCCAGCGTGTAGAGCCCGTCCTGCGCCTTCAGCGCATCGACCGTGCCCGGGCTGCGCAGCGAGACCGCGGCGATGCCCCAGCGGGGATCGGTTTCGAGCACGCGATCGACATAGGCGGCCTGGTGCGCGCGGTGGAACGCGCCGGGGCCGAAATGGACGATGCCGGTGCGGATCGACTGGAGGTCACGGGCCGGCCGGGCGATGGCGGCGGGCAGCGAAGCGAGCGTGGCGCGGGAGAGGCTGGTCATCGCGTTTGCCCAAGCAATGCCGGGCGGGCAAAGTCAATCCGGCTTCACAAAGTCTTGGTGGACGATCCGCCCCGGACGCCCGGCAGAAGCGGCGAACTCCATTGCGGCAGGGTTACGGGCGTTCCCTTGGGCATCAGGAAGCGCACCTGCCGATTCGGGAAATCGATATCGACTCGGCGGAAGCTGCGCAGCGCGTCCATGCCGAGCAGCAGCGCCGGCCGCTTGATGAGGCCGAACCGTTCGAACGGGGCGACATCGGCGAATGCGATCGGCATCGACCCGAATGCGACTTCGCCCACCTTGATGTCGGGAACGAAGGCATAATCGGCGCTCGTCCGGTCGCCCGTCACGCTGGTAAGCTGGATCGGTTTGGTCTTGCCCGCCCGGCGCCCGATACGCTTGCGCAGCGCGCTGTTGCCCATCGTCACCTGCGATCCGGTGTCGAGCACCACCTGGATGCGGGTGCTGCCATAATAGGCGTCGGTGACGATCAGCTGGCCGAACAGGCTCTTGGCGGTGACGACGATCTCGTCGTCCCGGCGCCGCGTGTATTTCTTGCGCTTCTCACTGGGCCGCACCGCCATGGTGCCCTTCTCGAAATCGATGATGACCTGATGGCTGCTGAGCGTATCGATGCCGAGCAGCCCGGCGGCGCCGAGATTGCGCGCTTCGAGCGCGGGAGCGATCACGGTGTGGAGCTGGCCGATCGACTTGATCGCCAGATCGGGGACGACGACCGTGTTGACGAGCGCGCGGCCGGTCATCGAAGTGATCGTCACGGGAACCCCCGCGTTCAGCCGCAGCATGCCCGCGAGTTCGCGCGAGACCACGGTGCGCTCGGCCCCGGTGTCGATGATGAAATCATACGAGCCCTTGCCGCCCACGGCGACGGGAACGGTAAGCCGCGAATCGGCCTGGCCCAGGATGAGCATCGTCGTGTCGATGTGGAGGTCGGACGCGATCAGCTCGGGATCCTGTGGCGGCGGGTCGCGTCCGTCGCCGGCTGAACCTAGCGGCAGCAAGAGGAGCAGTAGCGGATACCAGACTCCAGCCATGCACGGCAGCCTATACCTATCCATGCTGCGCAGCAATCTGGCGGAAACATAATTCAGTCGAGGCGCATCGCCTCCGCCGCGATGCTCTCCGCTTCGAGCAGCAGCGCGTCGTCTGCGGTCCCCTGGGCGACGGTTTCGCGGCCGATCATGATGAGCACGGGCACCGCCAGCGGGCTGACGCGCGGCAGGTCGACATGGAGCATCGTGTCGGCGGCGGTATCGAGCAGATGGGCGAGGCGGCCGACATCGGTCATGCGGGCACGGGCATCGGCCCAGGCGGCGTGCAGCAGCAGGTGGTCGGGCTCGTATTTGCGCAGCACGTCGTAGATCAGGTCGGTCGAGAAGGTGACCTGGCGGCCGGTCTTCTTCCTGCCGGGATGCTGGCGCTCGACCAGCCCGCCGATGATCGCCACTTCGCGGAAGGCACGCTTGAGCAGCGCCGATTGCTGCACCCAGTCGACGAACTCATGCTCCAATATGTCGGGCGAGAAGAGCGGGCGCGGGTCTGCGATCTTCTCCAGCCCATAGACCGCGAGTGCATAGTCGTTGGCGACGAAGCCCAGCGGCTTGAGCCCCATCGCCTCCATGCGGCGGGTGATGAGCATGCCGAGCGACTGATGCGCGTTCCACCCCTCGAAGCTGTAGGCGACCATGTGGTGGCGGCCCTCATGCGGGAAGGTCTCGACCAGGAGCTGGCCGGGGGCGGGGAGGGCGGAGCGACAGGCTTGCACCTCCAGCCATTCGCGGACGTCGTCGGGGAAGCGATGCCACTGGCTGCGGTCGTGCAGGAACGCCCGCACGCGGTTCGCCAGCGTGGCGGTGATCGCCAGCCGTGCGCCCATATAGGACACGAAGCGCGCCTGTTTGGAGGTAGCGCGGACGATCAGGTCGGTCGTCTCGACGCGCTCCACCTCGAGCGCGAGCCCGGCGAAGAAGAACGTGTCGCCGGGCGACAAGGTGCTGCCGAACCCTTCCTCGATCCTGCCCAGGCGGCGGCCGTTCTTGAAGCGTACCTCCAGCATCGGCGATTCGACGATGATGCCGGCATTGAGCCGATGCTGCGCAACAAAGGCAGGAGTGGTGACGCGCCACAGGCCGTCGCGGCCCAGCGTCAGCCGCTTGAACTTGTCATAGGCGCGCAGCGAATAGCCACCGTCGGCGATGAAGCCGAGGACGCGGTCGAAAATGTCCTGCTCCAGCGCCGAATAGGGCAATGCTGCGCGGACCTCCTGCAGCATTTCGTTTGCTTCGAACGGTGCGGCGCAGGCGCAGGCCATGATATGCTGGGCCAGCACGTCGAGCGTGCCGGGGCGGAAGATGTCGGGATCGAGCTCGCCCTGCTCGACCGCGTCGAGCGCGGCGCGCGCCTCCAGATATTCGAAGCGGTTGCCGGGCACGAGCACTGCCTCGCTCGACTCGTCGAGCCGGTGGTTGGCGCGGCCGATCCGCTGGAGCAGGCGTGACGATCCCTTGGGCGCGCCCATCTGGATCACGCAATCGACATCGCCCCAATCGACGCCGAGATCGAGGCTGGCGGTTGCCACCAGCGCGCGGAGCTTTCCGTCGGCCATCGCCTGCTCGGCACGGCGGCGCGCCTCCAGGCTCAGGCTGCCGTGATGGACGCCGATCGGCAGCTTCTGCTCGTTCACCTTCCACAATTGCTGGAAGATCAGCTCGGCCAGCCCGCGGGTGTTGCAGAAGACGATCGTCGTGCGGTGCGTCTCGATCTCCGCCATCACCTGGGGGATCGCATAAGTGCCCGAATGGCCCGCCCAGGGGACGCTGCCTTCGGGCAGCAGGATCGCGATGTCGGGATCGGCGCCCTTCTCGCCCTGGACCAGCGCGACGCTGTCGATATCGCCATGCGGCGCGAGCCAGGCGCGATAGCCGTCCGGATCGGCGACGGTGGCGGAGAGCGCGACGCGGCGCAGGCCCGGAGCGAAGCGCTGGAGTCGCGAGAGGGCGAGGGCGAGCAGATCGCCACGCTTGCCGGTGGCGAAGGCATGGACTTCGTCGATCACCACGGTCTTGAGATCGGCGAACATCGTCAGGCTGTCTTCGTAGGACAGCAGCAGGCTGAGCGATTCGGGGGTGGTCAGCAGGATCTCGGGCGGGCGGGCGCGCTGGCGCAGCTTGCGCTCGTGCGGCGTGTCGCCGGTCCGCGTCTCGACACGGATGGGCAGGCCCATCTCCTCGATGGGAGTGAGCAGGTTGCGCTGGACGTCGACCGCAAGCGCCTTGAGCGGGGAAATGTAGAGCGTGTGGAGACGATTGGTCGGCGCCTCGATCAGCTCCGCAAGCGTGGGCAGGAAGCCGGCCAGCGTCTTGCCGGCGCCGGTGGGGGCGACCAGCAGCGCGTGGTTTCCCGCCCGCGCCGCCGCGAGCATGTCACGCTGGTGGCGGCGGGGCTGCCAGCCGCGCGAGGCGAACCAGTCTTCGAGCTGTCGGGGAAGCTGGGAACCGGCGGGCATCGCAACCATATAGGCATGATGGCGAAGCTCGGCGACTGGATCGATCCGCAACCCTCCGGGATCTACGTGCCCGCGGCGGACGCCTGGATCGACCCGAGCCGGCCGGTGCCGCGCGCGCTCATCACCCATGGCCATGCCGATCACGCCCGGGGCGGGCATGGCAAGGTATGGGCGACGGCGGAGACGCTGGCGATCATGGAAGCGCGCTATGGACCGCAGAACGGGCGGCCGGTCGGCTATGGCGAAGGGCTGACCTTGGGCGGCGTCGATGTCCGCTTCGTGCCGGCGGGACATGTGCTGGGATCGGCGCAGGTCGTGCTCGAGCATCGCGGCGAGCGGATCGTCGTCTCGGGCGACTACAAGCGCCGCGAGGATCCCACCTGTGCGCCGTTCGAGCCGGTGCCCTGCGACGTCTTCGTCACCGAGGCGACGTTCGGCCTGCCGGTGTTCCGTCATCCCGAGACGCATGACGAACTCGACAAGCTGCTGACGGCGCTACGGGCCAATCCGGCGCGCTGCGTGCTGGTCGGCGTCTATGCGCTGGGCAAGGCGCAGCGGGTGATCCGCGAGCTGCGCGTGATGGGGTTCGATGATCCGATCTACCTCCATGGCGCGCTCCAGCGGCTGTGCGACCTCTATGTCGAGCTGGGCGTCGATCTGGGCGAGCTGCGGCCGGCGACCGGGGCCGCCAAGGCCGAGCTGGCGGGGCGCATCGTCCTGTGCCCGCCGGGCGCGCTCAACGATCGCTGGTCGCGGCGGCTGCCCGATCCGATCACCGCGATGGCCTCGGGCTGGATGCGGGTGCGCCAGCGGGCGCGGCAGCGCAATGTCGAGCTGCCGCTGATCCTTTCCGACCATGCCGACTGGGACGAGCTGACCCGGACGATCGCGGAGATCGAGCCGCGCGAGGTGTGGGTGACGCATGGCCGCGAGGATGCGCTGGTCCATTGGTGCCGCACGCGGCAGATCAAGGCGCGAGCGCTCGACCTTGCGGGCTATGAGGATGAAGACGATTGAGACGCTTCGCAGGGCCGGTGGTCAGGCGGCCTGGGTTTCATCCCGGCCGGTGAGCAGCCAGCGTTCGGCGGCTTCCGGCTCCTCGAAGCAGCGTGCGTCGCGCTCGGCGAGCGCCCGGCCGAGCTGGCTGCGCGCCAGCGTCGAGGAGACGATGAAGGCCAGGCGGCGCGAGCGATAGTCGGGCGCGGCAAGCATCGCGCGGATATCGTTCAGCGTCAGGTGCGCATTGGGCCGACAGGTGAGCTGGGCGTGCGCCTCGTTACGGGCGGCGAGGAAGCCCTCGATATCGGCATGCGTGAAGAAGCCGCTCATCCGGATGCGGACGAGGTCGCGCGAAGGATCGACTGCGATCGAATATTCGGCACTCATATCCACATGTTAGCGCGAATCGCCTACCAAATCCTGAATCAGCCGACCCCTTCGAGTGCCTTTTGCCGGCGGCGCTGGACCGAACTGCCGATGCCGAGCGCCTCGCGATATTTGGCGACGGTGCGCCGTGCGATGTCGAAGCCCTTCTCGCGCAGCATGTCGACCAGCGTGTCGTCGGACAGGATCGCCTTGGGATCCTCGGCCTGGATCAGCGCCTTTATCGCGCTCTTGACCGCCTCGGCCGAGACCGCGTCGCCGCCATCGGACGATTGGATCGCGCTGGTGAAGAAATATTTGAGCTCATAGAGGCCGCGCGCGCAGCTCAGATATTTGTTCGAGGTGACGCGGCTGACGGTCGATTCGTGCATCTCGATCGCTTCGGCCACCTGACGCAGCGTCATCGGCTTGAGGTGTGCGACGCCCTTGAGGAAGAAGGCTTCCTGCTGCTTCACGATCTCGGAGGCGACCTTGATGATCGTGCGCTGGCGCTGGTCGAGCGCCTTGACCAGCCAGTTGGCGCTGGCGAGCATATCCGACAGCCAGGCCTTGCTGGTCTTGTCCTGCGGGCCCGAGGAGACCTCGGCATAATAGGCCCGGTTGACGAGCAGGCGGGGGAGGGTGGCGGCGTTGATCTCGACCGCCCAGCCGCTGCCGCGGCGCGCCACGAAGATGTCGGGCGTGACGGCGCGCATCGGCTCGCCGCCATAGCGGCAGCCGGGCTTGGGATCGTAACCGCGCAGCTCGCGGATCATGTCCGCCAGATCCTCGTCGTCCACCTCGCAGATGCGCCGCAGCCGCGCCATGTCGCCGCGCGCGACGAGATCGAGATTGTCGATCAGCCGCTCCATGCACGGATCGTAGCGGTCTGCCTCCTTCGCCTGGAGCGCGATGCACTCGGCCAGGTTGCGTGCGCCGACGCCGGTCGGATCGAAGGTCTGGATCACCGCCAGCACCGCCTCGACCCGGGCGAGCGGCACGCCCAGCCGGTTGGCGACTTCGAGCAGCGGCACGGTGAGGTAGCCGGTCTCGTCGATCTGGTCGATCAGATGCGCAGCGACGAACAGGTCGGTGCCGTCGATCGTCGCGCCGGCCTGTGCCATCAGGTGATCGGCGAGGCTCAGCTCGGAAGTGCCGAGATTGTCGAGATCGGGTCCGTCCTCGGACATGCCGCCACTGGCACCGGTGAGGCCCAGGCCGCCGTCGAGCCCGCCGATCGAATCGGTGGGGCCGTCATGGTGGAAGGTCTCGGCGGCGAAATCGACGTCGAGCGCGGCCTCGCCCGCCGCCTCGCCGCCGCTGGTGAGCAGCTCGCGCGCGTCGGCCGGCCCGTCGCGGACGGCATCGAAATCAGGTTCCGGCTCGGACGCCGTATCGGGAACGTCCTCGCCGCCGCCGCTCTGGGCGTCGAGCAGCGGGTTCTTCTCGATCTCCTCGGCGATGAAGGTCTCGATCTCGAGGTTCGACAGCGCCAGCAGCTTGATCGCCTGCTGGAGCTGCGGCGTCATGACCAGCGATTGCGACTGCCGAAGATCGAGGCGAGGCGCGAGGCTCATGGGCTAGCCGCGGCCGGTGCCGTGAGCGAAGGTCACAGCGAGAAACTCTCGCCCAGATAGAGACGGCGGACATTCTCGTCGCGGACGAGATCGTCGGGCGAGCCGGCGAAGAGCACGCGGCCGTCATAGATGATGTAGCCGCGATTGACGATGTCGAGCGTCTCGCGGACATTGTGATCGGTGATGAGCACGCCGATGCCGCGCTTCTGCAGCTCGCCGATCAGATCGCGGATGTCGCTGATCGAGAGCGGATCGATGCCCGCGAACGGCTCGTCGAGCAGCATGATCGTCGGATCGGCGGCCAGCGCGCGGGCGATCTCGGCGCGGCGGCGCTCGCCGCCCGACAGCGCCATCGCCGGCGCGTCGCGGAGGCGGGTGAGGCCGAATTCGTCGAGCAGCGTATCGAGCCGGGTCTGGCGGGCGTCGCGATCGGGCTCGGACAGTTCGAGCACCGCGAGGATGTTCTTCTCGACCGTAAGACCCCGGAAGATCGAGGTTTCCTGCGGCAGATAGCCCAGGCCCAGGATCGCGCGGCGGTACATCGGCAGCTTGGTGATGTCTTCGCCGTCGAGCATGATCCGGCCCGAATCGGGCTTCACCAGCCCCATCACCGAATAGAAGCAGGTTGTCTTGCCCGCGCCGTTCGGGCCGAGCAGGCCGACCACCTCGCCGCGGCCGACCGAGACGGACACGTC
Source organism: Sphingomonas sp. dw_22 (assembly GCF_018449795.1). Taxonomy (GTDB): domain Bacteria; phylum Pseudomonadota; class Alphaproteobacteria; order Sphingomonadales; family Sphingomonadaceae; genus Sphingomonas. The sequence continues at coordinate 24,702 of NZ_JAAVVE010000051.1, forward strand.
GGTCAGCACCACGCGCTTGTCATAGGATTTGGCGATCGAGACCACCGCCAGCCCGAGCTCGGGCAGCGCCACCGGATCGGCGACGGGCATCTCGAACGTGGCGACATCGTTCATGGCAGCATCCTGCATCGACCTGGCTCTTTATACCGGCAATTTATCCCAAGCCGATTGGCAGGATTCCTGCATGAGAAAATCGGCCAAGGGAAGGGCTTGCGGGCCGCGGCGTTGGAAATCGGCCCTATTGTTTCGGCGCCGGCGCCGGCTGGGCGGCATCGCCCTGGCGCTTGGGAACCGAGAAACGGCCGGTGACGCGCCCGCCCTGGCTCTGCACGCTCGGCTGGCCGGGCGCCGCCGATCCGCCGACGCCGGAGCCGTCGATCGTCGCGCGGCCGGTATCGAGATTGATCGAGAGCCGGCCGCCCGAGATGTTGTTCGTCCCCTGGCGCAGCGTCACGCTGCCGACCATCGTGATGATCCGCCGGTTGAGATCATAGACCGCATATTGCGAGCGCGCATTCTGGTCCGGGCGCGATACCGTGACGCCGCCGGCCGCGTCGAGCCGCGAGACCTGGGGCGAGCCCTCGGTGATCTGTCCGGTATAGCTCACCGTCACGCGCGCGGCGGTGAGCGTCATCTCGGCCTGCTTGATGACGACGTTGCCGCTCAGCAGCGCGCGGTTGGCGCGGTCCTGCAGCTCGATATGCGTCGCGCCGAAATCGATCGGCGCGGTCGAATCGTGGCGCGTCTGCGCGACCGCGGGAACGGCGGCGACGAGCGTCAGGGCCGGCACCAGAGCAAACAGGGCGAGGCTGCGGGTCATCAGCGCCTATTCGCGCGCTTGGGGACGATCCGCAAGCGCGCATTGCCGTCGAGGTGGACGATCCGTTGCTCCAGGTCGGCGGTCAGCTTGTCGCCGCTGAAGGTTCCGCTGGGCGTGTTGCCGGTCACCGCGCCGCCGCTTTCCATCCGCCGCGTCTTGAGATCGACGGTCGAATCGCGGGTGTTGAGGGTATAGCCGTCCGCGGTCTGGAAGCGGAGCGGGCCGTCCACCGCCACCTGTTCGGTGTCCATATTGTAATGCCCGCGATCGGCGGTCAGCGAGGCGGGGCCGTCGGGCAGCTTGATCTGGGCGGAGAGATCGCGGAGCTGGACGACGGGCTCGGCCGAGCTCTTCTGGATCGCCTCGCCGGCATGGAGCTGGAAGGGCTGGCCCTTGGCATCCTCGCCGCGGTAATCGGCCGCGTCGATGCGCAGCCGCTCCTCGGCCATCGCCACCTTGTTCTTGTCGAGCACGAAGCTGACGTCGCCGCCCATGAACAAGGGCGCCGTCACCAGGAACGCCGTCAGCACGCCGATGCCGAGCGGCAGGAAGATCAGCGACAGGCGGACGACGCGGTCATGGCTGCTGCCCGGATGCGCCCAGGAGCGGCGCTGCGTGCGCAATCGGGCGGCGACTTCAGACATGCGTGCCTTTGTGGGGTGCGAGGGGGCGCCCGACAAGCATGGGATCAGATATGCGCGAAGATATCGACTTCCGGCCAGCCCGCGAGATCGAGCTCGGCGCGCCAGGGGAGGAAGTCGAAACAGGCTTGGGCCAGCGGCATGCGCCCTTCACGCTCGAGACGCTTGTCGAGTTCCGTCTTCATCGCATGAAGATGGCGCACGTCCGATGCGGCATAGTCCTTCTGCGCGTCCGAAAGCTCCGGCCCGCCCCAGTCCGACGACTGCTGCTGCTTCGAGATCTCGGCGCCGAGCAGCTCGCGCACCAGATCCTTCAGGCCGTGGCGGTCGGTATAGGTGCGGACCAGTCGCGACGCGGTCTTGGTACAATAGACCGGCGCGGCGACGACGCCGAGATAGAAGCGGATCGCCGCAAGGTCGAAGCGGGCGAAATGATAGAGCTTCAGCCGCTCGGGATCGGCGAGCACCGCGCGCAGGTTCGGCGCGTCGTAGCTGGAGTGCGGTCCGAAGCGGACGAGATGCTCGTCGCCCGAACCGTCGGAAAGCTGGACGACGCACAGCCGGTCGCGCGGGGTTATCAGGCCCATCGTCTCGGTATCGACGGCGATCGAGGCGCCGGGCGCGAACACGCCCTCGGGCAGGTCTTCTTCGTGGAAATGGACGGTCATGTGGTTCGCCTAGCCGCGTTCGCCGCGCGGCTCAATGGTCGGAAGGTCCGCCATGCCCGGTACGGGCCTTGCGCGCCCAGATGTTGAGCGCCTCGACCGCGGCCGAGAAGGCCATCGCGCAATAGACATAGCCCTTGGGCACATGCACGCCGAAGCCGTCCGCGATCAGGATCGCGCCGATCATCAGCAGGAAGCCGAGCGCGAGCATCACCACGGTCGGGTTGCGGGCGATGAAGTTTGCCAGCGGATCGGCGGCGAACAGCATCACGCCGACCGCGACGACGACGGCGGTGACCATCACCGGCAGATCGTCCGACATGCCGACCGCGGTCAGGATCGAATCGATCGAGAAAACCATGTCGAGCAGCAATATCTGGACGATCGCCGCGCCGAAGCCCGAGATCGCCTTGCCCTTCTTGTCGAGCGTCTCGCCCGAGGCTTCGGGATCGACATTGTGGTGGATCTCGGTCGTCGCCTTCCAGACGAGGAACAGGCCGCCGGCGATCAGGATCAGGTCGCGGACCGAGAAGGCGGTCTCCATCGCCGGTTCGCCATGCTCGCCCGGCAGGCTGATGCCGAGATCGAAGACCGGGGTGGTGAGCTTGGTGATCCAGACCAGCGAGGAGAGCAGCACGATTCGCAGCACCAGCGCCAGGCTGATGCCGATCCGGCGGACGCGGGTGCGCTGATCCTCGGGCAGCTTGTTCGACAGGATCGAGATGAAGATCAGGTTGTCGATGCCGAGCACCACCTCCATCACGATGAGCGTGACGAGCGCGAGCCAGGCTGCCGGACTGGTGATGAGTTCCAGGATCGCTTCCATGTCGCCTCCTCTGCCGGTTGGCACGGTATGGCGCAAGCGGCGCGGTACAGACCCCGCGGCTGCAATTGGCGCAACCAAGACGAAATTCGTTCGCGCGCGCTCTCTTTTTGGGTTATGACCGATTCTAGGCGCGTTATTTTAGTGCTCGAAGACCTGCGTTTTTCGTCCGGCGCTTGGGTTTTGATTGGTACAAGGGCGAACCGGGAAGACGAACAGGGCATGAGTTTCGATAGAGGGCGCCGTGGGGATCGCGGCGGGCGCGGCAGAGACAAGCGCGACGGTTTTGGTGGCGACGACAGCAGCTATGGCGGCGGCGGTTTCGGTGATCGCGGCGGCTTCGGCGGCGGCGACCGGTT
>NZ_JAAVVE010000052.1 GCF_018449795.1 Sphingomonas sp. dw_22
CCCTTCCCGATCTCCGGCAGCCTCCAACGCTGCGATCCAGCTCGAGGCATCCGCGAGCCTTCCCGTTCAGCAGCATTTGCGCCGCCACCGTCCCGGTCAGCGCCTCCCCCCCCGGGCGCCCCCCCCCCACCCCGCCCCCCCCCCCGCCCCCCCGGGCCCCCCCCCCCCCCCCCCCCCCCCCCCCCCCCCCCCCCCCCCCCCCCCCCCCCCCCCCCCCCGCCCCCCCCCCCCCCCGGGGGGGGGGGCTGAATGCGTTGCCCCTTCTGCGGAAATGAAGACAGCCAGGTGAAGGACAGCCGCCCCACCGAGGACGGGGCGGCGATCCGGCGCCGGCGGCAATGCGAGGCGTGCGCGGCGCGCTTCACCACCTTCGAACGCATCCAGCTCCGCGACCTGACCGTGGTCAAGAGCGGCGCCAATGGATCGGAGGGGCGGCGCGAGCCGTTCGAGCGCGACAAGCTGGTGCGATCGGTCTCCACCGCCGCGCGCAAGCGACCGATCACCGCAGCGCAGATCGAGCGGCTCGTTTCGGGCATCCAGCGCCAGTTGGAGACGCAGGGCGAGAGCGAGATCCCGTCGCAGCGGATCGGCGAGCTGGTGATGGAGGGGCTGAAGGGTCTCGATTCGGTCGCCTATATCCGCTTCGCCTCGGTCTATAAGGACTTCCGCGAGGCGAAGGATTTCGAGGAATTCGCCGGCAATGTGACCGAGGTGGCGAAAGGTTGAGCCAGCCCCCCGTCATCGTCCTCGTACGCCCGCAGCTCGGCGAGAATATCGGCAAGGCCGCCCGCGCGATGCTCAATTTCGGGCTTGTCGAGATGCGGCTGGTCTCGCCCCGCGATGGCTGGCCCAATCCGAGCGCCGGCCCGGCCGCCAGCGGCGCGGATATCGTGCTCGAACGCGCGCAGATCTTCGAGACCGTAGCCGATGCGGTCGCCGATTGCGCTTATGTCTATGCCACCACGGTGCGCAAGCGCGGCGTGACCAAGCCGGTGGTGACGCCGGAAGAAGCCGCCCGCGACGTGCGCGCCGCGGAGGGTCGCTCCGCGATCCTGTTCGGCCCCGAGCGATCGGGGCTGGAGACCGACGACGTCGCGCTGGCCCGGACGATCATCACCGTGCCGATCAATCCCGAGTTCGGCTCGCTCAACCTGGCCCAGGCAGTGATTCTGGTCGCCTATGAATGGTCGAAGGGCGCCGCGCTGGCGAGCCCGCCGACGACCGATCTCGATCCGCCGGCGCCGCAGGACGAGCTGGAGGGCATGATCGGCCAGCTCGAAGCGATGCTCGATCAGTCGGGCTATTATTTCCCGCCCGATCGCGTGCCGACCACGCGCCGCACGCTGCGCACCTTGCTCACCAAGCCGGGCTGGACCTCGCAGGAAGTGCGCACGCTGCGCGGCGTGCTTTCCGCATTGCGAGGCAGGAAACTCCACAGAAACGAATGAATGTTTTGGCGCGCCGCAATAGATTTTCGCCGGCCAGCTTCTTTTCGCAGCTGCAAAAAATAGCTATGAGACCGGCTCTTGATTGGAGTCTTTTAGATGCGCCTTCTTCCTCTGATTGCCCTGCTCACCTTCGCCGCACCCGCCCTTGCTCAGCAGCAAGCGCCGACTCAGGCTGCTGAACAGCCGAAAGACGACAAGCAGGTCTGCCGCAGGATTCCGGTGACGGGCTCCAATTTCGGCAAGCGGGAATGCCACACCAAAGCCGAATGGGCACAAATTCATGCGGCCGATCAGGAAAATGCCGCTCGCGCGCTCGATAATCGTCGCGCAGCCGGAGGCAATAGCGGCCTGTAAGCGCCGCGCTCAGCGCCGATCGAACTGCTCCAGTTCATACGCGATCGAAGCCTCGACCAGCCGCTCCCAGAGATCGGCGATCGGGGCTTCGGGTATGCCGGCGGCCCGGGCATGCGCGCGCGCATTCTGGATCACCTGCGCCTTGCGGCCCTCGTCGCGCACCAGTCCGCGCTCGGGCTTGATGCGCGCGGCGGCATCCATATAGCCGAACCGGCGCTTGAGCAGATCGACCAGCGCGCGGTCGACCGCGTCCACGCCGGCGCGGACTTCGAGCATCGTGGTGCAGGCTTCAGGATCGATCGTTTCGTGCATGACCGCTCCCTTGGCTCGGTGCCGCGCCGCTGTCCAGCTTGACACTCCGTCGCTTGGCCGCTAACCGCGCGCCTTCGCATTGGCCCCGCACCCCGGTGAAGCGGTGGCCCTGCCCTCCCCACAAAGGATCAGCAGGCGGACACCGGGACCAACGTTGTTAGCATTTGCAAAGGATTAGACATGTCGAAGCGCAGCAGCGCCAAGCACAAGCTCGACCGCCGGATGGGCGAGAACATCTGGGGTCGCCCGAAGAGCCCGGTCAACAAGCGTGAATACGGCCCCGGCCAGCATGGCCAGCGCCGCAAGGGCAAGATGTCGGACTTCGGCATCCAGCTCCGCGCCAAGCAGAAGCTCAAGGGCTATTACGGCGACATCACCGAGAAGCAGTTCAAGCGCTCGTATGAAGATGCGTCGCGCATGAAGGGCGACACCGGCCAGAACCTGATCGGCCTGCTCGAGATGCGCCTCGATATGATCGTCTATCGCGCCAAGTTCGCGCCGACGATCTTCGCCGCGCGCCAGCTGGTCAACCACGGCCATGTCCGCGTGGGCGGCGAGAAGTGCAACATCGGCTCGCGCCGCATCAAGCCCGGCGAGGAAGTCTCGCTGAGCCCCAAGGCGCAGGAAATGGCGCTGGTGATGGAGGCGCAGAGCCTCTCCGAGCGCGACATCCCCGATTATGTGGTGCCGGACGGCGCCTCGAAGATCACCTTCACCCGCGTGCCGACGCTCGACGAAGTGCCGTATCCGGTGAAGATGGAGCCGAACCTGGTCGTCGAGTTCTACTCGCGCTGATCGGCCGATCCGGCTGGAGAAAGAGGGGCGGTCCTGCGGGGCCGCCCTTTTTCGTTCCGGCTCGGCCACCTTGCCGCTGGTCCGCGGCGCTGCCAAAGTCGCATCCGTTCCTTTCCGCAGGAGTCTGCATGCGCCTCGCCCTTTACGCCGCCCTGCTGCTCGCCAGCGCATCCGCCTCGGCCCAGACCGCGCCGCAGATCTCGCTCGACACCTTGAAGGAGGTGACCAAAACCCTCTCCTCCGACGCCTTCGAGGGCCGCGCCCCGGCGACCCCGGCGGAGGACAAGACGGTCGCCTACCTGATCGAGCGGTTCAAGGCGGCGGGGCTCCAGCCCGGCAATCACGGGAGCTGGGTGCAGGACGTGCCGCTGGTCCAGATCAACGCGAGCAATGTCGCACCGCTGACCTTCACCGGGGGCAAGACCCCGATCGCACTCCAATATCGCAAGGACGCCGTGCTCGCCACCTATCAGGTGGTGCCGCACGTCGCGCTCAAGGACAGCGAGGTCGTCTTCGTCGGCTATGGCATCAACGCGCCCGAACGCGGCTGGAACGACTATGCCGGCGTGGACGTGAAGGGGAAGACCGTCGTCATCCTGGTCAACGATCCCGACTGGCAGACGATGACGCTCGACGGCCCCTTCGGCGGCCGTGCGATGACCTATTATGGCCGCTGGACCTACAAGTTCGAGGAAGCCGCGCGCCAGGGCGCCGCCGCCGCGATCATCGTCCACGATACCGAGCCCGCCGCCTATCCCTGGGGCGTGGTCGAATCCTCCTGGACCGGCCCGCAACTCGAACAGGATACGCCGGGCGACCATATGGACCAGTCCCAGGCGATCGGCTGGATCCAGCAGGATTCGGCCAGGGCGCTGTTCGTCTCCGCCGGCAAGGATTACGCCGCGCTGATCGAAGCCGCGAAGCACAAGGGCTTCAAGGCCGTGCCGCTGGGCGTGAAGGCGTCGACGAGCTGGGACAACGGCATCCGCCGCCAGGCATCGAAGAATGTCATCGGCATCCTGCCCGGCAGCGCGAGGCCCGACGAAATTGTCCTTTATTCCGCGCATTGGGACCATCTCGGCCACTGCGCGCCGGTGAAGGGCGACGGCATCTGCAACGGCGCGCTCGATAATGCCTCGGGCTCGGCGGCGCTGGTCGCGCTGGCCGAGGCGCATGCCAAGACGGGACCGGCCAAGCGCAGCCTGGTCTTCCTGTCGGTCACCGCCGAGGAATCGGGCCTGCTCGGCTCCAAATTCTATGCCGAGAATCCCGTTTATCCGCTCGCCAAGACGGTAGGCGGCGTCAACATGGACGGCATCAACATCGTCGGCCCCGCCAAGGATTTCGTGCTGGTCGGGGTCGGCAAGTCCGAGCTCGAGGATCTGGTGAAGCCCTTCGTCGCCGCGCAGGGCCGCGTGATCGTGCCCGAGCCCTCGCCCGAAAAAGGCGGCTATTACCGCTCCGACCATTTCAGCTTCGCCAAGCTGGGCGTGCCGATGCTCTATGGCGAGAGCGGCGAGGATCTGGTGAAGGGCGGCAAGGCGGCGGGCCACGCCGCGTCCGAGGATTATACGATCAACCGCTATCACAAGCCGCAGGACGAATATGATCCCAATTGGGACTGGAGCGGCGGCATTGAGGATCTGACGATCTATTACGGCCTCGGCCGCCAGCTCGCCGAGGGTTCGGCCTGGCCCAACTGGTATCCGAGCGCCGAATTCCGCGCAGTGCGAGACAAGAGCCGCGCGGGGCAGTGAAGAGACGGAACCGTACCACCTTTCCTCGTCATCCCCGCGAAAGCGGGGATCCAGAGCCAAAAACGGGATCGCTCGCGACTCCTGGATCCCCGCTTTCGCGGGGATGACGCGTAGGGAGTCATACCGCGCCTTCCCCCTGCCACCGCTTGGAGCTAATGCCCCGCGCATGACTCTCCCCCCTCCCCCCGAATGGGCGCCGCACGACGCCGTCTGGATCGGCTTTCCCAGCCATCGCGACCTGTGGGTCGAAGACCTGGAGCCTGCCCAGGCCGAAGTCGCCGCCTTCGTCCGCGCCGTCCATGCCGAGGGGCGTGGCGAGCGGGTGATCCTGGTCGCCGCCGATGAGGAAGCCGCCCGAACCGCCGAGGCGCTGGTCGGCCCGGCGGCGCGCGTGGTGACCGAGCTGTTCGGCGACATCTGGCTGCGCGATACCGGCGCGATCGTGTCCGGCAACGGCGTCGCGCAGGATTTCGCGTTCAACGGCTGGGGCGCCAAATACGATCTCGAAGGCGACGACGATATCGGCCTGCGCCTCGCGCGGCGCGAGCAGCTCCAGGTCGTGCGCCACGGCTGGATCCTGGAAGGCGGCGCGATCGACGGCGATGGCACCGGCCTTGCGGTCACCACCGAGCAATGCCTGCTCAACCACAATCGCAACCCCGGGCTGACCAAGGCCGAGGTCGAGGCGCGCCTTGCCGCAGATCTCGGCTATTCGCGCGTGCTGTGGCTCGGCGACGGGCTGCTCAACGACCATACCGACGGCCATGTCGACAATCTCGCCCGCTTTATCGGCGAGAACCGGCTGCTGATCCCTGAGGCGGTGGAGAATGATCCCAACTGGCGCGTCTATCAGGACGCGGCCCAACGCGCCGAGGCGTTCGGCGTCGAAGTGGTCCGCTTCCCCTCGCCCGGCCGCGTGATCGCCGATGAAGAGGTGATCCCGGCGAGCTATATGAACTTCTATATCGGCAATGCCGCGGTGGTGGTGCCGCTCTACGGCCAGGCGAACGACGATGCCGCCGTCGCCGCGCTCGAAAAGCTGTTTCCGGGCCGCACCATTGCAGGCCAGCGCGCCGATCATATCTTGACGGGCGGCGGGAGCTTCCACTGCATCTCGCAGCAAATCCCGCGTTTCTGAGGAACGAGATGACCGAGATCACCGTCGGCGCGCTCCAGCTCGCCTTCACGAACGATATCGACGCGAACATCGCGCGCGTATCCGGGATGGTGCGCGAGGCGGCCGCACGCGGTGCGCAGGTCGTGCTGCCGCCCGAATTGTTCGAGGGCGAATATTTCTGCCGCGTCGAGGACGAGGGCCTGTTCGCCAACGCGAAGCCAACCCACGAGCACAAGGCCGTGCTCGCGATGCAGAAGCTCGCCGAGGAGCTCAGGATCCACATCCCGACCAGCTTCTTCGAGGCGGACGGGCCGCACCATTACAACAGCCTCGCGATGATCGGCCCGGACGGCAAGGTCGCCGGCGTCTATCGCAAGAGCCACATTCCCGACGGCCCCGGATATGAGGAAAAATTCTATTTCCGCCCCGGCAATACCGGTTTCAAGGTGTGGGACGGGCCAGCCCAGGCCAATGGCGCCAAGCTCGGCGTCGGCGTCTGCTGGGACCAATGGTATCCCGAGACCGCCCGCGCGATGATGCTGATGGGGGCCGAAGTGCTCTTTTACCCCACCGCGATCGGCAGCGAGCCGCACGACCAGAGCCTCGACACCGCCCGGCTGTGGCGCCGCGCGATGGTGGGGCATGCCGTCTCCAACGTCGTGCCCGTGGTGGCCGCCAACCGCGTCGGCACCGAGCATGGCCAGACCTTCTACGGCACCAGCTTCATCACCGACGAGCGCGGCGACATCCTGGCCGAGCTGGGCCGCGAGGAAGAAGGCGTCATCACCGCGACGATCGACCTCGATCGCGTCAAGCGCCACCGCGCCGCCTTCGGCTTCTTCCGCGATCGGCGGCCGGAGCTCTACGGGCGGCTGGTGCAGGACATCTGAAGCTACTCGATCGGGCGGCTTGCCAGCCCCGGCCGGCAAGGCGCATCCTCGGCGTCAGGCCAAGGAGCGACCCCGATGGACGATCCCGAACTCCCCGACGCGAGCAAGCTCACCCGATCCAAGCAGCGCTGGGCGAGCGAAGGCAAGTTCCTGACCGGCCATGCCTCGCGCCCCGAGGCGGAGCGGCTGCCGCCGGGCCAGCACCTCGTTCGCGACTGGCCGATCCTCGATCTTGGCCGCCAGCCCGACATATCGCGCGAGCGCTGGCGGCTGGAGATCAAGGGGATGGTCGATCGCCCCGCCGCGCTCGACTGGGCCGCATTCCTGGCGCTGCCCCAGACCCGGCTATCGAGTGACATCCACTGCGTCACCACCTGGTCGCGCTACGACAATGACTGGCAGGGGGTGCTGACCCGCGACCTGCTCGATCACGTCCAGCCGCGCGACGAAGCCGGGTTCGTCATGCTCCACGGCTATGACGGCTATACCACCAACGTACCGCTCGCCGATTTCGCCGCGCCCAACGCGATGCTGGTCCATGGCTGGCAGGGCAAGCCGCTGGCGCGCGAGCATGGCGGGCCCGTGCGAGTGGTGATCCCGCACCTCTATTTCTGGAAGAGCGCCAAATGGGTGCGCGGGATCGAGATGATCGGCGCCGACAAGCCCGGCTTCTGGGAGGTCAACGGCTATCACATGCGCGGCGACCCCTGGGCCGAGGAGCGCTACAGCTAGCCGCGCATCGCCTCAGCGCTGATGGCGGCCGACATCCTCGCGGATCTTCACCGGCACGTCGCAGCCATTCTCGCGCCGCAGCACCGGATAATATTGGTTGGCGAGCGGCTCCTGCGCGAGCGAACGCGGACGCACGTCCTCGGCGGGCTTGCCGGCGAACTGCGTCTTGGCATCCTGGCATTTGGCGGCGGGGCGGGCCTCGGGGGCCGGCTTCTTGTCGCCATCACGCGCCATCGCAGCGGTGGGGAACAGGGCGAGAGCGAGTATGACGATACGCATGAGCGGCCTCCTTCACTTGCCCGCATCGCATAGCAGATCGCACCAAACGAAGCGAGTGCGGAGCAGGACTACAGATACCGCTCCACCTTTGCACGCAGCACGCGGACAAGCTCGGGATCCATGCATTCGTAATCGTCCGGGATATCGAGACAGATCACGCGCGCATGCTTGGGCACGGCGCGAAAGCGCTTCCGGAGCTTGATGCGATGTGTGCGCTCCATCACGAAGATGATGTCGGCCCATTCGACCAGTTCGCCAGCGAGGGGGTTTTCCGCATCGTGACTGGTGCCGGCCGAGCTCGCCTCGATCCCCGGATGGCTGGCAAAGACCTGTTCGGCGGTGGGGCTGCGCAGCCGATTCTGGCTGCACATGAAGAGGATGTTCCTCACCGCCGCAATTCCAGCGCCCGCGCGAACACCGCCTCGAACATCTCCGGCGTAAGGCGCCCGGTATTCTGGTTGTAGCGCGAGCAGTGATAGCTATCGATCAGCATCTGCCCGGCCGGCATGCGATGTTCGGCGAGATGCCCGAAGCGCGCCTTGGGCAGCCGGCCACCCATCGCCTTCACCGCCGACTGGTGGGCGATCTGGCCGAGCGCGACCACGACCGGCGCGGCAAGCTGCCCGCCCAGATAGTCGCGACAGGCATGAATTTCGGCGGGGACCGGCTTGTTGCCCGGCGGCAGGCAGCGCACCGCGTTGAGGATCAGCACGCCCTTCGGCCCCCCCTCCACCGCCAGCCCGAATTTCGCCAGCGTCGCGAACAGCAGGTCGCCCGAGGCATCGCCGGTAAAGGCGCGGCCGGTGCGATTGGCGCCGTGCCTGCCCGGCGCGAGGCCGATGATCGCCAGCCACGCATCCGGATCGCCAAGCGCGGGAACGGGCGCATTCCACCAGTCCGGCTGCTCGACGCGCAGCGCCTCGCGCACCGCGACGAGGCGCGGGCAGCGCGGGCAATCGCGATGCGGCTCGGGGCTTGGCGCGGGCATGGCGGCGGGATAGGCCGCAAGGCGTGACGAGGACAAGCTACGCCATCGCGATCGGATCGAATCGCCGCGGGCGCCACGGCGGCCCCGAACGCGAGGTCGCGGCGGCGATGGCGGCGCTGGGCACTCTCTCGGCGCGGTCCCCCATCCTCGGCACGCCGCCGCTCGGCCCGTCGAACCGCCGCTTCGCCAACGCCGCCGCGATCCTCGATAGCGACGAGACGCCTCCCGAACTGCTCCGCCGACTGAAGGCGATCGAGCGCGATTTCGGCCGGCGGCGCGGTCGCATCTGGGGGGCGCGGGTGATCGATCTCGACATCGTCCTATGGTCGGGCGGCGCCTGGAGCAGCGCCGGGCTGACCGTGCCGCACCCACGCTTTCGCGAGCGCAGGTTCGTGCTCGATCCGCTGCTGCGCGTGGCCCCGGCATGGCGCGACCCCGTGTCCGGCCTGACGGTCCGCCAGTTGCGCACGCGGTTGACCCGCCCTACCCCTGCGCCTAGGTGAGCGCGCTGGTGTGGGTCCGTAGCTCAGTCGGTAGAGCAAGCGACTTTTAATCGAGAGGTCATGGGTTCGAATCCCATCGGACCCACCACCCCCCAACAAAAGTCTCGGTAATTCAGCCTTCCAATCGATTGGCATGCCCAAGCCAATCGCCACGGTTAGAGATTTCCCTTGTCGAACGACGCCCCTCGCTCCGCTGTCGATCGATGCCTATGCCAGCACGGCGTCCACCGGGCGCCGCGGCGAGAAGGGAAGCGTCGGGCCATGGCCGAAGCGCATGACGAGATCGGGCCGCCTTCCAGGCTCACCGATCAGCGCCGCCAGCGCGCCGCGCAGGCCCGCCACTTCGACGGGCTGGTTGACGAAGGCGTGCTTGAGCCCGAGGCTGGTGGCGGTCAGCGCGAAACGCTGGCAGGCGCGGCCGACCCGCATCCAATGCTCCCGGTCCGCCCGCTCGCCGACGAAGATCGCCAGGCCCGCCGATGAATCGATCTGCCGCGCATATCGGTCCCCCTCCCCCTGCGCGGTGAAGAACAGGTCGAGCGCGGGGCCACCGAGAACGGTCGGCAGCACGGGATTTCCGCTCACCGCCGAGAACAGTCCGTCGCCCGTGGCGGCGGCGCTGCGCGGATTGAAGCGGAGCCAGTGCTTCAGCTCGCGCAGGAATGCCGGATCGGCCATCTGCGCGTGGTTGCCGGCAACCACGAGGTCGCGGATCCGGCCGATCCGCGCGCGCTCGGTGACCAGGATCACCCGGACGCCGGGCATCGCCGCGGCGCGCTCGAGCATGGCGAGATCGGCGGCGGAGACCGGGCGGCCGTCATAATCGGCACGGGTGGATTGCCGCTTCGGTATCGCGTCGAACAGCGGATCGGGCCTCCCCGGGGCGGTCGACAGCAGAACGCGCACGCCACTCGGCGTGACCTCGACTTCGCCGGGCCGTCCCGCCGCCGCGGCGGCAATGGCGAGATTTTCGGCCGCGCATCCCAGGCTCACGAACAGATGATGATCGTCCGGATCGACCACGGACGTCCGCCGGCCATAGTCCGGCATCAGGTCCATGGCGTTGCCCTCCACCCGGAACCGCCAGGGCTGCGTGTTGTGGCTATTGGCCGCGAGCGTCGCGTAGCGGATGAGTTCCCGGACCTGCGGTTGCGGTTGCGCCGCCAAGGGCGCACGCAGGCGTCGCGCATATGCGTCATAGTCCGCCATCGAGCCGATCGACGATCGCCAGGCAACCGCGCCCGATCCGGCAAGCACGGCCGCGCCGCCGGCCCCGATCAGAAAGGCTCGCCTGTTCATACCCACCTCATCGCCAGAACCGTTTCGCGTCGATCAGGGCCTCATGCGCGTCGGCCGCAGCGTCCAGCAGCGCCTTCTTCCTGCCGCCGGCAAGCAGTTTCGGCGCCTGGGGATCGTCGGCCAACCCGAGCGCTTCCAGCACATGCGGCGCCATCGCCAGGTCATTGAGCGCGCCGAGCTGGTCCTGAAGCGCTTCCAGCGCGGCAAGGAACGCCCGGTATCGCCGCTTCTCGCGCTTGCGCTCGAACAGCGCGGCGAAGAACTCCACCGCATAGCGCAGCTTCTTGGCATCCTTGCGGACCTCGTGCCGGGTCGCATCGTCCGCACCCGCGAGATCGCGTCCGCCCTTCTTCACCCTGCGGCGAAAGCGGCTCAGCGCGGTGACGGCAAATTCGCGCACCGGCTGGTTGCGCTCCGCCTCGGTGTCGGGCGCATCCAGCCAGTCGCCGGTCGCGGTCCATTCCGCAAGGTCGAGCATCAGCGCCCGCACCCGCGACGATGCTAGCACGGCCTCGACCCGGCCATAGGCCGCCTCGCGCGCCGCCCCGATCCGATCGCGCAGCGCGCCGGGGCTGGTGCGATCAAGCAGCACGTCGAGATTACGGGCGTCGCCGAGTTCCGAAGCGAGCCACCGCAGTTCCTCGCCGAGCTTCGTCTTGGCACCCCCGCCGATCACCGGCTTGAAGATCGAGAAGGCCGAGCGCAGTCGGCGTAACGCCACGCGCGCCTGATGCAGCGCCCCGGCGTCCCGGCCGGCCAGCAACAGTGCTTCGTTCAGCCGGAACTGCCGCACGCAATTCTGGAGGATCTGCTGAAATGCCCGTGCCGCCGTCATGTCGCTGCCCAGTGCCACCGGCTCGGCCTTCACCGCCGGCGCAGCCGGCCGAGCGAGCCGATAGCCGCGTTCGGCCTTGGTCTGCACGCCGAGCCGGACCGGCACGACCGCGTCGATGCGGCGCGCGAGCGCGAACAACGCGACCGGGTCGCCCTGTTTCAGTTCAAGCTCGATCTCGCAGATCGGGGATGTCCGATCGCCGGCCATTGCTTCGCCACGATCCAGAACCATCTCGATGGTCGCGCCATCCTGGCCGAGAAGCCATGTGCGCCGCGCCATCCGCACCGCGAATACAGGCGCAATCGCATCCGCCGAATCGCCGAGCAGCGCCCGGATCGGCGTCGTATCGTCCAGAATCGGCTGATCGTCCTCGACGGCGCATTCCCATTCGGGACGCACGAACAGGCCGGCGGTGCCGGGGCCGCTCGCCTTCACGGTCTGGATGCGCGTGCCGCCCGAACGGCGGATGCGAAGCGAAAGCCCCTTCTTCGCCAAGGCGCGATCCGGCGTGTCGAAATAGATCGACTGCTGCTCGACCGCTTGAGACGCATCGGGCACCAACGCAGAGGCTTCGAATGCATCGGCGGCATCAGGCGTCAGTTCGAGCTTCAGTTCGATTTCGTCCGCCAACCATGCCTCCACTTTCACGCCGCCCGGGCCGGACAGCGTCAGGAAATGCGGCGCCGGACCAGCATTTCGGTAGGAGACCCGACGACAGGGATCATCTCGAACCCGGCCTCCCGCTCGAGCGCCAGCGCCGCCTGGTTCTCGTTGCTCTCCGTCGATTCGACGAACTGGATCCCCTCGGCGCGCGCATAGCGCATCACATGCTCGACCAGCGTCCAGCTCACGCCCTTGCCCTTGTACCCTTCGCGCACCGCGATCGCCAGTTCGGCGCGGACGCCATCGGGATCGGCGGCGAGCATCGCGCTGGCCACCAGCGTCTCGCCGGCAAAGGCGAGGAAGTTGATCGTGCGGCTGTAATCGACCTGGGTCATGGGCACGAGCCGGTCGCGGCCGACCTCGCGCAGCCCGGTGAGGAAGCGGAAACGCAGATCGTCGGCGCTCATGTCGCGGAACAGCTCATCGAGCAGCGCCTCGTCGTCGGGCACGACCGGCCGGACATGCAGCGCCAGCCCGCTGCGCGTGACGAGGTCGGCGGTCCATTCGACCGGCACCGGCCGGATGACCAAGCGCGATTCGCGCCCCTCCTCCGCGATCCGCGCGCGCGCATCGATCGCGATCACCCCCTTCGCCGTGGCGACGAGCGGATTGATGTCCAGCTCGGCGATCTCGGGGAAATCGACGGCGATCGCCGAGACCGCGTTGAGCGCGCGGACGATCGCGGCACGGTCCACGGGCGGCACGTCGCGATAGCCGCGCAGCAGGCGGGCGATGCGCGTCGCGTCGATCATCTCGCCGGCCAGCGCGTCGTCGAGCGGCGGCAGGCCGAGCGCGCGGTCGCCCAGCACCTCCACCGCCTTGCCGCCCGCCCCGAACGCCAGCACCGGGCCGAAAGTGGCGTCTTCGGCCAGGCCGAGCAGCAGTTCCTGCCCGTCGCCGGTGACGATCATCGGCTCGATCTCGAAGCCGTCGATCACGGCCTCGGGATGCGCGGCCAGGATCCGGTCGCGCATCTCGCGCGCGGCAGCAGCCGCCGCCTCGGGCGCGGCGAGCCCGAGCGCGACGCCGCCCACATCCGATTTATGGCTGAAATCGGGGGAAACGAGCTTAAGCGCGAAGGGCGGCGTGAGGCACGCACAAGTCTCCACCACCTGCTCCGGCGTGGCGGCCACCCGGCTCTGGACGACGGGCACGCCATAAGCGGCGAGCAGATCCCTGGTCTCGGCGGCGCTCAGCACCGTGCGGTTCTGGCCGCGCGCCGCCTCCACCACCCGGCGCGCGCGCTCGCGATCCGCTGGCGCGACGCTGACATGCGCCGGCGCGCGCATCGCCGCCTCGCGGTTGCGTCCGGCCTGGACGAGATAGCCGAAGCCGCGCACCGCATCGTCGAGATTGTCGAACAGCGGCACGTTCGCCGAATCGAAGATGGCGCGCACCGCCGCCGCATTCTCGCTGCCCATCCAGCAGGCGATCACCGGCTTATGCGCGGGCTGCTCGCCGAGCGCCGCGACCACACCCTGCGCGATCTCGATGCCGGTGGCGACGGCGGTCGGGCAGTGCATGACGAGCATCGCGTCCACCTGCGGATCGGCGAGCACGGCGCGGGTGGCGGCGGTGAAACGCTCGGGACGCGCGTCGCCGACCAGGTCCACCGGATTGGCGCGGGACCAGTCGGCGGGCAGCGCGGGATCGAGCGCCGCGATAGTCTGGGGCGAGAGCGGGGCGAGCGTGCCGCCCGCCGCCGGCAGCGCATCGGCCGCGAGCACGCCGGCACCGCCGCCGTTCGAGACGATCGCCAGCCGTTTGCCGCCGCGCGGCCGGATGCGGCAAAGCACCTGGGCGGCGTCGAACAGCTCGGTCAGGCTGTCGACCAGGACGATGCCGGCGCGGTGGAAGGCGGCGGCATGGACGTCATAGGCACCCACCAGCGCGCCGGTATGCGACAGCGCGGCCTTGCCCGCAGCGGCGGTGCGGCCGGCCTTGATCGCGATCACCGGCTTGATCCGCGAAGCGGCGCGGGCCGCGGACATGAACTTGGCGGCGCCGGTGACGCCTTCGATATAGAGCAGGATCGCATCGGTGCGCGCATCCGCGGCGAGCATGTCGATCAGGTCGCCCAGATCGACATCGGCCATGTCCCCCGCCGAGATGACGGCGGAGAAGCCGACATGCTTGTCCGCCGCCCAATCGAGCATCGCCGTCACCAGCGCGCCGCTCTGCGAGACGAAGGCCAGCCGCCCCGGCGCGGCACCGCGCGGCGCGAACGAGGCGTTGAGGCCGATATGCGGCAGCAGGATGCCCAGGCAGTTGGGGCCGACGATGCGGAGCGTGTGGACGCGCGCCGCCTCCAGCATCGTGGCGCGGAGCGCGGGATCGTGCAGCCCCGACGAGATCACCACCGCGGCGCGGACGCCCCTGGCGCCGAGATCGGCGATGACGCCCGGCACCGTGACGCCCGGCGTGACGATCACCGCCAGGTCCGGAACCTCGGCCAGCGCCGCGATCGAGGGCGCCCATTGCGCGCCGGCGCGTTCGACCGGCTTGGGATTGACCGCATGCACCGTGCCGCCGAAGCCGCCCTGGAGGATGTTGTCGAGCACATGCTGGCCGAGCGAGCCGGGCCGGGTCGAGCCCCCGATCACTGCTACGCTGCGTGGGTGGAACACGGCGTCGAGATTGCGGGTCGTCATGCTGTCGCTCCGGGCTGGATCCGCGTCTCCTCAACACGGATCCTGCACGCGCTGCGATAAGTAGAGAACCCAATGTCCGCGGGCTGATGCCGGATTCGGCCCGTTAAGTAATCTACCCAATGGAGCGTGGCGGCCGAACGGCGGAGGGTTCCCATGCCGAAACGGAGGAATCACCATGCCAGTCGATCGGCCCGCACAGCCCGGCACTGCCGACCCGCTTCATGCATCGATCGCATGCGGCGAGGCGGCTTGCCAATTGCCCTTCATCGTCTTCGCAAGCTGGTGGAATGCGGTCGTGCAGCCCGTGCTCGAGCTGCATCCCCATCGCACCCACCCGTCCGGTTCCGAGGATCATCAACTGGTGGTGCCGGAGCCGATCGAAGAGGAGGGCGAGCACGCGCTCTTCGCCTGAGCCGCCTCCGTTCTGCGGCGATCCCATTTTTGCCGAAGGAGTGTCCCGATGAACGACGTGACCAATGTTCCCGCCAAGCGTGCCGCGCAGTCGCCGTTCGGCTGGCTCCGCACCGAGATCGATCGGCTGTTCGACGATTTCGCGCCCGCCCGCAGCGCCTTTAACTTCGGGCTGAGCGGTTTCGCGCCGGTCCCCGCGCTCGAAATGGCTTCGGGCGAGAAGGAATATCGGCTGACCGCCGAGCTGCCCGGCATGAAGGATGAGGATGTCGAGCTGAGCGTGGCCGACGGCGTGCTCACGATCAAGGGCGAGAAGCGCTCGGAGCAGGAGCACAAGGACGGCGGCTATCTGCTGAGCGAACGCAGCTATGGCAGCTTCGAGCGGCGCGTGACGCTTCCCGCCGATATCGATACCGATCAGATCGCCGCAGCGTTCCACAACGGCGTGCTGACGATCACGCTGCCGCGCAACGCCGAAGCGACCGAGCGCACGCGCAAGATCGCGATCAGCAGCAGGGGTTGAGGCGCCGCCTCATGTCCTCCTCCGCCGCGCAACACCCCCAAGCGGCGGAGGAGGATAGCCAACCCTTCTGGGCGATGCCCGACGACCGGCTGGCTGCGCGACTCGCGTCCGGCCCCGGCGGCCTGACGACGGACGAGGCGCGCGCGCGGCTCGTCCGCTATGGCCCCAACCGGCTCGACGAGAGCCGCCGCACATCGGCGTTGCGCCTTCTCGCGCGGCAGTTCGCCAGTCCGCTGGTGCTGATCCTGATCTTCGGGGCGGGCGTGTCGCTGGCGCTGCGCCAATGGGTCGATGCCTCGATCATCCTCGCGATCGTGCTCGGCAGCGGGCTGCTGAGCTTCTTTCAGGAATATCGCGCCTCCCGGGCCGTGCTGGCGCTGCGCGAGCGGCTGGCGCTCGCCTCGCGCGTGGTGCGCGACGGCGTCGAGCAGTCGGTGCCGGCCGCGACTTTGGTGCCGGGCGATGTGGTGCGGCTCGCGGCGGGCAGCCTTGTCCCGGCCGATGCGCGCGTGCTCGAAGCCGAAGACTTCCTCGTCACCGAAGCAGCGCTGACGGGCGAATCGCTGCCGGTCGAGAAGCACGCCGGGATCGTTCCCGCCGACGCATCCGCCCCGGCGCGGACCAACGCGGTGTTCATGGGCTCGTCGGTACGCAGCGGCACGGCGCTGGTGCTCGTCGCCGAGACGGGACGGCAGACCCGGTTCGGCGCGATCGCCGCGCACTTGCGCCAGGCCGAGCCCGAGACCGATTTCGCGCGCGGCGTGCGGCATTTCGGCACGATGCTGCTGCGCGTGATGATCGTGATCGTGCTCGGCGTGCTGACGGTGAATCAGTTGCTCGGGCGGCCGATCGCCGAGTCCCTGCTCTTCGCGGTCGCGCTCGCGGTGGGGCTGTCGCCCGAGCTCCTGCCGGCGATCGTCAGCGTCACCCTCTCCGCAGGCGCGCGCCATCTGGCGAAGGGCGGCGTGATCGTCCGCCGGCTCGAATCGATCGAGAATCTCGGCAGCATGGACGTGCTGTGCACCGACAAGACCGGCACCCTCACCGAGGGTTGCGTGTCGCTCGCCGAGGCATTGGGGCCGGACGGGCAGCCGAGCGCGCGGGCGCGCGAAGCCGGCTTCCTCAACGCCGCGTTCGAGACCGGCATCGCCAACCCGCTCGACGCCGCGCTCTGCGAGGCGGCGGCGAAACAGGGCTGGATGCCGGGCGCCGCCGCCAAGCTGGACGAGATCCCCTATGACTTCCAGCGGCGCCGGCTGAGCATCGTCCTGGGCGATCCGGCGGGCGGCGCACGCCTCGTGACCAAGGGCGCCTGCGACGACATGCTCGCAATATGTACTCAAGTGGCGCTGGGCGACGGCATCGCCTCGCTCGACGATGCGGCCCGCGCCCGGCTCGAAGCGCTGATCCGCGCGCAGGGAGAGGCGGGCTTCCGCGTCCTGGCCGTCGCCGAGCGCGCGCTGGCGACGGACGGACCGTGGCGGCGCGAGGACGAGCGCGACATGGTGTTCCTGGGGCTGCTCGTCTTTCTCGATCCGCCCAAGCCCGATGCCGCCTGCACCATCGCCGATCTCGCGCGGCTCGGCATCGCCGTGAAGGTCATCAGCGGCGACAACCGCCATGTCACCGCGCATGTCGCGGCACAGGTGGGCCTCGACGCCGCGTCGATGCTGACGGGCGCGGAGATCGACGCCATGACCGATCCCGCGCTTGCCCATGCCGCGGCGCGCACGCGGCTGTTCGTCGAGATCGACCCGCAGCAGAAGGAGCGGATCGTCCGCGCGCTCCAGCGCGCCGGCCATGTGGTGGGTTTCCTGGGCGACGGGATCAACGACGCGCCCGCGCTCCACGTCGCCGATGTCGGCATCTCCGTCGATCAGGCGGTCGACGTCGCGCGCGAGAGCGCCGACATCATCCTGTTGCATCGCGACCTCGACGTGCTGCGCCAGGGCGTGGAGGACGGGCGGCGGACCTTCGCCAACACGCTCAAATATATCGCGATCACCACCAGCGCCAATTTCGGCAATATGGTGAGCATGGCGGTGGCGACGCCGCTGCTGCCCTTCCTGCCGCTGCTGCCCAAGCAGATCCTGCTCAACAACTTCCTGTCCGATCTGCCCTCGATCGCGATTTCCACGGACTGCGTAGACCCGGAGCATGTCGAACAGCCGCAGCGCTGGGACATATCCGAGATCCGGCGGTTCATGATCGTGTTCGGGCTGGTCAGCTCCTGCTTCGATGCGCTCACCTTCGCCTTGCTGCTGTTGGTGCTCCATGCGGATGCCGCGCTGTTCCAGACGGTGTGGTTCCTCGTCTCGCTGCTCACCGAGCTGGCGGTGCTGCTGGTGCTGCGCACGCGGCGCTCGGCGCTGCGCAGCCGTCCGAGCCGGCTGCTGCTGTGGAGCACCATCGCGGTCTCGGCGGGTGCTCTGGCGCTGCCCTGGACGGGCGAGCTGGCGCGGCTGTTCGGCCTGGTGCCGCTTTCGGCCGGGATGCTCGGCATGAGCCTGGCGATCGTGCTCGGCTATGCGGTCGCGACCGAGGCCGCCAAG
The DNA here is from genome assembly GCF_018449795.1 of Sphingomonas sp. dw_22. Taxonomy (GTDB): domain Bacteria; phylum Pseudomonadota; class Alphaproteobacteria; order Sphingomonadales; family Sphingomonadaceae; genus Sphingomonas. The sequence continues at coordinate 18,110 of NZ_JAAVVE010000052.1, forward strand.
CGGTTCTTCTACCGGCGTGCGATCGGATCACGGCCCGGTGCCATCCGCGACGTCCCGAAGCCGGGGCTCAAGGCACCACGAGCACCGGGCAACTCGCCAGCGAAGTGAGCTTCTGCGACACGCTTCCCAGCAGCAGCCCCGCCAGCCGGCCGCGCCCTCGCCGCCCGACCACGATAAGGTCGATACCCTCGCGATCGGCTTCCGCGATGATCGCCGCCGCCGGATCGCCCCAGACGAAACTGTGCCGCACGCGCACGGCGCCCACGCCCGTCGCGCGTGCGGCGGCCGCGGCGACGACCTGCTCGGCGGCGCTGTCGAGCGCGCTTCCGATATCGCCTTCGGCACGGGCGAACCTGCGCATGTCCTCGGCGGGCAGCTCGCCGGCGACGGTGAGGATCAGCAATTCCACGCCGAGCCCCAGCGCGAGCTGCGCCGCGAAATCGACGGCACGATCCGCTCCGTCGGAGCCATCGGTGGCGACCATGATCTTCTGCATTGGCGAAGTCCTCCGGTTTCGCGCCGCTCCCAATGCCGGATGCGGACGGTTTCGACCGGAGCTTCGCACATCTCCCTCCGCCGGACGTCTTGTGGGCAACACGTATTTCGCGCGCGGCGCGGCCGCGCCTAGATCGCCGCTCCCGCCCGCCAAGAAGGACGTGCCATGGCTTCCCATCCCCTTCCTGCCGAGCAACTGCCCGATCCCTTCGAAGAGACCGCCGCGCTGGTGGATCGGCTGGCGGTGGCGCAGGTGGCGCAATGGACCAACGGCATCTCGCCCGCCGCGCTGGCGGAAGCCTATTTCGACTGGGCGAGCCACCTCGCGCTCGCGCCGGGCAAGCAGGCGCATCTGGCGACCAAGGCCGCGCGCAAAGCGCTGCGGCTGATGCACTTCGCCGCGACCAACCGGCCCTGGGCGCCGGCCGCGCCGGTGATCGCGCCGCTGCCGCAGGACCATCGCTGGGACGATCCGGCCTGGGCGGACCAGCCCTATGCGATGTGGCAGCAGAGCTTCCTGTTGTTCCAGCAATGGTGGGACGCGGCGACGCGCGACGTGCGTGGCATGGACCCGCACCATGCGCGGGTGGTCAATTTCGTCGGGCGCCAGATCCTCGACATGCTCGCGCCGTCCAATTCGATCCTCACCAATCCGGCGCTCCAGCGCCGCATCGCCGAGACCGGCGGCACCTGCCTGATCGAAGGCATGCAGCTTCTGCGCGAGGATATCGAGCGCGCCGTCCGCCACTGCCCGCCGGTCGGTGCCGATGCCTATATGCCAGGCGAGCAGGTGGCGGTGACGCCGGGGCAGGTGGTGTGGCGCAACGAGCTGATCGAGCTGATCCAGTACGCGCCGGCCACGGGCGAGGTCCGGCCCGAGCCGGTGCTGATCGTGCCGGCGTGGATCATGAAATACTACATCCTCGACCTGTCGCCCGAGAACTCGCTGGTCCGCTGGCTGGTGGGCCAGGGCTATACGGTCTTCATGATCTCGTGGCGCAATCCGGACGGATCGCTGCGCGACCGGGACATGGAGGATTACCGGCGGCTCGGGCCGATGGCCGCGCTCGACGCGGTGCAGGCGATCACGGGCGCGCCCAAGGTCCATGGCGTCGGCTATTGCCTGGGCGGCACGCTGCTCGCGATCACGGCGGCGGCGATGGCGCGCGACGGCGACGACCGGCTGGCGAGCATGACGATGTTCGCCGCGCAGACCGAGTTCAGCGAGCCGGGCGAGCTGGGGCTGTTCATCGACCCTTCCGAGCTGGAATTCCTCGACGAGATGATGTGGACGCGCGGCTATCTCGATAGCTGGCAGATGGCGGGCACTTTCGAGCTGCTGCGTTCGAACGACCTGATCTGGTCGCGGCTGATCGGCGAATATCTGATGGGCGAGCGGCCGGCGATGAACGACCTGATGGCCTGGAACGCCGACGGCACGCGCATGCCCTATGCGATGCATAGCGAGTATCTGAGGCGGCTGTTCCTGAACGACGACCTGGCCGAGGGGCGTTTCCCGGTGGACGGGCGGCCGGTGCGCCTTTCGGACCTGCACCTGCCGATCTTCTCGGTGGGAACCGAGACCGACCATGTCGCGCCATGGCATTCGGTCTACAAGCTGCACCTGCTGACCGACAGCGAACTGACCTTCCTGCTCACCTCGGGCGGGCACAATGCCGGGGTCGTCTCGCCGCCGGGGCATCCGCGGCGCCATTATCGCGTGCTTACCCGGCCCGAGCATGGCTCCACTCTCGATACCGAGAGCTGGGAACGTCAGGCCGCGCCGCATGACGGCTCGTGGTGGCCCGAATGGGGGGCGTGGCTGGATGCGCGTTCGGGCGATCCGGTGGCACCGCCGCCGATGGGCGCGCCGGACAAGGGCTATCCGGCGCTGGAGCCCGCGCCCGGAGGCTATGTCCGCCAGCCTTGAAGGGCTGGGGTTTGTCCTTTCCAATTTGGATCGTCATCCCGGCGCAGGCCGGAATCCAGAGCCAGGCAGGCCTTCGTTCAGTTTCAATCCTCCCCGAGCTTTGCTCGGGGAGGGGGACCGCCAAAGGCGGTGGAGGGGCCGGCCGAAGGCCGGAGAACCGTGCGGCACTGGACAACGGCGCCTTCGCCGCCGCCCCTCCACCATGCTGCGCATGGTCCCCTCCCCCAGCAAGCTGGGGGAGGATTGAAATTCAGGCCATGTATTGCCCGCCATTCACCGAGATCGTCGCCCCGGTGACGAACCCCGCATCCTCCGAGCAGAGGAAGGCGATGCAGCGGGCGATCTCGTTCGGCTCGGCGAGGCGGCCGACCGGGATCTTGGCGACGATGCCGGCCAGGACGTCCGCCGGCACGGCCTTCACCATATCCGTGTCGGTATAGCCCGGCGCCACCGCATTCACGGTGATGCCGCTGCGCGCGCCCTCCAGCGCCAGCGCCTTGGTGAAGCCCAGCACGCCTGCCTTGGCCGCCGAATAGTTGGTCTGGCCGAACTGGCCCGCCAGACCGTTGATCGAGCTGACGTTGACGATCCGGCCCCATTTGCGCGCGCGCATCCCGCCATAGACGGCATGCGCCATGTTGAAGCAGCCGATCAGATCGACCTCGATCACTTCGCGCCATTGCTCGGGCCGCATCTTGGCGAAGCTCGCGTCGCGAGTGATGCCGGCATTGTTGACCAATATGTCGACCGGCCCCAGCGCCGCCTCCACCTTGGCGATGCCGTCGACGCACGCCTGATAATCGGCGACCGACCATACGAACGCCGGGATGCCCGTCTCCTGCTGGAAACCGGGCCCATGCGGATCGCCCTCGGGATAGGTGGCGGCGACGGCGCAGCCGAGCTGCTGCAACGCCCGGCAGGTGGCGGCGCCGATGCCGGTGACGCCGCCGGTGACAACCGCCACGCGGCGGGATTGGGGTATGGAAGCCATGGTCAATACTCCTTGTGGGGAAAGGGTCAGGCCATCGTGTTGATGGCCTTGCGGAACTGGGCGAGCGCGATCGCGTAGAAGACCGCGCCGATCGCGAGGATCGCGAGAAGCTGCGGCCAGACCACGCTGATATCGGCGCCGCGATAGAGGATGCTCTGGGCGAGCCGGACGAAATGGGTGGTCGGCGCGGCCAGCATCACGTCCTGGACGAATACCGGCATGCTCTCGCGCGGGGTGCTGCCGCCCGAAAGCAGCTCCAGCGGCACGATCGTCAGGATCACCAGCAGCCCGAATTGCGGCATCGATCGTGCGAAGGTGCCCAGGAAGATGCCCATCGAAGTGGTGGCGAACAGGTGCGCGGCGGCGCCCAGCAGGAACAGCGCCACCGATCCTTCGATCGGCACGCGCATCGCCCCCTGCACGATCAGCGTGAGCGAGAACCAGGTGGCGACCAGCACCACCAGTCCCATCGACCAGACCTTGGCCGCCATGATCTCGAACGGCGTCACCGGCATCACCAGCAGATGCTCGACCGTGCCATGCTCGCGCTCGCGGATCAGCGCCGCGCCGGTGAGGATGATCGAGAGCAGGGTGACATGGTTGATGACCTGCATCACCGCACCGAACCAGAGCGAGGTCAGGTTGGGATTGAACCGCGATCGCACCGCGACGTCGGCGGGCAGGGCCTCCGTCCGGCCGTTCCGCGCGGCGAAGGTCGCCACCTCGGTGCCGATGATCCGCTGGACATAGGCGTTGCCCGAGAAAGCCTGCGCCATGCGCGTCGCATCGACGTTGAGCTGGATCGCCGGTCCGCGCCCGGCGAGCAGGTCACGCTGGAAATTGGGCGGGATGTCGAGGACGAAGGTATAGAGGCCCTGGTCCATCGCCGCGTCCACGTCGCGCTGGGCGATCATCGCCGGCGGATTGAAGAAGGGCGGGTAGAAGGCGCTCGCGATCCGCTGCGAGAGCTGCGATCCATCCTCGTCGACGATCGCAATAGGCGCCTTGTTGAGCGTCTCCGGGATGCCGGTGGCGGCGACATAGACCGATCCGGTGAAGGCCCACAGGATCAGCACGACCATCATCCGGTCGCGCCACAGGCTGCGCAGCTCCTTGATCCCCAGCCGCCAGATGTTCGCCAGCCGCATCGCTCAATGCTCCTGCTTGCGGACCAGCGCGATACCGGCCGCCATCAGCACGGGCGCGGTGATCGCGAGCGCGAGGAAGGCGCCGGGCAGGTCGGCGATCCCCAGCGCCTTGCAGAAGACGCCGCGGCTGATCGTGAGGATATGGGTGGCCGGATAGATCGTGCCGATGAAACGCCCCGAACCCTCCAGCGAGGTGACGGGGGTCAGCATGCCGGAGAATTGCACCGCCGGGATGATCGTGACGATCGCGGTGCCGAAGATCGCGGCGATCTGGCTGCGCAGGAAGGTGGAGCAGATCAGGCCGATCGCGGTGGAGCTCAGCACGAACAGCAGCGCCCCCAGCGTCAGCGCGAACAGGCTGCCCTTCAGCGGCACGCCGAACACCGTCACCGCCAGCACGGTGAGCAGCGCGAAGTTGAGCATCGCCAGCGCGACATAGGGAAGCTGCTTGCCCAGCAGGAACTCGGCGCGGGTGACGGGGGTGACGTAGAGATTGACGATCGATCCCAGCTCCTTCTCGCGCACCACGCTGAGGGCGGTCAGCATCGAGGGGATGAGCAGCAGCAGGATCGGGATCACCGCGGGCACGATCGCCACCAGGCTGGCGACGTCGGGATTGTAGCGATAGCGCGTCTCGATCCCCGCCAGCCCGAGCGACGGCCGCACCCCCAGCTCGCGCATCGACAGGTCGGTCAGCCAGGAAAGATGCATCGCCTGCACATAGGAAAGCACCGTCTCCGCCCGGCTGGGCATCGATCCGTCCACCCACATGCCGACCGAGACGGGCGTGCCGCGCTGCATGTCGCGCGCGAAATGCTCGGGGATCTCGACGACGACGCTCAGTTCGCCGTCGCGCATCCGCCGATCCAGCTCGGCATAGCTATGGACCGGCGCATGCTCGACGAAATAGCGCGAGCCGGACAGGTTGAGCGCATAGTTCTGGCTGGTCGTCGTCCCGTCGCGGTCGAGCATGGCGAAGGTCAGGTTCTCGACATCCAGGCTGATGCCGTAGCCCATGATGAACATCAGGATGATGCTGCCGACCAGCGCCAGCGTCGCGCGGATCGGATCGCGGCGCAGCTCCAGCGCCTCGCGCCGGCTGTAGCTCAACATGTGGCGCAGGCTGAAGCGGACAGGCCTATCCGTCCGCGCGGGCCCGGCCGCGACCAGCGGCACGGCGGCGGGCGCGTCGTCGATCACGGCGCCGTCGCCATCGAACCCGCCCATGCGGCGCAGATGGCCGATGAACGCCGTCTCCAGGTCCGGCGCGCCGCTCGCGCGCACCACCTCCGCCGGGGTGTCGGCGGCGAGCACCTTGCCCATGTGCATCAGCGCGATGCGGTCGCAGCGCTCGGCCTCGTTCATGAAGTGGGTGGAGATGAAGATCGTCACCGCATCCTTGCGGGCGAGGTCGATCATCATCTGCCAGAAGGCGTCGCGCGCGATCGGATCGACGCCGGAGGTCGGCTCGTCGAGGATCAGTATCTCGGGCGCGTGGATCATCGCCACGGCGAGGCTCAGGCGCTGGCGCTGGCCGAGCGGCAGGCTGTCCGGATAGACGTCCATCAGCCCGGCCAGGCCGAAGCGATCGGCCATTTCCGCCACGCGCGCGGCGATCCGGTCCTCGGGCACATGAAAGAGCCGGGCGTGCAGTTCCAGATTCTGCCGCACCGTCAGCTCGGTGTAGAGCGAGAAGCTCTGCGACATATAGCCGACCCGCTTGCGCGTCTCGATATCGCGCGGGTCGACGGCGCGGCCGAGCAGCAGCGCCTCGCCCTCGCTGGCGGGGAGCAGGCCCGTCAGCATCTTCATCGTCGTGGTCTTGCCGCAGCCGTTCGAGCCGATGAAGCCGAAGATCTCGCCGCGCTCGATGCGGAAATCGACATGATCGACCGCGGTGAAGGCGCCGAAACGCTTGGTGAGCCCGCGCGCCTCGATCGCCGGGGTGCCGTCCACCGACGGATCGCGGGGCGGGATCGTCACCGCATGATGCTCGCGCCGCCGCTCCTCGGGCAGCAGCGCGATGAAGGCTTCCTCCAGGCTCGCCGTGCCGGTGCGCGCGCGCAGCTCGGCGGCGGTGCCGGTGGCCAGCACCCGGCCGGCATCCATCGCCACCAGATGATCGAAGCGCTCGGCTTCCTCCATATAGGCGGTGGCGACGAGCACGCTCATCCCCGGCCGGCTCGCGCGGATGCGGTCGATCAGCTCCCAGAACTGGACGCGCGAGAGCGGATCGACGCCGGTGGTCGGCTCGTCGAGCAGCAGCAGGTCGGGATCGTGGATCAGCGCGCAGCACAGGCCGAGCTTCTGCTTCATGCCGCCGGAGAGCTTGCCCGCCGGCCGGGTGCGGAACGGCGCGAGGCCGGTCGCCTCCAGCAGCGCGTCGATCCGCCGCTCGCGCTCGGCGCGATCCTGGCCGAACAGGCGCGCGAAGAAGTCGATATTCTCGAACACCGAAAGCGTGGGGTAGAGATTCTTGCCCAGCCCCTGCGGCATATAAGCGATGCGCGGGCACACGCGGCGCCGGTGCCCGGCATCGGCCATGTCGCCGCCCAGCACCTCCACCCGGCCTTCCTGGATCGCGCGGGCGCCGGCGACGAGCGCGAACAGGCTCGACTTGCCCACCCCGTCCGGCCCGATCATCGCCACGGTGCGACCGGCGGGCAGGTCGAGATCGACTCCGTCGAGCGCCGCCGTGTCGCCGAAGCGCAGGCGCACGCCGGAAAGCCGGGCGGCGTATCCGGTCATTTGCCGGGCGTCAGCGCGAGCTTGGCGGGCCAGGGCTTTGCGGAATCGATCCGCACATAGGCCATGCCCGGCATTCCCGATTTCACCAGATTGCGGAAGCGCGCGAGCAGCGCCGGATCGATCGAGGCGCGCACCCGGAACATCAGCTTCTGGCGCTCGTCCTTGGTCTCCACCGTCTTGGGGGTGAACTGCGCGACATCGGCGACGAAGGAGATGCGGGCGGGGATCACCCGGTCCGGCGCGGAATCGAGCACGATCCGCGCCTCGTCGCCCAGCCCGACCCGGCCCACCGCCTGCTCGGGCAGGAAGAAGGTCAGGTAGACGTCGCTCAGGTCGATGAGGTTGAGCACCTTGCCGCCCGCGCCGACCACTTCGCCGGGCTCGGCGATGCGATACTGGACGCGGCCCGAGCGCGGCGCGCGCAGCACCGCGTCGCCGATATCGGCATCGAGCCGGTGGATCGCCGCCTGCGCGGCCTCGACATTCGCTTTCGCCCCGGCGACCTGCGAGCGCGCGGTGGCGACCGCCGCGCCCCCTCCCTCGCCCCGCCCCGGCGGGCACCCCCCGCCCGCCCGCCCCCCTGCGCCCCGGGCGGGCTCGCCCCCCGTCCCCCGCCGGCGGCGC
>NZ_JAAVVE010000053.1 GCF_018449795.1 Sphingomonas sp. dw_22
CCCGTGGAGGCGTCGGCGATCGCGCCGGCCTGTTCGGCATCGGCGGCGGAGGCGCTCTGCACCCAGCGCTCGGCGATATCGACCGCGGCGAGATCGGCAGGCCGCGCGGCCAAATCCGGCAGCGTGCGGGCGGCGAGGCAGGCCCACCACACGGCCTGGCGGTGCGGCAGCATCATCGCCAGCGCATAGAGCGCGTCGCGGGCGTTGCCCGCCTCGATCAGCGTGCGGATCATCCGCTCGGGATGCGCCGCCTGTTGCAGGCACAGCAGCCCTTCCGGCGTAAGGTCCGCCTTCGCTTCGAGTTCTGCGCGCTGGAAGCGCAGCGGGATCGTGGTGATGGCGCTCATGTCAGTTTATCATCACGATGCCGCCCTTGAGCGTCAACATCGCGTCCGCCGTCACATCGGTCTTCGGCGCCTTGAGCGTCGCCGTCGCGCCGCCCGACATGTCGAGCTGCGCGTCCGCCTTGATCGTGATCTTGGGCGCCTTGATCTCGATTCCCTGCAGCGTCAGCTTGATCGATGAAGGTCCGACCTTGATCTCGATCTCCTTCTTCGATTCGAGCAGGTTCTTGTCGATCACCGTGATGGTGCGCGTGCCCGTGACGTCCGATTTCTGCTTGCCGTCGATCTTGACGGTGCGGTCGCGCGTGACGGTGAGCTTCTGGTCGCGCTGGACCTCCAGCGTCTGGTCGCGCTTCACCGTGCCCCAATCGTCCTGGTCGATCATCCGGCGATAGTCGCGGCCGGTGTAGAGATAGACTTCTTCCGAGCCTGGCTTGTCCTCGAAACGGAATTCCTGGACGATGCTGCCGTTCTTGTCGCTCACCGAGCGCCAGCCGCTCTGCGTGGCCTTGCTGGTGGGATCGAACGGATAGGCCTGGGACGGGGTGTAGACCGTGCCCGAGATGAACGGCAGGTCCGGATTGCCATAGAGGAAATCGATGATGACGCGCGTGCCGATGCGCGGGAAGAACTGGGCGCCGTGCGTCGAGTGCGCCCATTGCTGCTGCACCGGCAGCCAGACATATTTGGACAGGCCCTGCGCCGAATAGTCGCGCGCGTTCGCGATCGCGACGGGGACGCGCCACTGATCGTCGATCTTCGCCTCGCCGGCCGCGGCGCCCTCGGCCGCCACGACGCCGAGCAGCGGGCCGGGCGCCTTGCGTTCGAGCGAATCGAGCGCCGGGCGGAAGATCTTGGTCGCGTCGATCGCAGTGAATTCATTGCCGTAGCGCGCGGTCTCGGCGCCCGGCAGCATCCACGGATCATAGGCCGAATGCACGACCGAGGTGAGCACCACGCGCTTGGGCGAAACCGCTTCGCCGCCGGTGATCTCGACGCGCCCGCCGGCCAGGAAGCTCGGCTCGTTCGAGCTGCCCTCCACGCTCTCGGAGGCGATGCCGTGCTGCTGCTCCTGCGCGGTGCCGCGCGGCGCGATGTCGCCCGCGGCCACCGCCTCGAAGCCGATCGTCTCATAGCCATGGCCATGGACCGAGCCCCAGGTCTCGCTCGCCGTGACGTCCTTGCTGAACGGCGTGTCGAGCTTGTTGACGTTGAACGAGACATAGCCGTGCTTGCGCGCGGCCGCCTTGTAATGCCGGCCGAGCGACGGGATCGCGCCCTTGGCCGAATTGGGCAGGAAGTCGATCGGGCTGGCCGCCACGTCGACATAATCGGCCGACTTGTTGGTGACGACCATCTTGTGCCGGAAGGGGCCGGATGCCCGGTCATAGACGAAGAAATAGAGGATGCCGTCCTGCGCCAGCAGCCGGGCGAGATAGTCTATCTCGGTTTCGTCATAGCGGACCGAATAGCCGCGCACCGCGGGCGCCGGGCTCACGCCCACGGTCTTGACCAGGCCGGTCGTGTCCGACGTCATCGCCTCGAAGATGTCGAGGCTGTTCTTGTCCTGGATGAAGTGCGTCGCGCGGCCATAGCTCAGCGCATGATAGGCCGGGCGGACCTGCACGAAGATCCTATTGAGCCCCCCGGACACGACGCGCCGCGTGCCATAGATGCGTCCGGCGAAGATCCGCTGCGATCCGTCGCCCGGGCTCACATCGAATTCGGCGAGCTTGCCGATCCAGGCCGAGACATCGGCCTCCGCCGTCGTGATGAGTTCGAGCCGATAGTCGAAAGGCTCGGAGATCGCTTCCCGGCCTTCGAAGCTCAGCAACGCATACTCGTCCACCGTCGCGTCGGCGAGAACCCGAAGATTGAGGAGGTGTTGCTCCACCATTACGCCCTATCGACACAGAGATGCCGGACGGGGATGGAGCGTCGATGCGTGGCGACGCGCTCCATCCCGCCGGTGTTGGAAATCAGCCGACCTTGTTCTCGACCAGGCTGTAGATCAGGTGCGTCGGGCTGCCGGTATGGGTCGCGTCGCGGCCCGTGAACGACCAGTCGAACTTGGTGAAGTTGAGCGACAGCGATTCCGACGGGAAATCGCCGCCCGACGACATGCTGAAGCCCGAGATGATGACGTCTTCGAGCTCGAGCGTCGCATAGGCGATCGACTCGCCCTTCGAAGCGGCGACGAACGAGACGGTGCACTTGCCGATCGGATCGCCCTTGAGCAGCGCCTTGAACAGCAGCTCGGACGATTTGTCGGTGGTTTTGGTCGCGGTGATTTCCGAAACGCTCGGCTCGGAAGTCGTGCGGTCGCCGCCGCGCGCGCTGCCGACGCCCAGGCCGGCGCCCCACTGGAAGCTGCTCAGCTCGATCTGGTCGGCGAACTTCGAATCGGTCGAGCTGCCCTTGATATCGCTCTTCAGGTAAATTGCCACGTCGTATCTCCTTGTCTTCACACAAAAAGCGGCAACGCCGCGGAACGGTTCACATGGGAAGGGGCATGCCGCGCACGCCCGTTCCCCGTCTCAAGCCAACACGAAAGCGTAATCCTTGGCGTCTCCCGCCGTGACCCGGACTTCGGCGACGCTCTTGCCCTCCGCGCGCATCTCCAGAAGCTGCGCCGCGAGATCCGCGAGCAGCCCGCGCTTCAGGATATTCTCGATGTTGCGCGCACCGCTTTCGACTTCGGTGCAGCGCGCGACGAGCCGGTCGAGCAGCGCATCGTCCCAGTCGAACGTGGCGCCGTAATTGCCGGTCACGCGCTTGCGGATGCGCTCCAGGCTGATGACCACGATCTCGCGCAGGATCTCGGGCGGCAGCGGGAAGAAGGGCACGGTGACGACGCGGCCCAGGAACGCCGGCTTGAAATATTCGAGCAGCGCCGGGCGCAGTTCCTTGGCCAGCTCCTCGGGATCGGGCAGTTCGGCGACGTTGCGGCACAGCCGCTCGATCGTGTCCGTGCCCGCATTGGAGGTCATGATGATGAGCGTGTTCTTGAAATCGATGTCGCGGCCCTGGCCATCCTTCAGCATGCCCTTGTCGAACACCTGGTAGAACACGTCCTGCACGCCGGGATGGGCCTTTTCCATTTCGTCGAGCAGGATCACCGAATAGGGCTTGCGGCGCACCGCTTCGGTCAGCACGCCGCCTTCGCCATAGCCGACATAGCCCGGCGCGGCGCCGACCAGGGTGGAGACCTTATGCTCCTCCTTGAACTCGCTCATGTTGATCGTGGTGACGTTCTGCTCGCCGCCATAGAGCAGCTCGGCCAGCGCCAGCGCCGTCTCGGTCTTGCCGACACCCGAGGTGCCGCAGAACAGGAACACGCCGATCGGCTTGCGCGGATCGGCAAGGCCGGCGCGCGCGGTGCGCACCGTCTGGCCGATCATGTCGAGCGCATAGGTCTGGCCCTTGATCCGTGCCGCGAGCTGCTCGCCGACCGAGAGCACCGACTTGATCTCACCTTCACTCATGCGTCCGGCAGGAATACCAGTCCAACCGGCGAGAACCGACGCTACGACGTCGCGATCTACGACATCGTAGACCATGATGTCCTCGCCTCGCTGATTTGTGAGTTCAGCCTGCGCCTGGGCAAGCGCCTGGCGCGCGGCGGCAATCTCGGCAGGCAAGTTGCGAGGCTCGGGTGCCGCTTCATCGCTGGCAGTTGCATCCGACGATTGATCTGCGGATGCCGATGATGCCTTGGTGCGGGCCTCTTCGTTCATAAGACCATCGAGGGCCATTCGGGCCGTCGAAACGGCTGCGACGAGCCGCTTCTCCTCGTCCCATCGCTTCGTGAGTTTATCGACTTCCGCTTCAAGTTCCGCCTTGCGCTCTACGCGGGCCTGCAGAGCAGCAGCGTTATCGATCCCACCGCGCTGCTCGCGCTCAAGCATCCGAACTTCTGACGCGAGGAGCCCAAGTTGCCGATGTACATCCTCGACCGCGGGCGGCGTCGCCGCCTGGCTGATGCCGACGCGCGCGCAGGCGGTGTCGAGCAGCGAGATCGCTTTGTCGGGCAATTGCCGCCCGGCGATGTAGCGGTGCGAAAGCCCCGCCGCCGCCTCCAGCGCCTCGCCCAGGATGCGGACGCCGTGGTGCTTCTCCAGCACCGGCACCAGCCCGCGCAACATCGCGACGGCCAGCGCCTCGGCCGGCTCCTCCACCTTCACCACCTGGAAACGGCGAGTGAGGGCGGGATCCTTCTCGAAATATTTCTTGTATTCGGCCCAGGTGGTCGCCGCGATCGTGCGCATCTCGCCGCGCGCGAGCGCGGGCTTGAGCAGGTTCGCCGCGTCGTTCTGGCCCTCGGCGCCGCCTGCGCCGATCAGCGTGTGGGCCTCGTCGATGAAGACGATGATCGGCGTGGCCGAGTTCTTCACTTCGTCGATCACCGATTTCAGCCGATTCTCGAACTCGCCCTTGATGCCCGCGCCCGCCTGGAGCAGCCCGAGGTCGAGCGACAGCAGCCGGACATTCTTGAGCGAATCGGGCACGTCGCCCTGGACGATGCGCAGTGCGAAGCCCTCGACCACCGCGGTCTTGCCGACGCCGGCCTCGCCGGTGAGGATCGGGTTGTTCTGGCGGCGGCGGGTGAGGATGTCGACGATCTGCCGGATCTCGGGATCGCGGCCATAGATCGGGTCGATCTTGCCGTCGCGCGCCTGCTGGGTGAGGTCGATCGTGTATTTGTCGAGCGCGCCGCCACCCCCAGCCGGTGCCGGTGCGCCGCCGCTGGCGCCACCCCCAGAAGCCGCTGCGGCCGGGGCGTCGGATGCGAAACGGGCCTCTTCCGAGCCGGACGCGATCTGCGTCATCGTCGAGCGCAGCGTCTCGACCGGGATCTTGGCGAAATGGGTGCTTGCCTCGCGCGCGACCTGCGACAGCTCGTCGGTGCCCAGCAGCGCCAGCAGCAGATGGCCCGAGCGGACGATATTGGCGTTCTGCTCCAGCGAGGCGATCAGCCAGGCTTCGCGGATCAGCTTGACGATGTTGGGGGCAAGGCCCGGCGCGCGGCCGTTGCCGGTCTTGAAACGATCGATGACGCGATTGATGTCCTGGCTCAACCGCCCGGAATCGACCGAGAAATGGTTGAGTATCACGGCGACGTCGGAGGTCTGCCGATCGATCAGCTTGAGAAGCCAGTGCTCGATCTCGACATCGTAATTGGTACGCGAAAGCGCGAGGCCCGCCGCGCTCTCCAGCGTTGCCCGACTCGTGTCATCCAGTTTCGAAACCAGACTTTTCAGATTGAGTTGTGCCACACTCCCCCCACGATTTTTCGTCGTCTGTTCGAGAACGTGGAGAGGTTTGCGCCCCTAACCTTCCACGCCTGTCTTCAGCCGTCTCAGAAGCGTCACATCATCTGCTCTCCGGATTCCGCTCTTAATGGCGGATTCGGAGCGGCCTTTACCTACCCCACGCGACCCGGAGCTACAATGTCAATTTAGAATTCAGTATCAGTGGATTGTGCTATTCTCGATCGGGATCACGCAATCGCCGACCAGCGCATCGCGATCCTCGGGCGGCCCCAGCCAACTCGTCCAGCCGAGCAGCGCCGGCGCGTCGGCGCCGGCCAAGGTGAGCGGCGGAATGTCGTCGGCGGGCACGAGGATGCGGATCGACGGGCGATGCTCGATCCCCGCCGCCAGCGCGCAAAGCTCGCCGACCACGCGCCGCGCCTCCGGGTCCATGCAGAAACGCTGCAACTGCGCATGCGAGACCGGGCCGATCTCGACCACATAATGATGCTGCACCTCCAGCACCGCGGCGCCGATCATCGCCGCGTCCGGCAGGCCGAGCCCCGAGTCCCCGCCGAGCCGGGCGAACTGTCCGCCCGCGCCGCCCAGCCGCGTCTGCTCGGCCGGGGGCACCGCCATCCATACCGGATTGGCCTCGACCACGCGCAGGTCGAGTCCGGTGAGGACGCGCAGCACCGTCTCGACGCTGTCGGCGCTGCGCCGCGCGTCGCCCAGATGCGCGGCCAGCGGGACCAGGGCGGCATCCTCGATCCGCAACCGAGTCCGGGCGCCTTCCACGCCGAACCCGGCGAGCGCGAGCGCGGCGCGGCCGATCGGCTCGACCTGCCCCGAATCGACGCGCTCGGCCTGGAGCGGCCAGCTATATTTGCGGGTGATGCGATAGAAGAACGACAGCGCGCGGTGATCGAACAGGTTGAGGAAGCGGCCGAAGGAGAAGTCGCGCAGGCGGCGGCGCTGGAGCTGGAGTTCGCTATAGACCGGCGGCAGCGCCGGGGTGGCGCCGGCCAGCCCGAGCACATTGGCGGTGATCCGCACCTGATCGCCCTGAACCTCGATCTCGGCGATGTCGTTGGCGGGGAGCGACATGCGATCCGAGGCGACGAAATGGATCGGCTCCTCGCCCGGATAGGTGTCGCGGCCGACCTCGCCCTTGCGGCCGGCGACACGGGCGGCGAGTTCCACGACGCGCGCGGCCTGCGCCAGGGTGGCGCCGCCCAGCCAGCGCGCGATGCCCGCCAGCTCGGTCATATCAGCGGCCGGTCGCCGATGCGGGGCGCCCAGGTCTTCCACAGCCCGTTCTCGCGCTGGAGCTTGGCCGATACGCGCACGAAGCTGTTGAGCGCGCAGGCCCCGGCCAGGAACCGCTCGATCACCGCGCAGAGCAGGAAGGCGCCGGAGCCGGACAGGCGTTCGTCGTCGATCTCCAGCGTCACGTCGATGCCGGCGCACATCGCGGTATGGCCCTTGATGTTGAGCCGCGCGACGCCCGGCTGCGCAGTCACCCCCACCAGCCGGTCGCGCAGATGGCCGCTCTCCGGCGTGTCGCCCAGATCGTAGAGCGCCAGCGTCTCGCGCAGCGCGCTGCCGCCCGCCGTGTTGCCGACCAGGCTGAGGTGATTGAGCGAAAGCTGGCCGATCAGCCGCCAGATCGCGGCGCGGCGGCGCGCGGGGCGCCGCGTGGGCGTGGGCTTGGTGAGCGCGCTTGCCCTGGCGAGGCCGGGGATCGTGCCCGCGACCGTCAGCTCCGGCCGGCCGCCGCCGAAGGGCAGGCGCGCGGGGAGATCGCGATTGGTGGCGAGGATGGTGGTGTTCACCACGGTCGCGTCGTCGCGCAGCAGCCGGCCTTCGAGATCGGCGATCGTCAGGAACACGTCGTCCCCGCCGCCGGGGCCGAAGCTCGATCGCCGCGCGATCGCGTGGAACATGCGGCCCAGCCGCGGCGATCCGCGATCGAGCGCGTTCATCGACGGTGCCTCGATCCGTTCGCCGCTGGCGTCCTGCAGCATCACCTGCTGCACCGAATGGACTTCGGTGACATGCTCGCGCCGCGCATCGGGGACGATGCGATATTCGATCGCGCTGTGATCGATATGGATCGGCTCGGCGTCCACTTCGAACAGGTTGAGCGCGGGGCAGGCGAACAGCTCGAAATCCTCGGCGCGGACCACCCGCTCCAGCTCGGGCGAGAGCCGGTCGAAATAGAAGAACAGGTCCAGCCGCTGTCCTTCCAGATCGAGCGCGCGCGCGCCCAGCCCCTCGATCCCGAAGAACATGTGCTTCTGGGGATAGGCGAAATGCTCCTGGATCAGCGCATAGGAGCGGCGCGCCACCGACGTCTGGGGCAGCAGCAATTGGTCTTCGCTGAGGCCGGAGAAGCGCAACGCCGTGGGCGGCAGCAGCACCGCGCGCGGATCGCTCGCGCTCGCGGCGACGCCGATGCCGAGCAGGTTCGCGCCCAATTGCTCCAGCAGGATCTGCGCGCGCCGGGCGTCGCTGGTGATGAACAGGCGCAGCTTTTCCAGGCCGAGCGCGGCGATCTCGATATCGGGCTTGGTGGTGGACAGGCTGATCTGGAGCACGCCCTTGGCGCCCGCGATGCCGAGCGATGGCGCCTCGAACGGTGGTCCGCTCATCGCGGCTTCGCGAATCGTAAGGGGGAGGAGCTGCGTGTCCTGGCACAGGCGATAGCGGCAGACTTCGCCCTCCAGCGGCTCGGTGGTGAGCATCGTGCCGGCGGGGACATTGGTGGGCTTGTCGAGATCGGGGCCGGGCTCCAGCCGCACGACCATGAACGAGGGGAGCGGCTGGATCAGGTGCGGATAGAGCGTCAGCAGCAGCGCGTCGGACAGTTCGGGATATTCGTCGTCGATCTTGTGGCGGAGGCGCGCGTTCATGAACGCGACCGCCTCGATCAGCCGGCCGACATGCGGATCCTCCACCGATTCGCGGGTGAGGCGCAGGCGCGAGGCGATCTTCGGATGCGCCTCGGCAAAGGCCCCCGCATTGTTGCGCAGGAAGCTCAGCTCGCGCTGATAATATTCGATCAGGTCGGCGATCATCCGCTCAACTCGAAAGCTCGATGGCGATGGCGCGGTCGCTGGGGCGGACGCTGGCGTCGTAGATCACCGATTCGCTGGCGCGCGCCACGGTGAGGACGGCGGTGATGCGGAAGCGGATGCCGCGCGAGGTGGGGCCGTCGTCCACCTCGACCTCGATGCTGGAGAGGCGCGGCTCGTGATCGCGGATGCACTGGGCGACCATCCGCCGCACCCGATCGCGCGCGCCGGCCGCCGAGAAATCCTCGGTGCTGATGTCGCGAAGGCCGAAGGCCACGACCGTCTTGTCCATCCCGTCCTGCTCCTCGACCGACGCGAGCAGGGGTCGCTTGCTGTTCAGCAGCGCTTCCAGATCGCGGCGCAGCCCCAGCTTGCAGCGCGCCATCGCCCGCTCCTCGCTTTCGGCCATCTCGATCGCGCGATCCGGCTCGTCGTCGATCAGCCGGTCGATCAGCGACTGGGTGATGCCCGCGGCCATCAGAGCAGCGCCTCGCGGCCGACGACCGTCGTCAGGCGGAATTCGGAGGAGATCTGGTCGAGCTGGTAATGCGGGCGGATCGCGATCTCGCAGCCATAGGCGCCGGGCTTCTCGGGCAGCTCATGGACCAGCACCCGCGCCTCGCGCAGCGGATAGCGGACGCGCATCTCGGGCGATGCGTCGTCATTGCCCGTCACATAGCGGTTGAGCCAGTCCTGCAGCAGTTTCTCGCACTGGCGGGCGTCGGTATATTTGCCCACCCAGTCGCGGGCCATGACCTTCACATAATGGGCGAAGCGCGAGACGCAGAGGATATAGTTGAGCATCGCGCCCATCTTGGCGTTCATCCGCGCGGCCTCGCCGTCATAATCGGGCGGGCGGTGGAGCGTCGGCAGGTTGAGGAAGGCGCAGTTGCCGGTCAGATGCATCTGCCGCACGACGATGATGCCGGCGTCGTTCAGCACCATCTCCTGTTCCTCGGACACCGAATTCTCGACCGCGAAGCGCGCCACCACGCCCTGGCGGTCGCTCGGCAGGTACTGGCGGACGGGGCCGTCGATCGTGCCGCCTTCGCCGGGGGGCAGCGTCCCGCGGATCGCCGCCGGCCAGCGATGGCGCGACATCGCCCGCGCGGCGACATGGGCGAGGGCGAAGCCGCCCGACATCCAGAGCAAATCGTGGCTCGACGCGATCCGCTCGTCATAGACGAAGCCCAGCCGGGGATGATCGCGCCCGCGATGCAGCGGCCGGGCGAGTAGCCGGGGCATCACCGCGCCGAGGAAGCGGCTGTCGGGCCGGGCGCGCAGCCGGTTCCAGCGCAGGAACTCCGCGCCGGCGAAATTGGCGGCGAGATCCTGGCGCAGGTCGATCCCGTCGAACCCGTCCATCGCGACGATGCGCGGATCGGCGCCGACGATGATCGGGGAGAAGGCCGCCGCCGCGACTTCCGCCAGCCCCTCCAGCACGGCGACGTCGTCGGTCCGCTCGCGGCCGAGGCGATGCGAGACGGCGTGATCGACCAGCAGCATGCCATAGGGCTCGCCGCCGGGCATGCCGAACTCGCGGCTGTAGATCATCTCGAAGAGCTGGCTCTGGTCGAAGCTCATCGCCCGCTCCAGGTCGCGGGCGATCTCGGTCCAGCGTATGTCGAGCAGGCGGACCTTGACCTGGCCGTCCTCGATCCCATCGGTCAGCCAGCGCAGCCCGCGCCACAGCGCCTCCATCCGCTGGAAGCCGGGATGATGGAGCACCGCGTCGAGCTGTTCGCCGAGCAGCTTGTCGATCTGCGCGATCGCGCGGTTGACGCGGGCACGCAGTGCCGCATCGGCGACATGCGGAGCGGGCGGGGGCGGAAGCCGCGGCTCCGCCCCCGATTCTGTCCCAGCCTCGCCCTGCAAGGCGGGGACGGGCACCGTTTCACCGATAAGGGCCGTCCCCGTCATAGCATCGCAATTTCGGCTATCACGCCGCCTTCGGGATGCGGGCGACCAGGCGCATCGATGTGGTCAGTTCCTCGAACTGCAGCCAGGGGCGAAGATGCGCGACCGCCGTATAGGCGCCGGGCGATCCCTCGACTTCCTTCACCTCGACGCGGGCCTCGCGCAGCGGATATTTGGCCCGGGCTTCCTGGCCCGCACCCTCCGTCGCGTTGACGTAATTGCCGATCCAGCGATTGAGCCAGGTCTCGCAATCCGAGGCTTCCATGAACGAGCCGATCTTGTCGCGCGCCATCACCTTCAGATAATGGGCGAAGCGGCTGGTCGCCATGATGTAGGGCAGCCGGGCCGAGATCGCGGCGTTGGCGGTCGCCTCGGGCCGGTCATACTTCTTCGGCTTCTGCGTGGTCTGCGCGCCGAAGAACACCGAGTAATCGGTATTCTTGTAGTGGCAGAGCGGCAGGAAGCCGAGGTCCGACAGCTCCTTCTCGCGGCGATCGGTGATGCCGATCTCGGTCGGGCATTTGGCGTCGAGATCGCCGTCGTCCGACTGGAAGACATGGGTCGGCAGGTTGGTCACCTTGCCGCCGCCCTCCGCGCCGCGGATCGCGGTACACCAGCCATATTGCGCGAACGCATCCGTCATCCGCGCGGCGAGCGCATAGGCGGCGTTCATCCAGCAATAATCGTCATGCTCCATCGCCTTGGGCGCGCCGGCATCGTCGCGCGGCGCCTCTTCATAGGCGAACGCCTCGACCGGCTTGGTGTCGGCGCCATAGGGCAGGCGGGCCAGCACACGCGGCATGGCGAGCGTGACGAAGCGCGAATCCTCCGTCGTGCGGAAGTTGTTCCACTTGATATAGTCCGCGGTCTCGAAGAGCTGCTTGAGGTCCATCGGGTTGGAGAGCTCGCCGAAGCTGTCCATGCCGAACAGCTTGGCGTTCGCGGCGGCGACGAACGGCGTGAAGCCGGCCGCGGCGACGCTGGAGATGTTGGTCAGCAGCTCGACGTCGTCGGGATGCTTCGAGAAATAATAGTCGCCCACTAGCGCGCCGAACGGCTGGCCGCCGGCGATGCCGAACTGCTCTTCATAGACCTTCTTGTAGAGCTGGCTCTGGTCGAAATCGGTCGCCTTGGCGAGATCGGCCGCGATCTCCTTCTTGGTGACGTTCAGCACCTGGATCTTCAGCGATTCGCCGATCTCGCTGTTCTTCACCAGATAGTTGAGGCCGCGCCACGAGCCTTCGAGCGTCTTGAACTTCTCGGCATGCATCACCGCCGCGAGCTGCTCGGAAATCTGCTCGTCGATCTTGGCGATCGCCTCGCGCAGCGTGACCGTCATGTTCTTCTTGAACTGGACGGTGCCGGTCATCGCTTCCTGCGCGAGCGTGCGCATCAGCTCCTCGACCCGCTTCGGCTCGGTCTGCTTGGTGGCGCTGATTGCCTCGTCCAGCAGGCTTGCCGGGGCCTCGACCGTTTCGGTCGCCGCGCCGGCGCCGGCCTGGGTTTCTACTTCCGCCATGCCCCTTACTCCTTGCTCTCGCCGCTGTCGTCGCCCGCGCCGAGCTGTTCACGAAGCTGGCCGAGCTTGTCCTGGTCGCCGAGGATCTGCTCGAGCAGCGATTCGAGCTTCTCCGATCCGTCCGCCTTCGCCATCAGGTCGCGCAGCTGGTTGCGCGTCTCCATCAGCTTGCGCAGCGGCTCGATCTGCTCGACGATCTTCTCCGGCTCGAAATCGTCCATCGAGCGGAACTTGAGGTTGACCTCGAATTCCTTGCCGTTCTTCTCCAGCGTGTTCTCGACCTTCAGCTTCACCGCCGGCTCGATCCGGGCCATCACCTGGTCGAACTTGTCCTTCTTCAGGTCGATGAACTTGCGTTCCTTCAGGCCCTTCTTGGGCACCGCCGAATCGCCGGAGAAATCGCCCATCACGCCGACGACGAAGGGCAGCTCCTTGAGTTCCTGCGCTCCCTCCGTCTCCACGTCATAGGTGATGTGGACGCGCGGCTTGCGGACGCGCTTCAGTTTGTCATGTACCGAGTCTGCCATCACTCACCTCCCTCGGGCGCTCAGCGCCCCCTAATGCCTGCACGACACGTAAAAGTTCGGCGTAGCCGCCGTTATTCGTTCTGGCTTTTTTCGGCCGGCGGCCGGATTCCCGAGCGCCAGTAAAAGGTCTCGCGAACCGACTCGTCGGGTATGAGTTCCGCTAGGAAGTCATGAAGGCCCATTCTGGCCCTGCGGTCAACCTCACGCAAAGTCGAACCCAGCGGCGATTGCGGTTCATGGGTAAGGAAATACTCGGCCGCGGCCGAAATCGCCTTCAGCGCATCTTCGCGCCGGGATATCTTGCCGGCTACGAAACCGGCGCCCCCAGCGGCGGGGGCGGCGGCTTCGCCACCGGTTTCCGCGCCTTCCTCCGCGGCCGTCTCCACCGCTTCCGTGGGATCGGGCGGCAGCTTCGCGAGCAGCGATTCCAGCCATTCGCGCAGCGCGCGCAGCTCGTCGCTCACGCGCGAGGCGGCAGGGAATTGCGGCTTGGTGCGCTCCGAGATGAAGCCGATCGCGCGGCGCCAGCAGGTCTCGGCCGTGTCGACTTCGCCGATCACCGCCGCGAGCGAACGCCGTGGTATGCGCTGGGTGAGCGATTCCGCCCCGCGATAGGCTTCCTCCGCTTCCTGGACCCGGGCTTCCTTCTGCTCGGGCGAGCCGGTCTGCGAGGCGGCCATCACCGCGTCGGCGCGCACCTTGTCGAGATAGCGCAGCTGATCGCCCCCGGCGGCGGCCAGAACCATGCGCCGGATCGGCTGGATCAGCGCGCCGTCCTTGTCGCCGCTGCCGCCGCTCAGGCCCGACAGCGGCTGGAAGCGCGTGGCGACGCCGTCATCGTCCTCGGCCGGATAGAGGCCCCGGTCCCAGAACGCCTCGACCAGCTCCGCCAGCAGGCCCATCGCCGCGGCCAGTCCGCTCGGGCCGTCGATCCGGACCATCGCCTCGATGAGCACGGCCATCGGCTCCAGATCCTTGCCGTGCGCGCTCAGATAGTCGCGCGCATTGTCGGCCAGCGTTTCCCAGTCCCAGCCTTCCTCCCCGGCCGGGGCTTCGCCCATCGCGGCGGATTGTTCCTGGCGGATGATCGACTTGCGCTGCGAGCGGATCTCACGGAGCAGGTCGCCGGCAACGCCTTCGTCCTCGCGGCCGTCGATGCCGGGTCCGTCGCCGATCGGCGCCAGGATCGCGAGCCGGCTTTCTTCATCGATCGACACGCAAGAATCCCCCCAAATGGAAAATGCTGTCCGTTGATCCTGAGCTTACAGCTTTGCCGGGCTAGCTCCACTGGTTTTTGAATCCGGCGGAAACGGGTTATACTTGGTTTCTATTCGGGAGAACAGCGCATGGGCCAGCCGGCGTCGAGGATCACCGACATGCATACCTGTCCGATGGTGACGGGCGTCGTCCCGCATGTCGGCGGGCCGGTAGTGGGGCCGGGGGCGCCGACGGTGCTGATCGGCGGGCTGCCGGCGGCGCGGGTGACCGACCAATGCGTCTGCGTCGGCCCGCCCGACGTGATCGTGAAGGGCAGCGCCACGGTCATCACCCAGAAGATGCCCCAGGCCCGGATCAGCGACCAGACCGCCCATGGCGGGCTGCTCGTGCTGGGGTGCTTCACGGTGCTGGTGGGGGGATAGTCCCCCCTAGCTGTTCGGGAAGATCACCGATCGGAACTGCCCGCTTCCCGACAGGATGCCATATTCGACTTCGTCGGGCCGGTCGCCGACATTGCCCTTGGCGTAGATCAGCCGGATGAACGCCGACAGGCCGGCATTGGCGGCGAGGTGGCTTTCGATCGCGCGCCACAGCTTGCCGTTGCTCGACCGCGCCTGGTTCAGCCGCCGCGCCTGGCGGAAATAGTTCGGCCCGCCCTCGCGGCCGCCCTGGGCGTGGCTCCAAGCATGGCCCTTGTCGAGGTTCTTGCCGGCCGTGGGATAGCCGGCATGATAGGCATTGTCGCGCGTATTGGGCGCGACCGTCTTGGAGACGCCCCAGACCAGCACGACCCGCTCCCGGACCATGTCGAACAGGAAGTTCGCCGCGCCGTCGCTGAAGGTGTAGAGTTCGGCGCGGGCATTGCCCGCCTTGCGGTATGCGGCGCCGGCATGATCGAGCAGCCGTTCGAGGAAGCGTTCGCCGTCGCCGCTCTCCTCCCATTCGGCCAGCATGTCGGCATAGGCGGACATCCCGCTCTTCAGCTCCGGATTGCGCCCGAATTCGCGGTCGATGATCGTCTCGATCGGAATCCCCGACCAGTCGAGCTTGTCCTTCCGGCGCCTGGCCATCGAACCCTCCCTCAGTGCGCCGCAATGGTCCGGGGCGGCGTGAGCATCATTTTCGATCCGTCGCCCACCAGGAAATAGGCGCCCCAATAATAGGGGTGTGAATAGCGCGATTGGGCGATCAGTATGTTCTGCGCCGCCTTGAGCGAGGCCGAGATCGAGGCGGTGCGGCCCGTCCGGTAAAAGGCGGCCATCAGCTCGTCGCTCTGCGCGATCGCCGGCACGCGCCAGAAGGTGGCGAGCACCGAGCGCGCATTGGCGACGATGAACGAGCGCACCAGCCCGTCGAGCGCCGGCGTGCTGTCCTCCACGCCTGCGCGCCGCGCGACTTCGGCGCTGGCCCCGGCAAAGGTCTCGCAGGCGGAGAGCACGACGAGGTTGGCATTGAGGCGCAGCCGCGCGACTTCGTCGAAGGAGAGCAGCCCGTCCGACAGGATCGGCCCGTCGCGCTGCGGCGAGGCGAGCGTGGTGACGAGCGAAGGCGGCAGATGCATCACGCACTGGCCGACCGTCACCTGCGTCTCGGGAAGGCCGTGGGTCGCGAAATGCAGGATCTGGTATTGGGCGAGATCCTGGCTCGCCGCGCCGGACACCAGGCTGACATCGGTGAACGCCGCGCCGGTGATCTCGGGCGGATTGGCGACGCCCAGCGCATCCGCCGCGACCGAAATCTCGTGCGCGCTGATCGGCGTGCTGTTCGACATCGCATTGGCCCAGGCGCCATAGGTCACCGCACAGTCGAACGGCATCGCCCGCTCCGCCTGCCCGGCGCCGATCGCCTGGGGCGGCGCATTCTCGCCCAGCCCGAGGAAGGGCAGCGGCGCGTTCGATGCACCGAGCTCCTGGCGCCCGCGCAGGAATGCGCGCGGCGAAAGCGCGGTGGCGATCTCCAGCCGGCGGGCGAGGAAGGTCACGACGCTGTAATCGCTCTTGATCGTCTGCTGCGCATAGGCATCCACCGATGCCTTGTCGGTCACCAGGATCGCGGCCGGAACCTGGCGCAGCGCGCCGGCGGGATCGTAGACCAGCTTGGCCGCGCCCGAGAGCATCTCCGCCGCCGGGCCCGATACCACTTCGAACAGTTTCTGCGCGCTCGCCACGTCGAAGGGGCGCAGCACGCCCTCGTCGTCGGTCCGCGCGCTGGTGAGGACCGCGCCGGCGAGCTTGTCGATCTCGCCCAGGCCGGCGGGCAATTGATAGATCATGGTGCGATCCCGGCTGATCGCGATGCCGAACAGCGCCGATCTGAGCGCGGTGAGCTTCAGATAGACTTCGCCCGGCGCCAATGCCGCGCGGACGCTCGCGATCGTCGCCGGCTGGTCTTCCAGCGCGCCGATGCCGTTCGCGGCCAGCAGCTTGTCGTTGACGTCGGTGAGTCTGGTGCCCGCCGCGGCCCGCTCGGCTTCGAGATCGGCCAGGTCCGCGCTGCTCGCGCCGCTGGCGGCGGTGATCTCGTAGCGCAGGCGGATGAGCTGCCGCTCCAGGTCGCCGCGCTGGCGCAGCAGGCCGGCGACCTCCGCGTCGGCGGAGACGACCTTCTGCAGCTGCGCATATTCGCGCGCGATCGCCGGCTCGCCGATCGTCTGCATCGCGTGGAAATATTCCTCGTCGCGGCTGTCGCCCTGCGGCGCCTGGGTCAGCAGCGCGAAATAGCGTTCGAGCGCGCCGAGCGAGACCGATCCGATGCCCGTCTGGTTCGAGAGCGACTGGATCGCATTGCCGTAATCGGCGAGCACGCTCGCACGGTCGCGCCCGGGATCGCGCGAGGCGATGCTGGCGCGTTCGAGCTGGGTCTCGATCAGCAGCGGCGCATTGGCCGCGGCATCGGTCAGCCGGCGCGCCTCGGGGAAGACGCAATGTTCGGAAGCCGGGCGGCTGCCCTGCAACCCGGCGATCGCGCAGTCGAAATTCGCCAGCGATGCGGAGAGATTGCCCTTGCGCGCTTCGATGCGGCCCTTTTGCCGCTCGATGGCGGCGCGCATCCACACGATCCGCTCGGGCGCGACGAAGCGGACCGAATCGCGCGCCGAATCGGCGGCCCGCGCCAGCGCGGCCTCGGACTGCGGGATATGGCCGAGCGCGAGCTCCGCGACGCTGATCGCCCAATTGCCCTGCGCGTCGAGCAGGCTGCGCGAGAGCAGGTTGGCATCGGTGAGCGAGGATTGCAGCGAATTCTTGGGCGGCGCCGATTCCTGGTTCAGCCGGCTGAGGGTCATCGGATCGACCAGGTCGCGCGAGCTGCTGCCACCCTTCGAAAGCACGTCGATCGCATCCGCCCAATGGCGCTGGTTGATGAGGTCTATGCCCTGATAGGTGACGAGCTGCTGGCGCTTGTAGGATGCGTTCACCAGCGCCGGATTGTCGTCGAGCAATTGCCGGGCGATCGCGAAATGGCCGCGCGCCGCGTCGAACTGGCTGACGTTCGAATCGGCAAGCCCGGCGGCCAGGCGGAGATCCACCTTGGTCGCGACATCCGCGTCGACAAAGGCGCGCAGCGCGTCGTTCAGCACGCGCGACGCATCGAGCATCCGGCCCGCCTGCAGCGCCCCGATCCCGTCCGCCAGCGCGGCCTCGGCGGTGATGCCCGTCGCCCGCGCCGCCGCCGATACGGCGGGGCCTGCGGGCACATCGGCGAGCAGGATCGAAGTCTTGGCGGCGCCGCGCCCCGAGGGCGGCTCGCCGCCCGCCGCGATGACCCGGATCGCCGCTTCGAGCGGCCCCAGCGCGACTTCCAGCGCGGCGCCGTGATAGGTCACGCCCCTGTGCTTGAACCGCACGTCGACCGCCGATTGGCCGAGCTGCGCGTCGAAGCAGCGGCGGACCTCGACCGGCCCGATCCCCTTCAGGGCCATGGTGACGGGGGCGCCGCACTGGTCTGCGCGGATCTCGGCGCCCGGCTCGCTCACATAGCCCTGCGATTCCGCGGCGGAGATGCCCCGGCAGGTGATGCTGAACGGCTGCTCGCCCGCCCGGCGGATGCCCTCGCCGATGGTCCATTGCCGGATCGCCGTGCAGGCATCGCCGCTGCTGTTGGTGCCGAGCTCGAAGCGCTCGGGCGCCTCCGGCATCGCCGCGATCGGCGCCAGGGGCACGAGCACCAGCGCCGCCGCTGCCGTGACGGGCGCGAACTTCCGGACGATGCCGTTCATTTCGGTTCTCCCTGCGGGCACGGCCCGTTGGCGGGATCGCATTCGATCGTGTCGATCCCCACCGGCGCGTCGGCGATGTCGACGATCAGCCCTTCGTTGCCGCGCCCGACCAGCGGGTTGAAGAACAGCAGCGGATCGTCGGCCATGCCGAACAGCTGGGTCTGGCGCTGGTCGTAGATCGAGAAGTTCGGCCGCGGCGGATCGTTGACCAGGCAGCCCTTGTCCGGCGATCCGATCACGCAGCCGTTCAGCCGCGCATTGCCCTGGGCGATGCGGACGACGCGCGGATTGCCGCCCGCCGCCCAGATTTCGATGATCTCGTTCGGCAGGATGCCCGCGCCGCGCCCGATAAAGCCGTTGATCGTGCCGAACAGGGCGAAGCTGTTGTCGGTGCGGTCGCCGGGGCCGAACAATTGCAGGGCGAGCCCGGTGACGGTGGGCGGCGCGGTTTCGTTGAGCGCCACGCCGCCGCCGTTCGGCCCGCCGGTATTCTGGAACAGTGCGAAATTGGCATAGCTGACCTTGAGCCGCTTGGCGGTCAGGAACTGCCGGCCGGTGCCGTCCGACGTGTAGAGCGGCGAGGCC
This sequence comes from Sphingomonas sp. dw_22, assembly GCF_018449795.1. Classification (GTDB taxonomy): domain Bacteria; phylum Pseudomonadota; class Alphaproteobacteria; order Sphingomonadales; family Sphingomonadaceae; genus Sphingomonas. Next base: position 18,656 of record NZ_JAAVVE010000053.1, read on the forward strand.
GCGTTCGCGACGTCGAGCGCGACGGCGGCGTCGCTGGGCGATGTGCCGCTCGCGGGCAGATATCTGTCGATCAGCCCCGTCCGCGCGAAGACGATGCGCCGCGCGCGCAGATCGACGGTGCCGTTCGGCAGCAGGATCGCCGCCCTGGTCCCGCTGTCGCCGATGTCGGCGGCGATCTGCGTCGCGAGCTTGGTCTCATCGACCAGCCCGCTTGGATCGTCGGTCGAGCTGCCGCCGATCTGGAGCACGCCCGTCCCGTCGCCGCTGATCGTGTCATTGAGCACGATCGCGCCGGTCGAGAGGATGCGGAAGCTGGTCCTGCCGGTGTTGCCGGCGATGGTCAGCCTGTCGATCGCGACCGGCCGGGCCTTGGAATCGATCACCAGGTTTCCGGAGGAGACCAGTGCGATCTCGGCATTGTCGAGCACGATATCGCTGCCGTTATCGGCTGTGGTGCCGCCGATGATCGTGCCGCCGGTGCCGGTGTTGCTCAGCGTCACGGTGCGGCCCGGATCGACGGTCTCGATCACGCCGAGCAGCGAAAGCGCAGTCTTCGCCTCGATCGATATGTCGCCGTTCAGCGCGCGCGCGCTGCCGATCCGGGCGGCGCTTGCCTTCACCGTGATCTGGCCGGCCTGTAGCGCGCCGAGCTGCGCCGTGCCGGCCGCATCCACCGCGATCGATCCCTGCGCGGTCATCGCTGCGGTGCCATAGCCGCTCGCGCTTGCGTTTGCGGCGCCGCCGGTCGTGCCGAGCGTGGCGGTGCCGCTCACCGTGGCGCTGTCGATCTGGAGGCCGTTGGCGGCGGTGAGCGTAAGCGTGCCCGCATCGACGCTGCCCAGGCGGATGCTGCCGGGCGTCGCCTGGCCGGCATTGGTGACCGTTCCCGCCGTGACCGATCCCGCGGCCACATCGCCCGACACGTCGAGGATCAGCTGGCCCTGCGCGGAGATGGTCGACCCGCCGGTCGCGGACTGGAAGCCGGTGCGGCGGCCGGTCACCGAGCCGTTGGTCGCTGTAGCTTCGATATCGCCGCCGGACGCAGTGATCGTATCGACGCGGATGTCGCCCTGGGCGGACGACAGGGCGGCCGCGCCGCTGTCCAGCGTGCCGATTACCAGTCCCGTATCGGTATCGCCCGTCAGCGCGGGGCCGCCGAGCGAGGCCGCGCGGATGGTGATGTTGCTGCCCGCCGGGGACGCCAGTGGCGCGATCGCGGCGGGGGCATCGAAGGCGATGCCGCCCGGCTGGCCGATCCGGGTGCGATCGAAGGTGATCGTGCGCGTGTCGCCGGCGCTGCCGTCGGCGACCGCGGAGACGAGGTAGACGGCGCCCGGGGTCTCGATGGAAAGATCGTCGCCGGCCCGGGCGGTATCGATCCGCACCTCGCCGCCCGCCGAGATCGCGGCATCCTCGAACGCATCGAGCGCGACACCGGCGCCTGTGGGGGTGAGGCCGGTCACCTGGCCCTGCGCGAGCACCGCGATACTGCCATTGCCGGACTGGAGCGTGCCGAGCCGCGCATTGGTCTGGCTCTGGGCCGCGATGCCCTGCGCGGCGATGAGGGAGGTGACCGTCAGTTCGCCGGTCGCGCCTTGCTTGATGAGCGTTGCACTGCCGCCAGCGGTGCCGGTGCCCAGCGCCAGGTCGCCTCCAGTCGCGGTGAGGGCGAGTGCGCCGTTCGTCGACTGGAGCGTACCGAGCCGTGCGCTGGTCTGGCTCTGGATCGAGATGTCCTGCGCGGCGGTCAGCGAAGTGACCGTCAGCTCGCCGGTCGTGCCTTGCTTGATGAGCGTCGCGCCGGCACCGGCGGTGCCGGAGTCCAGCGTCAGGTCGCCTCCGGTCGTGGTGAAGGCGAGAGAGCCGTCGGTCGACTGGAGGGTGCCGAGCCGTGCGCTGGTCTGGCTCTGGACCATGATGTCCTGCGCCGCGGTGAGAGACGTGACCGTCAGCTCGCCGGCCGCACCTTGCTTGATGAGTGTCGCGCCGGCGCCGGCGGTGCCGGAGTCCAGCGTCAGGTCGCCTCCGGTCGTGGTGAAGGCGAGAGAGCCGTCGGTCGACTGGAGCGTACCGAGCCGTGCGCTGGTCTGGCTCTGGACCGTGATGTCCTGCGCGGCGGTGAGCGAAGTGACCGTCAGCTCACCCGCCGAGCCCTGTTTCACGAGCGTCGCGCCGCCGCCCGCGGTGCCGGTCCCGAGCGTCAGGCTACCTTCGGTCGCGGTGAGGATGAGCGCGCCGTTGGTGGCGGTGGCGGTCAGCAGGTCGATCACCTGGGCGGTGACGTCGATCTGCGTGCCCACCAGGACCGAGCTGCCCTGGCCGGCGCTGAGCGGGCCGAGCTGCACGTTGCCGGCGGTCGCGCGCACCGAGATCGTCTTGCCCGCCCCATGCACGGCGACCGACCCTTCGCCGGCCAGGCTGGCCACGTCGCCCGTGGTGGCGGTGATGCCGATATTGCCGATCGCCGAATCGAGCCGGCCCAGGGTCACGCTGCCGCCCTGCGCGCGGATATCGCCGTCGGCGGCGGGCGTCGCGGCGAGGGTGATCGCAGTGTCCGCGCCTGCCAGCGCCGGATCGAATGCGAAGCTGCGATCGTCCGCCCCGGCGCCGAGCGTGCTGCCGGAGACGATCGTCAGCGCGGCCCCGGCTTCGAGATCGAGATCGTCGCCCGCGGTGAGCGTGCCGAGGTTGGCATCGTTGCCGGCCCGCACCGCGATATCCTCGGCGGCAAGCGTCGTGGCGGTGGCATCATGGCCGGCCAGGATGCGGATCGCGCCGGCAACGGCCGTGCCGCTGCCGAGCGAGGCGTCGTCCTTGGCATTGACGGTCAGGTCGCCGGCGGCGGCCGTCGCGGTGCCGATGGCCGCGCTCGTCCTGCTGCGGAAGGATGCTGCGCCGCCCGCCGTCACGCTGCCCGCCGTCAGCAGATTGTCGGCGGCCGTCCTGGGCAGGCCGATATCGTCGTCTTCCTTGACCAGGATCGCGTCGGTGCCCGCGCTGCCGGTGCCGAGCGTCAATCGCCCGCTGCCCGCCTCCAGCGAGAGCAGCCCGAGCGCGGCGGTGGCTTCGCTCAGGTCGATCGCGGCGGCGGTGACATCGATATCCCGATCGGCCGAGACGGTGCCGAGCTGCGCGGCGCCGGCGGCGGTCACCAGGATGTCGGCGCCGCTGAGCCCGGCGCGGCCATGGCCGTCGACCAGCGCGGGGCCGGTGAGGTTGAACGCGCCGGCGGTGCCGCCGGTGGTGCGCAGGCTGGCGGTGCCAGTGATCTGCGCGTCGTCGATCTGGAGGCGCGCGCCGGCCGTCAGGTCCAGGCTGCCGGCCCGCACCACGCCCAGCCGCAGATTGGCCGGCGCGCCGGCACCGGTGGAGATGGTCGCGGCTATGGCCGATCCGATCGCGAAATCGCCCGCGCCCACGCTTTCGAGCAGGATCGCGCCGGGCGCCTGGAGCGTCGGGCCGCCGGCGGCCGGCGCAGGCGATATCCAGCTCGAGTCGAGTCCGGAGACCGAGCCCTGGCCGGCGGCGACGCCGATATTCCCGCTCGCATCGATGGTGCCGATGCGGATGTCGCCCTGGTCGGCGGTCAGCGTGGCATCCGTGCCGCCGGCCAGGCTGCGGACCACCAGCCCGGTGCCGGTCTCGCCGCCCAGCGGAGTCGGGCTGGTCAGCGCTGCGGCGCGGATCGCGATATTGTGTCCCGCCTGGCCGCCCGTGCCGGCAAAGGCGATCGCCGCCGGCTGGCCGGCCAGCGTCCGGTCGAACTGCACGGCGCGCGCATCGCTGCCCGCGCCGGTGGAGACGGCGGAGACGAGCGACACCGTGCCGCTGGTGGCAAGATCGATATCGTCGCCTGCGCGTGCCGTGGTAAAGGCCAGTGTCCCGCCGCCGGAAAGGGCGATGTCCTCGCCTGCCGCGAGCGTCGCGGCGTTGATGTCGCGGCCCGCGAGGATCGCGATGGAGCCGGTCGCGGGATCGCCGGCCGGCACCGTGCGGATCGCGCCGGCGGTGACGTCGCGGC
>NZ_JAAVVE010000054.1 GCF_018449795.1 Sphingomonas sp. dw_22
AGCGATGTGCCGGCCCGCGTCGTGCCGTCCGCCCCGGAACCGGTCACGCGGACGTCGATGACCATGATGCCCGCGCCCCGTCCGGCCGCGCCCGTGCGCCGCGTGGGTGCCGAGGATTCGGTGCTGGCCTCGATCGTTGCCGACATCACCATTCCCGCCGAGGAGCTGGAGGCTGCGAACCGGGCCGCCGATCCCGTGCCGGTGCCGGCTCCGGTTGCCGTGCCCGAACCTGTGAAGCCCGCGCCGAAACCCGTCGCGAAGCCCAGGCCGGAGACGCCCAAGCCCGAACCGGTAAAGCCCGAGGCAAAGCCCGCCGCGCCCAAGGGCAAGGCCACTGCCGACAAGGCCGATCCCAAGGGCAAGAAACCGGACCCGAAAAAGCCTGAGCCGAAGAAGCCCGATCCCGCCAAGGCGGAGCCCAAGCGCGTCTGGGTCCAGGTCGCGGGCGGCGCCAATATCGATTCGCTGCCTAAGGCGTGGAAGGCCGCGGTCGCCAAGGCGCCGGCGGCGTTCAAGGGCAAGTCCGCCTGGTGGATGCCGGTGCGCGCCACCAATCGCCTGCTGACCGGCCCGTTCAAGACCTCGGCCGAGGCCCAGGCGTTCGTCAATTCGCTCGGCAAGTCCGGCGCCTCGGGCTTCGTCGTCACCAGCGAGGCGGGCCAGAAGGTCACCAGGCTTGGCGCCGAGTGAGCGGGCACGCGCCCTGGGCCTGCAACCCGGAACATAGTCGCGGACGCCTGCACAAGGAGCGCGGTGGCACTGCGCGCGGCCCCCGCGATGCCTTCCAGCGTGACCGCGACCGGATCATCCATTCGATCAGCTTTCGGCGCCTCCGCCACAAGACCCAGGTCTTCATGGCGCCTGACGGCGATCATTTCCGCGTCCGGCTGACGCACAGCCTGGAGGTTGCGCAGATCGGCCGCACCGTGGCGCGCGTGCTGGGCCTCAACGAGGATCTGACCGAGGCTTTGTGCCTCGCGCACGATATCGGCCACCCGCCTTTCGGCCATGCCGGCGAGGATGCGCTGCAAGGCGCGCTCTCGGCGCAGGGCGGTTTCGATCATAATGGGCACACGCTGCGCGCGCTGACCGTGCTGGAGCGGCCCTATCCCGCCTGGGACGGGCTCAACCTCACCTGGGACACGCTGGAGGGGCTGGCCAAGCATAACGGCCCGATCGAGCATCCCGAATGGGCGCTCGCGGAGGCGGACGCGGCCTTTCCGCTGGAGCTGGAAAGCTGGCCCTCGCTGGAGGCGCAGGTCGCGGCGATCGCCGACGACATCGCCTATGACAATCACGATATCGACGACGGCCTGCGCGCCGGGCTGCTGACGCTCGACCAGCTCATGGAAGTGCCGATGATCGCCGAGGGGTGGCGGGCGGTCGAGGCGAAGTTCCCCGGCGTGGAGCCGAAGCGGCTGATCGGCGAGCTGACCCGCTCCCAGATCGGCGCGATGGTCAACGATCTGGTGGCCGAGACGCGGGCGCGGATCGCCGAGAGCAACGTCCAGTCGGTCGATGAGGTCCGCGCGGCGGGGCGCTGCCTGGCCGGCTTCTCGAACGAGATGCGCGATGCCGAACGCGGCCTGAAGCGCTTCATGTACGCCAATCTCTACCACCACCCCAGCCAGCTTGCCGCGGCCGATGCGGCCCAGGCGGTGGTGGCGGGTCTGTTCGGCGCCTATGCCGCCGATCCGTCGCTGCTCCCGCCCGAATGGCGCGAGGCGCTGCCCGCCGGGGAGCCCTGGCGCAGCCGCCACATCGCCGATTTCATCGCCGGCATGACCGATCGCTACGCCATCGCCCGCTACCGCGAAGTGGTGGGCGGGATCGATCTGCCCGAGGGATTCTAGTCCGGCTCAGGCCGCTATCCTCTCGTCGAACGCATCCCGCGCGGCCTCGACTTCGGGCAAATTCGCCACCGTCCAGGCATAGAGCTCCTTGAACGGCGCCAGCAGCGTCCGCCCGAGCGGCGTGATCGCATATTCGACGGCGACCGGCGAAACCGGAATGACGCGGCGGGAAACCAGCCCGTTGCGCTCGAGCCGGCGCAGGCACTGGGTCAGCGCCTTTTGCGTCACGCCTTCCAGCCGGCGCTTGATCGCGTTGAAGCGCAGCGGCGCAGGGGCTAGCACGGTCAGCACCATCATCGACCATTTGTCGGCGATCTGATCGAACAGGATGCGGCTCGGGCAATCCGAGGCGAAGCGCTGGAGCTGGCAATCGGGCATCATGGTTTCCTGGAATATACCTGAGCGACTTGAGGTACCTTATTGACGCTAGGTTTATCGAATATACTTACACGCCTGCTTTCGCAATGGAGATCCCCCGAATGTCCTCTTCCAGCACCGACATCCTGTTTCGCCCGTTCCGCCTCAAGTCGCTCGAGCTCGACAACCGCATCGTGATGGCTCCGATGACGCGCACCTTCGCGCCGGAGGGCGTGCCGGGCACGGCCAATGCGGCCTATTACCGGCGTCGTGCCGAAGGGGGCGTCGGCCTGATCCTGTCGGAAGGCACGGTGATCGACCGTCCGGCATCGCGCAACCATCCGCGCATCCCCTTCTTCCATGGCGACGCCGCGCTGGCGGGCTGGCGCGGCGTGATCGAAGCCGTTCACGAAGCCGGCGGCCGGATGGGGCCGCAGATCTGGCATACGGGCTCGACCATCGCCGCCGGCACCGATTGGGTGCCCGATTCGCCGGTCGAGAGCCCGTCGGGCCTGCTCGCCCCCGGCACGCCGCGCGGCGAGGCGATGAGCGAGGAGGCGATCGCCGACACCGTTGCCGCCTTTGCCCGCGCCGCCGCCGATGCGAAGCGGCTGGGCTTCGACACGGTGGAAATCCACGGCGCGCACGGCTATCTGATCGACGAGTTCTTCTGGTCGGGCACCAATGTCCGCACCGATCGCTATGGCGGCGCCACGCTCCGCGAGCGCTCGCGCTTCGCCGGCGAAGTGGTGGCGGCGATCCGGGCCGCGGTCGGGCCGGAATTCCCGATCATCCTGCGCCTCAGCCAGTGGAAGCAGCAGGATTTCACCGCCCGGCTCGCCGATACGCCCGATCTGATGGCGGACTGGCTCCAGCCGCTCGTCGATGCCGGCGCCGACATCCTCCATTGCTCGCAGCGGCGCTTCTGGGAACCCGAATTCCCCGAGATCGACGGCGAGAAGGGCCTCAACTTCGCCGGCTGGGCCAAGAAGCTGACCGGCGCCGCGACGATAAGCGTCGGCTCGGTCGGCCTGTCGGGCGATTTCCTCGCGGCGTTCGGCGGCGAAAGCTCGACCACGGTCGGGCTGGATCGCCTGATCGAGCGCATGGAGCGCGACGAGTTCGATCTGATCGCGGTCGGCCGCGCGCTCATCAACGATCCCGAATGGGTGGAGAAGGTCCGGGCGGGCGACGGCGGCGGCCTGAAGGATTTCCACCCCTCGGTGCTCGCCGAGCTCGTCTGACCCGGCATGCGGCTTCTCCCGGCGTTTCGGCGCCGGGAGAAGCCTGCCCTCAGAAGGCCGCGCTGACCGAGAATACCACCCGGCTGCCGGCGATCGGCGAACCGTCCTTGGTGCTGGAGAAATTGGGGAGCAGATAGGCGCTGTCCGCCTCGCTGATGTCGGTATCGACATAGGCGACCCCCAGGATCACCGGCCCGGCCGCGAAATCGGCGCCGAGCGACCAGTCGAGATAGCTGCCGGTCGGCGCGACGCTGGTGCCGTTCGGCCCCAGGCCCGGATTGCCGTCCGAATAGCCGAGATGCGCCTTCACCGTCAGCGGCGTGTTGGGGATGCCCGAGCTCAGGTCTCCCCAGAGGTACAGATTGTCCTCCTTGTCGCCCGCCCGGCTCTCCGGCGTCGCGCTCCAGTTGCCGAGCGCCCTTTGCGACGGCGCATAGGCGACGCCCGCCAGCGCCGATACCGGGCCGAGCGAGGTGCTGAGCTTCACATAGGGTTCGGCGAAGTCGGTCGTGTCGGCGCCGCCGGGATACATGTACCAGGTCAGGCCGACATCGACGTTCACGCCGCTGGAGACTTCGGTCTTGAAGCCGGCGACGAGGTCCAGCTCCATGTTGGCGCCGCCGAACGTGCCCCAGCCGGACAGGTTCGATCCCCACACGCCGCCATAGACGCCGCTTTCATGGGCGACGGTGACGCCGCCCTGGACCGCCATTTCCTTGTCGGTCTGCGAGACGCCGCGGAAGCGATAATCGGATACCAGCGCGACGCTGCCCGATACCGTCACCGGCTTGGGCGGTTCTTCCTGGGCGAAGGCGGGCAGGGCGGGGCACAGCAGCGCGAGTGCGGCGAAATAGGTCTTCATACGAACATCCCCCTTGGTTGCTTCAGGCGAATGTTCCGTCCTGCGCCCGGCGGCGCGGCCTCTCGAACGGGGCTTCCTTCCTTACCGGGGCAGCCATTTTCGCCGCCCGGCATGGCTGGTTCGTGCCTGGTTCGTAAGGAATTGTTGCTCGGCGCCGCGCCGGCCGCGCGGGACATGTTTCGTTACCGACAGGCAAATCGCGGGCAAGCAGGTGCCGCCTAATCGATCCGATCACCCGATAAGGATATTGATCGTGAAGCTAGCCATCGCCGCCCTGATGTCCGCCGCCTTCGTGGCGAGCCCCGCCGCCGCGCAATCGCTGGAGGAAACGCATGAGCGCGTCTGGATGCCCTCGGGCAAGACGCCGATGCTGACCTGGCGCATGCGCGACCGGCCCGAGGGGCTGGCCGCGAACAATCATCATCAGGCGGGCAAGGGCCAGATGCCGGTGGCCGTGCGCTCGGCGCAGAAGGCAAGGAATGTCTCGGCGCGCCGCGCGGAAGACGGCACCGCCGGCAGCAACTGAGCGCCCAAAAAGAAAAAGGCCCCGCGGCGCTGGGCCGCGGGGCCGATTATTCTGTGCGCCGTATCAGCGCTGCGCGACTTCGACGCGGTCGCTCGCCGGCTTGGGCACGCGGAACGAGACGTGCGAGCCGGCGGCCTTGCCGCTCACCCAGCCCTTGTGGACCACCAGGCGGAAGGTCTCGCCGGTCGGCTTGACGCTGCCTTCCAGGATCTGCGCGCCGCCCTTGGTGGTCGACGTGTAGACATAGGTCACGCCGTCACGCGTGAAGCTGCGCTCCTGCTCGGCGGCGAAAGCGGGGGTGGCGAGGAAAAGTGCGGCGGTTGCTGCGAAGATAAACTTGGTCACGATCTTTCTCCTTTGAAAAGAGCCAGATCGGCATCCTGTGTCTTGTTCTGTTCTCGTCCGAGAAAATGCTGCATCGCAACATGAACGACAATCGCAAAGCGCGGCCGCAACGATTGCACATTATGCAACGGTCGCGATGAAACGAACGGCGCGTGCGACGGGCCGATCTTGTGACAAACTTCTGCGACACCTGTGCGTTATCCCCCATGAAATCCGAAAACAGGGATCGCGCCATGGCGGAAGCTAGCATCGCATTGAACCGGTTCGGACTGGGGGCCCGGCCCGGCGACGACCCCGGCGCACGCCCCAAGACCTGGCTCGTCGCGCAGTTCGAGCGCTACGAGGCCCGTCCCGAAGCGATCGCGGCCCTGCCCACCAGCGCGAAGGTGGCGGGCGATCTCGCGGACTATCTGGAGGATCAGCGCCGGATGCGGCGCGACCTCGGCCCGCGTGCCGTGCGTCCGCCCGTCCCGCCAACGCCGCAAATGGCGCCGGCCGCCGTTGCCCCGCCGACGATGGACGAGGCGATGCGCGCCAGCCAGCCCGCCACCCAGGTCAAGCCGATGCCCGATCCGAACGATCGGCTGGCCGCGGCCCGCAAGTTCACCCAGGCGCAGAATCGCGATGTCTATGGCGGCGCCGTCTCGGCCCGCGCGCTCACCGCGATCCAGTCGCCCGCGCCGATGGTCGAGCGGCTGGTGCATTTCTGGGCCAATCACTTCGCCGTCTCCGCCGACAAGCTTACCACGGTCGGCCTGTCGGGCACGCTGGAGTTCGAGGCGATCCGCCCGCACGTCCTCGGCAATTTCCGCGACATGCTCCAGGCGGTGGAGCGCCATCCGGCGATGCTGCTCTATCTCGATCAGGCGCAGTCGGTGGGGCCGAACAGCCCGGCTGCCCAGCTTGCCGGCCGCCGCCAGGGTCCGCAGGCGCAGCGCCGCTACGGGCTCAACGAAAATCTCGCGCGCGAGATCATGGAGCTCCACACGCTCGGCGTCCGCACCGTCTATGCCCAGGCCGACGTCACCGAATTCGCCCGCGCGATGACCGGCTGGAGCGTCTCGGGGCTTGGCCGCAACCAGGGCGCGCGCGTCCCCGGCCTCGACGGCACGCCCGGCAGCTTCGTCTTCGCCCCGCGCCTGCACGAGCCCGGCGCCCGCACGATCCTGCACCGGAGCTGGCCGCAACAGGGCGAGGACCAGGCTTCGGCGGTGCTCGACATGCTCGCGGAGCATCCCGCCACCGCGCGCCATATCGCCACCAAGCTCGCCCGCCATTTCGCCGGCGACGATCCGCCCGCGCCGCTGGTCGCGCGGCTGGAGGCGAGCTTCCTCAAGTCGAAGGGCGACCTGCCCGGCGTCTATCGCACGCTGATCGATTCCCCCGAATGCTGGGTGCCGCAGCCGGTCAAGTTCAAGTCGCCCTGGGAATGGACGATCTCGGCGATGCGCGGCCTCGGCACGCAGCAGCTTCCGCCCATGGCGATCAACGGTCTCATGACCCAGCTCGGCCAGCCGGTGTGGAAGCCCGGCTCGCCCGCGGGCTGGGACGATGTCGCGGGAAGCTGGGCCGGTCCCGACGCGATCCTGCGCCGGGTCGAGGCGGCCGAGCGCATGGCCCAGCGCACCAAGGACATGATCGACGCCCGGGAGCGCGCCGCCGAGCTGTTCCCCGGCGCGCTCAGCGCCAGCACGGCCCAGGCGATCGCCCGCGCCGAAAGCCCGGGGCAGGGCATCGCGCTGATGCTTTCCTCGCCCGAATTCATGCGGAGATAAGGCCCATGCTGCTCTCTCGACGCGGCTTCGTCGCCGCCGGCGCCACCGCCGTCCTCACCAGCACGCTCGGCACGCGCATGGCCTTTGCCCGCGCGGCGACCGACCGGCGCTTCGTCTTCATCATCCAGCGCGGCGCCGCCGACGGGCTGGCGACCGTCGCCCCGGTGGGCGATCCCGCCTTCGCCGCCCAGCGCGGTGCGCTCGCGGAGGATTTCACCGCCGCGCCGAAGCTCGATTCGATGTTCGCGCTGCATCCCGCGCTGGCCAACGTCCATGGGCTCTATCAGGCGAAGCAGGCGATGTTCGTCCATGCCGTCGCCTCGCCCTATCGCGACCGCTCGCATTTCGACGGCCAGAACGTGCTCGAGACCGGCGGCGTATCGGCCTATCAACTCCGGGACGGCTGGATCAATCGCCTGCTCGCGCTGCTCCCCGCCGACGACAAGGCGATCGCGCTCGCCGCGACGATCCCGATGGCGCTGCGCGGCAAGGTGGAGGTGGCGAGCTATGCCCCCTCGGCGCTGCCCGATGCCTCGGACGATCTGCTCGGCCGCGTCTCGGCGATGTACCAGGACGATCGGCAGCTCCACGGCATCTGGGAACAGGCGATCGCGACGCGGATGCTCACCAGCGACATGGCCGCCGACAATGGCCGCAACGCCGCCGCCACCGGCGCGCTGGCGGCCAAGCTGCTCGCGGCCGAGGGCGGCGCGCGGATCGCGATGATCGAGACCGGCGGCTGGGACACCCATGCCCAGCAGCGCGGCCGCCTCGCGGGCCAGTTGAAGGGGCTCGACGGCATGGTCGGCGCGCTCAAGACCGGGCTCGGCCCGCTCTGGGCGAACACCCTGGTCGTGGTGGCGACCGAATTCGGCCGCACGGTGAAGATCAACGGCACCCAGGGCACCGATCACGGCACCGGATCGGTCGCGATGCTGCTGGGCGGCGCGGTGAACGGCGGGCGCGTGGCCGCCGACTGGCCGGGCCTGTCCGACGCCGCGCTCTACGAGGGCCGCGACCTGAAGCCCACCGCCGGGCTCGACACGGTGATCGGCAGCGCGGTGGCCGGGCATTTCGATCTGACGCCCATCCGGACCGCGAAGGCGCTGTTCCCCGGCATCCAGAGCGCCCGCTTCATGAACGATCTGGTCCGCGCCTAATCTCATCCTCCCCGGCACGGGGAGGGGGACCACTCGCGAAGCGAGTGGTGGAGGGGGAGTGCCACAAGGGCTCGCTTGCGGAGAGCCCCCTTCACCAGCCTGCGGCTGGTTCATGCCGGGGAGGATGAAAATCCTCGCAAAATAGGATTTCGCCTGCTCCACTCCGCAACATGGAGCGCTTTCATTCTTCCCCCGCCAGGTCGTCCCACCGGACTGGCCCCCCGTTTCGGCCAGCCGGATTTTTTCGCAATGCCGGTGTCAACCGTGTCAACCGCCGGGGAGAGGCAGTAGAAGGGAGCGGCGCTTTGCGCACCCGCACGTCTTCCGCTAAGAGCGCGCGCTTCCCATATCTGCTGGAACCCCAATGACGCTCTACACTCGTTTCGCCGCGCATATGAACCTCGCGCTGGATGCGCTCGTCCTGGCGGGCGACCTTCCCGCGGGGCTGGAGCGACGCGCGGTGACGGTGGAGCCGCCGCGCGATCCCTCGCACGGCGATCTCGCGACCAATGCCGCGATGGTGCTCGCCAAGCCGGCGGGCACGAACCCGCGCGCGCTGGCGGAAAAGATCGCGGCGGAGCTGGAGAAGCTGCCCGAAGTCGCCTCGGTCAGCGTCGCCGGGCCGGGCTTCATCAACATGAGCCTCACCGACGATACCTGGCGCGCCGAGCTCGGCGAGATATTGAAGGCCGGCGAGAATTATGGCCGCTCGACGATCGGCTCGGGGCTGACGGTCAATGTCGAATATGTCTCGGCCAATCCTACGGGTCCGATGCATATGGGCCATTGTCGCGGCGCGGTGGTGGGCGATGCGCTCGCCAGCCTGCTCGAATATGTCGGGCACAAGGTGGTCCGCGAATATTATGTCAACGATGCCGGCGGCCAGGTCGACGTGCTCGCCCGCTCGGCGCATCTGCGCTACCGCGAGGCGCTGGGCGAGACGGTCGAGATCCCCGAGGGGCTCTATCCGGGCGATTATCTGAAGCCTGTCGGCCAGCAGCTTGCCGCCGAATATGGCGACAAATATGTGGGTGCGCCCGAGAGCGAATGGCTCGCGCAGTTCCGCAAGGAAGCGGTCGCGGCGATGCTCGTCATGATTAAGGCCGATCTGGCGCTGCTCGGCATCCATCACGACCTGTTCTCCTCCGAGGCCGAGCTCCAGGCCGAGGGCAAGCCCGAGGCGGCCGAGAAATGGCTGCGCGAGCACGATCTGGTCTATGACGGCGTGCTGGAGGCACCCAAGGGCGAGACGCCCGAGGATTGGGAGCCGGTCGAGCTGCCGCTGTTCCGCTCGACGCAGTTCGGCGACGATCAGGACCGCCCGATCAAGAAGTCGAACGGGCAATGGACCTATTTCGGCGCCGATCTCGCCTATCACTTCCAGAAGGCCCAGTCCGCCGACCAGCTCATCGATATCTGGGGCGCCGATCATGCCGGCACGGTCAAGCGGATCGTCGCCGCGGTTCAGGCGCTGACCGGCGGCAAGACGCGCTTCGACGTCAAGCTCGTGCAGATGGTCCGGCTTCTCCGCAACGGCGATCCGGTGAAGATGTCCAAGCGCTCGGGCAATTTCGTCACGCTGGCCGATGTCGTCCAGGAGGTCGGCAAGGACGTCGTCCGCTTCACCATGCTCACCCGCAAGTCCGATGCGCAGATGGACTTCGATTTCGCCAAGGTGGTCGAGGCGTCGAAGGACAATCCGGTCTTCTATGTGAACTATGCCCATGCCCGCATCGCTTCGCTCCAGCGCAAGGCGGCGGAGGCGGGAATCGCATGTCCGTCGTCGGACCTGTCTCTGCTTGATACAGAGGAGCTGGGGCTGGTGAAGCTCGCCGCGCAGTTCCCGCGCGTGGTGGAAGGCGCCGCCGCGGCGCGCGAGCCGCACCGGATCGCCTTTTATCTCTATGACTTGTCGGCGGCATTTCATTCCCAGTGGAATGCCGGCAACGACGATCCGCAGCGCCGCTTCCTCCTGGCCGACAATCCTGCGCTCACCTGTGCCCGTCTTTTCCTCGCCCGCGCGATCGGGCAGATAATCCGTAACGGTCTGGGACTCATGGGAGTGGAGGCCGTGCAGGAGATGCACTGATGAACATGGGCAGCGGCGAAGCATATGACGGCGACGATCGCCTGCCCTGGCTGGAGACGGTCGACGAGGACTATGACGAAGGTCAGCGCCGCGGCCGCGTGTTCCTGTATGTCTTCATCGCGCTGCTTCTCGCGGGCCTGGTCGTGCTCGGCTATTACTTCGTCCGCCAGCATCAGGGACAGGGGGGCAATGGCGCGCTCATCAAGGCGCCGGCGGGCGACTATAAGGTCAAGCCGGACGAGCCCGGCGGCATGAAGGTGGAGGGGCAGGGCGACGCCGCCTTCTCCACCAGCCAGGGCGCGGCGAGCAACGCCAGCATCAATGTCGGCGCGCTGCCCGAGGCGCCGGTCGAGGGCACGGCCGCACCCAAGGCATCGGCGGGCGCCGCGCCCGGCACCAGGACGGCGAAGATCTCGGTGCCCGGCAGCGCGACCAGGGCGGGAACGCCCGCGCGTCCGGCCGTGCCGGTGCCGGCATTGTCCGGCGGTTCGGGCTCGCTGGTCCAGCTCGGCGCCTTCCCGAACGAGGCGGGCGCGAACATCGCCTGGGCGCGCCTGTCCAAGCGCTTCGCCTATCTCGCGCCGCTGGGCAAATCGGTCGAGCGCGCGCAGGTGGGCGAGCAATCGGTGTTCCGCCTGCGGGTGAATGCCGGCAGCAACGGCCAGGCCCGCGAGATCTGCGGCAAGCTCAAGGTCGCCGGCGAGAACTGCTTCGTCGCGAACTGAACCGCTTGCCCGCCGGCTGTCCTAAAATGATCCCGTGATAAAGCTCATCATCTGGGATCTCGACGACACGCTGTGGCGGGGCACGCTGGCCGATGGCGATGCAGTCGCGCTCCACGCGCACCGCGCCGATATGGTCCGCGCGTTCAATGCGAAGGGCGTGGTCTCCTCGATCTGCTCGAAGAATGATTTCGAGACGGCCAGGGCGCGGCTGGTCGAATTCGGCCTGTGGGACGAATTCGTCTTCCCGCACATCGCCTTCACGCCCAAGCCGGAGGCGATCCGGGCGATCATCGAGGATATGCGGCTCCGCCCCGCCAACGTCCTGTTCGTGGACGATAATCCGGTGAACCTGGAGGAGGTCCGGCATTGCCTGCCCGACATCCAGTTGCTCGACATCACCGCCACCGATGCCGACGACCACCTCGCCGGGCTGCTGGCACTCCAGACCGGCAGCCGCAGCCGGCTGGACGAATATCGGATGCTCGAGCGCAAGCAGCGCGATCGCGGCGCGGCCGCCGCGCTGTCGAACGAGGATTTCCTGCGTAGCTGCGCGATCGAGGCGTGCGCGCCGCAAATGATGGACAATCTCGATTTCGCGCCCCGCATCGCCGAGCTCATCAATCGTTCGAATCAGCTCAACTACACGGCGTCGCGCGTCGTGCAGGCGGCGCTGGAGCGCGACATCATCGATCTGGTCGGCTTCGATAGCTGGTCGATCTTCGCCTGGGATCGCTATGGCCGCTATGGCCTGGTCGGCTTCGCGATGGTCGATCGCCAGGCGGGGCGCCTCGTCCATTTCACCTTCTCGTGCCGCGTGATGCACATGGGGCTGGAGGCCTATGCGCTCGGCAAGCTGCGCGAGAAATGGCCGGATATCGACGTCTCGGCCTGGGACGGCCGCTTCAGCCGCACGCCGCCGGACTGGATCGCGGATCGTACCTTCCACGATCCCGCGATCCGCAGTCAGCTCCTCGCCGAGCAGCTTCCGGCGATCGCGACCGAGCCCGCGATCCGGATCATGTTCGATTGCCAGTCAGGCGGGATCGCCCATTTCAGCCGCTTCCGGCCCGCGATCGAGTTCGACAACAATCCGCGCCTGTTCGCGCTGCGCCAGATGGAGGACGGCAGCTATCTGGAGCAGAACTTCCCGCCCTTCCTCGTCTATGGCGCCACGATCGACTATCTCGACGTGCGCTGGCCCGGGAAATGGCACCTGCTGGAGCGCGGTCTCTATGAGCGTTGCGTGCTCAGCCTGTGCATCTTCCTGATCGAACGGGGGCTGCGCATGCTCGTGGTGCTGCCGCCCGAGGAGGCGCCGGACGACAAATACCGCCTCGGCCTGAACCACAGCCGCGAGCGCACGCGCCATTTCAATGCCCTGTGGCGCCGCGTGGCGCGCGAGAATCCCGGCCATCTCTGGGTGCTGGAGATCGATCATATCGTCGAGGGCGACGAGATGGCCGACGTCACCCATTATTATGCCGGCCTGCTCCAGAAGATCGCCGGGCAGATCGACGGCTGGGTCAGCGACGCGCTGAACAGCGATTCCGCCCGGGCGGCCTGACTGGAACCCGGCGCCGCGATCGGATAGGCCGGCATCATGAAACCCGTCATATTCGGCGTCTCCGGCCTCGAACTCACGGCCGAGGAGCGCGATTTCTTCAAGGCCGCCGATCCGCTCGGCTATATCCTGTTCAAGCGCAATTGCGGCGACCGCGCCCAGATGAAGTCGCTGACCGACAGCCTGCGTGATCTTTCCGGCCGTGCCGACCTGCCGATCCTGATCGATCAGGAGGGCGGGCGCGTCGCGCGGATGCAGCCGCCCGAATGGCCGGCCTTTCCTGCCGGCGCCGCATTCGACGCGCTCTATGAGAAGGCGCCGATCTCCGCGATCGAGGCGGCCCGCGCCAACGGCCAGGCGCTGGGGCTGATGCTTTCCGAAGTGGGCGTGAACGTCGATTGCGCGCCGCTGCTCGACGTGCGCCAGCCCGAAGTGACCGACGCGATCGGCGACCGCGCGCTGGGCGGCGAGCCGATGCGCGTCGCGGCGCTCGGCCGCGCGATCCTCGACGGGCTGCGGCGCGGCGGGGTGGTGGGCGTGGTCAAGCACATGCCCGGCCATGGCCGCGCGCTGGTCGACAGCCATCTGGAGTTGCCGCGCGTCAAGGCCGATGCCGCCGCGCTCGAAGTGGATATCGAGCCCTTTGCCCGCCTCGCCGACGCGCCGATGGCGATGACCGCGCATCTGGTGTTCGAGGCATGGGATGCGGATCGCCCCGCCACGCTCTCGCCCATCGTGGTCCGCGACATCATCCGCGGCCGGATCGGCTTTGACGGGCTGCTCTTCACCGACGATATCGACATGAAGGCGCTGTCCGGCACGCCGGGCGAGAAGGCGACGGCGGCGCTCGCGGCGGGATGCGACGTGGTGCTCGATTGCTGGGCGCGGATGGACGAGATGGTCGAGATTGTCGGGTTGTTGCCCGATGCCGGGGCGGAATGCCTCGCCCGGCTGGCGCGCGCGATGGCGACGATCGCGGACGGGCCGGAGGCGGCTGACGCTGCCGAACTGATCGCCACGCGCGACGCACTGCTGGCGCTTGCCTGACGGCTATGCTTGATTGCGCCGGATGAACGAGGCGGGAGACGATACCCTCAAGATCGACATCGACGGCTGGGAAGGGCCGCTCGATCTGCTGCTGGCGCTTGCCCGCAACCAGAAGGTCGACCTTCGGGCGATCTCGATCCTCGATCTGGTCGAGCAATATCTCGCCTTCGTGAACCAGGCGCGCGAGCTGCGGCTCGAGCTGGCCGCCGATTATCTCGTGATGGCGGCGTGGCTGGCCTATCTGAAATCGGCGTTGCTCCTCCCGCGCAACCCGGAGGAGACGCCCAGCCCCGAGGAACTGGCGCTGCGGCTCCAGCTCCGCCTCGAACGGCTGAACGCGATGCGCGAGGCGGGCGCGCGGCTGGTCGCGCGCGACCGGCTGGGCCGCGACGTCTTCCTCCGCGCCGCGCCCGAGGGACTGCGGGTCGTCCGCCAAGCGCGGTGGGAAGCGGAGATCTACGATCTCATCGCTGCCTATGGCCGGATCAGCGCCCGCACCCGGCCGGTAATGCACGTCGTCGCCATGCGCGACGTGATGACGCTCGAAGAGGCGATCGAGCGCGTCTCTACCCTGCTCGGCACGCGGATCGAATGGAGCACGATCGAGACTTTCCTGCCCGAGGGCGCCAGCGGCCCCTATCGCAAGTCGGCGCTCGCCTCGTCCTTCGTCGCGGCGCTTGAGCTGGCGAAGCAGGGCAGGGTGGAGTTGCGCCAGAAATCGGCGTTCGCGCCTCTATACCTGAAAGCCAGCACATGATTCCGGCGCCCGACGATCTTTCCCGCGCGGTGGAGGCAGTGCTGTTCGCCGCCGAGCATCCGCTTTCGATCGAGGAACTCAGGGCGCATGTCGGCCAGGATGCCGATGTCCGCGGTGCCCTGACGGCGCTGGAGGCCCTTTATGCGGGCCGCGGCATCGAACTCGCGCGGCGCGGCGACCGCTGGCATTTCCAGACCGCCGCCGATCTCGCCCATCTACTGCGCCGCGATCGCGAGGAATCGCGCAAGCTAAGCCGGGCGGGTATCGAGACGCTGGCGATCATTGCCTATCACGAGCCGGTGACGCGCGCCGAGATCGAGGCGATTCGCGGCGTGCAGATCTCCAAGGGGACGATCGACGTGCTGATGGAGGCGGGCTGGGTGCGCCCCGCCGGCCGCCGCGAAGTGCCGGGGCGGCCGCTCACCTATGCGACGACGGCTGGATTCCTCTCGCATTTCGGGCTCGCCAGCCGCCGCGACCTGCCCGGAATCGACGATCTCAAGGCGGCGGGGCTGCTCGATCCGGTCGATCTCGCCTTCGAGACGATGGAAAGCGAAACTGTCACGGAAGACGAATAGGGCACGCCCACCGTACCGTCCGGGGCCGTGCCGCGCCGCACCGGACAATCCAACCGTTGCCGGAAGCCCCCGCTAAGCCTAGATAGGCGGGGATACGAGGAGAGTTTCCATGGGTAGCATGAGTTTGATGCACTGGCTTATCGTCGGTGTCCTGGTCATCCTGTTGTTCGGCGGTAGCCGTTTCTCGAACATGATGGGTGACGTCGCTAAGGGCATCAAGCAGTTCAAGAAGGGCATGGCCGAGGACGACGACGCGGTGAAGCCCGCGGCGCCGACGCGTCTGGAAGGCAAGCCCGCGCCCGAGACCGGCTTTCAGGCCGAAGCCGAGCGGACGCGCGAAGAGCAGCGCTGAAGCGCACCCTTTTGATCGTTTGACGCGCGCGCCCAGACGAAGGGCGGCGCGCTTGGGGCAGTTTCTGAATGTTCGACGTCGCTCCGACGGAATTGATGCTGGTTGCGTTCGTGGCGCTTGTGGTGATCGGCCCCAAGGACTTGCCCAGGGCGATGCGCCTCGTCGGCAAATGGGTGGGCCGCGCGCGCGGCGTCGCCCGCCAGTTCCGTTCGGGCATCGACACGATGATCCGCGAATCCGAGCTTGCCGAGATGGAGAAGCAATGGGCCGCGGAGAATGAGCGCATCATGCGCGAATATCCGCCCCAGCCGGCGCTTCCCGCGCCCGAGCCGGAGCCCCTGGCCGATACCCACCTCATCGAGCATGACGCCGCGCCGGTGATGGTCGAGCAGCCGGCGATCGTGGAAGCGCCGGCACCCAAGCCGAAGCGCGTCGCCAGGCCCAAGGCCGCCGCTGATCCGGACGCCGTTCCTGCGCCCACGCCCAAGCGCCCGCGCAAGCCCAAGGCAGCAGCTGCGCCCGTACAGGACGAGCCGCAGCCGTGAGCGAGATCGACGACACCCAGGCGCCGCTCCTCGATCACCTGATCGAGCTTCGCCGCCGCCTCCTCTGGTCGATCGCCGCGCTGGCCGTCGCGTTCGGCGGCTGCATGTATTTCGCGCGGCAGATCCTGCGCTTCCTGGTCGCCCCGCTCAAGGCGGCGGGCCAGGTGACGGTCATCAATACCGAAGTGGTCGGCGGCTTCTTCGTGGAGCTGAAGGTGGCGTTCTTCGCCGCGCTGATGATCGCCTTTCCGGTGATCGCCAACCAGCTTTGGCAGTTCGTCGCGCCGGGGCTCTATCGCAAGGAGAAGCGCGCGCTGCTGCCGTTCCTGCTGGCGACGCCGGTGCTGTTCCTGCTGGGCGCGTCGATGGCCTATTTCGTGGCGATTCCCGCGGCGCTGAAATTCCTGCTCACGTTCCAGGGCGATCTGGACGGCGTCAAGCAAGAGGCGCTGCTGGAGATCAACAACTACCTGAAGTTCACGATGCAGTTCGTGTTCGGCTTCGGGCTGTCGTTCCTGCTGCCGGTGCTGCTGATGCTGCTGGAGCATGCGGGCATCGTCACCTTCGAGCAGCTCAAGGGTGCCTGGCGCTATGCCACGGTGGGCGCCTTCGCGCTCTCCGCGGTGCTGACGCCGCCGGATATAGGATCGCAGCTTCTGCTCGCGGTGCCGCTGGTCGGGCTGTATTTCCTGTCGCTGGTGGCGATCTGGTTCACGCGGCGGCGGCGCGAGAAGCTGGCCGAGGCCGAGAGCGAGGCCGAAGCGGCCTGACGGCCCCTCCCGTCAAAGGGGGAGGGGCGCACCTGCTGAATTACTTGTTGTCGTCGGCCGCATTGGCGACCGTGTCGCCGGCCGAGGACACGTCCCTGCCGACGCCTTCGACCGTGTTGCACGCCGAAAGCAGGACGGCGCCGGCGATCGCGACACATGCGATGATCTTGCGCATTGATAGTCTCCATAATCGTGAAAGGCGGGAAAGGAATGCGCGGGGCCGCGGAATCGTTCCGCACCAGGCACGGGCGACGCCTTGATCCGGCTCGCGAAAATTCCAGGGATCGGAAGATGTTAGGCCCGGAAGCGTCACCGGGGGGGGGGAGGGTGGACGCTTCCGGGCCTATGTCTTGGATAGCGAGAGCGGGGGGGCAAAAGGTCACTATCCGAACAGTAAAACACCTTCCCCGGGCACCGGTTCCCGCCTTTCTCCAAAAAATTCCAAAAAAATTCGGAAAGGATTCAGGGCCGTCCGGTGACTGCGATCGACGCTTCATAGGCGCCCACCAGCGGATCATGGTGCAGCCGGGTGCGGAGCTGGCGCGCCAGCCCGCTCATCACGCGGCCGTAGCGGCTCTCCACCAGCGCCTCGAGTTCGGCGCCTCCAACCAGTGCGGGCGAGCTCACGCGGAGCAGGGCGCGGTCCGGTTCCTCGGCAGCCTTGACCGAGATGCGGATCTGGGTGTTGCCGTTGCAGCTTATTGCCAGCTCGACGATCTCGGTGATGAGGAAGGCCACCGCGATCGCCACGTCCTGATTGACCAGGAACGGCTCGATCTCCAGCGTGATGCCCAGCCCCGATGCCCGCTCCGGCGCGGTCGCGCGGATGTTCGAGGCGAGCTCGCCGATCACCGAGCGCAGCTCCAGCCCGCGATTTTCCTCCAGCTCGGCATAATGGTGGCGATGGACGACGGCGAGCGCATCGACGCGGCGCTGGATCGAGGCATAGGCTTCCGCCGCTTCCGGCCCCTTGGCGGCGCGCGCATGGAAGTTGATGAGGCTGGAGATCACCTGGAGGTTGTTCTTCACCCGGTGATGGACCTCGCGGGTCAGGCGGGTCTGGCGGACCAGGCCCTCGGCAAGGTCCGATTCATGCTCCTGCACCGTGCGGCTGATCTCGCGGAAGGTGCGGCCCAGCTCGCGGATCTCCTGCGCGGGGATCGAGCCGAACCGGCGCATGTCGATCACTTCGCCCGGCTGGTAATTGCCCACGCTGGTCCGCAGCCGCCTGAGCGGCCGGATCAGGAGGATATCGACGACGAACCAGCCGATCCCCGCGGCGGCGAGCCACATGAGCACGAGCAGGACGGTGGCGATCATCAGCGGCGATGCGATCGGCGCGCCCGGCATCGACATCTCCAGCGCCAGATCGTCGATCCCCAGCGCGCTCCGCATCGTATCCCGCCGGTCCAGCGGGCCGACATTGGTGAGCGCACGCAGGGTGAGCCGATCGTGGCCGCGCACGATCGCCGCGCCGTAATCGGGCACGAAGCCGCTCGGGCGGGCAAGCGCGGCCAGCGCGGCGGGCGTATAGAATGCGGCGGCGCTCAGGCCGGCATTCCCGCCGATCCGGATGACCAGCCCGTTGCCGACGATCGTCGCCTGCACCTGGTGCGGATTCAGCACCGCGGCGCCGGCGACGGTGAATCGCTCGCCGCACAGGATCCTGCCGCTGCCGTCGACGATCACGAAGCGCGAGCCGCCCTGCGCGGCATAGGTGCCGGCCAGCCGGGTGCAGCTCGGCGCATCCTGCGGATCGGTCTCCAGCGCGGCCAGCGCGTCGCTGAGCTGGCTCACATGATTGGCGAGGACATTGGCGACCACGCCCGAGCTCTCGTCGGCGGCCACGCCCAGCCGCAGCCGCGCCTCGGCGCCTGCGTTGCGCGTGGTCTGGGTGGTGGTGAACAGTGCGATCAGCGCGAGCGGCAGCAGCGCGCCGACCAGGATCAGGAAGACTTTGGCGCCGGTCGGCAGGCGCCCCAGCAGCGCCGCTGGACCTTTGGCACGCGGCTCGAGATCCGTGTCGTCCATGCGTGGGAGCGTTAGTCGAGCTTCTTCAGCAGGTCGAGCAGGTCGCTGGGCACCGATTCGCGCACGGCTTCGTCATAGGCGCGGCGCAGCGCTTCGCCGACGTTCCTGCCGGGCCGATTGGCATCATTCCCGCCCTTGGCCTTTGGCGGCTTCTTTTTTTCGTCTTTAGCGGAACGCACCAATTCCCCCTTGAGGGCCCGGCTCAGAGATCCGGACTAATGAGCGACACTTTGTTTTCGACGAGCGACCGAATAGCCGTAAAGCCGCCGAGTGCAAACACCCGGCGTTTTCCCGCTTCGGTACGCGCGACATTGGGGAATGAAACCAAAGAGCCACTCGATTGTTCCACAGGCGATGCGAAATCCGGGGAGGGGCTCTCCCGGGTGGCGGAATGGATTGCAATGAACCCGCGCGAAGCCGACACTGGGCATGACGCGCCCTCGAAGGAGAATTACCCGATCATGTCGCTTGGACAGCAACTTGCGCCCCATCTCCCCCTGCTGCGCCGCTATGCGCGCGCGTTGACCGGCAGCCAGGTCGAAGGCGATCGCTATGTGCGCGCGGCACTGGAGGCGATCGTTGCCGCGCCCGATCAGTTTCCGGACGATGTCGATCCGCGCCTGGGCCTTTATCGCACCTTCCAGGCGATCTGGCAGTCGACTCACCTGGAGGAGGACGAGGTCGCCGAGGACAATGCCAGCGCGAACGAGGCGATCGCCCGCAAGCGCCTGGCCCGGCTCACGCCGCTTTCGCGCCAGGCGCTGCTGCTGACCACGGTCGAGGGGTTCAGCCCCGAGGATGCCGGCTATCTTATCGAAGTGGAACCCGAACAAGTGTCGAAGCTGGTTGCAGAAGCGGTCGCCGAGATCGAGCGGCAGACGCGTACCCGCGTGATGATCATCGAGGACGAGCCGCTGATCGCGATGGACCTCGAGCAGATCGTCCGCGATCTCGGCCATGAAGTCACCGGCGTGGCGGTCACCCGCGACGAGGCGGTGGCGCTGGCGATGGAGGACCGGCCCGGCCTGGTGCTCGCCGACATCCAGCTTGCCGACGACAGTTCGGGCATCGATGCGGTAAAGGACATCCTCGCCGAATTCAGCGTGCCGGTGATCTTCATCACCGCCTTCCCCGAGCGCCTGCTCACCGGCGAGCGGCCCGAGCCGACCTTCCTCATCACCAAGCCCTTTCAGCGCGAGACGGTGAAGACGACGATCAGCCAGGCGCTGTTCTTCGACCAGGCGACCGTTCCGGCCTGACGACCCAAAAAAACTGGCGCGGGTTCCATATGATACGGACCCAAAACGGTTTTGATGTGTTGACGCAGCATGGCTGAGAACAACGAACCCGTTCACATCTCGACAGAGCGTGCCCGCGCCGGCGCTACTCCTGGGGTCACCCGCTATGTGCTCGGCATCGGCCTGGTGCTGGTGATCCTGGCCTTTGCCATCATCCTCTGGTCCTGATTTCGGACGGACGGATCAGCCGGCAATCTTGCGAGATTACTCTTTTTTACTTGCCGCCATGCGGCATGCGTTGATGATCGGGATCGAATGACTGAGGCCCAGCCAGACGAAAGTTCCCACGCCGCCCCCGAAGGCGAGGCGCCGGAGCACGTCGCGCTCTCCGATCCGGAGTTCAAGACGCAGCTTGCGCAGGTGATCCCGCATCTCCGCGCGTTCGGCCGCTCGCTTTCGGGCAGCCGCGACCTCGCCGACGATCTGGTGCAGGAGACGCTGCTCAAGGCATGGGCGGCACGCAAGCGCTTCCAGGCCGGCACCAACATGCGCGCCTGGACCTTCATCATCCTGCGCAACCTCTATCTCAGCCAGATGCGCCGCTCGCGCTTCAAGGGCGAGTGGGACGATCTCGTGGCGGATCGGCTGCTCGCGGCACCCGCGAGCCAGGATCGCCATGTCGAGCTTTCGGACATGCAGCGTGCCCTGCTGCATTTGCCGCAGCCGCAGCGTGAGGCACTGATCCTCGTCGGCGCAGGCGGCTTCGCCTATGAGGAGGCGGCCGAGATCTGCAACGTCGCCGTTGGTACGATCAAGAGCCGCGTCGCGCGCGGCCGCGTCGCGCTCGAATCGCTGCTGAGCGAAGGCCAGTTGCCGTCACGCCGCGACAGCCCGGTGAACGCCGACGGACGCAGCGCGCTCGACACGATCATGGGCGAAGTCGACGAGCTCAGCCGCGACCGCTGAGGGGGACGAAATCTTTTCCTATTTCGTCACCCCGGCCGAAGTGCCGGGGTCTACTTCTCAGCCAGAGAGCCCCTCACGCCTCCAGCCGCTCCCCCAGCATCCCGGTGGATCCCGGCACTTCGGCCGGGGTGACAGTTAGAATCAGGAACTTCGCCGGCTGGTCTCGTTCAGCAGGCGCAGCATTTCCGCCATGTCTTCCGGCAGACTCAATTCGCGCGCATAGGCATCGCGCAGTGCGCCCCCGATCGCATCGCTCACGCGCGGGGATTCGACTCTGAAAGCGGGCTGCCTGGCCTCGGGGGCGGAATTCGAAGATATACTAACCACGCCTCCAGAACGGACCGGGCGAGACTTTGTTGCTTGACTCGTCGCATTTTGATCGCCGGTGTGCTCCCGATACAATGTCCCAACCCTCGATTTCCCCGTTTCTGGACAATGCCTTGGCGCGACTCCGCGGCCATTCGCCCTTTCTGGCGACCCTGGCGGAGCGCGAGTCGGACCTGCTCGGCGATCTGGAAGGCGCGCTGCGCGATCCGCTGGGCACCGCGCGCGGGTTCGACGGCGATATGGCGGAGGGCCGGCGGCTGCGGATCGAGCGCAGGCGGCTCGCGCTGCTCGTCGCGATCGGCGATCTGGCCGGAGTTTTCGATCTCACCCGCGTCACCCATTTGCTCAGCGATTTCGCCGATGACGCCCTCGATCGTGCCATCCGCGAGGCGATCCGCGAGCGCACGCCCGATGCCGAGCCACGCGGTTTCGCGGCGATCGCGCTGGGCAAGCAGGGTAGCCGCGAGCTCAATTATTCGTCGGACATCGATCCGATCCTGATCTTCGACCCCGACACGCTGCCCTGCCGCCCCCGCGAAGTGCCCGAAGAGGCGGCGGTGCGCATCGGCCGCCGCGTGATCGAGCTGCTCCAGGCGCGCGACGGCGACGGCTATGTGATGCGCATCGACCTGCGGCTGCGCCCCTCGCCCGAAGTCACGCCGATCGCGCTGCCGGTGGAGGCGGCGATCTCCTATTACGAATCCCAGGCTCTGCCCTGGGAGCGCGCCGCCTTCATCCGCGCGCGCGCCTGTGCCGGCGATCTCGCGCTGGGCGAGGGTTTCCTCGCGGCGATCCGCCCCTTCGTGTGGCGCCGCGCGCTCGATTACGGGACGATCCGCGAGATCCGCGACATATCGCGCCGCATCCGCGATCATCATTCGCAGGGGCAGGTCTTCGCGCCGGGCTATGATCTGAAGCGCGGGCGGGGCGGCATCCGCGAGGTCGAGTTCTTCGCGCAGATTCACCAGCTCATCCATGGCGGACGCGATCCCGCGCTGCGGGCGCCGGCAACGCGCGACGCGCTGGCCGCGCTGGCCGCCGCCGGGCGGATCGACGGCGCGGACGCCGAAGCGCTGGCGAGCGCCTACACGCTGTTCCGCACGATCGAGCACCGGCTCCAGATGGTCGACGATCGCCAGACCCACACGCTGCCGGCGAATCCCGAGGCGCTCGACAATGTCGCCGCGCTGCACGGCGCGGAGAGCGGGGCGGCGCTGGTCGGGGCGTGGCGCCCGCATGTGGGCCGGGGGGGGGGCAGCTGGGCTTGGCCGGCGGGGGGGAGAGGGACGGGCCTGCGGGGGGGGGGCCGCCCGGGGGCCGGGGGGGGGGGGGGGGGGGGGGGGGGGGGTCGGTGGGGGGGGGGGGGG
>NZ_JAAVVE010000055.1 GCF_018449795.1 Sphingomonas sp. dw_22
GACATGGCACAGTACATCACCGGCGCCGCTCTGTTGGTAGATGGCGGCGCCTTCGTGAACCTTCAGTAATGACCGAGGATCGGCCCCGCGTAGCACTGTTCGTCACCTGCCTGGTCGATGTGATGCGGCCGCGGATCGGCTTTGCCGCGATCCGCGCGCTGGAGGCGGCGGGGTGCGAAGTCATGGTGCCGCCGGACCAGACCTGCTGCGGCCAGCCCGCGCTCAATTCGGGCGACCGCGCGACCGCCGAGAAGATGGCGCGGACCACCATCGCGCTGCTCGAACCCTATGAAGCGGTGGTCGTTCCCTCGGGCTCGTGCGCGGGGACGATCATCGCCCATTATCCCGAGATCCTCGCGCACGATCCCGACTGGCATGCACGCGCCGAAGCCCTGGCGGCCAAGACCCACGAGATCCTCTCCTATCTCGACCGCGTGCGCGGATGGCGGCCCGAGGGCGCCGCGCTCCACGCCAGCGCCGCCTATCACGACAGCTGCTCCGGCCTGCGCGAGCTGGGCATCAAGAGCGAGCCGAGGCGCCTACTGGATGCCGTCGAGGGGCTGGCGCTCAAGCCGCTGGCGGGCGCGGAGACCTGTTGCGGCTTCGGCGGCACCTTCTGCGTCAAATATCCGGCGATCTCGAACGCGATCACCGAGGAGAAGGCCGCGCAGATCGAGGCCAGCGGCGCCGAGCTACTGCTGGCGGGCGATCTCGGTTGCCTGATGAACATGGCCGGCAAGCTCAATCGCCGCGGCTCGAAGGTCCGCGCCTTCCACGCGATCGAGCTGGTCGCCGGCATGGGCGACGGCCCCGCAATCGGGGAAGCCGAATGACCGCCGGCTTCAAGGAGCGCGCCGCCAAGGCGCTCGCCGATCCGCTGCTCAAGATCGCGATCGAGCGCACCGCCAGCACCGCCGAGACCAAGCGCGGCGTGGCCGTCGCCGCATTCCCCGATTTCCAGGGCGCGCGGCACCGGGCGGCGGCGATCAAGGACCATGTGATCGCCGATCTCGCCGACTATCTAGAGATGTTCGAGGCCAACGCCGTCGCGGCGGGCGCCAAGGTGCATTGGGCCGAGACTTCGGAGGAAGCCTGCGGGATCGTCATCGACATCTGCAAGGCGGCGGGCGCGAAATCGGCCGCGCGCTCCAAGTCGATGCTGGGCGAGGAGATCGGCCTGCCGCACGCGCTGGCCGAGGCGGGGATCGAGCGCGTCGAGACCGATCTTGCCGAGCACATCATCCAGCTTGCCGGCGATCCGCCCTCGCACATCGTCTGGCCGGCGATGCACAAGACCCGCGAGCAGGTCGCCGAGCTGTTCCGCGCGCATCATCGCGAGGCGCAAGCGGACGACAGCATTGCCGCGCTCGCGGAAAGCGCCCGGCACGAACTGCGCTCCCGCATGCTCGGCGCCGATGTCGGCATATCGGGCGCGAATTTCCTGATCGCCGACAGCGGCCAGATCTGCACCGTCACCAACGAAGGCAATGCCGAGCTCTCGCTGGTGCCGCCGCGCGTCCATATCGTCACCGCCGGGATCGAGAAGATCGTGCCGTCGATGCCGCATGCCATCCATATGCTGCGGATGCTGGCCCGATCGGCGACGGGCGCGGCACTGACGCAATATACCACCTTCTATGCCGGTCCCCGGCGCCCGGGCGACACCGATGGTCCGGAGGAGATGCACATCGTGCTGGTCGACAACGGCCGCTCGAAGATGCGCAGCGAAGGGCTGGCCGAGATGCTGCGCTGCATCCGCTGCGGCGCTTGCATGAACCATTGCGTGGTGTTTCGCCAGATCGGTGGCCATGCCTATGGCGGCACCTATCCGGGTCCGATGGGCGCGGTGCTGACGCCCGCGCTCGACGGTCTCTCCGCCAATCGCGACCTGGCGCATGCCTGCACGATGAACGGGCGGTGCCAGGAAGTCTGTCCGGTCGAGATCCCGCTCCCCACGCTGCTGCGCGGCTGGCGCGAGAAGAGCTGGCGCGAGGGGCTGGAGCCGGCGACGGCCCGCTTCGGCCTCGGGATCTGGGCCTGGGTGGCGGCGCGCCCCCGCCTCTATCGCTTCGGCACCGCGATGGCGGTGCGCGTGCTGGCGCTGGTCGGCCGCAAGCGCTGGATCCGCAGCCTGCCGCTCGCCGGCGGCTGGACCAAATATCGCGACCTGCCCGCACCGAGCGGGCGCAGCTTCATGGAGCAATATGCCGCGCAAAAGGATCGCAAATGAGCGCGCGTGACGCGATCCTCGCGCGCCTGCGCAACGCCGGTCCCTCGTCGGACCGCGCGGCCGAGGCCCGGCGCCTGGTCGAGACGGTCGAGCGCCCGCACCTCGCGCCCGCGCCGGCGCCCGAGACCTTCCTCCAGGCGCTGGCCGGCCCGACCCTGTTCGCCACGCACGATCGCATCGCTTCGCCCGCCGGAATTCCCGGCGCGGTCGGCCGCTACCTGGCCGGCCAGGCATTGCCGGCCGCGCTGTACCTGCCGCCCGATCCGTTCGTCGCCGAACGCGACTGGAGCGGCTTCGCCCTGCACGACCGCTGTGCGCCCGACGAACCGGCGGTGCTCGCGGTCGCCCGTGCCGGTATCGCGGAGACCGGCTCGCTGATCTTCGACACCGGCCCCGCCGCGCCGATGCTCCCCAATTTCCTGGGGCTGCACCTGATCGTCCTGCTCCGGGTGGAGACGATCGTCCTGCACCTGGAGGACATCCCTGCTTCGCCCGCCCTGCCCCGCGCCCATTACTGGGTCACCGGCGTCAGCGGCACGACCGATATCGAGGGCCAATATGTCCGCGGCGCGCATGGTCCGCGCTTCCTCCACGTCATCCTTCTGGACGGAGAATAACCGGCCGCCCGGGTCGTTTGACCAATATCAAGGCCGGTTTGCCCTAACGGCTCCACCAGACCCGCGCACGATTGCGACGGGGCGGATATGGACAACATCGTTACCCGCGCTGGCCTTTGGTTTGGTCTGGCGCTGATCCTTGTCCTGGCGGCGGCATTGGCCGTCGACCAGGCTTTTACGGTTCACATGATGATCTCCGCCGGAGCGGCGCTGATCGCGGCATTCTTCACGATGAAGCATGTCGCCGCCGATCCTGTCCCCGCCGGGGCGCAGGCCGGACGCTATTATGACGACGTCATACGATGGGGCGTCATCGCCACCGTCTTCTGGGGGATCGTCGGCTTCCTGGTCGGGATCGTCATCGCCTCGCAGCTCACCTTCCCGCTGCTCAACCTGCATTACGACTTCACGACCTTCGGGCGGCTGCGGCCGCTGCATACGTCGGCGGTGATCTTCGCGTTCGGCGGCAATGCGCTGATCGCGACGAGCTTCTACGTCGTCCAGCGCACCTGCCGGGCGCGGCTGGCGATGCCGTGGCTCGCCCGCTTCGTCTTCTGGGGCTACCAGCTCTTCATCGTGCTGGCCGCCACCGGCTATGTGATGGGCGTGACCGAGGGCCGCGAATATGCCGAGCCCGAATGGTATGTCGATATCTGGCTGACGATCGTCTGGGTCAGCTATCTGCTCGTCTTCGCCGGCACGATCCTGAAGCGCTCCGAGCCGCATATCTACGTCGCCAACTGGTTCTACCTCGCCTTCATCGTCACGATTGCGATGCTCCATCTGGTGAACAACCTGACGGTGCCGGTGAGCTGGGTGGGCTCCAAGTCCTATTCCGCCTTCTCGGGCGTGCAGGACGCGCTGACCCAATGGTGGTACGGCCATAATGCGGTCGGCTTCTTCCTGACCGCCGGCTTCCTGGGCATGATGTACTACTTCGTGCCCAAGCAGGCCGAGCGCCCGATCTACAGCTACCGGCTGTCGATCGTCCACTTCTGGTCGCTGATCTTCCTCTATATCTGGGCCGGTCCGCACCATCTCCACTACACCGCGCTACCCGATTGGGCGCAGACGCTGGGCATGGTCTTCTCGATCATGCTGTGGATGCCGAGCTGGGGCGGCATGATCAATGGCCTGATGACCCTCAACGGGGCATGGGACAAGATCCGCACCGATCCGATCATCCGCATGATGGTGTTCGCGCTCGCCTTCTACGGCATGAGCACCTTCGAAGGGCCGATGATGTCGGTGAAGAGCGTCAACTCGCTCTCGCACTACACCAACTGGACGATCGGCCATGTCCATTCGGGCGCGCTCGGCTGGAACGGCATGATTACCTTCGGCGCGCTCTATTACATGGCGCCGCGCCTGTGGGGCCGGGAGCGGCTCTATTCGCTCCGCATGGTCAACTGGCACTTCTGGTGCGCGACGCTGGGCATCGTGCTCTACGCCTCCGCCATGTGGGTGGCGGGCATCACCCAGGGGCTGATGTGGCGCGAATATGGGGATGACGGCTACCTCGTCTACGCCTTCGCCGAAGTCGTCGCCGCGATGCATCCCTATTACCTGATCCGCACCGTGGGTGGCCTGCTCTACTTCGCCGGCGCGATCTTCATGGCCTGGAACATCTGGATGACGATCCGCGGCAAGCTGCGCGACGAGGCGCCGCTGACCACCGCGCCCTACGATCCGGCGAAGGACCACCCGCTCCAGCCCGCCGCTGCCGAATAAGGACCGATAGAAATGACCACCTGGGCAAACCGTCACAAGGTCATCGAGCGCAACGTGGTGCTGCTCGCGGTCCTTGCGCTCGTCACCGTCGCGATCGGCGGCATCGTCGAGATCGCGCCGCTCTTCTGGATCCAGTCGACCGTCACGCGGGTCGAGGGGGTGCGGCCCTACACGCCGCTCGAGCTGGCCGGACGCAACATCTATATCCGCGAGGGCTGCTATGGCTGCCACAGCCAGATGATCCGCCCGTTCCGCGACGAAGTGGAACGCTACGGGCACTACAGCCTGGCTGCGGAGAGCATGTACGATCACCCGTTCCAATGGGGATCGGAGCGTACCGGGCCGGATCTCGCCCGCGTTGGCGGCCGCTATTCGGATGAATGGCACGTCCAGCACCTGAAGGATCCGCGCGCGGTAGTGCCGGAATCGATCATGCCGCCCTATGCCTTCCTGGCCGAGCGCGAGCTGAAGGTGCCGAACATCGCCGATCACCTGAAGGCGCTGCGCGACGTCGGCGTGCCCTATACCGACGAGGACATCGCCAAGGCGGCCGAGGATCTGCGCGCGCAGAGCGGCGACGGGGACGGCGCGGCGGTGGCCAAGCGCTATCCCAAGGCCCAGTCGCGCGATTTCGACGGTGATCCCACCCGCCTGACCGAGATGGATGCGCTCGTCGCCTATCTCCAGGGTCTCGGCACCCAGGTCGACTTCAAGGCAGCGGCGGCGCGGGAGCAGGCGAAATGAGCGCCTATGACTCGCTCCGGCACTTCGCCGACAGTTGGGGCCTGGTGATGATGGGCGTCGCTTTCCTGGCGTTCACCGGCTGGGCCTTCCGCCCCCATGGCCGCGCGGCCAACGACCGCGCCGCGAACAGCATTTTCGAAGATGAGGACCATATCGATGGCTGACAACAAGCGCGTCGATCAGGCGACCGGCACCTCCACCGTCGGCCATGAATGGGACGGCATCGAGGAACTCGATACGCCGATGCCCCGCTGGTGGCTGATAACCTTCTATGCCTGCATCGCCTTCGCGATCGGCTATTGCATCCTCTATCCCGCCTGGCCGATGCTGAGCAGCGCCACCCGGGGCACGCTCGGCTGGTCGAGCCACGCCCAGTTCGACGCGGAGATCGCCGCCGACACGGCGCGCAAGGCGCCGATCATGCGCGCGCTCGCCGAAACGCCGATCGAGCGGCTGCCGGGCAATCCCACGCTGCTCGCCGCGGCCGAGGAAGGCGGACGCGCCGCGTTCAAGGTGAATTGCGTCCAGTGCCACGGCTCGGGCGCCACCGGGAGCAAGGGCTATCCCAACCTCAACGACGACGACTGGCTGTGGGGCGGCGACCTCGCCACCATCCAGCAGACGCTGATGCACGGCGTCCGCCAGCCCGGCGACGACGCGACGCGCATGTCGCAGATGCCGGCCTTCGGCCGCGACGGCATCCTGACGCCCGACCAGATCGGCGACGTCGTCTCCTTCGTGCGCACCGTCTCGCGCCAGGAGCCGAACAGCACCTCGGCGCGGCGCGGCGCGGCATTGTTCACGGCCAATTGCGCCGTCTGCCATGGCGACAACGCCAAGGGCAACCGCACCATGGGCGCGCCCAACCTGACCGACTCGATCTGGCTCTATGGCGGTGATCGCGAGACGCTGACCCAGACCGTGACCAACGCCCGCTACGGCATCATGCCCGCCTGGGGCGGCCGTCTCGATCCGGTGACGATCAAGATGCTCGCGGCCTATGTCCATTCGCTGGGCGGCGGCGAGGCGAACCCGGCACCGGCGGTCCCCATTCCGGCGGCCACGCAGAATGCCCGGCCCTGACATGATCGTCGAGCCTCCGCAGCACTTCTTCGAGGCGCGGCGGAAGGTATTCCCGCGCAAGGTCGACGGGCCGTTCCGGCGCCTGAAATGGGCGATCATGGCGGTCACGCTGACGATCTATTACGTCACGCCGTGGCTGCGCTGGGACCGCGGCCCCTATGCGCCCGATCAGGCGGTGCTGATCGACCTTACGCACCGCCGCTTCTACATGTTCTCGATCGAGATCTGGCCGCACGAATTCTATTACGTCGCGGGGCTGCTGGTGATGGCCGCGATCGGGTTGTTCCTCGTCACCTCGGCGGTGGGACGCGCCTGGTGCGGCTATGCCTGCCCGCAGACGGTGTGGACCGACCTGTTCGTCCATGTCGAGCGTTGGATCGAGGGCGACCGCAACGCCCAGATCCGCCTCGATCGCGCGCCCTGGGGACCGGCCAAGATCGGCAAGCGCGGCACTAAGTTCGCCATCTGGCTGGCGATCGCCGCGCTGACCGGCGGCGCCTGGATCTTCTATTTCGCCGACGCGCCCAGCCTTGCCCGCGCCTTCTTCACCGGCACCGCGCCGATGCCGGCCTATGCAACCGTCGGCATCCTGACCTTCACCACCTTCACGCTGGGCGGGCTGATGCGCGAGCAGGTGTGCATCTATATGTGCCCCTGGCCGCGCATCCAGTCGGCGATGATGGATGAGAAGTCGCTGAGCGTCACCTACAAGACATGGCGCGGCGAGCCCCGCACCCATGGCCTGAAGCGCAGCAGCTCACCCCTGCTCGCCGACCTCGCGACCGGCGAGGCGAAGATCGGCGACTGCATCGATTGCGGCGCCTGCGTCGCGGTGTGCCCCACCGGCATCGACATCCGCGAGGGGCCGCAGATCGGCTGCATTACCTGCGGCCTGTGCATCGACGCCTGCGACGAAATAATGCGCAAGGTCGATCGCGAGCCCCGCCTGATCGGCTATACGACCGAGGCCGACGCCAAGCGCGCCAAGGCGGGCGAAGCGCCGGTACCCGCTCTCAAGCGGCTGTTCCGCGTGCGCACGATCGTCTATTTCCTCGTTTGGGCCGGGATCGGCTTCGGCATGCTCTTCGCGCTCGGCAGCCGCACGCGGATCGAGCTCAGCGTCGCGCAGAACCGCAACCCGCTCTGGGTCCGCCTGTCCGACGGCAGCATCCGCAACGCCTATGTGGTCAAGGTCCGCAACATGGAGGCGCGGCCGCGGGACGTGGAGATCTCGATCGCCGGCGTCGACGGCGTGCTGTGGAACGAGACCGGCGCCCGCGAGACCGCCGCGCGCACCGTGCGGATGACGGTCGGCGCCGATCAGGTGGCGAAGACCCAGCTCTTCGTCGCGGTGCCCGCCGGCGGCGAGAAGCGCAGCGACCTGACCTTCACCGTCCGCGCGCTCGATGCCGAAGGCGGCAGCGCCAGCGACCATAGCTTCCTCGAGAAACCGGAGTGATCCCGATGATCCGCCGCTTCACCGTCCATCGCTTCACCACCAAAGGTTTCACCGGCTGGCACATGACCGCGATCATGGTCGCGTTCTTCGGCGTGGTGATCGCCGTCAACTTCGTGATGGCGAGCGATGCCGTGCGCACCTTCGGCGGCGAGGTGGTCGAGAACAGCTATGTCGCGAGCCAGCGCTACAATGGCTGGCTGGCCGAGGCGCGCGCGCAGGAGCGCGAGGGCTGGCGCGCCGATCCGGCGGTTCGGCCCGACAGGCGCCTCGCGCTCAACGTGGGCCGTGGCACCCAGGCGGTGGATGGCGCCCGCGTCACCGTGATCGCGCAGCATCCGCTCGGCACCCTCCCCGATCGCGCGCTGCAATTTGCCGCGGGCGCCACGGCGGGCCAGTATCTCTCGGACGCGCCGCTCCCCGCCGGGCGCTGGTTGTTGCGCATCACCATCGAGCAGAACGGCAAACGCGCCCATTTCGACGACGAAGTCCGCATATGAACGCCCCCGCGACGATCGAAGGCGCCGAACCGCTCGCGACATCGACCTTCGTCGTCGAAGGCATCCATTGCGCCGCCTGCATCGCCAAGATCGAACGCGGCCTCACCGCGCTGCCGGGCGTGACCGGCGCCCGCGTCAATTTCAGCACCCGCCGCGTCCGCGTCGATCATGCGGACAGCCTCGCCGAAGCGGCGATCCTGGGCGAGATCGGCCGGATCGGCTTCACCGCACACGCCTTTGCCGGCGAGGCCGCCAACCAGGCCAACCGCGAAGGCCGCCAGCTTGTCCTCGCCCTGGCCGTCGCCGGCTTCGCGATGATGAACGTGATGCTGCTTTCCGTCTCGGTCTGGTCGGGTGCGGACGGAGCGACGCGCGGGCTGTTCCACTGGCTCTCGGCACTGATCGCGCTGCCGGCCATCGCCTATTCGGGCCAGCCCTTCTTCCGGAGCGCCTGGAGCGCGCTGCGCCATGGCCGCACCAACATGGACGTGCCGATCTCGATCGGCGTGACGCTCACCGCCGCGATGAGCCTCTACGAGACCGCGACCGGGGGCGAGCACGCCTATTTCGACGGCGCGGTGATGCTGCTGTTCTTCCTGCTCGCCGGCCGGGTGCTCGACAATATGATGCGCGCGCGGGCGGAGGACGGGGTGGCCGCCCTGCTCCGCCGCGTGCCAGCCGACGCCTTGGTCCTCGGCCCGGACGGACAGGCGATGCGCCGCGCCGCCGATGAGATCGCGCCGGGCATGCGCCTGCTGGTCGCCGCCGGAGAGCGGATCGCCGCCGACGGCGTGATCGAGGACGGCGAAACGACGATCGACCGTTCGCTCGTCACCGGCGAAAGCATCCCCGAGGATGGCGGCCCCGGCGCCCGCGTGCTCGCCGGCACGATCAATCTCGCCGCGCCGATCCGGGTGCGCGTCACCGCCGCCGGGCAATCGACCGCCATCGCCGACATCGCCCGGCTGATGGAGACCGCGGGCCAGTCCAAGTCGCGCTACGTCCGCATCGCCGATCGCGCCTCGCGGCTCTATGCGCCGGCCGTCCATACGCTGGCGGCGCTCACGTTGGCCGGCTGGCTGATCGCCGGCGCCGGGCTGCACCATGCGATGCTCACTGCCGTGGCGGTGCTCATCATCACCTGCCCCTGCGCGCTGGGGCTCGCCGTGCCGATCGCGCAGGTCGTCGCGGCGGGCGCGCTGATGCGCAAGGGCGTGCTCATCAAGGACGGCTCCGCGCTGGAGCGGCTCGCCGCCGCCGACACGATGCTGCTCGACAAGACCGGCACCGTCACTCTCGGCCGCGTCACCGTGATGGGCGGCCTGCCCGAGGCCCCGCACGAACGCGCCGCGTTGCTCGCGCTTGCCCGCGCCAGTCGCCATCCGCTATCGCAGGCCATTGTCGCCGCGCTCGATGGCGACGACGCCCCCGAGCTGACTGCGCTGGTCGAGCATCCCGGCCTGGGCATCGCGGCAGCGATCGGCGGCGAAATTGTCCGGCTCGGCCGCCCCGACTGGGTCGATCCCGATGCCGGGGATCGGGCGGTCGCCCAGACCGAAGTCACCTTCCGCATCGGCGATGCGTCGCCGCGCCACATCATCCTGTCCGATACGCTGCGACGCGACGCGAGCGCCGCGGTCGTCCGCCTGCGCGCCGAGGGCTTCGACCCGGAGATCGTCTCCGGCGATTCGCCCGCCGTGGTCGCGGCTTTGTCCGAGGCGCTCGGCGTCACCGGCAATGCCCGCATGTCGCCTGCCGACAAGCATGCCCTGGTCGAAGCGCTCGAAGCCAGGGGCCATCGCGTCGTGATGGTCGGAGACGGCCTCAACGACGGGCCTGCGCTCAAGGCCGCCTCGGTCGCGATCGCGCCCGCCACGGCCAGCGATGTCGGCCAGCTCGCCGCCGATCTCGTCTTCTTCGGCGATCGGCTGATGCCGGTGCCGATCGCGGTCGCCGCCGCGCGCCGGACGATGCGGGTGGTGCGTCAGAATTTCGCGCTGGCGATCGGCTATAACGTGCTCGCGGTGCCGTTGGCGATCGCCGGCATGGTCACGCCGCTGGTGGCGGCACTGGCGATGTCGGGCTCTTCGCTGCTGGTCGTCGCCAATGCGATGCGCCTGCGGAGCGCCGCGCGATGAACGGCGTCGCCGTCCTCATCCCCGTCGCCCTGCTGCTCGGCCTGCTCGGCCTCGCCGCCTTCTTCTGGGCCGCGCGCGGCGGGCAGTTCGAAGACCTGGACGGTGCAGCGCTCCGCATCCTCATCGACGATGACGACAAGCCCGAGGGGCCGGCGAACTAAGTCTTATCTTCTTCCCCGGCGAAGGCCGGGGAAGAGCAAGGCAATGCTGGCATCCAGCGCCTCAATCCGCCCATCCCTAAAAAAAAAGGCCGGCATTGCTGCCGGCCCCAGGTGAAGGGTTGCTCACGACCCTAGAAGCGGATGCCCACCCCCGCGCCGAACACCAGCGGATCGACATGGACCATCACGTTCTGCGTACCGATCGCGGTGGTCTGCAGCCGCGCCTTGGTGTCGATGTCGATGTACTTCAGGTCGAGGTTGAGGAAGATCTTGGGGTTGAGGTCGATATCGATGCCCACCTGGCCCGCCCAGCCGAAGCTGTCCGACATCTTGACGTTGGTCTTGCCGACCGCGTCCTGAAGCCCGCCCGAAGCCTTCTCGTCCCAGAAGATCGTGTAGTTCACGCCAGCGCCCACATAAGGACGAATCTTGCCGGCGGGATTGAAGTGATATTGCGCCGTCAGCGTCGGCGGCAGCACCCAGGTCGAGGCCAGGTCGCCGATCGATCCGGTCGTGCCGGTCTTGCCCGCGGCAGTATGCTTGGTGGTCGAGGCGATCAGCTCGAAGCCGATATTCTTCGTCGCCATATAGGTCACGTCGACCTCGGGCATCACGGCATTGTCGAGGCTGACATGCTCGGTCGGGAAGGTCGGCACGACGCCGCCCGACTTCTCGTTGGGCGCGACGACGATCGTGCGCAGCCGGACGAGCACGTCGCCGGCGGCGAGCCCCTGGTGATCCTGCGCTTGCGCGGGCATGGCTGCGAGCATGGCGCCCGCGGCTGCAAGGATCGGAACAACTTTCATCACTTTCCTCCTGAATTGACCAGGCACCCCTGCGCGCCCCGCGACCCGCCCGCATTGCGCCGCGGCAAATTCTCGTTTGATTCCGATCAAGAGGCCCCCGCGCCCGGCATGGCAGGAAAAGCCCCATGTCGACCTATCATCCCGACCTGCTCGCCACGCCGGTGCCGCGCTACACGAGCTTCCCGACGGCCGCCGAATTCGGCGACGCGGTGGGGCCGGCGGACATGGCCGCGGCGCTGGCCTCGATCGGCGATGATGAGCCCATCTCGCTCTATCTCCACATCCCCTATTGCGAGCAGGTCTGCTGGTATTGCGGCTGCAACACGGGCGCTTCGAACCGCACCGCGCGCGTCGCCGCCTATGTGCAGCGGCTGGGCGAGGAGATCTCGCTGATCGCCGCGAAGCTCGGCGGACGCGGCCGGATCGGCCGGATCGCCTGGGGCGGCGGCAGCCCCAATGCGCTGTCGCCCGAGCAGTTCGACGGCCTGATGGAGCATGTCCGCAGCGCATTCGCCTGCGAGGACGCCATCGTCTCGATCGAGCTCGATCCGCGCGGCCTCGACTGGCGCTGGGCCACGACCATCGGCCGCAACCGCATCAGCCGCGCCAGCCTGGGCGTCCAGACCTTCGCACCGCACATCCAGGCGGCGATCGGCCGCGTCCAGCCGCTGGAGGAGGTCGCGAGCGTCGTGGACCTGCTGCGCCTCGCTGGCGTCGAATCGATCAATTTCGATCTGATGTACGGCCTGCCCGGCCAGACCCTCGCCGATCTGGACGCGACGCTCGACCAGGCATTGGCGCTGGAGCCGGATCGGCTTGCGGTATTCGGCTATGCGCATGTCCCGCACCTGCTGCCGCGCCAGCGCCAGATCGACGCATCGAACCTGCCTGATGCCAAACAGCGCTTCCGCTTCGCCGGCCATGCCAATGACCGGCTGGTCGATGCGGGTTATCTGCCGATCGGCTTCGATCATTTCGCGCTGCCGGGCGATGCGATTTCCGTGGCGGCATCCGAAGGGCGCCTCCGCCGCAATTTCCAGGGCTTCACCGAGGATCAGGCCGATGTGCTGATCGGGCTCGGCGCCTCAGCGATCAGCAGCTTTCCCGGCTGGCTGCTCCAGAACGAGAAGAATGCCGGCCGCTATCACCTGAAGATCGGCAATGGCATGCTCGCCACCGCGCGCGGGCTGCACCGTTCCCCGCTCGACCAGCTTCGCGGACGGGCGATCGAGCATATCCTGTGCAACGGCGAAGCCGATCTGGGCGCCCTGCCCGATCTCGCCGATATCCGCGAGCGGCTTACTCCGTTCGAGGAGCGCCGCCTGATCGCCTGGACGGGCGCGCATCTGACGCTCTCGCCTCGCGCCCTTCCCTATGCGCGGACGATCGCCGCCGCGCTCGATCCCTATCGCCATGCCAGCGCGACCCGGTTCAGCAGCGCCGTTTGAGCGCATCCTCGCCGCGGCGGCATGCCTCGGCCTGATGGTCGCCCCGGCCATGCCCGTCGCTGCGCGAGGCCTGCCGATCCATGCCCGGTTCTGCGGCACGCCCGATCCCGCGCACCCGCCCAAGGCTCCCGACTGCCCCTCGCCCTGTCACGCGACCTGTCCGCGCAAGCATGCCGCGTCCGACGAGGATGATTCATATACGGGATAAACCCAAGCGACAGGTGCCCCCGTACATGCGACCCAAGCGTCATGAACGCAGGCCATCCTCGCTGCCACGAATGCTCGGTTCGCCAGACTGCGCTCTGCGCGAGCATGCTCGATGACGAGTTGGAGGCGCTGAGCGCGATCGGGCGGCGCAAACTCTTCCCCGGCGGCCAGGTCGTCACCTGGTCCGGCGATCCCAATACCCTCTGCGCCAATGTCGTCTCCGGCGCGCTCAAGGTGACCGCATCGACCGAGGACGGCCGCGAGCAGATCGTCGGGCTGCTCTATCAGGGCGATTTCGCCGGCCAGCCCTTTGTCGAGGAAGCGCCGCTCACCATCACCGCGCTTACCGACACCGATCTTTGCCTGTTCCCCCGCCCCGCCTTCGAGCGCACGCTGGGCGCCTATCCCCGGCTCGAACGGCTGCTGCTCCAGCGGACGATGCGCTCGCTGGACGATGCCCGCCAGCGCATGCTGTCGCTCGGCCGCAAGAATGCGCAGGAGCGCATCGCCGGCTTCCTGCTCGACGTGATCGAGCGTACTGTCCCACGCGGCGCGCCGATGCCGCTCAGCATCGAATTGCCGATCGGCCGCGGCGAGATGGCCGATTTCCTGGGGCTGACGATCGAGACGGTAAGCCGTCAGCTCACCAGGCTGAAGAGCGACGGCGTGATCGCCTTCGAAAAGGGCGACCGGAGCTGCACGATCGTCAATCGCGCGGCGCTGGAGGCAATTGCCTATCCGCTTTGACGTCGTCCAGCGCGGCATGGATCGCGCGGCCGATCAGCGCCTCCTTGAAGGCCATCGCCCGGCCGCACCCGTCGAAATAGCAGCGCAGCATATAGCCGAGCTGGCCGTCATGCCGCTTCGGGCTGCGTTCGACATGGTCCCACAGCGCGGTGACCAGATCCTCGCCATGGCTCGCGTCGATCGCGTGCATCGCCTCCAACGCGGCAAGTTCGGTCTCGCTCGGCCGGCACGCTTCGGGCAGGGAGCGCAGCACCCCCAGCGCATGCGCGTAATGCTCGGTCGAGACCCGTTCGATCCGCTCGCCGATGCGGCGCACCTGCGCGGGGCTGGGCACGTCGGGCAGCGCGTCGGCGATCGCCTCCAGGTCGCGGCACAAAGCGCGCTGGATCTGATGGTCGTCCTCGAATTCCTGCAACAGCGTCAGCGTCTCGCCCGCCGCGACGTAGCTCTTCGGCGTCATCGCGCCCATGATACTGGCCTCCGGCACATGTCTCCAGGGGATGACGCTAGGCGCCGGCGCGCGGCGCGCCTTGATGAGGGTCAAATGGCGCGGTGCGTCAGATCTCCAGCTGGCTCCCCAGCTCGACCACGCGATTGGTCGGCAGCTTGAAGAACTCCATCGCGCTTTCGGCGTTGCGCACCATCCAGGCGAACAGCTTCTCGCGCCAGATCGCCATCCCCGGCCGGCCCGATGCGATCAGCGTCTGCCGCGCTAGGAAATAGCTGGTGTCCATCGTCTTGAACGGCGCGCCCGCGCTGGTGATCCGGGCCAGCTCGGCGGGGATGTCGATCTCCTCCATGAAGCCGTAGCGCAGCACGATCCGGTAGAAGCCCTGCCCCAGATCGGTCACCATCGCGCGCGCGCCGCCCACATGCGGCACCTGCTCGATCGCCACGGTGAGCACAACCACGCGCTCGTGCAGCACGCGATTATGCTTGAGGTTGTGGAGCAGCGACGGCGGGATGTCGTCCACCGTGGAG
The DNA here is from genome assembly GCF_018449795.1 of Sphingomonas sp. dw_22. Lineage (GTDB taxonomy): Bacteria > Pseudomonadota > Alphaproteobacteria > Sphingomonadales > Sphingomonadaceae > Sphingomonas. The sequence continues at coordinate 14,850 of NZ_JAAVVE010000055.1, forward strand.
GCGAGGAACACCGCCGTCCCCGAAACCCGCTGCACCGATTGCCCGGCCGACTTGATGAACATCTCCACCGGTATCGCCCCTTCGTGCAACCGCTCGCGCACCAGCCGCCGCCCGGTCGCCCAGGTCGTCAGCAGCGTGAAGGCGATCGCGGCCACCAGCAGCGGAAACCAGCCGCCGTCGGGGATCTTGGTGACGTTCGACGCGAAATAGAGCCCGTCGATCACCAGGAAGCTCCCGGTGACGATCGCCGCCACCACCGGCGGCCATTTCCACACCGCGAAGGTCAGCACGCCCAGCATGCAGGCGGTGATGAACATCGTGCCCGTCACGGCGATGCCGTATGCCGCCGCAAGGTTGCCCGAGCTCTTGAAGCCCAGAGCCAGCAGGATCACCAGGATCAGCAGCCCCCAATTGACCAGCGGCACATAGATCTGCCCCGCCGCCTTGGCACTGGTGTGGAGGATCCGGAGCCGCGGCAGGAAGCCGAGCTGCACAGCCTGCTGCGTCACCGAAAAGGCGCCCGAGATCACCGCCTGGCTCGCGATCACCGTCGCCAGCGTGGCGAGGATCACCAGCGGCAGCCGCGCCCAGTCCGGCGCCATCAGGAAGAAGGGGTTCGCGACCGCGGCGGGATCGTGGAGCAGCAACGCCGACTGGCCGAGATAGTTGAGCATCAGGCACGGAAAGGCGGCATAGAGCCACGAGATCGAGATCGCCTTGCGCCCGAAATGCCCCATATCGGCGTACAGCGCCTCGGCGCCGGTCACCGCGAGGACCACGGATCCCAGCGCCAGGAAGGCCAGCTTCGGGTCGATCAGGAAGAAATCCACCGCATAGGCCGGGTTGAGCGCCCAAAGGATCTCCGGCGCGCGCGCGATGCAGACCAGGCCAAGCACCGCCAGCACCGCGAAATAGACCAGCATCACCGGCCCGAACAGCTTGCCGACGCTCGCCGTCCCGCGCGACTGGATCGCGAACAGCCCGATCAGGATGACGATCGTGATCGGCAGCACCAGCGGCGTGAGGCCCGCCTGGACGACCGTAAGCCCCTCCACCGCCGACAGTACCGAGATCGCCGGCGTGATGATCGCGTCGCCATAGAAGAGCGCGGTCGCGATCACGCCCAGCATCGCGATCGCGGCGCTCCAGCGGTTCTGCCCCAGCGTGCGGTTGATGAGCGCGAGCAGCGCCAGGCTGCCGCCCTCGCCCTTGTTGTCGGCGCGCAGGATGACGAAGACATATTTGACGGTGACGACCAGCATCATCGTCCAGAAGATCAGCGAGAGCACCCCGAAGATATGCGCGCGGTCCACCGCCAGCGGGTGGTGCCCGATGAAGCTCTCCTTCAGCGCATAGAGGGGCGAGGTGCCGATATCGCCGAACACCACGCCGATCGCGCCGATCGCGAGCGTCGGCAGGCTGTCGTGATGGTCGTGCGCATGCTGGTCTTCTTCCATCGCGCGCACCTATGCACGCGCGAGGGCGCCCACCACAAACTTTACGCCTTCTTTATGCGCCGGCCACACTCTCCCGTGGAACCTTAACCGCCCCAACGCCCACATCGCAGCCGTCAATCCAAGAACGGGAGCGTGAAGGTGGCCGCAATCCGGCGTCGCCTGGAATCAAACCAGCCCGGCTGGGCGGCGCAGATCGCGGTCCGCTCGGCGGGCCTTGCGCTGCTCGGCCTGTGCGCCGCGGCGGCCTGGTGGCTGCACCGTTCGGTCAGCCAGCTTCCGGCGCATTCCGCGACCTTTCTCGAATTCGCCGCCGCCGCGCTGGCGGTGTCGAGCGGCTGCCTGGGCTGGGCGCTGCTCGGCGAAGGCCCGGGCCTGTTCCGCCTGATCCCCGTTCCCGGCCGTACCATCCTTCCCTTTTCGAACTGAGGAATTCCGCAATGACCGATCTGATCTGGCTGGGAGTGCTGGGGGGGCTGTTCCTCCTCACGCTCGCCTATGTCCGCCTCTGCGACAATGCGTGAGGAGGCGGCCATGACGCTCCACCTCGCGCTCGCCGGGCTCACCGCGCTCGGTCTCCTCCTCTATCTCGTGGCCGTGCTCCTGCGGCCCGAGCGTTTCTGAAGGCCGCCGCCATGACCATGCAAGGCTGGACGCTGATCCTCGTCTTCGTCGCCCTCACCGTCGCGCTCGCCAAGCCGATGGGGATGTGGCTGTTCGCGCTCTACGAAGGGCGCCGCACGCCGCTCCACCGCGTGCTCGGTCCTGTCGAGCAGGGCTTCTACAAGCTCGCCGGCATCGATCCGAATGCCGAGCAGGGCTGGCGCCGCTATGCGGTCCACATGCTGCTGTTCCAGCTCGTGCTGGCGCTGTTCACCTACGCCATCCTGCGCCTGCAGGGCGTGCTGCCGATGAACCCGCGCGGGCTCGCTGGCATCGGCGCCGACGGCGCGCTGAACACCGCGATCAGCTTCACCACCAACACCAACTGGCAATGGTATTCGGGCGAGGTCGCGATGAGCAACCTCAGCCAGATGCTGGGCCTCGCCATCCATAATTTCCTGAGCGCCGCGACCGGCATCGCCATCGCCTTCGCGCTGTTCCGCGGCTTCGCGCGGCGCCAGGCGTCGGGCATCGGCAATTTTTGGGCGGACTGCACCCGCATCACCCTGTATCTGCTGCTGCCGATCTGCGTCGTCTATGCGCTCTTCCTGATCGCGAGCGGCGTGCCGCAGACCTTCCTGAGCTCGATCGACGCGACCACGCTGGAGGGCGCCAAGCAGACGCTCGTGATGGGCCCGATCGCCAGCCAGGAAGCGATCAAGATGCTCGGCACCAATGGCGGTGGCTTCCTGAATGCCAATTCGGCGCATCCGTTCGAGACCCCCAGCGCGCTTACCAATCTGGTGCAGATGCTGTCGATCTTCGCGATCGGTGTCGGCCTCACCTGGACCTTCGGCAAGGCGGTGGGCAACACCCGCCAGGGCTGGGCGCTGCTCGGCGCGATGATGGTGCTGTTCGTGGCCGGCGTGAGCGTCGTCTATTGGCAGGAAGCCTCGGGCAACCCGATCCTCCACGGCCTCGGCGCCCTGGGCGGCAACATGGAGGGCAAGGAAGTCCGCTTCGGCATCGCCGCGTCGGCCCTGTTCTCGGTCGTCACCACGGCCGCATCGTGCGGCGCGGTCAATGCGATGCATGACAGCTTCACCGCGCTCGGCGGCATGATCCCGATGATAAACATGCAGCTCGGCGAAGTCGTGGTCGGCGGCGTGGGCGCGGGCGTCTACGGCTTCCTGGTGTTCGCCATCCTCGCGGTGTTCGTCGCCGGGCTGATGGTCGGCCGCACCCCCGAATATGTCGGCAAGAAGATCGAGAGCCGCGAAGTGAAGCTGGCGGTGCTGACCGTGGCGATCCTGCCGCTCTGCATCCTCGGCCTGACGATGCTCGCATCCGTCCTGCCCGACGGCCTTGCCGGCCCGCTCAACAAGGGGCCGCACGGCTTCTCGGAGATCCTCTACACCTTCACCTCAGGCACCGCGAACAACGGTTCGGCATTCGGCGGCATCACCTCCGGCACGCCCTTCTACAACGGGCTCCTGTCGGTCGCGATGTGGCTTGGACGCTTCTTCATGATCGTCCCGATCCTCGCCATCGCCGGCAGCCTGGCCGCCAAGAAATACACCCCGGCCGGCGCGGGCTCGTTCCCGACCACCGGACCGCTCTGGGTGGGGCTGCTCGTCGGCATCATCCTGATCGTCGGCGGACTCACCTTCCTTCCCAGCCTCGCGCTCGGTCCGATCGCCGATCATCTCGCGATGATCCACGGCCAGCTCTTCTGAAGGCGACTGACATGACAACTGCATCCTCGATGTTCTCGGCCAAGCTGGTCGTACCCGCGATCGGCGACGCCTTCCGCAAGCTGGCCCCGCGCGAGCTGGTGAAGAACCCCGTGCTCTTCACCACCGCCGTGGTCGCGCTCCTCCTCACCGTGCTGCTGGTGATCGGCGGCGAGAACCTGCCGATCCCCTTCCAGCTCCAGCTCATCGTCTGGCTCTGGCTCACCGTCCTCTTCGGCACCTTCGCAGAGGCGCTGGCGGAGGGCCGCGGCCGCGCCCAGGCGGCATCGCTGCGCGCCGCCAAGTCGGAGCTCACCGCCCGGCTCCCCGACGGCAAGCTCGTCCCCGCCTCGCAGCTCCACAAGGGCCAGGTCGTGCTGGTCCGCACCGGCGACCTGATCCCGGCCGACGGCGAAGTCATCGAAGGCGTCGCCAGCGTCAACGAGGCCGCGATCACCGGCGAGAGCGCCCCCGTGATCCGCGAGGCGGGCGGCGACCGTTCGGCCGTCACCGCGGGCACCCGCGTCATCTCGGACCAGATCACTGTCCGCGTGACCCAGGAGCCCGGCCAGGGCTTTCTCGACCGCATGATTGCGCTCGTCGAAGGCGCCGAGCGGCAGAAGACCCCCAATGAGATCGCGCTGACGATCCTGCTGGTCGGCCTGACGATCATCTTCCTGATCGCCGTCGCCACCATCCCCGGCTTCGCCAGCTATGCGGGCGGCAGCATCCCCGTCGCGGTGCTCGCGGCGCTGCTCATCACGCTGATCCCGACCACCATCGCCGCGCTCCTCTCGGCGATCGGCATCGCGGGCATGGACCGGCTCGTGCGCTTCAACGTGCTCGCCAAGTCGGGCCGCGCGGTCGAGGCCGCAGGCGATATCGACGTCCTGCTGCTCGACAAGACCGGCACGATCACCATCGGCGACCGCCAGGCGAGCAGCTTCCAGCCTTTGGTCGGCGTCTCGAACGACGATCTCGCCCGCGCCGCCCTGCTCGCCAGCCTCCCGGACGAGACGCCGGAGGGCCGCTCGATCGTCGTCCTGGCGCGCGACAAGTTCGGCGTCACCGATCGCACGCTGCCCGAGGGCGCCGAGGTCATCCCCTTCACCGCCCAGACCCGCCTCTCGGGCGTGAAGCTCGACGGTCATCTGATCCAGAAGGGCGCAGTCGATGCGGTGCTGCGCGCCAATCCCGGTGCCGGCGCCACCGCCGCCGCGGCCGAGCTGCGCAAGATCACCGACTCGATCGCCCGCGCCGGCCAGACTCCGCTCGCCGTGGCACAGGACGGCCGCCTGCTCGGCGTGATCGCGCTGAAGGACGTCATCAAGGCCGGCGTCCGCGAACGTTTCGCCGAGCTGCGCCGCATGGGCATCCGCACCGTGATGATAACCGGCGACAACCCCCTCACCGCCGCCGCGATCGCCGCCGAGGCCGGCGTCGACGATTTCCTCGCCGAAGCCACGCCGGAGGACAAGCTCGCCCTCATCCGCAAGGAGCAGCAGGGCGGCAAGCTGGTCGCGATGTGCGGCGACGGCACCAACGACGCCCCCGCCCTCGCCCAGGCCGATGTCGGCGTCGCGATGAACACCGGCACCCAGGCCGCGCGCGAGGCCGGCAACATGGTCGATCTCGACAGCGATCCGACCAAGCTCATCGAGATCGTCGGCCTCGGCAAGCAGCTGCTGATGACCCGCGGCGCACTCACCACCTTCTCGGTCGCCAACGACGTCGCCAAATATTTCGCGATCATCCCGGCGATGTTCGTCGTGCTCTATCCGGGGCTGGCGGTGCTCAACGTGATGGGTCTCGCCTCGCCGCAGAGCGCGATCCTGTCGGCGATCATCTTCAACGCGCTCATCATCCCGATGCTGGTACCGCTGGCGCTGAAGGGCGTGACCTACAAGCCGATGGGCGCCGGCCCGCTGCTCGCACGCAACCTCGCCATCTACGGCCTGGGCGGCCTGGTCGCGCCGTTCATCGGCATCAAGCTGATCGACCTCGTCGTCGCCGGCCTTCACCTCGCCTGACCGTTCTCCCCTCCCGCTTGCGGGAGGGGTCGGGGGAGGGTCTGTCACGCCCTCTCGGAACAAGCCCTCCCCCAGCCCCTCCCGCAAGCGGGAGGGGTGCAAGAAGGAAGAAAGAAAATGCTCAAGGACTTCACCACCGCAATCCGCCCGGCGATCGTGCTCACGATCCTGTTCGCGGCCCTGCTCGGCCTCGCCTATCCGGCCGCACTCACCGGCATCGGCCAGTTCGCCTTTCCGCACCAGGCGAACGGCAGCCTGATCCGCGAGAACGGCCAGGTCGTCGGCTCCGAGCTGATCGGCCAGGGCTTCGCCGCCCCGCGTTATTTCCACCCGCGCCCCTCGGCCGCCGGAAAAGACGGCTATGATGCTTCTGCATCTTCCGGCTCGAACCTCGGCCCGACCAGCCAGGTTCTCGCCGACCGCGTGAAGACCGACATCGCCGCGCTTCGCACATCACCAGCAGTTTCGGTCCCCACCGATCTGGTGACGACCTCCGCCTCGGGACTCGATCCTGACATCAGCCCCGAGGCGGCTTTTTACCAAGTCGATCGCGTCGCCGCCGCACGGGGCCTGGGCAAGGACGCCCTCCGCACGCTCATCCGGCAGCACCAGCAGGGCGCACTGCTCGGCTTCCTCGGGGAACCGCGCGTCAATGTGCTCGAACTCAATCGCGCGCTCGACAGGCTGGGCGGTGCGAGCGCACAAGCGAAGGAGTGAGCCCCGGCCCCGAATCCGAGCAACGCCCGTCGCCCGAGGCCCTTCTGCGCGAAGCCGCGCAGGAGGGCCGCGGCCGTTTGAAGGTGTTCCTCGGCGCCGCGCCCGGCGTCGGCAAGACCTATGAGATGCTGACCGACGGCGCCGCCCGCCCCCGCGCCGGGATCGACACCGTCATCGGCGTGGTCGAGACGCATGGCCGCGCCGAGACCGAGGCGCTGGTCCATGGCTTCGAGATCGTGCCCCGCCGCCCGGTCGAATATCAGGGCCGCACGATCGAGGAGATGGACCTCGACGCCGTCCTCGCCCGCCGGCCCAGGCTGGTGCTGGTTGATGAGCTCGCCCACACCAACGCCCCCGGCAGCCGCCACGACAAGCGCTACCAGGATGTCGAGGAACTGCTGGCGGCGGGGATCGACGTCTATTCCACCGTCAACATCCAGCATATCGAGAGCCTGAACGACGTCGTCGCTTCGTTCACCAAGGTCCGCGTCCGCGAGACCCTGCCCGATCGCGTGCTGGAGAATGCCGA
>NZ_JAAVVE010000056.1 GCF_018449795.1 Sphingomonas sp. dw_22
CCGTCGGCGTCGTCTGCGGCGCGGTCTGGCCCGGCACGTCCTGGGCGATGGCGGTGCCGCCAAATGCCAGCGCGGCGGCCATGATGATCCATTTCATTCGACTGTTCCTCTTCAGACCCCCGGAACCCCTGTGCCAAGCGAACGCCCGTGCAGGGCGAAGCGTTGCGCGCCCGGCACGGTCCGGCTCGGCAAAAGGGGCGTTGGTCGCGCAGCCGCAGCGTTGGCGAGGTGCGGTGCGCTTGGAGGCCTCCGCGTCACTCCGGCTGAAGTGCCGGAGCAACGAAGGAAGGAGGGCCGGTGCGGTCCTAGTTGCCCGAATCGAGCGCGTAGCCGGCGGAGCGGACGGTGCGGATGATGTCGGGGCGGTTGCCGTTGTTGATCGCCTTGCGCAGCCGCCGGATATGGACGTCCACGGTGCGGCTCTCGATGTCCGAATCATGCCCCCACACCGCATCGAGCAGCCGCTCGCGCGAGAAGACCCAGCCCGGATGCTCCAGGAAATGCTTGAGCAGGCGGAACTCGGTCGGCCCGAGCGAGATCACCTCGCCGCCGCGGCGGACCTTGTGGCCCACCGTGTCCATCTCGATATCGGCATAGGTCAGCGCCTCGCCCGCCAGCGCCGGGCGCACGCGGCGCAGCACCGCGCCGACGCGGGCGACCAGCTCGCGCGGGGAGAAGGGCTTGGTGACATAATCGTCCGCCCCGGTCTCCAGCCCGCGCACCCGGTCTTCCTCTTCGCCGCGCGCGGTCAGCATGATGATCGGCACGTTCGCGGTCTCTGGCATGCGACGCAGGCGGCGGCAGACCTCGATCCCCGAAAGCCCCTCCACCATCCAGTCGAGCAGGACGATGTCGGGCGTCGCCTCCTTGGCGAGCAGCAGCGCCTCTTCGCCGTCCGGGGTCTGCTTGACCTCGTAATCCTCGCGCTTGAAATGCCAGGTGACGAGTTCGGCAATTGCCGCATCGTCTTCCACCAGCAGCATCTTAACTCGTGCCATCGCTTTCAAACTCCGATCGCTTCGCCGGGCTCGCGGTCGGCGAGGTAGCGGCCCGTGGCGGCAAAATAGACCATTTCGGCGACGTTGGTCGCGTGATCGCCGATCCTCTCCAGGTTCTTGGCGACGAACAGCAGGTGCGCGACCTGGCTGATCGTGCGCGGATTCTCGACCATGAAGGTCACCAGCGTCCGGAAGATCGAATCGTAGAAATCGTCGAGCGCATTGTCGCGCTCGCAGATCTGCTCCGCGGCTTCGGCGTCGCGCGCGGAAAAGGCATCGAGCACGTCATGCACCATGTCGGCGGCGAGCTGGCCCATCGCGGGCAGGATCGAGATCGCGTCGATCCGGTCCTCGCCCTCGGCGTGGATCATCGGCACGCGCTTGGCGATGTTCTTGGCATAGTCGCCGATCCGCTCGACCACGGCGGCGATCTTGAGCGCGGCGATCACTTCGCGCAGGTCGTCGGCCATCGGCGCGCGCAGCGCGATCACGCGGACGACGAGCTTTTCCAGCTCGGCTTCGATCGCGTCGATCTGCTTGTCCTTCTTGCGGACCTCTCGTGCCAGCTCGACATCGCCGCGCTGGAGCGCCTTCATCGAATCGTAGATCGCCTGTTCGGCCAGCCCGCCCATCTGCGAGATCAGCGCGCGAAGCTGGCTGATGTCCTGATCGAATGCCTTGACGGTATGTTCGTGGCCCGTCGCCATTATCCGTACCTTCCGGTGATATAGTCCTTGGTGCGCTCCTGCTGCGGCGCCGTGAAGATATTATCGGTCTCGCCATACTCCACGAGCTGGCCGAGATGGAAAAACGCCGTGCGCTGCGAAACGCGCGCCGCCTGCTGCATGTTATGCGTAACGATCACGATCGCATAGCGGCCGCGCAATTCGTGGATCAGCTCCTCGATCTTGGCGGTGGCGATCGGATCGAGCGCGGAGGCCGGCTCGTCCATCAGGATCACTTCGGGATCGACCGCGATCGCACGGGCGATGCACAGCCGCTGCTGCTGGCCGCCCGAGAGCGCGGTGCCGCTGTCGTGCAGCCGGTCCTTCACTTCCTCGAACAGGCCGGCGCGTTTCAGCGAGCGCTCGACGATCGCCTCCAGGTCGCTCTTGGAGGAAGCCAGGCCGTGGATGCGCGGGCCATAGGCGACATTCTCGAAGATCGACTTGGGGAACGGGTTCGGCTTCTGGAACACCATGCCCACCCGGGCGCGGAGCTGCACCACGTCCATCGCCGGCGAATAGATGTCCTCGCCGTCCAGCGTGATCGAACCCTCCACGCGGGCGCTGGGGATGGTGTCGTTCATCCGGTTGAGCGTGCGCAGGAAGGTCGATTTGCCGCAACCCGACGGGCCGATGAAGGCGGTGACCTTGTCCATGTCGATGTCGATCGACACGTCGCGCACGGCCTGCTTGTCGCCGTAGAACACGCTCACGTCGCGCGCGGACATCTTGTGAGGCGTATCGGTCATCACCAGCGGGTCTCGAATTTGTTGCGGAGATAGATAGCGAGCCCGTTCATCGCGAGCAGGAACGCCAATAGCACGATGATCGCGGCGCTGGTCTTTTCGACGAAGCCGCGGCTGACTTCGTCGGACCAGAGGAAGATCTGCACCGGCAGCACGGTGGCCGGATCGGTGAAGCCGCCGGGCGGCGTGACGATGAAAGCGCGCATGCCGATCAGCAGAAGCGGCGCCGTCTCGCCCAGCGCGCGGGCCATGCCGATGATCGTGCCGGTCAGGATGCCCGGCATGGCGAGCGGCAGGACGTGGTGGAACACCACCTGGATCGGGCTGGCGCCGATGCCGAGCGCGGCATCGCGGATCGAGGGGGGCACCGCCTTGATCGCGTTGCGGCTGGCGATGACGATCACGGGCATGATCATCAGCGCGAGCGTGAGCCCGCCGACCAAGGCCGCCGATCGCGGCAGCAGCGGCCCGAAATGCACGCCGCCGATCTCCCAGGTGCCCAGGAACACCGCGAGGCCGAGCAGGCCGAAGATGATCGAAGGGACCGCCGCGAGATTGTTGATCGAGACTTCGATCAGGTCGGTCCAGCGGTTCCGCGGCGCATATTCCTCGAGATAGATCGCCGAGAGCACGCCCACCGGGAAGCCGATCAGGAACGTCACCGCCATCGTCAGCAGCGAGCCCTTGAGCGCGCCCCAGATGCCGACTGCGACCGGATCGGTGGAGTCCGATTCGGTCAGGAAGCTGGTGTTGAAGCTGCGCGAGACCACGCCGGCCGCCTTCAGCCGATCCGCGGCGGCGGTCATCTCGGCGCTGCCCTGGCCGCCCATTGCCTGGTCGATCCCGGTCGAGGCGGGAACGTGGAAGGTGATTTTGCGATCGAGCATCGTCGGATCGCGCTCGATCGCCTCGCGCACGTCCACCCAGGCGCTGTCGGCGACGAAATTCTCGCCGCCGGGCCCATAGGCGGCGACGGCGGCGCCCTTCACCTGCTCCTCCAGCCCCGCGCCGGCCAGCGCCAGATCGGCGCCCACCGTGTGGAGCGCCGCGCGCTCGACCGGAAGTTTGATCGCCGGGAAGTCGATCGGCAGCGCGATCTCGGTGCGGGTGAAGCCGCGCCAGCCGTTCGTCACCATCGTCGCCAGCAGGAAGGCGAGGAACGCGGCCGACAGCAGCACCGCCGCGAAGCCGAAGAAGCGGAAGCGCCGCTCGGCCGCATAGCGGCGGCGGATGCGCTTCTGCATCGCCTGGCCCTGCCAGTCGGTGGGCACGCGCTTGCTCGCGCCGGCGGGGGCGGGATTATTCATATGCCTCCCGGTATTTCTTCACGACGCGCAGCGCGACGATGTTGAGCAGCAGGGTGATGACGAACAAGGTCAGGCCCAGCGCGAAGGCGGCGAGCGTCTTGGGGCTGTCGAACTCGGCCTCGCCGGTCAGCAGGTCCACGATCTGCTTGGTGACGGTGGTCGCGCTCTCGAACGGGTTGAGCGTGATGTTCGCGGCGCCCGATGCGGCCATGACCACGATCATCGTCTCGCCGATCGCGCGGCTGACCGCGAGCAGCACGCCCGCGACGACGCCCGGCAGCGCGGCGGGCAACAGCACGCGACTGATCGTCTCGCTGGTGGTGGCGCCCATCGCCAGGCTGCCGTCGCGCATCGCGGTGGGCACCGCGGCGATCGAATCATCGGCCATCGAGGAGACGAAGGGGATAATCATCACGCCCATCACCAGTCCCGCGGCCAGCGCGCTCTCAGACGAGGCGAAGGGCATGCCCAGCATCACCGCCAGATCGCGCACCGCCGGCGCCACCGTCAGCGCGGCGAAATAGCCATAGACCACGGTCGGCACGCCGGCGAGGATCTCCAGGATCGGCTTCATCCAGCGGCGCACGCGCGGCGCGGCATATTGGGTGAGATAGATCGCGCTCATCAGTCCGAACGGGATCGCGACCAGCATCGCGATCACCGCGCCGATGAAGAAAGTGCCCCAGAACAAAGGCACCGCGCCCAGCGACTTGCCGGGATGCGCCGCGTCGATCACCTGCGGGCTCCAATGCGTGCCGAGCAGGAACTGGCTGGGCGGCACCACCGAGAAGAAGCGTATCGATTCCCACAGCAGCGACAGGAAGATGCCGAGCGTCGTCAGGATTGCGATCAGCGACGCGACCAGCAGGATCATCATCACCCCGCGCTCGACCCGGGTGCGGGCATGGAAGCCGGCGCGGACGCGGGTGAAGGCGAAGGCACCGCCGGCAAAGGCGAGCAGGATCGCGATGCCGCTGCCCATCCAGCCATAGCGCGCACGGGCGGCGGCCATCGGCGCGGCAAGCTGCTGCGCGATCGGATCGAACGCCCTGGTGCCGGGATTCTCGGCGACGCGGCGCGCCTCGGCGAGCAATGCGTCGCGCTCGAACTCGAATTGCGGAAGCTGTTGAGCGGCCGGATGCTCCAGCACCTGCTGCTTGACCAGGCTCGGGCTGATCACGCTCCAGCCCGCGATGAACAGCAGCGCCGGGATCACCGTCCAGATCACGACATACCAGCCATGCTGGGCGGGCAGCGAGTGGAGCCGCTTGGCGCCGCCGCGATCGAGCCGGGCGGCGCGGGCACGCGCGGTCAGCCAGCCGATCAGGCCGAGCCCGGCGACCAGGAAGAGGAGGGCGAAACCGTTCACGACGCCACGCTCAGTGCAGCCCGGCCGGATCGAGCGCAAGCCGCTGCGCGACGATCTCGGCCGAATGCTTGCGGACATCGTCGGGCGCGGCGATCAGCCCGCGCCGGGTCAGCTTGCCGTCCGGCCCCCACATGGTGGTGTAGAGCGTCAGGAAGTCGGCGAGCCCCGGCACGGCGCGCAGATGCCGCTTCTTCACATAGAGGAACAGCGGCCGCGCGCCCGGATAGGTGCGGTTGGCGATCGTCTCATAGGTCGGTGCCACGCCCTCGATCGGCACGCCGTGCAGCCGGTCGATATTCTCCTCGAGATAGGAATAGCCGAACACGCCGATCGCATTGGGGTTCTGCGCCAGGCCCTGGACGATCAGATTGTCGTTCTCGCCCTTGTCGATATAGGGCCCGTCGTCGCGGATGCGCTTGCAGCGCGCGTCATAGGGCGCGGTATCCTTGGCCGCCTTGAGCACCTTGGCCTCCGGATCGGCCTCGGCGCAGCCCGGCTCGATCACTAGTTCGACCAGCGCGTCGCGGGTGCCGCTGGTGGAAGGCGGCCCCATCACCTGGATCGGGATCGCGGGAAGGGCGGGGTTCACGTCCCGCCAGGTCCGCGCGCGGTTGGGCTTGCCATAGGGCGAGGCGGCGAGCGCCAGATAGACGTCCTTCTTGCTGAGCTGGAGCTTGGGGCCTTTGTTCGCCTCGGCCAGCGCGACCCCGTCCACGCCGATCTGGACCTCCATGATCTCGCCGACGCCGTTCTTCTCGCACAGATCGTATTCGGATTTCTTGATCCGGCGCGATGCGTTGGCGATGTCGGGGAATTCCCAGCCCACGCCTTCGCAGAAGCGCGCGAGCCCGCCGCCGGTGCCGATCGATTCGACCACGGGCGCCCGACGCCCGCCGCCCTGGTTGACGAAGGTCTCCGCAACCGCGGTGGTGAAGGGATAGACGGTCGACGAGCCCACCACGCGAATCTCCCGCGTCGTGTTGCTGTCGCACGCGGTCAGCGCCAATGCCGCTGCCGCCACCATGGCCAGCCTGCCGAAGATGTTAAGCTCCCCTGGAATCGAGTCGTGCCGCCGGCACGCCCATCGCCTGTCTTTCAATGCGGTTACGTCTTTATGACAGCCGCTCATGCGCCACGCTGCACCGGCAGCAGTACCGAGACGCTCGTGCCCTTGCCGACGGTGCTCGCGATGTCGATCCGGCCGCGGTGACGCTCCACCACATGCTTGACGATCGCGAGGCCCAGCCCGGTGCCGCCCAGCGACCGGCTGCGCCCTGAATCGACACGATAAAAACGCTCGGTGAGGCGGGGAATATGCTCGGGCGGGATGCCTTCGCCCTGGTCGGTGACGGTCAGGCGCACCATCGCGTCCCCCTCGCGGCGCAGCGCGATCGTGACCGGCGTGCCGTGCTTGCCATATTTCATCGCATTGCCGACGACATTGTGGATGAGCTGGCTCAACTGGGCCCGGTCGCCGCGCACCGGCGGCACTTCCTCGACCTCGGTAACCAGATCGGCCGCGCGCGCGGCGCCCGAAAGCTCCAGGCAGACTTCGTCGACCAGATCGGCCAGCGCCACCGAATCGGCCGGCGCGCGATATTTCTCCGCCTCGATCCGGCTCAGCGAGATCAGGTCGTCGATCAGCCGCTGCATCCGCCGCGCCTCGTCGTGCATGATCTTCAGGAAGCGCTGGCGAGTCGCGGGATCGTCGCCGGCATCGTCCTGCAGCGTCTCGACATAGCCGAGCAGCGAGGCGAGCGGGGTGCGCAGCTCATGGCTGGCATTGGCGACGAAATCGACGCGGATCCGCTCGGTGGCATAGCTGCCGGTACGATCGATCAGGTGGACGATGCGCTGGCCGTTCTCCAGCGTGCGCACCCGCATCTCCCAGCGCTGGTCGCGCGTGCCGAGGCCGACCAGGTGGATCGGCGCGGCGGGGGACTGGTCGGTCGGGTCGAGCAGCCGCTCGGCAGCGGCGGGGTGGCGGATCGCGAGGCGCACGTCCTCGCCCAGGATATGCTGGCCCAGCAGCGCGCGCGCCGCCGGATTGGCCTCGACCACGCGATTGGCGTCGATCATCAGCACCGGCTCGGCGATCGCCTCGATCACCTCGCTGATCGCCGGGCCGCGCGCGGGCGCCGCCGGAGGGGCGGGGGGGACGGGCGCCGGGGCGTTCTCGCCGGTCGCGGCGATCAGAGTCGCCGCGGCGGCGCCGACGAGCACCACCAGCCCGATCTGCACGTCGCCGCTGATGAGCAGGCTCACCAGCGCGGTAAGGGCGGCGACCGCCAGCGCTACCAATGCGCGAAGACCGGGGGAGAGGGGCATGGCGCCTTCTAGCGCGAACCTGTCCCATGGCGAGTACCGATTTACGATTGCGAAACGCGGATGGGCGCAGGACAAGGCACCATGGACGAAGAAACGCAGGGACCGCGCGCCACGCGCCGCGCACTGATGCTGGGCGCGGCCAGCGCTTCGGCGATCGTCTCGATCCGTCCGGCGCTGGCGCAGACCAGCGCTTCGGTGATGCACTGCGAGATCCCGGTCCCCGATCCCGGCCGCGCCGGCAACTATATCGCGGCGGACGGGACTTTGGTGCCTGCCGGTACGCCGGGCGCCTATGCGCCGCCGGGCGTCGCCTTCAAGGCCGAGGACGTGAAGCGCGCGCTGGCCGGGGGCACGCTGCCCGGCACCGATTACGAGAGCAGCCGCGCCTACACCAATTACATCCGCCGCCTGCAATCGGGCACCAGCGGCTTCACCTGCTTCGCATCGCTGCAGATGCCGCGCGGCTAGCGCGTGCACATCGCCCGCTATCGTGCCGTGCCGCCGTCCACGCTGCGCATCGTCCCGCTCGATGCGCTGACATTGGTCTATCACCGCGCCTCGGGCATCACCCATGTCGTCGATGCGCCGGTGCCCGAAATCCTCGAAGCGCTGGGCGATGAGGCGCTGACTTCCGCGGCGCTGCTCGATCGCCTTTCCGAGCGGTTTGACCTCGGCGATCCCGATCCCTTTGCGCTGGCCGTGCGGCTGGACGAACTTGCTGCGGCGGGGCTGGTGGAGCGGCTATGCGCCATGTGATCGCCGTCCGCATCGGCCCCATCGGCTTCCGCATCGGCAGCGACTGGCGTTCGCCCATCGCGGCGATCGACGATCTCTACGCGGACTATCCCCAGCCCGATAACGGTATCCCCGATTTCAACGTCCACCTCTTCGCCGCGCGGCCGTGGCGGAAGATCGTCCGGCCTTCGGTGCATATCGGCGGCGATTTCGTGATTCCCGATGCGGCGCCGCTGCCGCTCGCCCAGGGGCTGCTCGCCGCCGAGATGGGGATGAACCTGCAAATGGCGCTGGGCCTCCGGCGCTATCTGCTGCTCCACGCCTCGGCGGTCGAGCGGAACGGCCGCGCGGTGCTGATGACCGGCATCTCGGGCGCGGGAAAATCGACGCTCGCGGCGCTGCTGATGGCGCGCGGTTGGCGGCTGATGGGCGACGAATTCGTGCTGATCGATCCCGCCACCGGCCTGGCCCATGCGTTTCCGCGCCTGATAAGCCTCAAGAACGAAGCGATCCCGGTCGCCGAACGCGCCGCGCCGCAGGGCCGCTTCGGGCCGCTGCTCACCGGCACGCCCAAGGGCACGCTGCGCCATCTCGTCCCCGATGCGCGCGCGATCGCCGCGATGGCCGAGCCCGCCGAGCCCGCGCTGCTGCTCTTCCCGCGCTTCGGCTTCGAAGCGGCGGAGCGGCCGGTGCTGCCGAGCGAGGCGTTCGTCCGCCTCACCCAATCCTCGACCAACTACGTCACCCTCGCCGAACGCGGCTTCGACGCGCTGACCCGGCTGGTCAGGAACATCCCCGCACGGGCGATCGACTATCCCGACACCGAAACCGCGATAGCGATGGTGGAGGCGCTGGCATGAACCCGGCGCTGCTCCTCGCCGCGATCCTGCGCGAGCCGGCGCGCGCAGAGACCCTCACGGCGCCCGAATGGACCGCGCTCTTCGCCGTCGCCCGCGCGGAGCAGCTCATCGGCACGCTCGCGCACCGGATCGAGGGGCTGAGGATGCCGCCCGCCGCCGCCCGGCTGGTGCAGGATGCGATCGCCTCGGCCGGGCAGGGCCGCACCGCCGCCCTGTGGGAAGCCGAGATGGCGCGCCGCGCGCTCGCCGCCCTCGACATGCCGGTCGTGCTGCTCAAGGGCACCGCCTATGCCGCCGCCGGCCTGTCGCCCAGCACCGGGCGTTCGATCGGCGACCTCGACATATTGGTCCCGCGTGTCCGGATCGAGGAAGCCGAGGCCGCGCTGCTCGCGGCCGGATGGGAATGGGTGAAGCCCGATCCCTATGACGACGCCTATTACCGGCAATGGATGCACGAGCTCCCGCCGCTGATCCATCGCGAGCGCGACCGGATGATCGACGTCCACCACACGATCCTGCCGCTCACCGCGCGGATCAGGCCCGATGCCGAGGGTCTGCTGGCGGACAGCGTCGCGCTAGAGAACGGCCTGCGCATCCTCTCGCCCCAGGACATGATCTGCCACGCCGCCGCGCATCTCTTCGCCGATGGCGATCTCGCCGGGGGCATGCGCAACCTGTGGGACATTCATTGCCTGTTCTCGGAATTCGGCACCGAAGGGCTGGAGGCGCGGGCTGCGCATCACGGGCTTGGCGCGGCGGTCGCCCGCGCCGCGCGCCAGGCCAACCATCTCTACGGCACGCCGATCCCGGAGATCTGGCGCGTCTGGGACAGCCTCGATCCGCTGTTCGTCCGCCGCCTCACCGCCCGCGATGGCTGGGGCCGCCCGACCCGCAAGCTGACCCAGCTGGGCTTTTACGTCCGCTCGCACTGGCTGCGGATGCCGCCGCTCATGCTGGCCCGGCATCTATGGATCAAATGGCGCAAGGGCTATCGTCCGGCGTAGCTCCGGCCTTGCAAAATAGGATTTGGGAGGCGATCGAGGGGGCTGCTCTTTCACATTGTCGAGGCCCCCGGAAAGCACGTGACCCGCCTGGCCAGAACAGGCGTGGGAGAGTCAAATGAGTCAACCGGCAGTTCGCCGATTGGATGGCTAGCGCCGGGCAAGCACGCTGCGCAATTTCTCCAGCGTCTTGCGATTGCCTTCGCGGAAGAAGCCGAGCAATTGCCGGCCCGCGTCGGTATCCGGATAGCCGGTCGCGGTCAGCACGATGCGCGTTCGGCCATCTCCCGCCGGCGACAACTCGAAGATCGTCGTCACCTTGCGATAGGTCTCGAAATTGGGAAATCCGTCGGGCGCCTTCACTGTGCGGAAGGCGAGCATCCGGCCCGGAATCCGCGCGAGGAATTGCTGGCGGATGGTGGTCGCGTCGCCGGGCCGGGCATCGGGCGCGTAGCTCGTCTCCATCAGATCCTCGGCATCCGGCACGATATGCGCGACCGGCGCGGCCCAGCGCCGCCAGCCCTCGGGTGTCGAGATGGCGTCCCACACCGCCGCCATCGGCGCCTCGATAATCGCCTCCATCGCCAATGTCCGGCTACCGTCGCGCTCTACGGTGACGATCGGCTCGATCGGAGTGATCGCCTGTGGCGGCGGAGTGGTCAGAAGGAGAAGGGCGGCGATCCAGGCGTTCATCGGCGTGGCTCCCGATCAGGTGTCGGCCCTGAGTCTCTCCAGCGCGGGCACGAGCGCATCGAAATGATTGACTACTACATCCGCGCCCAGTTCCGCCACCGGCTGCGTCAGGAAGCCGAAGCTCACCGCGACGCTCGGGATGCCCGCATTGCGCCCCGCTTCGATGTCGAAGATCGAATCGCCGACGAACGCCGCGCGGCCGCCGCCGCAGCGTCGGATCATCTCCAGGATCGGCGCGGCGGAGGGCTTGGCGTTGCCCGGCCCCATCGTGTCGCCGCCGATCACGGTGCGGAAGCGCTCGGTGAGGCCCAGCTCGCCGATCAGCTTCACCGCCAGGCTCTCCGGCTTGTTGGTGACGATCGCGAGCGTCACGCCGCGCGATTTCAGTGCGTCCAGCGCCCCGGTCAGCCCCGGATAGGGCCGCGTGCCCCGAGCGATATTGGCCCGGTAATAGTCGATCAGCTCGGGATAGAGCCGCGCCAGCAGTTCGTCATCGTATCCGCCCGTCGCCTTCAGTCCGCGTTCGAGCATGTACCGGGTGCCGCGGCCCACCATCGGCATGACCTCGGCCACGCCCAGTGGTCCCCGATCGACCAGCGACAGGGCATGATTCAGTGCGTCGGTCAGGTCGGCGCTGGTGTCGAGCAGCGTGCCGTCCAGATCGAATCCGACGATGTCGAAGGGGAAGCCGGCCATCCCGCGCCGCCTGCCAGCAATGCTATGGAAATGGCAAGGCTATCGTGGCAGGGGAGGCCGATCCCATGGAGGCGCATGTGACTGCACCGATCGCCGCGATCATCCTTGCCGCGGGCAAGGGCACGCGGATGAAATCCGATATCCACAAGGTGCTGCATCCGATCGCCGGACGGCCGATGCTGCTGCACCTGATCGACAGCGTTGCCGCGCTCGATCCGGCGCGCACGGTGATCGTGGTCGGCGCGGGCCGCGAGCAGGTCGAGGCCGCGGTCGCCCCGCACGGTGCCGAGACCGCGCACCAGGCCGATCAGCTCGGCACCGGCCATGCCGTGCTCCAGGCCGAAGCGGGGCTCGCCGGCTTCGAAGGCGATGTGCTGATCCTCTATGGCGACGTGCCTTTGGTCTCGACCGCGACGATGCGGCGGATGCTGGAGCGGCTGCACGGCAACGACAATCCGGCGGTGGTGGTGCTCGGCTTCCGCCCGCTCGATCCGGGCGCCTATGGCCGCGTGATCGCCGATCCTTCGGGACGCATCGTCAAGATGGTCGAGTTCAAGGATGCGAACGCCGAGGAGCGCGCCGAGACCTTGTGCAATTCCGGCCTGATGGCCGCGCGTTCGAGCGACCTGTTCGCGCTGCTGGCGCGGGTCGGCAACGCCAATGCCGCGGGCGAATATTATCTGGTCGACATCGTCAACATCGCCGCGGCGGACGGCCGTCCCTCGGCGGTGATCGAGACCGACGCCCATGAAGTCTCCGGCGTCAACAGCCGCGGCGAGCTGGCGGCGCTGGAGCGCGAATGGCAGCACGCCCGCCGCGCCCGGGCGATGGCCGATGGTGTCACGCTGATCGCACCCGAGACGGTGTGGTTCGCTTATGACACGGCGATCGGCCGCGATGTGACGATCGAGCCGAACGTCGTGTTCGGCCCCGGCGTGGAAATCGCGGACCAGGTGACGATCCACGCCTTCAGCCATATCGAGGGCGCGAAGATCGCCACCGGCGTCTCGGTCGGCCCCTATGCGCGCCTCCGCCCCGGCGCGGTGCTGGAAGAGGGCTCGCGCGTCGGCAATTTCGTCGAGATGAAGAAGGCGG
Source organism: Sphingomonas sp. dw_22 (assembly GCF_018449795.1). Taxonomy (GTDB): domain Bacteria; phylum Pseudomonadota; class Alphaproteobacteria; order Sphingomonadales; family Sphingomonadaceae; genus Sphingomonas. The sequence goes on from NZ_JAAVVE010000056.1 coordinate 12,554, forward strand.
TGCTCGGCAAGGGCGCCAAGGCCAATCACCTCACCTATCTCGGCGACGCGAAGGTGGGCGCGGGGGCGAACATCGGCGCCGGCACGATCACCTGCAATTACAACGGCTATCTCAAGAGCGAGACCGTGATCGGCGCGGGCGCATTCATCGGCTCGAACAGCGCGCTGGTCGCCCCGGTGAAGATCGGCGACGGCGCGATCATCGGCGCGGGTTCAGTCGTCACCGAGGATGTCGAAGCCGATGCCCTTGCGCTGACGCGGGCCAAACAGGAGGCCAAGCCCGGCTGGGCGAAGCGCTTCCGGGAAATGATGCAAGCCAGAAAGGCAGCGAAGTAACATGTGCGGAATCGTCGGAATCGTCGGCAAGGAAGACGTCGCGGAGCGGCTGTACGACGGCCTCAAGCGCCTCGAATATCGCGGCTATGATTCGGCCGGCATCGCCACCGATTTCGAGGGGCGGATCGAGCGCCGCCGCGCCTCGGGCAAGCTGGTCAATCTCGGCAAGGAACTGGCGGCCAACCCGCTCCCCGGCACCACCGGCATCGCCCATACCCGCTGGGCCACCCATGGCGGCCCGACGACCAACAACGCGCACCCCCATGCCACCGGCGAAGTCGCGCTTGTCCACAACGGCATCATCGAGAACTTCAAGACGCTGCGCGACGAGCTGATCGGTCGCGGCCGCGTCTTCGAGAGCGAGACCGACACCGAAGTCGTCGCCCATCTCGTCAGCGAGAAGGTCGAGGCCGGCATGGCCCCCGCCGAGGCCGTCGCCGAAGTGCTGCCGCGCCTCCACGGCGCGTTCGCGCTCGCCATCCTGTTCTGCCAGCATCCGGAATTGTTGATCGGCGCCCGTCTCGGCTCGCCGCTCGTGGTCGGCTATGGCGAAGGCGAGACCTATCTCGGCTCCGACGCGCTCGCGCTGGCGCCGCTCACCCAGCGCATCGCCTATCTCGAGGAAGGCGACTGGGTCGTCATCACCCATGACGGCGCGCAGATCTTCGACAAGGACAACAACCCCGTCGAGCGCCCGATCACCATCTCCGGCGTCACCGGCGAGCTGATCTCCAAGGGCAATCACCGACATTACATGCTCAAGGAGATCTACGAGCAGCCGATCGTCGTCGCCCAGACGCTGCGCTCCTACCTCCAGCGCATGGAGGAGCGCGTCACGCTGCCGATCCCCGAATTCGACCTCTCCAAGATCCGGCGCGTCACCATCGTCGCGTGCGGCACCAGCTTCTATGCCGGCATGGTCGCCAAATACTGGTTCGAGCAGTTCGCCCGCGTGCCGGTCGACCTCGATGTCGCCTCCGAGTTCCGTTACCGCGAACCGGTGATGGAGGAGGGCGGGCTGGCGCTCTTCATCAGCCAGTCGGGCGAGACCGCCGACACGCTCGCTGCGCTCCGCCATGCCCGCGCCGAGGGCCAGACGATCGCGGTGGTGGTCAACGTCCCCACCAGCTCGATGGCGCGCGAGGCGGACCTGCTGCTGCCCACCCATGCCGGGCCTGAGATCGGCGTCGCCTCGACCAAGGCATTCACCTGCCAGCTCGCGGTGCTCGCCGCGCTCGCCGCCAATCTCGCCCGCGCCAAGGGCAAGCTGAGCCCGGCCGAGGAGAAGGCGATCGTCAAGCATCTCGCCGAGGCGCCCGCCGCGCTCAACGGTGCGCTCGCCTATGACGAATCGATCGAGGCGATGGCGCACAATATCGCGAGTGCCCGCGACGTGCTCTATCTCGGCCGGGGCACCGATTATCCGCTGGCGCTGGAGGGTGCGCTGAAGCTCAAGGAGATCAGCTACATCCACGCCGAGGGCTATGCCGCCGGCGAGATGAAGCACGGCCCGATCGCGCTGATCGACGATGCCGTCCCGGTGATCGTGATCGCCCCCTCGGGCCCGCTGTTCGACAAGACCGTGTCGAACATGCAGGAGGTCCAGGCGCGCGGCGGCAAGGTCGTGCTGATCTCGGACTATGACGGCGTCCAGGCGGCGGGCGAGGGGTGCCTGGCGACGATCACCATGCCCAAGGTCCACCCGCTGATCGCGCCGCTCGTCTATGCGGTGCCGGTGCAGTTGCTCGCCTATCACGTCGCGGTCGCCAAGGGCACCGACGTCGATCAGCCGCGCAACCTCGCCAAGTCGGTGACGGTGGAATAGCGGGGTTCAGTCCCGCCGCCGGAAGACCAGCCCCGTATTCTGGGTGAAGCGGCTCCGCATCGTCGAGGCGGCGCGCACGCCTTCGGTCGCCTCCGGATCATGGTCGAACCCGGCTTCGTCGAAGCGGGCGATCCAGTAATCGCCCCATTGGCAGTTCACGTGATGATGCCCCGGCTGGCCGGGCACGGCGGCGGTGATGAACACCGCGCGGCAGCCGGCGAAGCTCGCCATGAAGTTCGGCACATATTGCTCGTCGACATGCTCGACGAACTCGACCGCCCAGCCCAGATCGAAGCGCCCGGCGTCGAGCGGGCCGGTGGAATAGTCATGCTCGATGATGAAGGTCGAGCCGCGCGCATGGCCGGGATCGCCGTCCACGCCCCGCGCCGCGATCCCGCGCGACAGGGCATAGGCGGCCATGCCGCCGGGGCCGCAGCCGATGTCGAGCACGCTTTCCACACCTAAATGCTCGGCCAGCCAGTCGAACGCGCCCTCGTCGAACTGGGTCAGGTCCTCATGCCCGCCCAGATGGCCGGCGGTGCCGCCCGGCGGCACTTCGATCTCCAGTGGGGGATGGCCTAAAGCCTTGCGCAGCAGGAAGGCGAGGAAGCTCCGATCGGCCAGCAGCAGGTCGCGGGGGAGATAATAGAGATGGCGGGTGCCCAGCTCGCCGCGGATCGTGTTGTTGGAGAGCATCCACACCCAACTGCGATCCTCGAATGCCTGTTCGTGATCGGCATCGTTGCGGCGGACCGCGAGCTGGGCGCTCTCGTTCCATGCGACGGGCATGATCGATCGGGTCGGCAGGATCAGCGCGTCGGCGCCGTAATCGCGTATCGCGATCTCCATCGGGGTCGAGGCGAGGTCGAGCCATTCCAGTGGGCGTGGATCGCGCAGCCGCGCCGCCACTCGGCGCCAATGGTCCATGATGACCCAGTCGCCGGGCCGCGAGGCCATGAAATTGCAGCTCATATAGCCCTGGGGCTCGCGATAGCCGACGAAACCATGCACCTCCACCGCCTTCAGCAACGGATCGAGCGCATGCATCAGCACCGCATCCGCATCGAGATAGAGCCCGCCGAACCGCGACAGCAGATAGGTGCGCACGAAATCGGAGAGATGGTTGAGCGCCAGCGAGTCGATCGGCAGGTCGCGCTCCTCGGTCCACAGCGCGTCGAACCCGGCGCGATCGAGCAGGCGGACGTCCGGGTGATGGCGGCGCACCGTCTCGATGCACAGCTCGATATAGCCGGGGCGGGGGCCTTCCCAGAACATCCAGATCGGCAGGCTCATGACGCTTCCGCCGCCTCGCGGATGCGCGGTGCCTCCACGGGCTGGGCGGGCGCGCGGCGCAGCACGCGCAGCGTGCCGGCGGCCGCCTCGACCTGCCAGTCGCCGGTCGCGACCAGCTCATCGACCAGCGCCATCACGCCGGGGAAATAGTCCGCATAATCGTGGAACAGCACGCGGGCGCCGGGCGTGAGCCACGGCTCGGCGGCGGCGAAATCGGCGGCGACGGCGGGATAGTCGTGGAGGCCGTCGATCAGCAGCAGGTCGATCGGTTCGGAGGGCATCGTCGCAGGCGCTTCTCCGGTGCGGGCCGAGACGATCTCGGCAAGTCCCGTATCAGCGATGACGCGATCGAAGCGGATGCGGCTCGGCGCCTCGCGGTGCAGCCGCTCCTCGCGGCTCCCGAGGATGCCGTCGAAGCGGTCGATCGCCGTCACGCGCCCGCCGCCTTCGCGGGCCGCGGCGCCGAGTAGCAGCGTCGCCTTGCCGCAATAGCTGCCGATCTCCACCAGATGGGCGGCGCCGCCGGCACTCGCCACCGCGCTGCGGCCGGCGGCGAGCAGGGCGCGGGCCTCGTCCTCCTCCAGCCATCCGGGCACGGCGCGCATCGTGGCGAGCAGCGGTTCGTCCGATGCTTGGGGCAGCGGCGCGGGGCCGGCGAGGCGATACTGGTCGCAGCGTTCGCGCAGCGCCCGGCGCAGGACATGGTCGAGCTGGCGCGGCACCGGGTGCATCCAGAAGGCGCTGCCGGCATTGCCCGCCTGGTCCAGGTCGCGCACGCTCCAGGGCCGGCGATACTGGGTCCATTGGCCGGCGACGGGATTTTGCGCCACGGGAAAGCCCAGCAGTGCCGAGAATGTGGGGAACAGGATTTCCTCGGTCGCCCATAGCCGCGAGCGCGTGAGGATGTTTTGCAGCATGGGATCGTCGAACAGGCGGCGGATCGCCTGTCCGGCCTCGGCGCCGATCACCGTCGCCGGCCAGAAGGTCCAGCGCGCGAAACTATCGCCGCCATTCTCGAATCGGTCGAGCAGCGGTTGCCACAGCGCGCGCTCGGCCTGGGCGGTCTGAGCCGGGGGGATGCGGGTGTCGGCGCGCTGCGGCCGGGGATCGCTCGAAAGCACCCCGAAGGACTGGCCGGCGAGCTGGCGGGAGAGGAACTCCGCATAGCCCTTGCGCAGCATCATCTGATCGGAATCGACGATCGTCATCATGTCGAACGCCCGGCCTTCCAGATGGCGCAGGCAATCCAGCGCAAAGCCGTGGAGCGCGCCCCATTTCATCGGCCGCGGACCGGGCACGATCTCGACGCCCCAGCGCGTCCAGGGCAGGCGCCGGTCGATCAGGCTGCCGTCCGCGCTGCCGTCATAGAGCAGGATCGGCGAGACATCGTCGTGCCAGCGCAGGTTGCGGACGAGATCGACGACGCATTCGGGTTTCTCATGCACCAGCACGGCATGGACGTTGCGCAGCAGCTGCACCGGCTCGGCGGGCGCGGTGCCGCTCCAGCGCGCGACCAGCGCCTGGATCGGGGCGGGATCGCGGGGATGCCAATAGCCGCCCGTCACCTGCTTGGGGCAGGTATTGCCGGCATGGACACGGGCGACCAGCCAGCCCGCCTCGGGCATCACCAGCACCTGGGCGCCGCGCGCGTCGAACAGGAAGCGGGTATCCTCGCCGCGCGCGAGCGGCTGGAAGGGGCGGCGCTGCCACCAGGCGCGGCGATAGGCCAGGCTCGCGCCATAGACCCAGCGATGCCGCCCGCCCCAGCGATAGTCCCAGGCGCCGCTGCCGTCCTCGGCCAGGAAGGGAATTTCCGCCAGACCGCAGATGTCCGCCCCGGTCTCGTCCAGCGCGGCTATCTGGCGGGTGAGCCGATCGGGGGCGTGCCAGTCGTCATCGTCCCAATGGACGATGATCTCGCCCCGGGCGAGTTCGCAGGCCCGGTTGCGCTTGTCGCCGATGGCGCGGCGGGTCTCCTCGCGGACATAGCGGATGCGGGCATCGTCGGGCATGAGATCGCCGATGGGATCGACGCCGTCGTCGAGGATCAGCAGCTCGGCATCGGTGCGCGCCTGCGCCAGGAACTGTGTGATCGCGGCGGGCACGTAGCGGCGCCGATCGGCGGTGGGCATGATGGCGGTGATGCGTATCATCAGCTCAACTCTCTCCAGAGACCTCGAACGGATTTCGACCATTTCAGGCTGACGCCAAGCTGCCCGTAGAAATGTTGCTTCCAGCGATTCTGGGCGTGGAGGGATTGTCCCTTCAAGGCTTGGCGGAGCGGTTGGCCGGCGGTGCCCGGCAACCCTGCCGGAGCCTCGTGGGAGGCGTAGGGCTTGCCGAAGAATTGGCCGAGCTGGTTGTTGACCGTGGAATCGGACAAGGCGAGGTTGCCGGAGGCGTTCGCGCCCCCCGCGAACTGCTCGATGATATGCTCCCATTGCTTGCCAGCGGGATTCAACTGTTGCTCGTGGTGCCGCCAATTGAGGACCACCCGGGCATCCGCGAAGCTGGACCAGGACTCGCTCTCATTGAGTTCGAGTATCTTCACCTCGGACAGGAGAACCTGCGAGGTGTGGCCTTTCTTCCACTTCGTATCCTGGTCGGCGAAGGGTATCTTGCCCCAGGTGCGGGGAGTCTTGAGGTTGGAGGATTTCCAGTCAAAGGTCTGCTTGGCCTGATCGACGGCCGTCGCCGTGCCGGGGATCCAGGTGATCTTCTCGCCCCCCTTCATCTTGATGTCCCGATGGCGGATGATGATGACATCCCCCACGACCATGTTGGCGGGATCGAATTTCCGCTTCTTGGAATTTTTTCTCGGGTTGATGACAACCTCGATGAAGGTTTCCTTGCTCTCGTGCTGGATTGTGATCGCAGTCAGCTTGTGACGCTGTTTGATGGCGCCCAGGCCCTTTTCGATCGAGGCTTCGGTGGCCTCGGGATTCGCGATGAGCGTATTGGCATCGGATTGGGCGGCGATAACGGCCGCCTCCTTTTGCGCGGCGGTTCGGGTGTCAGTCTGGGGCTTGCCGCTGCCCAGCAACATCTTCCCCAGCTTCTTCGCCTGCGCCACGATCCACGCCACCACCTTATCGAGCGCCTTGTCGATCGGATCGCGGATCTTCTTGATGAGGCCGAGCACGGCGTCGCTCACCTTGCCCAACCCCGCCAGGCGGGCGAGGAAGCTGATGACGAGGGTGAGCAGACCGGCCATCGTCCGCTCCACGCGTGCGGCCGCCGGGGCGATGTTTCCGGCGGCGATCGCCGCGATCCCGTCGATGAGGGACGCGGCGACCTGCGCGATCTGCTGCAGCCGCTCCACGAAGAACATGATCGTGTTGTAGATGGCGATGATCGCCTGGATGAACGCGCCCGCCGGCGACAGCATCGACAGCAGCTTGGTGACCGCCGCCTCCACCACCTTGGACTTCACGAAGTCCATCACCGCGTCGATCGCCATCTGCTTCAGGTTGGAGAGCGTCTCCAATATCTGCTGCCAGGCTGCCGCCGGTCCGTCGCGTACCAGCGTGACGACGATGTCGAACCCGGTCTCCAGCGCCTTGACGGTGGTCTCGTTGGTGACCCGGACCAGCTTGCCGCGGATATTGGCCCAGGTGAGCCCCATCACCGACAGTACGAACTTGAGGATCTCCATGAAGGAGAAGCCCTGCGGGATATAGACGCCCGCGCCGCCCAGCGCGCCCGTCAGCCAGCCGATCAGCGATGCCTTGAGATGCGTCAGGAAATTGGCCGCGAACTGCTGGAAGCCCGCCTTGCCCGCCGCGACCAAGGTGCGCACGAAGCCGATCGGATTGCGCACGATCGTCCTGAAGGCGCCGCCGGCCTTTTTGAGATAGGGCACGGCCGCGGGCGCCACCACGTCCAGGATGATCTCGAGCAGGTCGAGCACGGTCCCGCCCGCCCAGCCCATGAGCCTGCCGACGAAGCCGGCAAAGGCGGCGGCGATCTTGCGGAACGCGCCGGCAATCGTCAGCACGTCGACGATGGTCAGCGACTTGACCGTCGCCATGACTTCGCCGGGGATCGAGACGACCAGCGCCTTGGCCCCGCCCAGCGCCTTCTGGAACCATGCCCAGGCGCGCGGGATCGCCTTGGCCCGCTGGATATTCTCCCAGACCTCCCCCTGGCCGATCAGGTTCATGAACAGGCCGATCACGCGCGAGGCCGGGCTTTCGCCCTCGCCCGAGACCGGGTTCTTGCCCAGCACCGCCATCAGCAGATCCCAATGGGGAACGTTGGCGGCGGCCCATTGGCCGAGCGGCTTCAGGATCACGTCCACGACCAGATCGACGAAGCCGGTGACGAGCCCGCTCGCGAAGCTCTTCATCTCGTTGACGGGCGAGGAGAAGATCGATTTGGCGCGGTTCCATGCCTGGATCGGATGGATGGCGTCGCTCGGCCCCAGCGACCCGAAGAACTCGCCGATCGCGCCGGTGACGGAGGAGACCACGCGCTTGAAGCCTGCGATCTGCTGGTCGATAAAGGCGCCGCCGCGCGCGATGACGCCGTGATTTTCCAGCGCCTCGACGATCTTGTCGCCGAACGGGATGAAGCCGACCAGCTCGCGCAGGATCGCCGGGCCGCCGCCGGGCGTGGCGGCGTCGTTGATCGGATTATGGCCGAGGACGAGGCAGAGCAGGTGGAAGCCCGGCAGGATCTCCGCCTTCTCCGCCACGAAATCGCGGACGATCTGGAGGACGTTGCCGATCGCGTCGCCCACCGCATCGATCGCCCCGCCGACCGCGTCCGCGATGCCGGAGAGAAGTCCTCGCTGCACCTGCGGGGCCGAGCGTTCGCGTACCGTCACTTCGCGCTGGACGACCTCGCGTTGCTGGACGGTGTGGGTCAGCTCATGCGCGATCAGTCTTTTGCCCTGGCGGGAGTCCGGCTGGAACTCGCCGGGGCCGAAGAAGATGTCGCGGCTATAAGTGAGCGCGCGTGCGCCGAGTCCGGCGGCGATGCCCTGGGCCTTGCCGTCGTTGTGCACGCGCACCCCGCCCAGATCGGCGCCGAAGCGGGGCTCCATGAAGCCCCGCGTCTCCGCCGGCAGCGGCATGCCGCCACCCAGCCGGCCGCGAATTGCCGCGGCGGCTTCGG
>NZ_JAAVVE010000057.1 GCF_018449795.1 Sphingomonas sp. dw_22
GAGGGGGGGACGGCGGCGAGGGCGGCGGGGGGCGCGCCGGGGCGGTGGGGGGGGGAAGGCTGCGGGGGCTGGGGGGAGGCGGGGACGCTCTGGACCCGGCCCGGGAGGTGGGGGGGGTCGGAGGTCTGGCCGGCGCAGGGGACGGTCTCGATGCGGCGCTGCTCGACGCGCCCAAGGATCCGCTCGGCTGGCTGCTCTCCGCTACGCTGGCGCGGCGCGGCAACGACCTGAAGCGCGCGAGCAAGGATATCGCCGAGGCGCTGCGGTTGGCGAGCGACGATGCCTCGGTCCATCTGGAGGCGGGCAATATCGCGGCGGCGGCGGGGGACGAGGCGGATGCGCGCACCTCCTGGTCGCGCGCGGTCGAGCTCGATCCGGGCGGGCCGGTGGCCGAGGCGGCGCGCAGGGCGCTGGCGCAGTTCGGCGCGACCGAGAAATAGCCGCGCGCATCTGGCCGCGCGGGCGCTGCGGGACTATCTGGGCGGCGAACCATTTCGGAGCCCCTGATGCACTATCTCCACACCATGATCCGCGTGACCGATCCGGACGCGACGATGCGCTTCTTCGAGCTGCTGGGGCTGAAGGAGACCCGGCGGATGGAGAGCGAGCAGGGGCGCTTCACGCTGATCTATCTCGCCGCGCCGGGCGATGAGGCCGAGGTCGAGCTCACCCATAACTGGGATCCCGAGGACTATACGGGCGGGCGCAATTTCGGGCATCTCGCCTATCAGGTCGAGAATATCTACGAGACGTGCCAGCGGCTGATGGATGCCGGGGTGACGATCAACCGCCCGCCGCGCGACGGCCATATGGCGTTCGTCCGCACGCCCGACGATATCTCGATCGAGCTGCTCCAGAAGGGCCGGCTCGAGCCCGCCGAGCCCTGGGTCTCGATGCCCAATACCGGCGTCTGGTGACACCCGCCGCCGTCCGTTTCCTGGCGCTGACCGGTGCTCGGGCGCCGATCGTCCAGGCGCCGATGGCGGGGGCGGGCGGCGTGGCGCTGGCGGTGGCGGCGATACGGGGCGGGGCGATCGGATCGCTGCCCTGCGCGATGCTGACGGCCGACCAGGTGCGCTCGCAGGTGGCGGAAGTGCGGGCGGAGGCGGCGGGGCCGCTCAACCTCAATTTCTTCTGCCACAGCCTGCCCGAGGTGCCGGACGAGACGGCGTGGCGGGCGCTGCTCGCGCCTTATTATGCCGAGGAGGGTGTCTCGCCCGGCGAGGTGCCGCCGCTGCGGCGGCCGTTCGACGCGGCGATGTGCGCCGTGGTGGAGGAGGTGCGGCCGGAGATCGTCGGCTTCCATTTCGGGTTGCCCGAGCCGGTCCTGCTCGAACGGGTCCGCGCGGCCGGGGGGCTGGTCTTCGGCAACGCGACGAGTGTTGGCGAACTGCACTGGCTGGCGGAACGTGGCTGCGATGCGGTCATCCTCCAGGGCGCCGAGGCTGGCGGCCATGCGGGATGGTTCCTCGATCGCCATGCGCCGACGCCGCTGGCGGTGCTGCTGGCCGAGCGGATCGAGGTGCCGGTGATCGCGGCGGGCGGCATCGTCGATGGCTCGGGCGTGGCGGCGGCGCTCGGGGCTGGGGCGAGCGCGGTGCAGGTGGGGACGGCCTATCTGGCGACGCCCGAAAGCCTGATCCCGGCGCCGTACCGTGCGCTGCTCGGCACCGAGGCGGCATCGGATGCAGCCTTCACCAATCTCTTCTCGGGCCGCGAGGCGCGGGGCATCCGCAACCGGCTGATGTGCGACCTTGGGGCGATCTCGGCGGCAGTGCCTGCCTTTCCCTACGCCTCGAACGCGCTGGCGCCGCTGCGCAAGGCGGCCGAGGCGGATGGGCGGGTGGACTATTCGCCGCTATGGGCTGGACAGGGCGCGGCCCGGGTCCGCGCCATGGGGGCGGAGCAATTGACGCGCGAACTCGCGCTGGCCGCGCTGGAGGATTGAATGGCTGCACTCGAAATCGTCCGCATCCCCGCGCTCAGCGACAATTATATCTGGCTGGTCCACGATCCCGAGAGCGCCGAGACGATGGTGGTCGATCCGGCGCAGGCCGAACCGGTGCTGGCCGAGGCGGATCGACGCGGCTGGCCGATCACGGCGATCTGGAACACCCATTGGCACCCCGATCACACCGGCGGCAATGCCGGGATCAAGGCCGCGACCGGCTGCGAGGTGATCGCCCCCGCGGGCGAGGCGGCGCGCATCCCCACCGCCGATCGGCTGGTGGGCGAGGGCGATACGGTTTCGCTCGGCAGCCATGTCGCCAGCGTGATGGACGTGCCGGCGCATACCGCCGGGCATATCGCCTATCATTTCGCGGCGGACGGGATCGTGTTCGTTGGCGACACGCTGTTTGCGATGGGATGCGGGCGGCTGTTCGAGGGGACGGCCGAGCAGATGTTCGTAAACATGCAGCGGCTTTCGCAGCTTCCGCCCGAGACGCGCGTCTATTGCGCGCATGAATATACCCAGTCGAACGGCCGTTACGCGAAGGTCGCCGAACCGGACAATGCGGCGATCACCGAGCGGATGGCCGAGGTCGACCGCGCGCGCGCAGCGGGCGAGGCAACGGTGCCGACGACGATCGCCGCGGAGCTCGCCACCAATCCCTTCATGCGCGCCGCAAGCGTGGAAATTCTGGCGCAGCGCCGTGCCGCGAAGGATGTATTTTCCGGCTGAGATGCTATGATCCGCGCCACAGGGGCGTGAGGAGAGTGTCGATGATCCGCCTAGCCGTGCCCGCCATCCTGCTTGTCGCCGGGCTGACCGGCGCCGACGCCGCCCGGCAGCGTCCCGATCCCGCCATGGCGAAGATCGAGAAGCGGCTGAGCGGACTGACGGCCGGCGCGCCGATGCGCTGCCTGCGCCGGGATCTGACCACCAGCATCGTCACCGCCGACGGCGTCATCCTGTATGTCGCGGGACGGAACCGGGTGTATCGCAACGACGTGGTCGGCCATTGCAACGGGCTGGCGCGGGGCGACATATTGGTGACCAGGAGCTTCGGCGGCGACGTCTGCGAAGGCGATATCGTCCAGACGCGGTCGCCGACGGGGGGCATGTTCACGGGCAGTTGCGCGCTGGGCAAGTTCGTCCCCTATACCAAGGCCAAGTGATGGAGAGCGCGATGCGTCTGGCGATAGGGATCGGTGCGGCCCTGCTGGCCGGATGCACCACGAGCACGGAGCAGGCAGCCTCGCGCCAGGCCGAGGCAGCGCGCGACTTCGCCGAGGCGATCGGCGACCGCCAGCCGGGCGAGCCGCAGGACTGCATCAATTCCAGCATGACCGATGGGCCGCGGATCATCGACCACAGGAGACTGATCTATCGCCAGGGCCAGCGGCTATGGGTCAACAATCTCGAGTCCGAATGCCCGGGGCTGGAGCCGTACAACACGCTGATCGTCGAGCTGCACGGATCGCAGATCTGCCGGAGCGACCAGTTCCGAGCCCTGGAGCCGGGCAGCCGCATCCCGGGGCCCTATTGCCGCTTCGGCAAGTTCACGCCCTATTCGAAGCCCTGAACGTCACTCCGCCACCTTCAGCCGGTCGAGCGTGAAGGCTTCCCATTCGGCCGCCTGGCGATAGCGCTCGAACCGGCCCGACTTGCCGCCGTGCCCGGCCTCCATGTTGATGCGGAAGATCAGCGGGTTGGTATCGGTCTTGCGGGCGCGGAGGCGGGCGACCCATTTGGTCGGCTCGTAATATTGCACCTGGCTGTCCCACAGCCCGGTCGAGACATACATCGCCGGATAGGCCTGGACGGCGACATTGTCATAGGGCGAGTAGCTCAGCATGTAATCATAATAGCGCTTCTCGGCCGGGTTGCCCCATTCGTCGAACTCGCCGGTGGTGAGCGGGATCGAGGTGTCGAGCATCGTCGTGACGACATCGACGAACGGCACCTGGGCGACGATCACGCCGTAATCATTGGGCGCCATGTTGGCGACGCCGCCCATCAGCAGTCCACCCGCGCTGCCGCCCATTGCCGCGACCCGGCCCTTGGCGGCATAGCCCTGCGCCACCAGGAAGCGGGTCACGTCGATGAAGTCGGTGAAGCTGTTCTTCTTGTTGAGCACCTTGCCGTCGTCGAACCATTTGCGGCCCATTTCCTGGCCGCCGCGGATATGGGCGATCGCATAGACCATGCCGCGATCGAGCAGGCTCGGCAGCATCGGCTGGAAGGCGGGGTCGGTCGAATAGCCGTAGCTGCCATAGGCATATTGGAAGAGCGCGGCGGTGCCGTCCTTCCTGAAGCCCTTGGCGTGGACCAGGCTGACCGGGATCTTCGTGCCGTCGCGCGCCGTCGCCCAGACGCGTTCGGTGACATATTTGCTCGCGTCATAGCCCGGCACCGGCTGGACCTTGAGCACGCGGCGCTCGCCGGTCTTGTGGTTCACCTCATAGGTGGTGGTCGGCGTCACCAGCGAGCCATAGGTGTAGCGTAGCCAGTCGCTCCCCGGCTCTTCGTTGGTGCCGAGCGCCATGGTGTAGGCGGGTTCGTCGGCGGCGACGAGCCGGTCCTTGCCGTCCGGGGCCAGCAGGCGCAGCCGCTTGTTGCCGTCCGCGCGCTCCTCGATCGCGAGGAAGTCGTCGAACGGCTTGAAATCCTCGATGAACACGCTGTCGCTGGTGGGGACGATGTCGCTCCAGGCGCTGCGGCCCCGGCCCACATCGCCGTCGCCGACCGCCATCAGCCGGTAGTTCGGCGCCTGCCAGTTGGTGCGGAAGATCCAGCGGTCGCCGATATGATCGGCGCTGTAGAGGAAGTCGCGTTCGCGCGGGGCGATGACTTCGAAGCTCACCGGATTGGCGGCCGCCGCGCAGCTATATTCGTCGCTCACCGTCGCATGGAGCTGGATGCAGACATAGCGATCGTCGGAGGTGGTGGTGAGGCCCATATAGAAGGTGTCGTCGCTCTCCTCGTAGAGTGTGCGGTCGGCGGAGACGGGGGTGCCCAGCACATGCGCCTTGACCCGCTTGCCGAGCAGGGTGACCGGATCCTTCTCGATATAGAAGATCGTCCTGTTGTCGCCGGCCCAGGCGACCTGGGGCTCGATATTGGGGATTTCGTCGGCGAAGACCTTGCCGGTCGCGATGTCCTTCACCTTCAGCACATATTGGCGGCGGCCCACCGTGTCCTGCTGCCAGGCGAGCAGCTTGCCGTCGGGGCTGACGGCATTGTCGCCGACCGCGAAGAAGGATTGCCCCTTGGCCATTTGCGGCTGATCGAGCAGCACTTCCTCGGGCGCGTCCATCGATCCCTTGCGGCGGGCGTTGATGGGATAGTCTGCGCCGGTCTCGAAGCGGGTATAGTAATAATAGCCGCGCCTCAGATAGGGGACCGAGCTATCGTCCTGTTTGATATGGCTGATCGTCTCGCCATAGAGCTTGTCCGCGAAGGGCTTGACCGGCGCGAGCAGGGTATCGGCATAGCTGTTCTCGGCGGCGAGATAGCCGAGCATTTCGGGGTTCTTCCGCGTATCGTCGCGCAGCCAGTAATATTCGTCGTTGCGGGTGGCGCCGAACGGGGCCTTGATCTCGTGTGGCTTTGTCGCGGCGACCGGGGGCTTGGGCGCGGTCTGGGCGAGCGCCGCCGGCACCGTCGCGGTGGAAACGAGGACGGCAGCCAGCAGACGCTTCATCTTGGATCCCCCCAGCAACGAGTCGCTGGGAGGATAGTAGTCGATCCTCTCCTGCACGGGGAGGAACTTCTTACAGCACGTAACGGCTGAGATCGGTGTTGCGGGCGATGCTCGACAATTGGCTGTCGACATAGGCCGCATCGATCCGGAGCGTGCTGCCCGAACGATCTTCGGCGTCGAAGCTCACTTCTTCGAGCAGCTTCTCCATCACCGTCTGGAGACGGCGGGCGCCGATATTCTCGATCTCCCCATTCACTTCGGCGGCGATCTTCGCGACTGCGCGGATGCCGTCTTCGGTGAAGTCGATCGTCACGCCTTCGGTGCCGAGCAGCGCCGCGTACTGCGCCACCAGGCTCGCCTTGGTGTCGGAGAGGATCGCGACGAAATCCTCCTCGGTCAGCGCCTTCAATTCGACGCGGATCGGGAGGCGGCCCTGGAGTTCGGGGAGCAGGTCCGACGGCTTGGCGATATGGAACGCGCCCGAGGCGATGAAGAGGATGTGATCGGTCTTCATCGGCCCGTACTTCGTGGCGACGGTGGTGCCTTCGATCAGCGGCAGCAGGTCGCGCTGCACGCCTTCGCGGCTCACCGAACCGCCGCGCACGTCCGACACTGCGATCTTGTCGATCTCGTCGAGGAAGACGATGCCGTTGGCCTCCGCGTCCGCCAGCGCCACGCGGCTGACCTCGTCCTGGTCGAGGCGCTTGTCGGCCTCTTCCTCGACGAGCTTGTCCCAGGCCGAGCGGACGTTGAGCTTGCGGCGCTTTAGCGGCGCGCCGCCGAACGCCTTGCCCATCATCTCGGACAGGTTGATCATCTGCGCGCCGCCGCCGGGGATCTCGAACGGCATCTGCGGGGCCTGCTCGACCTCGATCTCGAGCTCGGTATTGTCGAGCACGCCGTCATGGAAGCGCTGGCGGAACGCCTCGCGGGTGGCGGTGCTGGCGTCCTTGCCGGTCAGCGCGTCGAGAAGGCGGGCCATCGCCGCGTCCTCGGCCTTGTCCTTCACGGCGGCGCGGCGGCGTTCCTTCTCCAGCCGGATCGCTTCCTCGACCAGGTCGCGGGCGATCTGCTCGACGTCGCGGCCGACATAGCCGACCTCGGTGAACTTGGTGGCCTCCACCTTCACGAAGGGGGCGTCGGCAAGCTTGGCGAGGCGGCGGCTGATCTCGGTCTTGCCGCAGCCGGTGGGCCCGATCATCAGGATGTTCTTGGGGGTGACCTCGTCGCGCAGATCGGCGGAGAGCTGCTGGCGGCGCCAGCGATTGCGCAGCGCGACGGCGACGGCCTTCTTGGCGTCGTTCTGGCCGATGATGTGCGCGTCAAGCGCGGCGACGATAGTCTTGGGGGTAAGGTTCTGGTTCATCTATGTTTTTCTGATGTAGGTTGACACGGTTGACACTAGTATTGCGAAAAAATCAGCTCGCGCTGTCGAGCGTCTCGATCGTCAACCGGTCGTTGGTGTAGACGCATAGCTCGCCGGCGATCTTCATCGCCTTGCGGGCGATCGCTTCGGCGTCCTGCTCATATTCGATCAGCGCGCGTGCGGCGGAGAGAGCGAAGTTGCCGCCCGATCCGATCGCGGCGACGATGCCGTCCGCATGGGCTTCGGGTTCGAGCACGTCGCCATTGCCGGTGACCATCAGCGTCGTCTCCTTGTCGGCGACGAGCAGCATGGCTTCCAGGTTGCGCAGGTACTTGTCGGTGCGCCAATCCTTGGCGAGCTCGACCGCGGCGCGCATCAGATGGCCGTTGTGGCGCTCTAGCTTGGCCTCCAGCCGCTCGAACAGGGTGAAGGCGTCGGCCGTCGCCCCCGCGAAGCCGGCGATCACCGATCCGTCGCCCAGCGGACGGACCTTCCTGGCATTGGGTTTCATGATGGTGGACCCCGCCGAAACCTGGCCGTCACCGGCGATCACGACTTTGCCCGATTTGCGCACGGAGAGAATGGTCGTGCCGTGCCACGCATTGGAATTACCGCTCATGGACGAGGATATGGGGAACCGTCTCGCGTCGTGCAAAGGGGTGGGGCGGCTTTCCTCCATAACCGTCACCCCGGCCGAAGTGCCGGGGTCCACTCATCCGCGAACGAACCCCTCCAAGCTTAGAGCGGCTCTCCCGGCCGCACGGTGGACCCCGGCACTTCGGCCGGGGTGACGGAGGGAGGGAAGGGGCAAGTCAAAGCCGCGCGCGGGCGAGGCGCAGCGCGTTGGTGACGACGGCGAGCGAGGACAAGGCCATCGCCGCGCCGGCGAGCATCGGCGAGAGCAATATGCCCGCGACCGGATAGAGCACGCCCGCTGCGATGGGGATACCTATCCCGTTGAACAGGAACGAGAAGAGCAGGTTCTGGCGGATATTGCGCATCGTCGCGGTGGCGAGGCGGCGGGCACGGACGATCGCCGACAGGTCGCCCTTGGTGAGCGTGATGCCGGCGCTTTCGATCGCGACATCGGTGCCGGTGCCCATGGCGAGGCCGACATCGGCGGCGGCGAGGGCGGGGGCGTCGTTCACCCCGTCGCCGGCCATGGCGACCCGGTGGCCCGCCGCCTTGAGCTCGCCGACGATGCGGGCCTTGTCCTCCGGCTTCAATTCGGCGTGGACCTCGTCGATGCCGCCGACCGCGCGGGCGACGGCTCCAGCGGTGGCGGGGTTGTCGCCGGTCAGCATGACGATGCGCAACCCTTCGCCGTGCAGCGCCGCCAGTGCCGGGGCGGCTTCCGCGCGCACCGGATCGGCGACCGCGAGCATCCCCGCGAGTGCTCCGTCGAGCGCGACGAACATCACCCCGGCACCGCCGCCGCGCTGGGCATCGGCCTGAGCCTCCAGAGGGGCCGTGTCGGCGCCGAGCTGGTGGAGCAGCGCCGCATTGCCGATCGCGATCTTTCGCCCGTCGGCGCGCGCGCTCACGCCGGCGCCGGTATGCGACTGGAAATCCTCGATCGCGGGAATTGAGAGCCCGCGCTCGCGCGCCGCCAGGACGATCGCCTGAGCGAGCGGATGCTCGGACTGCGCTTCCACCGCGGCGGCGAGCGCGAGCAGCGTGTTCGCCTCCACGCCGTTCGCGGTCTCGATCGCGACGAGGCGGGGCTTGCCGAGCGTCAGCGTGCCGGTCTTGTCGATCACCAGCGTATCGACGCTTTCCAGCCCCTGCAGCGCCTCGGCATTCTTGACGAGCACGCCGGCGCGGGCGCCGCTGCCGGTGGCGACCATGATCGACATCGGCGTGGCGAGGCCGAGCGCGCAGGGGCAGGCGATCACCAGCACCGCGACCGCGTTGAGCAGCGCGTGGCCGATGCGCGGCTCGGGTCCGGCGAGCAGCCAGACGGCGAAGGTCGCGGCGGCGATCGCCACCACCAGCGGCACGAACCAGCCCGAGATGCGATCGGCGACGCTCTGGATCGGCGCGCGGCTGCGCTGCGCCTCGCCGACAAGGTGGACGATGCGCGACAGCACCGTGTCCGCGCCGACCGCGCGCGCCTCGATCGCCAAGCTGCCGGTGGTGTTGAGCGTGCCGCCGGTGACGGGCTCGCCCGGCTGCTTGGCGACGGGGGCGGGCTCGCCGGTCAGCATCGATTCGTCGACCGGCGAGCGGCCCTCGATCACCACGCCGTCGACCGGCACCGATTCGCCCGGGCGGACGCGCAGATGATCGCCGACATGGACTTCGGCCAGGGGGATCTCCTCCTCGCCATCGGCGGTGATGCGGCGCGCGGTCTTGGGCGCGAGGTTCAGCAGCGCGCGGATCGCTTTGCCGGTGGCGGCGCGGGCGCGCAGCTCCAGCACCTGGCCGAGCAGGACGAGCGTCACCACGACGCCCGCCGCTTCGTAATAGACCGGCACGGTGCCGTGCATCGTGCGGAAGGTGGGCGGGAAGACTTGAGGCACGAAGGTCGCGACCAGGCTGTAGAGGAACGCCGCGCCGACGCCGAGCGCGATCAGCGTGAACATGTTGAGCCGGCCGGTGAGAATCGAGGTCCAGCCGCGCTGGAAGAAGGGCGCGCCGGTCCACAGCACGATCGGCGCGGTGAGCAGGAGCTGGATCCAGGGCGAGAGGGCGGGGCTGACGAGATGGATGCCGGTCATGTCGGTGCCCATCGACAGGATCAGCAGCGGGATGGTCAGCGCGGTGGCGATCCACAGCCGGCGGGTGAAATCGACCAGCTCGGGATTGGGCGCATCGTCGGAGGTCGGGGCGACCGGCTCCAGCGCCATGCCGCAGATCGGGCAGGCGCCGGGGCCGGGCCGGCGGATCTGCGGGTGCATCGGGCAGGTCCAGACCGTGGCGGAATCGGCGGGGGCGCTCGGCGCAGGGTGCTGGTGATCGTGCATGGCTTCCCTTCGCGGGATACAGGGGCGCGCACCATCGGTATTGATCCCGATGGGGTGGGGCACAAGCGGGTTTGGTGGGCGAGCGACGGTCGCCAGAGGCTATGGCGGAGTGTGGTGTACATGCCCCAATCGTCACCCCGGCCGAAGTGCCGGGGTCTACCGGGATGCTGGGAGAGCCGCTTGAGCTGATAGGGGCTCGTTCGAGGAGGCGTGGACCCCGGCACTTCGGCCGGGGTGACGGAAGAAGAAGCTTATCGGCCTGTGCGGGAGCACAAGCTGTTGGGGTGGTGGCCGAACGTCGCCCTTAGGCCAGCAGCGCGCTCCGCACCCATTCGACCAGGATCCAGCCGATGCCGAGCACGATCGCCCAGGCCATGATCGCCCCGGCGGAGATCGCCAGAAGGCGCGCCATCAGCGGCAGCCGGTCGGGATGCTCCTCGTCCTCTATGTCGATGTCGTAGGTGGCGGCATCGATCGGCAGGGCGACCGGATCGGGTGCCGGGGCCGACAGCGCCGCGCGCAGCTCCGCGCTCGTCAGCGGCGGCAGGAACTCGCAGCCATAGGCGTTGCCCGAGCGGCGGACGACGCGCGCCGAGTGCAGGCCGATGCCGGCCAGGCCAAGGCCGATCTCCGCACCGATCGGAAGGTCCGTCTCCGCGACGACACGAAATCCGCCCTCGGACAGATCCTCGACGGTGACGTCGATCGGCGACCAGTCGGGATCGCGCAGCGTCGCGTCGCGCTCGACCTGATGCCGCTCCGCCCATCGGGCATCCCGGTATAGATAGGCAACCAACCCCATGTCGCTCACTCGCTTCTGCCCATGGCAGGGTTGGCCACAAAAGGGTTACCGGATCGTAAACATCGGCGCTGCGGCTGTGGATAATCCATGTGCCGCGGAGGGAATCAGGCGGCCTGCTCGGTGATCTTGCGGTTGAGCAGCGCGGTGGCGCCGGCCAGAACCTGTTCCGCGGTGACGGTCCAGTCCGCGAAGCCCCAGGCAATGGGGTCTTCCTCGCTCAATATCTGGTCGCTCGCGAAATTATCGTCGATCACGACGTCTTCGAGCGGCAGGATCGTCCGGTCGCGCGTCGAGAAGAAGGCCCGGACCCGCGGCCGCGAGGCCCGCCGCCCATTCTCCAGCACGATCCCCAGCCGGTTCGAGCGCAGCCGCACCAGCATCCCGAAGGGGAAGACGGAGATGCTCTGCATGAACTTGAACAGCAGATCGGGATCGAAATGGCCCTGCCAGCCGCGCATCCGGATGATCGCCTCGTCCGGCGCCCAGGCTTTCTTGTAGCTGCGGTCTGAAGTCAGCGCGTCATAGACGTCGCAGATCGCGCCCATCTTCGCGGCCAGGCTGATCTCGTCGCCCTGGAGCTTGAACGGATAGCCGGTGCCGTCGATCCGCTCGTGATGGTGGAGGCACACGTCGAGCGCGGTCTCGGGAATGCCGGTGCCGGCCTGGAGCAGCCGATGGCCTTGTTGCGGGTGCGTCCGCACGATCGCGAACTCCTCGTCGGTCAGCGTGCTCGGCTTGTTGAGCACGAGATCGGGGACGGCCATCTTGCCCACATCGTGGAGCAGGCCGGCCACGCCGAGCTCATGCACCTCGGCCGGGCTCAGATCGAGATGCCGGGCGAAATTGACCATCAGCGCGCACACCGCGACCGAATGGACATAGGTATATTCGTCCTTCGACTTGAGGCGGGTCATGCCGATCAGCGCCTGGGGGTTGCGCGCCACCGAGGCGGAGATTTCCTCCACCACCGGCACCACGTCCTCCGAACGGATCGCCTTGCCGAGCCGGGTGCTCTCGAACGCGCTTTTGATGACGCGGCGCGAGCGGTTCATCACCCGTGCGGCGCGCTCGCGCTCCTCGGCGGTGGTGCAGGGCCGGTCGGCCGGGCGCTTCGCCACCAGGGCGACCGATGCGGGCGCGGGCGCGGCCCGATGCTGCGAGGTGTCGGCCGGGTGGGGCGTGGCTCTGGACGGCGCAGGCTCCGGGAGCGTGAGGCCGACGCCGCGGTTCTCGTCGATCACCAGCGTGACGACATCCGATTCGAGCAGGATCGTGAGATCGTCGGGCGAGGAAAGCAGGAAGCGGGGTAGCCAGAAGGGATGGCGCAGCCATGGGCCATCAAAGGCATGAATGTACATGCCCAGTCTTGCCTGATCTCGAGAGATCCGCCGCAGCAAATCGACCCTCCGCCCAAGGTGGTCCGCCGGGTTTACTTCGGCAGTCGTTAATACAGTGCAAATCGAGCCGGGGCAGAGTCTTATAGAGGAAAGGATATGTGCCGGGGTGTTTATGCGCGGCTAATTCGCGAAGATGGCTGTGCTTTTCCCCGAACCTGGATTCGGCGCCTCGCGCGGCCGGCTTCTGCAAGCGTCATTCGCGTTCGAGAAGAAATTGGTCGGGGCGACAGGATTCGAACCTGCGACCCCCACACCCCCAGTGTGATGCGCTACCAGGCTGCGCTACGCCCCGACCATGGATCCTGGCCCCGAGCGAAGCGCGCTTCGTCGGAAACCCAGGGGAGCGCCCTCTATGCCGCTTGGCCGCGGGATGCAAGCGACACCGACAATAGTTGCGCGTAGTTCTTGCGCATGATAGCGCGCGCCGCTTGAACGGGGCCGGTTTCCGCGCCCCGCACGCAGGCTTTTCGGGAACCCATGTTCGCCACTCCAGCATATGCACAGGCCGCAGGCGCGGCAGGACAAGGCGGCACCGCCGGCGCGATCATCTCGCTGCTGCCGCTCCTCCTCATCTTCGTGGTCTTTTACTTCCTGATGATTCGCCCGCAGCAGAAGCGGATGCGGGCGCTCCAGGATTCGGTCCAGTCGGTGAAGAAGGGCGACACCGTCGTCACCGCCGGCGGGCTGATCGGCAAGGTGACCAAGGTCGATGAGACCGAGGTCGAGCTGGAGCTCGGGCCGCAGGTGAAGGTCCGCGCGGTCAAGGCCACGCTCGCCGAGATCCGTCCGCTCGGCGGCGGCAAGCCAGCGAACGACTGATGCTCGATTTCCCGCGCTGGAAGGTCCTGTCGATCACGATCGGCCTGGCCATCATGATCCTGCTCGCGGTGCCGAGCTTCGTGCCCAAGGACGTGCGCGAGACCTGGCCGAAATGGATTCCGCATCCCGCGATCAACCTGGGCCTCGATCTGGCCGGCGGCTCCTATCTGCTGCTCGAGGCCGATACGGGCGACGTCGCCCAGGCCAAGCTGGAGCAGATGCGCGAGACCGTGCGCAGCGAGATGCGCCGCGATCCCCGGATCGACATCGGCGACATCTCGGTCCAGGGCGGCAAGCTGAGCTTCATGGTGCGCGACCCCGGCAAGGTGGACGCGGCGCGCGAGAAGCTGCTGACCGTCACCGGCAGCGGCGTGGGCACCACCGGCCAGCGTGAGTGGGAAGTCGCCGTCGTCGATTCGACGCGCTTCGTCCTGACGCCGACCAAGGCGGGCATCGACCAGTCGATCGACACCGCGATGAACGACGCGCGCGAAGTGGTCGACAAGCGCATCAACGCGCTCGGCACGCTGGAGCCGACCGTGGTGCGCGAGGGCAACAGCCGCATCGTCGTCCAGGTGCCGGGCCTGCAGGACCCGAGCGCGCTCAAGCAGCTGCTCGGCAAGACCGCCAAGCTGGAATTCCGCCTGGTCGATACCAGCGCCGATCCCGTGCAGATCGCGCAGGGCAATGTCCCGCCGGGCTCGGTGGTGATGCCCTATGCCGAGGGCGGCGGCCCGATCGCGGTGCAGCGCGCGGTGATGATCACCGGCGACATGCTGGTGAACGCCACCCAGACCTATGACCAGCAGACCGGCGCGCCGGGCGTGACCCTCCAGCTCGACGGGGCGGGCTCCAAGCGCTTCGCCAAGGTGACGCAGGAGAATTCGGGCAAGCCCTTCGCGATCATCGTCGACGGCGCCGTGATCTCGGCGCCGCGGATCAACGAGCCGATCCTGGGCGGCAGCGCGGTGATCAATGGCGGCTTCACCGTGAAGAGCGCCAACGAACTCGCGATCGCGCTGCGCTCGGGCAAGCTGCCGATCGCGCTCAAGGTCGTGCAGGAATCGACCGTCAGCCCCGAGCTCGGCGCCGATTCGATCCGGGCGGGCATCACCGCGTCGATCATCGCGGTTGTGGCGGTCATCGCCTTCATGATCCTGACCTATGGCCGGTTCGGTATCTATGCGACGCTGGCGGTGATCATCAACGTGCTGGTGATCCTGGCGCTGATGGGCATGCTCAACGCGACGCTGACGCTGCCGGGCATCGCGGGCTTCGTGCTGACGATCGGCACCGCGGTGGACGCCAACGTGCTCATCAACGAGCGCATCCGCGAGGAACGGCGGCGCGGGCGCAGCGTCACCCAGGCGATCGAGCTCGGCTACAAGGAAGCCAGCCGCACGATCTTCGAAGCGAACGTGACGCATGCGATCGCCGGGTTTATCATGCTGATCCTGGGCTCGGGTCCGATCCGCGGATTCGCCGTGGTGCTGCTGTTCGGCATCGCGACCTCCGTGTTCACCGCGGTCGTCTTCACCCGCATGCTCGTCTCGATCTGGGTGCGCAGGAATCGCCCCAGCGAGATCCACATTTAACGGAAGCGCGGCACCATGCGGCTCCTCAAGATCATTCCGGACAACACCAATATCGGTTTCGTCCGTGTTCGCCACATCGCCTTCGCGATAACGGCGCTGCTGACGATCGCCGCGCTGGCGCTGCTGGTCACGCGCGGGCTCAACCTGGGCGTCGATTTCGTCGGCGGCGTCTCGATCGAGGAGAAGTTCGCCTCGCCGCCGCCGCTCGATCAGGTGCGCTCGACGGTGAACGGGCTGGGCTTCGGCGAGACGACGCTCCAGCAGCTCGGCGACAAGAACATCGTGTCGATCCGCCTGCCGCTGCCCGAATCGACCGCGCCGGACGCGACCGACAAGATGGTCGAGCAGGTGAAGACCGCGCTGGCGGCGAAATTCCCGGGTGCGACCTTCAGCAACTATTCCACCGTTTCGGGCAAGGTCTCGGATGAGCTGATCCGCAACGGCGTGCTCGCCGTGTTCCTGGCGATCGTCGGCATCGCGATCTTCTCATGGTTCCGCTACGAATGGCAGTTCGGCGTCAGCACCGCGGTCGCGATCCTGCACGACGTGCTGATGACGCTCGGCTTCTTCGCGCTGTTCCGCGAGCTGTTCACCTTCGACCTGAACATCGTCGCGGCGGTGCTCACGATCATCGGCTATTCGATCAACGACAAGATGGTGATCGACGACCGTATCCGCGAGAACATGCGCAAATACCGCAAGATGGGCATGCGCGAGCTGATCGACCTGTCGGTCAACGAGACCCTTCCCCGAACGGTGATGACTTCGCTGACGATCATGCTGGCGCTGGCTGCACTGCTGATCTGGGGCGGGCATGTGCTGCGCGGCTTCACCGCGGCGATGATGCTGGGCATCGTCGTCGGCACCTATTCGTCGATCTACGTGTCGTCTTCGCTGCTGATCACGCTGGGGCTCAAGCCCGGTGTGCGCGAGGACAAGGCGGAGACGTCGAACGCCGAGCGCGTGCGGGCCAAGGAACTCCCGTAAGGGACGCGATCCGATGAAGATGGAACGCCGCAGCGCCGAGGGGCCGGTGATCTCCGGTTTTTCGGGGCGGGGCTTCCGCGTCGATGAGAATGTGTACGAAGGGCTCCTCATCACGCCCGAGCGCGCCGACGGCTGGTCGCCGCCGCCGGTTGCGGAACTGGGTGAGGCGGATCTGGCGCCGCTGTGGGTGCTGAAGCCGCAGCCGGAATTCATCCTGCTCGGGACTGGTGGGACGCTGGTGCGTCCGCCGGTGGCGTTCATCAAGGCGCTGGGAGCGCGCGGGATCGGCGTCGAGGTGATGGACAGCCGCGCCGCGGCGCGCGCCTGGGGCGTGCTCCGGGCCGAGCTGCGCTGGGTGGCGGGGGCGCTTTACCCGCTGGATTAGGGTTGGGCGAGGTATGTCCTGGCCTCTGTCCGCCAAAGAGGCGAGAAGGGGCTGAGAGCGTCTGCGTTCGTCCCACTTACAGACGTTCAATGATTCCGCAGCCATGTCCGAAAGCGGCCAATCGGTTTTGCGGCTCTCGGGACTTGGCTTACCGACATCCAGTCCGTGGTATAGCGGTTGACAAAATCCTCGAAGCTCTCGGCAACGTATCCCGTTTGCTCGCCGATCAGCACCACTTTGCCATAGGTCTCGTCATCGACGC
Source organism: Sphingomonas sp. dw_22 (assembly GCF_018449795.1). GTDB lineage: Bacteria > Pseudomonadota > Alphaproteobacteria > Sphingomonadales > Sphingomonadaceae > Sphingomonas. Next base: position 16,228 of record NZ_JAAVVE010000057.1, read on the forward strand.
AGGAGATGCCCCATGCCCAAGCCCAGATAAAGTAGTCGAGAAAGATAAGGTGCTTGGCGGCATTTTTAGCCACCGGATCGCTGACAGGGTGCTTACACTCTTCCGGAACGCTCTTGATGCGCTCAATCGGCCACCAGTTGCCGTCCTCGGCATCCCAGTTTTCAGAGATTGGAACACCACAGCTCAGGTATTTGCGGAAATCGTTTGGCAGGGTGACCCCAAAGCGGGTTTCAAGCTCCGTTAGTGCGGATTCCGGTGTTGTCTGGGTCTCAATGCCCGCCGCTGTCTCCGACCACCATGCTTGCAATATAAGGTGGGGAGCCATGTTCAAAGCGTCGCCGCTTTTCACGACGCGGTCAACGTCTGCTACAAACTCAAGTGCTCCCACAACTGACCGTCTCAAAACCACCAACAACGGACTTGCCGCGTTATCGCCCTCACGCCTCAAAGCAGGACGGCTCCTCGAAAGCCGCTTTCAACTCTCTCGGCCCACTTGCAATGTAGGATTTCGTCCGCGATCCCGGGCGGGCTCTTTCTCATCATGAATATACTGACCGGTCTCGCCCGCCCGTGCCCGCAGGCCCGCGCGCGCATGAAGAACCCGCGACCTTTGTGACTTTAGGGTGCCGGCTACCGCGCCAGAGCGAGCGGCGCGTCGCGATCCGCGTTCAGGCGCCTAGACGCAAAAGGGGGCCGGCATTGCTGCCAGCCCCCATGTCACCGGACTTCGGCTGCCCGATCCCGAAGGATCTCGCGGCCTGGTTTCGGCGGCATGCTCCACTCGCGCCGGCAAGGGCATGCGAGCTTCGCGTCGGTCGCCTGGGCCGGACGATGCGCCTGTCCGGGGACAGGCTTCCTTTCCGGCCTTCGGCGGCCCGCTCCAGCATGGCCCGAAGGACATGGCTGAAGCCTTGCGGGATACGTCTGCCAGGATTTCCTTTCGCTGCCGCATCGCTTGCGCGCTGCGATCGCTTCCAGAGATCCATCGGGCGAGTCTGTCGCTTCGATACCGCTTGCGCGCCATCTCCGCTTTCGTCTCAGCCAGGCTTTCCGATCGCTTCCCGAACACGCCGCCGCGCTTGCGCGCCGCCTTGTCTTCGCTGGCATCGAAGGCCCTGCATCCCCCGAACCGTCCGTCTGCGGTTTCCCGAAGGCACCTGCGTTCGTTCGATCCGGTGTAAGCTCTTGATCCTGCTTTGGTTTCCCGCTGCCTGACCGCCTTCTTACAGTTGTGATGGTGTCATCGATCCCGAGTCGCGCAAAGCACGGAATCGGGGTCCGGGCCTGTTGATAACGTGGATAACGGGGACAAAATCTAGCGCCCCGGGGGCGGCCAGCCCGGAGGGGCGAGCTCGAATCCGCCGAATTCGAAGCCCGGGACGACGATGCAGCTCACCAGCGCCCAGCCGGCATGCGCCTCGGTGGATTGCCAGCGATTCGCCGGCACCAGGCACTGGGGCGCATAGCCGGCGAGCACGTCGCCGCCAAGCGCGAAACTGCGGATTTCCGCCGAATCTTCCTCGACCAGCAGTTCGAGCGGGGCGCCGGCATGCCATAGCCAGAGCTCGGCGGCATCGACGCGGTGCCAATGCGAGCGCTGGCCCTGTTCGAGCAGGAAGAGGATCGCGGTCCCGCCGGCGCGGGCACCCGGCGGCGAGCCCGCCCGCCAGGTTTCGCGATACCATCCGCCCTCGGGATGCGGCGCCAGGGCGAGCTGCTCGATGATCCTGCGGGGGTCTTCCATCACCTGCTCCAAGATGAACGGCGTGTAGTTTGGAGTTCATGCAACCTGTCGTATTCACGGGACGTTACGGTAGCGGTAGCAATTTCAGAAATCACAAGGGAGTGAAGTCATGCGAAAACTGATGCTCGCGCTCGGCGCGGTGTCGCTGGCGGTTCCGGCCGCCATGGTCGTGCCGGCCACGACGGCCCAGGCCAAATCCTACGAGTACAAGGCGGACCAGCGCCGCAACAGCAAGCGCCACGCCTATCGCGAATGGCGCGGTCGTGACGGTCGTACCTATTGCCGTAAGCCGGACGGCACGACCGGCTTGATCGTCGGCGGCGTGGCGGGCGCGCTGGCCGGCCGTGCCATCGATACGCGCGGCGACCGCTCGGCGGGCACGCTGCTCGGCGCGGTGGGCGGTGCGCTTGCCGGCCGCGAGATCGATCGCGGCGGCAGCAAGCGCCGCTGCCGCTAACTCGGCTTCCAGGCACGCGGAGCATTAACCAGCGCGCGCTATAAGTGCCCGCGATGCTCCGCGTGCTGATCCTTTCGACGCTCTTTCCCGATGCGTCGCGCCCCAATTTCGGTATCTTCGTCGAGCGCCAGGCGCTTTCGCTGGCGGCGCGGAGCGATGTCGAGTTGCGCGTGGTCGCGCCGCTGGGCGTGCCGCCCTGGCCGCTGAGCGCGCATCCCCGCTATGCGGCGCTGGCTGGACTGCCAAAGCATGAGGAATGGAAGGGGCTGCGGGTCGATCGGCCCCGGTTCCTCAACCTGCCCGGCACCGGCGGGCGCTTCCACGGGGCGATGCTGGCGCGTGCCGTCACGCCGCTGATCGATCGCATCCGGGGCGACTTTCCCTTCGATGTCATCAGCGCCGAATTCTTCTTTCCCGACGGAGTCGCGGCGGTCGCGCTCGGGCGGCGCTTCGGCGTGCCGGTCTCGATCAAGGCGCGGGGGTCCGACATCCATCAATGGACCCGCAAGCCCGCCATCGCCCGCCAGATCGTGGAGGCGGGGCAGGCGGCGGACGGGCTGCTCTCGGTCTCGCTGCCGCTGCGCGACGACATGATCGCGCTGGGCATGCCGGGCGAGCGGATCGAATGCATCGTCACCGGCGTCGATCTCGCCCGCTTCGCGCCGCGCGACCGGACGGAGGCCAAGGCGGCGCTCGGCGTCTCGGGGCCGCTGGTGCTCTCGGTCGGAGCGCTGATCCCGCTCAAGGGGCACGATATCGTCATCGAGGCGGTGGCGGGGATGCCCGGGGTCCATCTCTGGATCGCCGGGGAGGGACCGGAGCGGCCGCGCCTCGCCGCGCGGATCGCCGCGCTGGGGCTGGGCGACCGCATCCGCC
>NZ_JAAVVE010000058.1 GCF_018449795.1 Sphingomonas sp. dw_22
TTCGAGCGCGGCGATCCGCGCGTCGGTCGCGCTCTTATATGCGTTGAACGACTCCTCGAGCTGGCGCAGGCGATACTGGTCCTGCTCCACCTGGCCGGTCATCGACTGGATCTGGCTCTCCAGCCCCGCGACGCGCTGGGTAAGATCGTTCAGCGGCGTATCGACGGGCGATCCGGGGATCACCGTGCTGGTCTCGGGCGTGATCTGCGCCTCGACCGTCTTGCCGGCGCCGCCGGGGAACACCTTGCGCTGCACCGCGCGCATCTCGCGCTCGAGCCGGTCGACGCGGCCGTCGAGCGTCAGGGTGGTCGTCTGCGCGGCGGCGGTGCCGCTCACGCCCATCGCGGCGAGGAGCGCCGCTACAGCCATCACGATACGCATAGTCAAATCCCCGGGAGCCCAGTTTCAGCCGGTAAAGGTACGGACGCCGATATAGCCGGCGAACGACGCATGCCTCAAGGCGCGGCGCTCGCATTGCCGGGCGCGGGCGAAGACGCCGTCCCCGGCTGGCCACGCGAACGCAGCGCGGCGGCGCCGACATCGATATTGACCGTCTCGACCCCGGTGCCGAGCGGCGGCACGTTCGAGCCGTTGATCGTCACCTGGATATTGTCGGGCCGGCCGGTGCGGGCGATCGGATGCTGGACGTCGATCGGCACCTCGTAACGCTCGCCCGGCGCCATCTCCTTCTCGAACAGCCGCTTGCCGTCGTCGCCGGTGATGCGCAGCCAGACCGTGTCGAGCGCGACGAGCGTGACATGCTCCTGCTCCGCCGGCGTGGCGGCGACGGCAGGCTCCGCTTCGTTGCCCGGCACGGCCGCAGCCGCGGCATTGTCCTGGACCTGCACCAGCCCCTCGCTCGCGGGGGCGCCGCCGCGGAAGAGATTGGTGCCGAACCACAGCCCGACGCCGGCCAGCACCAGGATCGCGACGATCACCCCGGCCCAGGCGAGCCCGCGCGACGGCACGCGCGAAGGATCTTCGAGCGGATATTCGGGCGCGACCGCCGGGCGCTCGTAATCGCCGAGCTCGGCGCGCACCTCGCGCGCGATCGCGACCTCGTCGACGCCCACCGCGCGGGCATAGGCCTTGGCGAAACCCATCGCATAGGTGACCGAGGGAAGACCGGTGTAATTGCCCTTCTCGATCGCCTCCAGATGCCGCTGCGGGATGCGGGTACGGCTGGCGATCTCGGCAATGTCGAGCCCTTGCGCCTCACGCGCGATTCTGAGCCTCTCGCCGATCTTGGCGGGAAACAGCGTAGGGTCTTCGGCGGGTTCGCCTTCCATGCACGACCTCCGGCGAACGGGCTTTTTGTCTGGGTGCCGCCGCCTTTCGAGGCGGTGTCCTCCAGCGCGCCGCGAGTGTCAACGGCGCGTACTCAATCCGCCTGTGGATCAGGCCAGTTCGACCGAATGTTCGTGCGCCCAGGCTTCGAGCGCGGCGCGCAGCGAGGTCCGCGGGTCCGCGAGCTGGGTCTGCACCACCTGCATCAGCGCGGCGCGATCGAGCGAGCGGACCATCGCCTTGATCGGGCCGACCGCCGCCGGCGTGATCGAAAGCCGATCGATGCCAAGCCCGATCAGCGCCATGGCCTCCAGCGGCCGCCCGCCCATCTCGCCGCACACCGCGACGGGCACGTCGGCGGCATGGGCCTGATCGGTCACGCGCTTGAGGAAGCGCAGGATCGACGGGCTGAGCCAGTCATAGCGCATCGCCAGCTTGGGATGCGCGCGATCGGCGGCGAACAGGAACTGGGTCAGGTCGTTGGTGCCGATCGACAGGAAATCGAGCTTGGGCAGCAACAGGTCGAGCACTTCGGCGAGCGCCGGCACCTCCAGCATCGCGCCATAGCGGATCTCGGCCGGCATCTTCTTGCCGCGCGCCGCGAGCCAGGCGCGCTGCGCCTCGAACAGCGCGCGCGCCTGATCGAACTCCCAGGGCTCCGAGACCATCGGGAACATCACGTTCAGGGTGCGGCCTGCGCCCGCCTCGATCAGCGCGCGCGCCTGGGCCTTCATCAGCCCGTCGCGATCGAGCGCGAGGCGCAGCGCCCGCCAGCCCATCGCCGGATTCTCCTCCTCGCCCTCCTCGTCATGATCGAGATAGGGGAGCGCCTTGTCGCCGCCGATATCGACGGTGCGGAAGGTGACCGATTTGTCGCCGACCCCGTCGAGCACGTCCTTGTAGAGCCGCCGCTGCGCCTCGCGCTGGGGCAAGGTGGCCGAGACGAGGAACTGGAATTCGGTGCGGAACAGGCCGATGCCGTCGGCGCCGGTCAGGTCGACCGCGGCGATATCGTCGCGCAGCCCGGCATTGACCATCACCGTGACGCGGTGGCCGTCGAGCGTCACCGGCGCTTCGGAACGCAGCCGGGCAAAGGCGGCGCGGCGCTTCTGGCTGAGCGCGAGCTTGGCCTCGAACGCCTCCTGCATCGCGCTGCTGGGGCGGATGAACAGGCTTTCCTCGCTCACGTCGAGCAGCAGCATGTCGCCCTCGGCGACCAGCCGGCGGATGTCGCGGACACGGCCGAGCACGGGCACGCCCATCGCCCGCGCGACGATGGTGACATGCGCGGTGAGCGAGCCTTCCTCCAGCACCACGCCCTTCAGGCGCCGGCGATCATATTCGAGCAGTTCGGCGGGGCCGAGATTGCGCGCGATCAGGATCGAATCCTGCCGGAGGCCCATCTGCGCCGCCGTGCCGAGCTGGCCCGATACGATGCGGAGCAGGCGATTGGAGAGATCCTCCAGATCGTGCATCCGATCGCGCAGGAGCGGATCGTCGATCTCGCGCATGCGCTGGCGGGTGCGCTGCTGGACGCGCTCGATCGCCGCCTCGGCGGTCAGGCCGGAATCGATCGCCTCGTTGATCCGGCGCGACCAGCCTTCGTCATAGGCGAACATCTTGTAGGTCGCGAGGATCTCGTCCTGCTCGCCGCCGCCGCCGAACTCGGCCTGGCTCGCCATGCGCTCGATCTGCTCGCGCATCTTGTCGAACGCCGCATAGACCCGGTGCCGCTCGGCCTCGACATCCTCGGCGACGGTATGCTCGATCGTGATGCGCGGCTGGTGGAACACCGCGACGCCGGCAGCCATGCCCTCGACCAGCTTGAAGCCACGGGTATGCGTGGCGACGGTCGGCTGGGGCCGGACGGAGCCGCCGCCCGCGGTATCGACCAGATCGGCATTGGCGATCAGCTCGGAAAGCACCATCGCCACGGTCTGCAGCGCCTCGATCTCGACATCGGCATAGCGGCGCGGATCGGCATGCTGGACCGCGAGCACGCCCACCGCGCGCTCGCGCCGGATGATCGGCACGCCGGCGAAGCTGTGATACGCCTCCTCGCCCGTCTCCGGCCGATAGGCGAAGGCGGGATGCATCTCGGCCTCGTCGAGATTGAGCGTCTCGACATGCTGGGCGATCGTGCCGACCAGCCCCTCGCCCAGCGCCAGCTTGGTGACATGGACCGCGTCCTGCGAAAGCCCGCGCGTCGCGAACAGCTCCAGCACGCCTTCGCGCAGCAGGTAGATCGAGCAGACCTCGCTGTGCAGCACTTCGCCGATCGTGTTGACGACCGAATTGAGCTTCGACTGGGCCGGAAGCCGCTTCGCCATCACGTCGTGGAGACGCGTGAGGATTTCCCGGGCGGAAGCGGCTGCGGTGAGGGCCATGTGTCAGCGCTATCAGATTGGCGGGGCAGACGCCAAGGACCGACCGGTACAATTATATACCTTGCGTCGCACAGTACTGTGCGTCATATAGTGTGTATCACCCATGATACGGGACGAGTCGGTGCCCATCGAAGACGATCTGTTCGAGAAGCTGCGCGTCGAGCTGCGCCGGGGATCGCTGGTGCTGGCGGTGCTCGGGGCGCTGCGCGAGGAGCGCTACGGCTACACGCTGCGCGTCAGCCTGGAGGAAGCCGGGCTGCCGATCGAGGAAGGCGCGCTCTATCCGCTGCTCCGCCGGCTGGAGGCGCAGGGGCTGCTCACCAGCGAATGGCGCGAGGAGGCGCGGCGCAACAAGCGCTTCTATCGCCTGAGCCCCGACGGGCTGGCGGTGCTCGGCCAGCTCCTCGCCGAATGGAACGCGATTTCGGAATCGATCCTCCGCCTTACCGGGAAGGACAAGTGATGGACCTCATCGAACGCTATCTCGGCGCGGTGCGCTGGAACCTGCCCGCCGGCAAGGCGGACGACATTATCGAGGAGCTGGCCGACCTGATCGCCAGCCGGATCGAGGACCGCGAGGAATCGCTCGGCCGCCCGCTGCGCCGGGACGAGATCGGCGCACTGCTCCGCGAGTTCGGCCATCCGCTCGCCGTCGCCGGACGCTATCACGGCCAGCGCGCGCTGATCGGGGCGGAGGTGTTCCCCTTCTACTGGTTCGTGCTGCGCGTCGTCCTCGCGATCGTCGCGGTGATCGAGGCGGTGGAGACCGGCGGGCGCGCGATCGTCGGCACCCAGCCGCTCGCCCAGGCGCTGGCCCAGGGGGTGAGCGAAGGGCTCCAGTCGCTGCTGCTGAACGCCGCGATCGTCACTTTGGTCTTCGCCATAGTCGAGCGCACCGGCTGGCTCGCCGCCTATCTCGAACGCTGGAAGCCGGAGGAGCTGCCCGTCCTGCGCCTGCCGCCCGCGCGCCGCCGCCGGCCCTGGGAGCCGCTGTTCGAGATCGCGTTCGGGATCGGCTTCCTGCTCTGGTGGGCCGGGGCGATCGCCGTGCCGCTGATGCCGCCGCACAGCGACGTGGCGATCACGGCCGCGCCGGTCTGGGCGCCGCTCTTCTGGCCTGTCGTCGCGCTGGTCGGGCTACGCGTCGTACAAGGGCTGGTGGCGCTGCTCCGTCCGGGCTGGAAGGCCCTGCGCGCCGCGATCCTGATCGCCTGCACCGCGGGCACCGTCGCGATCGCCGCAATGCTCTACCAGGCGGGCCGTATCCTGATCGCCACGCCCCTCTCGGCCGATGCCGCGCAGGCGGCGCGGATCCAGCAAAGCCTCGACCTGTCGCTGCACATCGCGGTGATCGTGGTCGGCGCGATCACCGTGGGGCAATGCGCGGTCGAGCTCTGGCGCCTCTTCCGCGAGCGCTAGGCCGCGCGCTTCTCCAGCGCATGGGCGGCCTCGGCCATCAGCGTGGCGATGATGTCGGCGACGGGCTCCTCCTTCGAGACCATGCCGACCGACTGGCCCGCCATCAGCGAGCCGTTGTCGACATCGCCGTCGATCACCGCGCGGCGCAGCGCGCCGGCCCAGTAATGCTCGATCTGGAGCTGGGCCTCCAGCATCTCGACCTTGCCGTCGTCCAGCAGCTGGGCGACTTCGCGCTGCTTGGCGGTGAACAGCTCGGTCGAGGCGTTCTTGAGCGCGCGCACCGGAATCACGGGAAGCCGCGGATCGATCTGGACGCTGGCGATGGCGTCGCGGGCCGAGGCGCGGATGAAGGCGCGCTTGAAATTGGGATGCGCGATGCTCTCGGTCGCGCAGACGAAGCGGGTGCCGAGCTGGACGCCCGCGGCGCCCATGTCGAGATAGGCCGCGATCGCCTCGCCCCGGCCGATGCCGCCGGCGACGAACACCGGCACCTGCTCGGAAACCTCGGGCAATATCTCCTGCGCCAGCACGCTGGTCGAGACCGGGCCGATATGGCCGCCGGCCTCCATCCCCTCGACCACCAGCGCGTCGACGCCCGATCGGATCAGCTTCTTCGCCAGGCTGAGCGCGGGCGCGAAGCAGATCAGCTTGGCGCCGTTCGCCTTGATCGCGTCGAGCGAGCCCGCGGGGGGAAGGCCCCCCGCCAGCACGATATGCGTGACGTCATGACGGCCGCATACCGCGATCAGGTCCATGAGCTGGGGGTGCATCGTGATGAGGTTGACGCCGAACGGCTTGTCGGTGAGCGCCTTGGTCGCCGCGATCTCGGCATCGAGCAGCTCGGGGCTCATCGCGCCGCACGCGATCAGGCCGAAGCCGCCCGCGTTCGACATCGCCGAGACCAGATGCCGCTCCGAAACCCAGGACATCGCGCCGCACAGGATCGCGACCTTCGATCCCAGAAACTCGCACCCGCGCGCCATGCGCCGCTGAAGGCGCTCGGCGCCGATCGTGGAAACCATGTTCATCGCGAGGGCCTAGCCGCGCCCGGGGGCATGGGGCAAGCCCTGCACGGCCTGCCCCATGTCCACCTCGACCGCCGGCGCGGGGATCAGCGCCGCCCGCGCACGGCAAGCCATACTCCCGAGACGAGGAAGTAGAAGGCGCCGAACGCGGCATAGGGCGCGATGTCGAGGATCGTCGGCGTCGCCGCGCCGCTTGCCTGTTTGAGGAAGAACCCGCCGGCGAGCGCCGATTGCGCGCCGCTCAGGATCATCGCCCATTGCGCGCCCTGGCTCTTCCAGCGGCGAATCCCCGTAAGCAGCTGGAACAGGCCGGCAAGCCCCGCCCAGATGCCGAACAGCGCGAGCACGGCGTGCATGCCATGGCCGAGCGCGACGAGCACCGCGATGCTCAGCCCGCCGCTCACCACGGCATTGAGCGCCTGGGAAGGATTGGCCCGCGCGCCGCCGTTGCGCCGCGCATCGGCGACATTGGCCAGCGCGTCCCAGGCGGGATAGGCGACCAGCAGCGCCGCGCCGGCCACCGGATCGGCGACACCGAGCGTCGCCGCCGCAGCGACCCAGAGCGCGGAGACCCCGGCGCGGACAAGGTAATAATGTTGGAGCCACCGGTCCGCGCCAGCCGGCGCGGACCTCTCGATCCTATCAACGTTCATCGGAATTGCCTTTGCGATGCGGGAGGGGCTCACGCCTGGGCGAGATCGACCTTGGCGCCGTTGCGGGTCAGCTCCGAATAGGGGCAGACCACGTCGGCGGCCGCGATCAGCGCCTTGGCGGTCTCGTCGTCGACGGCGGGGATCGAGACGCGCAGCGCGATCGCAAGGCCGAAGCCGGCGCCGTCGTCGCGCGGACCGATGCCCACCCGGGCAGTGACCAGGGGCTCGCCGATCGCGACCTTCTTTTGCCCAGCGACGAACTTCAGCGCACCGAGGAAGCAGGCGGCATAGCCCGCCGCGAAGAGCTGCTCGGGGTTGGTTCCGGCACCGCCGGCGCCGCCGAGCTCCTTGGGGGTGTCCAGCGTGACCGACAGCGCGCCGTCGCTCGAGCGGGCGGTGCCGGTGCGGCCGCCGGTGGCGATGGCTTCGGCCTGATACAGCGTCTTCATGACAGGGCTCCTTTTCCATTATGCGATAATAATTATCGCGATAAGTGATTATCTATGGAGCATCGCGGGGCTTGTCCAGCATTAATTTATCGCGATATGTATTTTTGCGACAAACAAGGATCGACCGCCATGCCAACCCCCTCGCCCAGGCTCGACCAGCTTCTGTGCTTCTCGCTCTATGGCGCGAGCATGGCGGTGAACCGCGTCTACAAGCCGCTGCTCGACGCGCTGGGAATCACCTATCCGCAATATCTGGTGCTCAACGTGCTGTGGGAGGACGACGGCCAGGCCATCGGCGCGATCGCCGAGCGGCTGGCGCTCGAATCGAGCACGATCACGCCGCTGGTGAAGCGGCTGGAAGCGGCAGGGATGCTCACCCGTGCGCGCAATCCCGGCGACGAGCGCCAGGTGCTGGTGCATCTGACCGAGCAGGGCCGCGCGCTGCAGGAGCGGACGCACTGCCTGGGCGAAACGCTGTTCGCCGCGGCGGGACTGCCCGTCGAGCAGCTCGTCGCGCTCAATCGCCAGGTGCAGGCGTTCCGCGACGCAGTAGCGGCACATACGACCGGACACTGACCGGCCCCGCATCGCCCCCGTACGGGGGCGCATTCGGCAATCAGCCCGCGTCCTCGGCATCCAGCCCATAGGCGGTATGCAGCACGCGCACCGCAAGCTCGGTCTCGTCCTCGTGGATCAGCACCGAGACCTTGATCTCCGACGTGGTGATCGCCTGCACGTTGATGCCGCGATCGCCCAGCGTCTTGAACATCGTCGCGGCGACGCCGGCATGGCTGCGCATGCCCACGCCCACCACCGAGATCTTCGAGACGCGCGGATCGTGGATCAGCTTGGCGAAGCCGATCGACTCCTGCGACTTGTTCAGCACGTCGAGCACCCGGGCCAGCTCGGCCTGGGGGGCGGTGAAGGTCACGTCGGTCGATCCCGTCGAATGCGCCACGTTCTGGACGATCATGTCGACATTGATGTTCGCGTCCGCCAGCGGCGTGAAGATCGAGGCGACCGCGCCGGGCCTGTCGGGCACCGCGGTCAGCGTGATCTTGGCTTCGTTCTTGTCGTGCGCGATGCCCGTGATGAGCTGGCGTTCCATGTCGTCGATCTCCTCTTCGCCCACGATCAGCGTGCCCGGCTCGCTCGCGCCGTCGGCATCGACGAACGAGGACAGCACCTGGACGCGGACGCCTTCCTTCATTGCAAGCCCCACCGAGCGCGTCTGAAGCACCTTGGCGCCGACGCTGGCGAGCTCGAGCATTTCCTCATAGGTCACGCGCTTCAGCTTGCGCGCGCGCGGCACGATGCGCGGATCGGTGGTGTAGACGCCGTCCACGTCGGTATAGATGTCGCAGCGATCGGCCTTCATCGCCGCCGCCATCGCCACCGCCGACGTATCCGATCCGCCACGGCCCAGCGTGGTGACGCGCTCGCCGGCCGCCACGCCCTGGAAGCCCGGGATCACCGCGACCTCGCCCCTGGCGAGGCTGGCGTCGAGCGTCGCCGTATCGATATCGGCGATCCGGGCCGAGGCATGGCCGTCGGACGTGCGGATCGGCAATTGCCAGCCCATCCAGCTGCGCGCCGGCACGCCGATCGCCTGGAGCGCGATCGCCAGCAGCCCCGAAGTGATCTGCTCGCCCGCCGAGACGACGACGTCATATTCCTTGGGATCGTAGAGCGACGAGGCTTCGCGGCAGAAGCCGACCAGCCGATCGGTCTCGCCCGCCATCGCCGAGACGACGACCGCGACCTGGTTGCCCGCCTCCCATTCGCGTTTCACGCGCGCGGCCACGCTCCGGATACGCTCGATGCCGGCCATCGAGGTGCCGCCGAATTTCATCACGATACGCGCCATGGCTGGTTGCTTGTTTCCTGGCCTTGGGGGAGATGGGCGTGCCTGATAGGAGCGCCTCATGGCGAACGCAACCAAAGCAACAATTGACCCGCGTGAAGCTGAGCATTTCGGCAGGCTGGCGCGCGACTGGTGGGATCCCAAAGGCAGTTCGGCGATGCTCCACCGGCTGAACCCGGCGCGGCTGGCCTATATCCGCGAGAGCGTGGACGCGCATTGGGGCGGCGATCCCGCCGCCTTCGCGCCGCTCAAGGGCAGGACGGCGATCGATGTCGGCTGCGGCGCGGGGCTGCTCGCCGAGCCGCTCGCCCGGCTCGGCGCGAAGGTGACCGGCGTGGACGCCGCGCCCGAGAATATCGGCGCGGCCCGCGCCCATGCCGAAGCGACGGGCCTCGACATCGACTATGTCGCCGGCGGGATCGAGGATCTGGCCGGGCGGCGCTTCGATCTGGTCGTCTCGATGGAAGTGATCGAGCATGTCAGCGATCCCGCCGCGTTCGTCGCCGGCCTGGCCGGCGCGCTGGCCGAGGGCGCGCTGATGATCCTCTCCACACCCAACCGCACGCTCCTGTCGCGCGTGGCGATGATCGAGCTGGGCGAAGGGCTGGGCGCGATCCCCAAGGGGACGCACGACTGGGATCGATTCCTGAGGCCCGAGGAGCTGGAGGCGCTGCTGGCGGACGCCGGGCTGCGCGTGATCGAGCGGCGCGGGCTAAGCTTCTCGCCGGCCCGAGGCTTCGTCACCGGCGGCAACGAAGCGCTCAACTATCTGCTGACGGCGGTGCGGACCTGAGGATCAGAACAGGCGGCCGCCGTTCGGCACCGGCTCACCGGGATGGAACAGCACCACCTTGCCCTCGGCATCCGGAAAGCCGAGCGTCAGCACTTCAGACATGAACTTGCCGATCTGGCGCGGCGGAAAATTGACCACGGCCGCGACCTGCCGGCCGTGCAGTTCCTCCAGCCTATAATGTTCGGTGATCTGCGCCGAGGAGCGCTTGCGGCCGATCACCGGCCCGAAATCGATCACCAGCTTGAAGGCGGGCTTGCGCGCCTCCGGAAAGGGCAGCGCCTCGACGATCGTGCCCACACGGATATCGACCGCCAGGAACTGATCGAAGCCGATCGTCTCCGCCGGCCCGGCGGACGAATCATGGGTGACGTGCATGGCCGGGCTTCTACCGCGATCGGCAGCTTTTGCCACGGGGCCGCGCAAAGCCCCTCCCCTTCAGGGGAGGGGTTGGGGTGGGGCAGTAATCACGAGCGCAGGTCTCGATGAGACATCCCCCACCCCCCAACCCCTCCCCTGAAGGGGAGGGGCTCAAAGCCGATATTGCCCGATCAGGATTGACATTCGTTCCTTATATGTTCCACCCTCCTCCCATGCAGCTCGGTTTCTTCGGCCGGAACGATCTGGAGCATTGGCGCGCCGGCCTGGCGAGCCTCGGCACCGCGCTGCCGTCCCGGCGCCGCAAGCCGATCGGGCAATTGGTCAAGTCGCTCATCAGCGGACGCACCCGCGATCCCGTATCGCTCGCCGCCTATCACCGGCTGCGCGACCGGTTCGGCTCCGCGCGGAGCATCGCCGCCGCGCCGGTCCCGCTGATCGAGGAAACCATCGCGGAGGTAACCTTCGCCGACTCCAAGGCCGCATGGCTGGCGGCGGCGCTCCGGCGGATCGCGCGAGAGAAGCCGGATTTCGACCTGGACTTTCTGGGCGATCTCCCGCTCGACGACGCGCTGGCCTGGCTCGAGCGGCTGCCCGGCGTCGGCCGCAAGGTGGCGGCATCGACGCTCAACGCGAGCACGCTCTCGCGCCCCGTGTTCATCGTCGACAGCCATGCGCTGCGCCTGCTCCGCCGGCTCGGCTTCGTCGATTCCGGCGCCGAGGCGCTTGCCGCGAGCGAAGCGGTCACCGCCGCGATGCCGCATTGGTCGGGCGACGATTTCCTCGCCTTCCACATCGCCGCCAAGCGGCTGGGCCAGACCGCCTGCCGCCCGGAGGCGCCGGCCTGCGCGCGCTGCCCGCTGCGCACGGATTGTCCGTCGCGCGATTGACAGCGGGCCCGCGCTTTCCGACAGCAGGCGCATGGGAGACGTCAAGCTGCATCCGAGCTGGCTCGCGCCGCTGGAGGACGAGTTCGCATCGCCGTACATGGCGGCGCTGAAGGAATATCTCGTCGCCGAGAAGGCAGCGGGCAGGCGCATCTTCCCCGCCGGCAGCGAATGGTTCCGCGCGCTCGACCTGACGCCGCTGGAGGATGTCCGCGTCGTGATCCTGGGGCAGGATCCCTATCATGGCGAAGGCCAGGCGCATGGCCTGTGCTTCTCGGTCCGCCCCGGCGTCCGCACGCCGCCGAGCCTGGTCAACATCTACAAGGAGATGGAGACCGATCTCGGCATCCCCCCGGCGCGCCACGGCTTCCTGGAGCATTGGGCGAAGCAGGGCGTGCTGCTGCTGAACGCAGTGCTGACCGTGCAGATGGGCATGGCCGCCTCGCACCAGGGGCGCGGCTGGGAGCGCTTCACCGACGCGGTGATCCGGCTGGTCAACGCCAAGCCCGATCCGGTGGTGTTCCTGCTCTGGGGCAGCCATGCGCAGAAAAAGGCGGCGTTCGTCGATTCGATCGATCGCGGCGGGCGGCATCTGGTGCTGAAGGCGCCGCACCCCTCGCCCTTGTCGGCGCATTCGGGCTTTTTCGGCAGCCGGCATTTCTCCAAGGCCAATGCGTTCCTGGAGAGCCGCGGCGAGAAGCCGATCGACTGGGCGTTGCCGGAACTGCCCCGATAGCGCGGGGCGCCGCCGAACTTTCTTCTTCCGGTGTCATGAGAGTTGCACACTCGGCCCCTAACCGCGCTCTGGTCCGGCCGAAACGCCCGCACGAAATTACAAATTCATGGAATCGCAGGATTTCATGTGCCGGTTGCCGTGTGGATGCGGCACCGGCGAACCGGCTAGGAGAGCGTGCTCGTCCCGCTTCAGGGCGCGCCCTCCCGGCGGAGGAGGTGAGGATTACCCTCCCCTCACCTCCTCCGTCTCCCCCTGTCCCGTCGCCGCGCGGCGCGGACAGGTCCGGATGACCCTCTCCGCCCCCGCCACCCTGATATGATGCCTGTCATCGGGCCATTCCGGCCGCGCGCAACCGGTGCCGGAACGCAATGGGTTCGGATTTGCTACCTTTCTCAGGAACCCGCGCTAGAAGGGAAGCGTTTCGCGGGTGCAACATTTCTCGGAGCCGCCATGTTCTTTCGCCACGCTACCCTGCTGATTCCCCTGCTGATCGCCACCCCGGTGCTGGCGCAGGCGGACAGCGCGCCCGCCGAAATCGATACCGCCAAGCTGGACGGCGACCGGCTGACGATCGGCGTCGGCGCCACAATCGTCCCGAGCTATGAGGGTTCGGACAACATGGTGCTCGTCCCCATGCCGGCGGCGACGGGGCGCGTCTCCGGCTTCAACTTCACGCTGAGGGGCAACCGCGCCTGGGTCGATCTGATCCCCACCCCCGGCGGCCCCGGCTGGGATTTCCAGGCCGGCCCGATCGTCTCGGTCAATTTCAACCGCAACAGCCGGATCGAGGACGATCGGGTCGGGGCGCTCGGCAAGATCCCCATGGCGCTGGAAGCCGGCGGCTTCGTCGGCATCGGCCGGCAGGGCGTGCTCACCAGCGACTATGACAAGCTCACGGTCGGCGTCGGCTATCTGCACGATGTCGGCAAGGTGCATCGCAGCTATGTGCTCACGCCCTCGATCGATTACGGCACGCCGCTCAGCCGCAAGATCTTCGTCGCGATCAACCTCTCCGCCGACTATATGGGCGAAGGCTATGCCGACACCTATTTCGGCGTGAGCCCAGCGGGCAGCGTCGCCAGCGGCCTGCCCGTCTTCGACGCCGGCAAGGGCTGGAAGGACTGGAGCCTGGGCGCGGTGGCGATGACTTCGCTCACCGGCGACCTGACCGGGGGACTCCAGCTCGTCGGCGGCGTCAGCTACCGCCGGCTGCTGAACGATGCGGGGGATTCCCCCGTCACCAGCATCGCCGGCTCGCCCGATCAATGGACCGGCATATTGGGGCTGGCCTACACCTTCTGATGCGGGGCGGCGCTCCTTCCCGAAACGGGACAAGCCTTCACCGTTTCGCAATTGCGGCAGGAGCTGGTTAACGATAGCGCTACCTTTATCAAAAGGTGGGGGCATTCCGATGATCAGCAAGCGTTTTCTCGCCGCGGCATTGTTCGCGGCAACTGCGGTTTCGCCGGCGATGGCGCAGGATATCGACACGACCGGCGGCGCGACCACGATATTGACCGGCGTCGGCACCAGCTCGATCAATGCGATGGGCAGCACCTTCACGGTCGGTGCGCAGACCCAGCTCGACAGCTTCTCCTTTTCCCTCGCGGACCCCAACCGCTTCAACTCGGCGGACTATCTGTTCAAAGCCTATATCTATGCCTGGAACGGTTCGAGCCCGATCGGCACCGCGCTCTACGAGAGCAGCCTCCAGCAATATGCGTTCGGCCCGTCCGGCCGCGAATACAGCTTCGACACCGGCGGCATCGCGCTCGATAGCGGCGAGAAATATGTCCTCTTCTTCTCCAATGCCGGGGTCCAGGCGAGCGACGCCACAAAAGGGGTGGGCACGAAGTTCCAGAGGCAGGATGTCTATGCCGGCGGCGAGCTCGTCTTCAGCCTGGGCGGTGACGGCTTTTCCTCGATGCTGGCAGGCCCCTGGACCACTTCCGGGTCCGTACGGGGCACCTACGACATGGCCTTCAAGGTCGATTTCTCCGATCCGGCGGGCGTGCCCGAGCCGGCGGCCTGGGGCATGATGATCGGCGGCCTGGGCCTAGCCGGCGCCTCGATGCGCCACCGCCGGCGCAAGGCGGCACTCGCCTGATCGATTCCGCGGCACGGTGGCTTGCCCGCCGTGCCGCTTGCTTCTAGACTCGGCCTATTCCCCGGGGGACCGCTGATGCGCGGTTGAGAGGAAGGCGGCAGCCTTCGACCCGCTGAACCTGATCCGGTTGAGACCGGCGGAGGGAGGGAGCGGCTTTCATTCCGAAACCCGTGATCTCGCTCCGACATTTGGAGCGACAAACCATGGCCGACATCCCCGCGCGCACCGAGATCGGCGTCACGACCGGGCCCATTCGCGGCTCGAAGAAGATCCATGTCGGCCCGCTCAAGGTCGCGATGCGCGAGATCCATCTCGATCCCCATTCGGGCGAGCCGCCGGTGCGCGTCTACGACACGTCCGGCCCCTATACCGATCCCGAGGCCCGCATCGACATCATGGCCGGCCTGCCGGCGCTCCGCCGCGACTGGATCCTCGGCCGCGGCGATGTCGAGCAGGTCGAAGCCCGCGAGGTCCGCCCCGAGGACAACGGCCAGCTCGGCCCCGATCGTTCGGGAGGCGTCCAGCCCTTCCCCAATGTCGTCCGCCGCCCCTTGCGCGCCAAGCCGGGCATGAACGTCAGCCAGATGCATTACGCGCGGCGCGGCATCGTCACGCCCGAGATGGAATATGTCGCCGAGCGCGAGAATCTCGGCCGCGAGCGCCTCGCCGAATACACCCGCGACGGCCAGTCCTTCGGCGCCGCGATCCCCGATTACGTCACCCCCGAATTCGTCCGCGACGAAGTGGCGCGCGGCCGCGCGATCATCCCCAACAACATCAACCACCCCGAATCCGAGCCAATGGCGATCGGCCGCAACTTCCTGGTCAAGATCAACGCCAATATCGGCAATTCCGCCGTCGCCTCCAACGTCGCGGCCGAAGTCGACAAGATGGTCTGGTCGATCCGCTGGGGCGCGGACACCGTGATGGACCTCTCCACCGGCCGCAACATCCACGACACCCGCGAATGGATCCTGCGCAACGCCCCCGTGCCGATCGGCACCGTGCCCATCTACCAGGCGCTGGAGAAGGTCGGCGGCGTCGCCGAGGATCTCACCTGGGAAATCTTCCGCGACACCCTCATCGAACAGGCCGAGCAGGGCGTCGACTATTTCACCATCCATGCCGGCGTGCGTCTCGGCTATATCCCGATGGCGGCGCGGCGCGTCACCGGCATCGTCTCGCGCGGCGGCTCGATCATGGCGAAATGGTGCCTCGCGCACCACAAGGAGAGCTTCCTCTACGAGCGCTTCGACGAGATCACCGAGATCATGAAGGCCTATGACATCGCCTATTCGCTCGGCGACGGCCTGCGCCCCGGATCGATCGCCGACGCGAACGACGAAGCCCAGTTCAGCGAGCTCTACACGCTCGGCGAGCTCACCCACCGCGCCTGGAAGCAGGACGTCCAGGTGATGATCGAAGGCCCCGGCCATGTGCCGATGCACAAGATCAAGGAGAATATGGACAAGCAGCTCGAAGTCTGCGGCGAGGCGCCCTTCTACACGCTCGGGCCGCTCACCACCGACATCGCGCCGGGCTATGACCATATCACCAGCGGCATCGGCGCCGCGATGATCGGTTGGTACGGCACGGCGATGCTCTGCTACGTCACCCCCAAGGAGCACCTTGGATTGCCGGATCGCGACGACGTGAAGGTCGGTGTCGTCACCTACAAGCTCGCCGCCCACGCCGCCGATCTCGCCAAGGGCCACCCAGCCGCCCAGGTCCGCGACAATGCGCTGTCAAAGGCGCGCTTCGAGTTCCGCTGGCGCGACCAGTTCAACCTGTCGCTCGATCCCGACACGGCCGAGCAGTATCACGACCAGACCCTCCCCGCGGAGGGCGCCAAGACCGCGCATTTCTGCTCGATGTGCGGCCCGAAATTCTGCTCGATGCAGATCAGCCAGGAAGTCCGCGCCTTCGCCTCGAAGCAGAACCAGGGCGTGGACGGCTTCCTAGCCACCGGCCCCACCGGCGCGGAAACCGCCGCCGCCAGCAAGGCCGCCGCGCTCAAGGGCATGGAAGAGATGAGCAAGGTGTTCAAGGAAACCGGCAGCGAGCTGTATATGGGGGCCGGCGGGCGGGAGCATGATTGAGGGGAGAGGGGATATGGAGTTGACGACCGCGTTATCGCGCTCTTCCTAAAAAACTACGGTTCCTTTGCCAATGTTACGCTTTTTAGGCTTAGACCAAAGCGCGCTTCGTCAGAGTTTGAAATTAAAAGTGGGAACGGTTACGATCCGAATTGCGACGAAAGAGCAGGGCGAGCGACTTGAAAAAATTACCTCATCTGGTTTTTACGCCTAAATCATTCGAGGTGAATAACTCGATGTATGTGCGTCGAGCTGAGTTGGAGACCCGTCTTATAGACGCATTCCCATCAAACAAATTCATCGTGATCCACGGCGAAAGTGGGAACGGAAAAACCTGGCTCTTTAAGAAGGTTTTTGCGGACCACGATATCTTCTACGAAGTTGTTAACCTTGGAAATGCATCGGGCGCAGAATCGCTCGATAGAGCATTTACGGTTAAGCTCGGGGAATGGGGCTCAAAGCAAAAATCCTCTGAAGGAACGGCTTCGAGCGCTGGCGCCAAACCGATGGGTATGGGCGTCGAACACCGGTTGGATACGTCCAGTTCGTACGTGATCAAAAGCCCCTTTCATCATCTTGTAGAAGAGATTCGACGTCGGGCAGGTAATGACCAGCGCTGTGCAATTATTTTTGATAATTTCGAGGCTATTATCGATAATCCAAAGCTCGTTCGTGAGCTTGCCGGGATTATTTTGAATGCAGATGACGAGTCGTTCGCTAAACACGATATTCAGCTCGTTATTGTCGGCACGCCAACGAATTTGAAGCATACTATTGTTCAGCTTTCTAAATCTGCCCCCGTTGCGAATAGGTTAGTGGAAATCCCTGAGGTCGCCCGCATGTCGGCCGAAGAAGCTGCCCAACTTATGGAGCAAGGGTTCATTAAAGAACTCGGGCTTAATTTTCATGAAAATCTAGACAAAAAAGATGTATTTGAAGAGATTGCTTGGAATACTGATCGTATTGCCCAACACATTCAGGAGCTTTGCCTACTTATTGCACAGGCAGCTGAGCGAAATAATCATACAATTTCAAGAGAAATTGTGGATAGAGCGACTGAAACGTGGGTAGCCGATACACTTTCTGCTGACATTGCCACAATTCATGGCTCAATGAATGCCCGCGACACGCGTATTGGTCGCAAAAATCAAACACTTTATGCCCTAGGTCAATGCAAGCTCGAAGATTTTAAATATACTGATATTGAAGCGATTCTTCGAAAGTACTTCAACGTCGGCGGAGCGACACTCAATATATCGCAAATATTGTCGGGTTTTGCAGCCGAAGACAACCCTATTATAACGAGAAACCCGCAGGCAGATGCTTGGCGATTCGTATCACCAAAGTATCGTATGGCAATACGAGCGCTGTTGAAAAAGGAGTCGGATGGACGAATTTCTCTGCGGAAGTAAAATTCCGGTGTCAGTTGCGATAACCTCACCTCACCGATAAACCTCCCGCCGATGCGCCACACGCACCACCAGGATCAGCACCCGCTCATCCTCGATCCGCGCCACCGCCCGATAGTCCCCGATCCGCCAGCGCCAATATCCCGCATGGTCGCCGGTCAGCGCGCTGCCCAGCGTGCGCGGGTCGTCGAGCACCGCGGTCCGCTCCTCCAGCGTCTTGATGATCCGCGCCGCAGCTATGCGGTCGAGCTTCCTCAGTTCCTTCGCCGCTTCCGGCAGGAACTCAATCCTCCAGGCCAAGCTCGGCCTTCAGGTCGGCAAGCGGGATAGCGTCGCCGTCGCGGAAATCGCGCAACCGCTCCTCGGCGAGATAGAAGTCCTCGAGATCGTCGAGATGCGCCGCGATCGCCTCGCGCGCATAGAAGGTCTTGGTGCGCCCCGTCCGCGCCGCCAGCGCTTCGAGCCGCGCTTCGGTTTCCGTGTCCAGACGTACTGCCAACATCGCTCGACTCCTCTTGCTATACATGTATAGCGCATGGTCCGCCGCCGCAATGGCGCAACATTGACACCGGCACCGTGCCACGCTCCGATAATCGCCCGGCATCTGATAGACTATCGACCCCAGCCGCCTCCCAGGAGTTCCGCCGCGATGGAAGCCGAAGCACCCCACCCCCTCGCCACGCCGCAGACCGCCCGCGCGACGATCCGCTTCGGCGAGCGGTTCGTGATGGAGGCCGAGGCCCGCGCCACGCCGCTCGGGCTGCTCGCGGTCGGCGGGCTGGTCGCGGCGATCCTGCTCGCGGTGCCGCCGATCGTCCGCGCGGCGCATCCCGGCAAGGCGCTGCCGCCGCCCCGGAGCTGACGGGCCGGAACCGGCCCGCGATCCCCCGGCCTTCACGGGCACCGGCCCCCTTCCAATGTAGGATTTCATCTGCTCCATCCTGTCCGATGGAACAGCAATCGTCACGCAACCCGCTGCCGGCCGCCCCTCGCGCCGCCATCCGCCCCTCCGGCCCCCCGCCCCCCCCCCCCTGGCCGCCTTCCCCCCCGCCCCCCTTCCTTGCCGCCCGCCCCGCCACCCCCCACCT
>NZ_JAAVVE010000059.1 GCF_018449795.1 Sphingomonas sp. dw_22
CGGGTGCCGCTGGCCGACGTGATCGCACTCTCCGGCCCGATCGCCGATGCCGACCGCGAGGCGCTGGCCGCGGGCCATGTGAATGCCATCCTCCGCGATCCGCACGGCTTCCTGATGAGCGACACGCTCACCTTGTCCGACGAGCCCGACTGGCGCGAGATCGGCGTGCGGCGCCTGATCGACCTGCTCCGCCGCACCGCCACCCAGCGCGGCGCGACCTATGTGTTCGAACCCAATGGCGACGTGCTGCGCCGGGTGATCGAGCGGAGCTTCGGCCATATGCTCGACGATCTGCTGCGCCGCGGCGCCTTTGCCGGCAAGGACGCGGCGCACAGCTATCGGCTGATGATCGACGCCAGCGATGCCGATCGGATGAACGGGCGGCTGACGGTAGAGATCGCCGTCGCGCCCGCGCGGCCGATGCGGTTCCTGACCGTGGTGCTGCGCCAGATCGGCGAGCGGCTGGCCGTGGTGGAGGAGCGCTGACATGCCCGGCGCCAGCCCGCGTCCCTACCCGTTCGTCGCCTTCAACTTCTCGGTGGAGATCCATCGCGACGGGGAAAGCGGCCCGCTGGTCGGCGCGGCCTTTGCCGATTGCGACGGGCTGGAAATGTCGATGGACGTCAAGACGATCCGCGAGGGCGGCGACGCCGCGCGGGCGATCCGGCTGAGCGGCAACGTCACCTATTCGCCGCTGACGCTCAAGCGCGGCATGACCGAGGATGCGGGGCTGTGGAAATGGTTCCAGGATTCGATCGACGATCCGCGCCTGCGCGCCGATGCCGAGGTCGTGGTGCTGGCCCCCGACGGCCAGACCGAACGCGCCCGCTTCCAGCTCGCGCGCTGCCTGCCGGTGAAATTGAAGGCGCCGATGCTCAGCGCCACCAATTCGGCGATCGCCGTGGAGGAGCTCCAGATCGCCTATGAATCGATGAAGTTCGTGGCGGGGAGAGGCTGATGCCCGAGCTGGTCAAGGCGCGCCTCATCGAACTGTCGCAGGACTTCAAGCAGGAGAAGCCCGGCGGCCAGTCCGTGCCCGTGCAGTTCAACCCGGAATCGCTGAAGGTCACCTTCGCCAACCAACTCGTCCAGCCCCAGGGCGGAGACCAGGCGGCGGGCAATACCGGGCGGCAGTTCGTCGGCGCGGGCACCACCAAGCTGGCGCTGACCCTGTGGTTCGACGTGACGGCGATGACCGACGAGCCGGTCGACGACGTGCGGCGGCTGACCCAGAAGGTGATCTTCTTCATGACGCCGACGCCCGATGGGCAGGACAGCAAGAAGATGGTGGCGCCCGCGACCCGCTTCGTCTGGGGCAGCTTCCTGTTCGACGGGATCGTCGAGGGGCTGGAGGAGAGCCTGGAATTCTTCGGCGCGGACGGCAAGCCGCTGCGCGCCAGCGTCACGCTGACGCTCGGCCAGCAGAAGATCCTGGCGTCGGAGTTCAAGGGCGACGGCCGAGTGCCGAGCCGGACCGGACAGGCACCGCTGTCGGCGGCCAAATCGGGGGATTCGCTCCAGTCGATGGCGGCCGCGTCGGGCAATTCGGACTGGAAGTCGATCGCCTCCGCCAACGGAATCGAGGATCCGCTGCGCCTGTCGCCGGGCCAGCTCATCGACCTGAAGCCCGGCGGCGCGAGCGGCGGCGGGGCGAGCATCGCGACGCCGTCGATCGCCGCGCCTGGGCGGCCAGGCATCCAGTTCGGCGTCAACTAGGGAGAGGCAAGCGCATGGCCGTGGTCATCAACGAGTTCGAGGCCGTCGCCGAAACCGAAAGCCGTGGGGGCGGCGCAACGGCGGCGGGCGGCGCGCCTGCGCGGATCGAGCCGGCCCAGCTGCGCCCGCCGCTGCATCGCCTCGCCCGCCGCCATGAACGGCTGAGGGCGCACTGATGGCCAGCCAGCCCGCCTCGAATATCACGCCGCTACCGATGCGGGCGGCGCGCCCGACGATCGAGATCGACGGGCAGCGCTCGGATCGGCTGGAGGCGTCGCTGGCCGCGCTCGACGTGACCGATCTGATCGAGGGCATGGGCCGGGCGGAGCTGACCTTCGGCAATTGGGGCGGCGACACGCCAGGCTTCCAGCATTTCGACCGGCGGACGATCGAGTTCGGCAAGCCCATCAAGGTGAAGCTGGGCGACGACCTGCTGTTCGACGGTCGGATCGGCGCGATCACCGCCGATTATCCGGACGGGGCACCGCCGCTGATCGGCATATTGTGCGAGGACAAGCTCCAGGATCTGCGGATGACGCGCCGCTCGCGCAGCTTCGAGAGCGCGTCGCTGGCCGATGTCGCCCGGGCTATCGCCAGCGATCATGGGCTGACCCCGCGGATCGATTTCGATGCCGCCACCCAGAAGCTGATCGCGCAGGTCAACCAGAGCGACCTGGCGTTGCTCTACGATCTTGCCCGGCGCGAGGATGCCAGCGTCTGGGTGGAGGGCGGCGACCTCCATCTCGCGCGGCTGCGCCCCGATACGCGGGTGGAGCTGCGCTGGGCCGGGTCGCTGCGCGAATTCCATGTCGAGGCCGATCTTGCCGGCCAGCGCACGGCGATGGTCGCTTCCGGCTGGAACGTGCAAGATCGCGCGGCGGCGACGCATCGCGCCGAGGCCGGCGCCATTTCCGCCGAACTGGGCTCCGACGATGGCGGCGCTTCGATCCTCTCCTCCGCGTTCGGCGACCGGGTGGATTGCATCGCCCATAGCCTGCCGCGCGACGATGCCGAGGCACGCACCGTCGCCGAGGCGAGCTTCCGGCTGATGGCGCGCGGCTTCGTGCGCGGCGAAGGCGTGGCCGAGGCCAATGCCGCGATCCGCGTCGGTGCCAGCCTGGCGCTGACCGGGCTCGGTCCGCTGTTCGACGGCACCTATCGCGCGACCGCCGTCACCCACCGCTTCGATCAGAATGCCGGGCTCCGCACCGAATTCCGCTGCGAACGCCCCGGCATCGGGAGGCCGTGATGGGCTGGCTGGAGCTCGACCGCGCAACCGCCCAGACCGCCGAGCGCCTGCCCGACGGCTGGGGCGGCCGCTGGTACGGCGTGGCGCCGGCGACCGTCTCCGACCTGCAGGATCCTGACGGACAGGGCCGGGTGAAGGTCCGCCTGCCCTGGTCGCCCGATGGCGGCGGCGGACAGGGCTATGAAGCCTGGGCGCGGATGGCGACGCTGTTCGCGGGCGACAATCGGGGGAGCTGGTTCCTCCCCGATGTCGATGACGAAGTGCTGGTCGCGTTCGAACATGGCGATCCGCGCCGCCCCTATGTGCTGGGCGGGCTGTGGAACGGCCGCGACGCGCCGCCCCAGTCGATCGACCAGCGCAATACCAAGAAGGTGATCCGCAGCCGCAACGGCGTGAAGCTGACGCTGGACGATACCGACGGCCAGGAGACGCTCAGGCTGGAGACGCCGGGCGGCCAGTCGGTGACGCTCAAGGACGGCCCCGGCGCGATCACGATCGAGGATTCGAACGGCAATTCGGTGAAGCTGGAAAGCGCCGGCATCACCGTGACCGCCGCCGCCAAGGTCACGGTCAACGCCTCACAGGTCGCCGTCTCGGCCGGGATGGTGAAGGTGGATGCCGGCATGTCCACTTTCTCCGGCGTCGTGAAGTGCGACACGCTGATCTCCAATACCGTGATCTCGGCCACCTACACGCCGGGCGCGGGAAATATCTGGTGAACGCGCTCGCCCATAAAGTCGCCTGGCAGGCGCCCCGGCCGCTCTGGCGCGGCATGCAGCCGCAGCAACAGCCCCAGGCGCGTGCGCCGCAGCTCCTGCGCTTTGCCAGCGACGATTTCATGGATCAGTTGCTGGCGACGCTGGCCGAGGCGCCGGCGCGCATCTCCGATCGGATCGCCCGGTTCGAGACGTGGCGCGATCCACCCCAGCCGGCCGACCTGACCGATCCGATCGTCCGCGTGCCGTTGCCCGCACCGATGCAGGCGGCGAAGCGCGGCCGGCTGCTGCGCGCGCCGGTCACGCCGCCGCCGACGCCGAATGCCCAGCGCCGGCTGAAGCTCTACCAGCCGGCGCAGCAGCGCTATTATGTCGTCGCCGGAACGCTCGCCTGCGCCATTCCGGGCCTGCCCGAGCGCAGCCTGGCCGGCGGGCACGAGACGGTCCATTTCGTGCTCCGGCGGCTGATGCCGGCGCCCGGCGACGGCGAGAAGGCCGAATATGCCTTTGTGAAGCAGGGCGACGAGGCCCGCTGGCAGAAACTGGCGGCGGGCACCGATCTGGCGCCGGGCGAGGAATTGCTGCCGCTCTTCCCCTTGCAGCACCGCGACGAGGAGGGCCGCCCGCGCACCCTGTGGGGCGGGCTGGTGCCGGTGGCGCGGCGCGAGGAATATCTGGCGCAGCAGGTGGTGACGACGCCGGTGCCGCTCGCCCAGGGCCAGGCCGATGCGCTGCGGCCCCCGCCCGCGCCGGCGCCCGTCAATTCCACCTATGCGCGCACCGCGCGGTTGCGCCTGGAGGTGTCGGAGCCGTGGAAGGCGATGATGCGCACGGCGATCAGGGGCACCATCGATCTGAACGAAAGCGTGCCGGACGGTCTTCCCGATCAGCCGGCCGCAGCCGCGGCGGCGCGCATCTTCGCGTTCAACATCCAGTTCCAGATGCAGTCCTGGCTGCTGCTGCTCGACCTGCGCCTGTGGATCGAGGATCATCTACCCGCACTGAAGACGGCGCTCGCCACCGGTACGCCGCCCGCCGCCGGCACGCCCGCGCGCAAGGCGTGGGACGTGCTGGACAGCGCCACCGCCGCCAATCTGGTGACGGCGATGCGCGATCCCGATCATCCCGACGACGACCTCAAGCCCATGGCCGCCTCGATGCGCGCGGCGCTGACCGATATTCTCGGCTTCAAGGATCTGCTCGACAACGCCGCCACGCATTACACGCCATCGGTCGCGAAGGACGCGACGAAGCGGCAGAACTGGCCCGATTTCCATTTCCCTCTGGTCGGGCTGACCGTCGCGGGTGGCCTGGAGGGGCCCTGGGCAACCATCCTGACCCAGACCGACCCGGTGAACGGCACGCTCGATACGCCCGGCACCAGCGGCGACGAGGTACAGGGGATCGCGACGCCCCGCGACGTCACGCCCAACGCCCCGCCCGCCCTGCCCAATCCCGAGGATCTGGACCGCTTCACCGCCACGCTCGCCCGCGCGCTGCCGGTGCAGCCGGAAACCGATGTCCAGCCCATCCCCCACGCGATGAGGCTGCGCGACGTGATGCTGAAGACCGCAGGCGATGGCGGGCTGTTCGTCATCCGCATGGTGCATGTGAACGCCGATTGCGGGCCGCTCCATCCGCCGACGCTTTCGGAGCCGAGCGAGCGGTTCGAGCTGGCGAGCTTCTTCGATCCCGAGGCGCCGGTGCGCCCGATCACCATCACCCTGCCGACCGACACCTCGCCCGCGGGCCTGCGCAAGCATGGGCGCGGCGCGGCCTTCGTGATGTCGGACATGCTGTGCGGCCAGGTCCAGCGCGCCAAGGGGCTGGGGTTCATCGATCTCGTCCTCCAGGTTCTCCCCTGGCCGTTCCACAAGGACATCGAGATCGGCGACGGCGGCGGCTGCAAGAACAACGGGCTGGAGATCGGCATGATCTGCTCGCTGTCGATCCCGATCATCACGCTGTGCGCGCTGATCCTGCTCATCATCATCGTCACGCTGCTGGACTTCATCTTCCGCTGGCTGCCCTGGTTCATCTGCTGCTTCCCGGTGCCGAAGCTGAAAGGGAAACCGGCATGAACCCGCTGGGCAAGAGCATCGGCTTCCCGCTGGGCGTGGGCGCGGACGGCCGCATCCGCTGGTCGGAGGGCGAGGACAATATCCGCGAATCGATCGCGGTGATCCTCCAGACCGAGATGGGCGAGCGGATCGCGCTTTCCGATTTCGGCGCGGGGCTGGGCCTGTTCCTGTTCGAGCCGAACAACCCTGCCACCCATGTCCGCATGGTCCGCCAGATCGAGGAGTCGCTCAGACGCTGGGAACCGCGCATCGCGCTCGACGCAGTCGAGGTGCGCGAGGATCCCGAGGACGCATCCGAGGCGATCGCCACGATCAGCTATCGCCTGGTCGCCACCGGCGCGGCCGAGCGCGTCTCCCTCTCCATCCGACTGGGGCAAGCCTGATGCCGCTGCCAGCGCCCATATTGGACGATCGCCAGTATCGTGACCTTGTCGACGAGACCCTGGCCCGGGTGCCCGTCCACACGCCGGAATGGACCAATTTCAATGCGTCCGATCCCGGCGTCACTTTGGTCCAGCTCTTCGCCTTCTTGACCGACAGTCTGATCTACCGCGCCAATCTGATCCCCGAGCGCAACCGCGCCAAGTTCCTGAAGCTGCTCGGCATTCCGCTGCGCACCGCGCAGGAGGCGCGCGGCATCGTCGCCTTCGCCAACGAGCGCGGGCCGCTGGAGGCGCGGACGATCGCCGCCGATGCCGAACTGCTGGCCGGCAAGATGCCGTTCCGCACCACGCGCGGCCTCGCCGTGCTGCCGGTCGAGGCGCGCCTCTACACGAAGCGCCCGGTCACCGAGGAGTCGCCCGAGCTGCGCCAATATTACGAGCTGCTCTACGCATCCTATGACAAGCCACTCGATGGCAGCGCGCTGTCGCTTTACCAGACCGCCGCCTTCGATCCGCGACAAGGCCCGTTCGATGCCGGCGATACCATCGACCGGTCGCTATGGATCGCGCTGCTCGCCCGCAAGGACGATCTGGCCGTGCTGGGCCTCGACCAGGTGCGCGAGGCGATCGGCGGCACGACGCTGTCGCTCGGCCTCTCGCCCGCGACGAGCGGAGGCGCGCGCACGCTGCTGCCCGGCGGCACGAGTGCGGCCACGCCCGATGCGCTCAGCTTTCAGATGCCCCGGCCGGAGGCGAACGGGGCGCTGGCCTTTGACGAGCAGCAGCGCCCGGCGCCCGTCTGGCGCAAGCTCGACACCCGCTTCGATTTCGATCCGCTGACCGAGCCGGGCGTGGTCGAGATCGCGCTGCCGCCCGCCGCCGAGCTCGCACCGTGGAGCGACATTGACCCGCTCGAGGCTGGGGTGGGCGATCTGCCGCCCGCGCTGGAGGATCCCGAGCTCAACGACCGGCTGGTCACGTGGATACGCCTGAATGTCGCCTCGGCGGCGGACTTCCGCCTGGCCTGGGCGGGCATCAACGCCGCTCCCGTCCGCCAGATCGAGACGATCCGCGCGGAACGACTGGCCGATGGTGACGGCACGCCCGACCAGCAGCGCCAGCTCTCGCGCGCGCCGATCCTCGCCGACAGGATCGCGCTGACCAGCGTGCGCACCGACGGTAGCGAAGTGACCTGGACACCGGTGGATGACCTGCTCGTCGCCGCGCCCGAAGTGCCCCTCGCCGGCGCCACGCCGCCGACTGTGCCCGCCACCTGCTTCCGCATCGATGCCGAGGCGGGCCTCATCAGTTTCGGC
Organism: Sphingomonas sp. dw_22; assembly: GCF_018449795.1. GTDB lineage: Bacteria > Pseudomonadota > Alphaproteobacteria > Sphingomonadales > Sphingomonadaceae > Sphingomonas. The sequence goes on from NZ_JAAVVE010000059.1 coordinate 7,462, forward strand.
GACGGACTGGCCGGCCAGCGCCCGGCGGCGGGCGAGCGGCTCTATGCGCGCTACGAAGTGAGCGAGGGGCTGGAGGGCAATGTAGGGCCGGGCGCGATCAAGCAGGGGCCGGCGGTGCCCCAGGGCATCACTGCCACCAACCCGATCGCCACCTGGGGCGGCGCCGATGCGGAAGGCGTCGCGGACGGCGAGCGTCAGGTGCAGCATTACCTCCAGCATCGCGACCGGCTGGTGACCGCGCGGGATTTCCATGACATCGCCTGGCGCACGCCGGGCATCGCGATCGGGCGGATCGAGATATTGCCGGGCTGGCATCCCGATCTCGCCCCGACCGGCATCGGCAGCGTGCCCGGCGTCGTCACGCTGATGGCGATCCCGGCGGGCGATCCCGCCCACCCCGCCGCGCCCCGCGCCGACGATGCGTTCCTCGATGCGCTGTGCCGCTATCTCGATCCGCGCCGGCTGGTGACCACCGAGCTGGTGCTGCACGGGCCGGTCTATAAGGGCATCTGGGTCTCGATCGGCATCACCGTGGCCGGCGGCTATGCCAGCGCCGAAGTGATCGATGCGGTGAAGGCGCGCATCAAAGCCTATCTGAGCCCGCTGCCGCCGGCGGGCTCGGGCTTCGCCGATGTCTCCACGCCGCTCTACGGCGCCCCGGCCGACCCGGAAGCGTCGGGCTGGCCACTCGACAAGCCGGTCCATGCGCGCGCCATCCTGGCCGAAGCGGCACGTGTCGCCGGGGTGGTCGAGGTGGCCGATGTGCTGCTGGCGCTCGGCAATGGCGTCGCCGCCGACTCGGTGGAGATGAGCGGGATCGAGCTGCCCGAGCTGCTCGGCCTGTCCGTGGTCACCGGCGAGCCGGTCGATCTCGCATCGCTGCGCGGCGATGCCGTGGAGGCCAGCGGCGACACGCGGCCGCCGCTGCTCCCGGTTCCTGTCGTCCCGGAGACATGTTGATGAACCCCGACGGGCAGAAATTCCATCTGCTGCTGGGCCTGGGCGACTGGGGCGCCTGCGCCGTGCCGGGCGATCCGCCGCTCGACCTGGCCGGAGCCATGGCGCTGGAGCCTGCCGACCGCCCGGCCCTGGCCCCGGAATGGGATGGCGCGCGGCAGGAAGTGACCTTGGCCAACCGGCTCGACCGGCTGCGCGGATCGGCGAGCGACGTACCGCTCGACCTGTCGCTACGGCGCGCGGCGGCGGCCGACGCCAATGGCAATATCTATTGGATCGGCGACGATCCGGCGCAGCTCTACGTCCGTTCGGCAGGCGACGGGGCGACCACGCGCTTCTGGCCGGACCCGCGCTCGCGCCCTCCCAAGCCTGGGCTGTTCGTCGATGCGGCCGCCGGCGATCCGGTGCCCCACGCCTATCATGCGATGGCGGTGACCGACGATAGCTGGCTGGTCGTCGCCGACGCGACCGGGCTCGACAGTTTCGACTTGATCGCCGGCGGCCCGCCTGCCCGTTTCGACTGGCCTTCGAGCTTCTCGCCGAAGCCGGTCGACCTGGCGTCGCGCGGCCGCGGGCTATGGCTGCTCGATCGCGATGCCCGGCGCCTCTACGAGCTCGATTCGACCTTTTCGGTCTGCGGCGGCACGGGTGCCGATCCGGAACCCGACCTGTTCCAGCCCGAAACCGGCGAGCCGAGGCTGCACCGGCCCCCAGCACAGGCGCAGGGCCACGACCTGACGGCGCTCGATCCCGCAATCGATCCGATCGCCATCGCGCCGCTTTCGGACGGCGTGGTCGCGATCCTCTCGCGCGCGCCCTCGGCCATCTTCGTGCTGCGCACCGGCGACGAAGTGCTGCTCGACCGCCAGCCGCTGGAATTCATGCCGCACGACATGGTGACGGGCATGCTGCTGCTGCGCGGCGGCGAGGAGGCACGGCGGGTGCTGGTGTCCGGGCGCGGCGGCAACCAGCTCCGCTCGTTCCGCATCGATGGCGAGGCGGGCGCCGAGACGCTGTTCGCCACCACCGAAACGGTGCCGCTGCGGCGCCATGGCGGCCGCGCGCTGCTGACGGTGGAGGGCGCCGCCAGCTATGACAGCGGCCCCGTGCCCGACTGGCCGCGCGCCGTCGAGCAGCCGCGCCAGCTCTTCGCGACCGAAGGCGAACTTGCCACCCGCCTGTTCGACGCGGGCGTGCCGCAGACCGTGTGGGATCGGATGCGGTTCGACGGCTGCATGCCGGCGGGCACCCATTTGCTGGTCGAGGCCCGGTGCGGCGACACGCCCGACAGGCTGGGCGGCTGGGTCCGCCAGCCCGAGCCGCTCCTGTCGCGCACCGGCAGCGAGCTTCCCGCGCACGGCCCCGCCGCCCTGCCCGCGACCGACCTCAAGCGCCGCCGCGGCACCTTCGATCTGCTGCTCCAGCAGATGCGCGGCCGCTATCTCCAGCTTCGCCTCACGCTGAGCGGCGACGGCAATACCAGCCCGCATCTGCGTGCGCTGCGGGTGTCCTGGCCGCGTATTTCCTGGGCTGAACGCTATCTGCCGGCGGTATGGCGCGCCGATCCGGCAGGCGCAGACTTTCTCGACCGGTTCCTCGCCAACATGCAGGGAACGATAAGCGGGATCGAGACGCGGATCGCCATCGCCGAGGCACTGCTCGACACGCGGACCACGCCCAAGGACGGGCTCGGCTGGCTGGCGAGCTGGTTCGACGTCGCGCTCGATCCCTCCTGGGGCGAGGCGCGCAGCCGCGCCTTCATCGCCCATGCCTATCGCTTCTTCGGCTGGCGCGGCACGATCCGGGGACTGGAAAGCGCGCTGGCGCTGGCCTTTGGCGATCCGCTCGACGCCACCTTGTTCGACGATGGCGGCTGCACCTGCGCCACGCCGATCCGCATCGTCGAAACCTATCTCACCCGCACGCCGGTCGTCGCCGGCACGCCCAACTATGCCGCAGGCCTGGCCGAGCGGGCACGCTGGGTCGCGTTCCAGCAGGGACTGGGGCGCACGGCCCCGATGACGACCCTGCCCCGGCTCGGCGTGCTGGAGACGCAGGCGGAGGACTGGGCGGCATTCTGCGAGCGCGCATCGCCCGCGCGCGAGGGGTGGCAGCGACTGCTGGCCGGGCGCTATCGCCGCATCGCCGCGCTCAACGGCGCGCACGGCACCGCCTGGACCGGCTTCGGCGAAATCGCGCTTTGCGATACCGCGCCCGCGACCCCAGCCGCCCTGGCCGACTGGACCGCATTAGAGCAGCACCTGACGCCGATCCGCGACGCCGCGCACCGCTTCACCGTCCTGCTGCCGGTCAAGCCGAGCGACCCGACCGACACCGCCAGCCTGGGCCGGCTGGAGGCATTGGCGCGGCGGATCATCGAACTGGAGAAGCCTGCCCACACCATCTTCGACATCCGCTTCTATTTCGCCGCCAACCGGATCGGCGAGGCCCGGCTCGGCCTGGATACGGCGATCGGCGACGGCAGCCGCGCCGCCGAGCTGCTGCCGCCCGCGATCCTGGGCCGCGCCTATGCCGGCGAGAGTTTCGTCGGGGCCGGCCTTCCGCCCCTCTCCCCCGGCCGAGAGCTGCTCGCATGCTGAGCCCGGCCGCCCCCTCGAACCGGAACGAACCGGAGAACCGCCATGGGATGCTGTAACTCGACCACCGCGATCGCGCCCGATCTCGGCACGCCCGATCCGCATGCCCACGTCAATTTCGTGAAGGGCATGGTGCTGGGCGTCGCCGATTATGTGCAGGAGCACGCCTATCTGATAGGCCGCAGCGAATGGATGGCGCGCGACCTGATCGGATACGGCACCGCATCGGGGCTGGCGGTCTCGATCGAGGACGACGGCGAGGCCAATCCGCGCGTGCGCGTGACCGCGGGCTCGGCGGTGGTGCCTTCGGGCAGGATGGTCTGCGTGGGCCGCGACCAGTGCGGATCGATCAACGGCTGGCTGAACCAGGAGAAAAACGCCCAGCGCGTCGCCGCCTATGTCGGCGGATCGCCGCCCGCCGAATCGCTGCGGCTCTATGTCACTTTGTGCTTCCGTGATTGCGAGACCGCGCCGGTGCCGGTGCCGGGCGAACCCTGCCGCAGCGATTCCGAGCTGATGCAGCCGTCGCGCATCGCCGACGATTATTGCATCGAATTACGGCTCGATCCGCCCGAGCAATGGGAAGCCGACGCGATCGCGATTTTCTCCGCCTGGCTGGACGATGTGGCGGAGGAAGGGCCGCAATCGCCGCCGCTGGACGAGGCCGATTGGGAACCCGCCATCCGCGCCGCGCTGGGGCAGATCGTCGGCGATTTCACCGATGGCTTGCCGCCGGTTTTCTCCCCGCCTAACCTGCCGGTGCCGCCGCTGCCGCCCGGTGTCGCTATCGAGGCGTATGACGCGTTCCTGCGCCTGGCCTATCGCATCTGGATCACCGAGTTCCGGCCGAGCGTGATGGCGCAGCGCTGCGGCGATGCGGGCGGCACCGCGGCCGATTGCGTGCTGCTCGCGGCGCTCGACGTGCCGCTGCGCCATAGCGGCGAGGATCCCGCGAGCGGCTGGACGGTCGACGGCGACGCGATGGCGGTGGGCATCGACGAAGGGCGCCGGCCGCTGATCGCCTCGCTCCAGCTCGTCCAGACGGCGCTCGGCGTGATGACCGAGCAGGAGAGCGGCTGGCTGAGCCCGCCGCCGGGTCCGCCTGGACCGGAAGGGCCGGAGGGCGCCCCCGGCGAGGCCGGCGAAACCGGCCCGGCCGGTCCCGAAGGGCCGATTGGCGAGACCGGCCCCGCTGGACCGCAGGGACTCACGGGTGAAACCGGGCCCGCGGGACCGGAAGGCCCTCCAGGCCCCCCGGGACCACGCGGACCGGCCGGCCCCGCCGCCAATCAATTGCCGTTCCAGCTCCGGACCAGGATCATCGACCGGCCGATCACGCTCGACGACAAGATCGACTGCGTCATCGCCGACAAGGAAGCGACCGAGGTGAAGCTGCCGCCCGTCACGAAGAATGACGGCCGGTCCTATTACATCAAATCGCTGGTCAAGGAGCTGCGGATCGTCGCCAGCAAGGAGGAGCCGATCGAGCAGTTCGCGCCGCAATCGGGCTCCATATTCGGCGAAACGCTCGCCCTGCCGCAATATATGTCCGTCCAGATCGTGGCCGTCGAAGAGCCTGCCGGTTGGTATCTGATCGCCGACTATCGGCCCGGGCAGCGGGGATAAGCGATGCCGACCGATGTCCTCCAGCTCGATGAACCGGTGGTCGCCGATGCGATCCGCACGGTCAATTTCTTCAACGGGCGGCTGCTCACCGGCGGCGACCTGGGCCGCGAGCAGCAGGCGCGGCGCGGCGCGCTGGCGCGGCTCGGCAGCGCATTGGGCGACGGGGTGGCCCATGGCCTGGACATCTCGCCGGCGAGCAATGTCGCGCCCGGCAATCCGCCGGCGATCACGGTGCAGCCGGGACTCGCGATCAATCGCAACGGCACCGCGCTCGGCCTGACGAGTCCGGCCACGATCGCGCTCGACCGCACCGCGCCGCCGACCGAGAACAGCATCGCCTGCCTGTTCGACGATTGCGACACGGCCGGCCCGGGCGACTATGTCGGCGGCCAGGGGCTCTATCTGCTCGTCATCGCGCCGGCATTCGTCAGCGAGGGTCGGGCGCAGGTGAGCGGCATGGCCGATGCCGATCGCCGCTGCGCCTATGACGCGACGGTGGAGGCGGTGCGCTTTCGCCTGATCCGGATCGCTCCCGAGGATTACGGCGTGCCGGGCAGCGGCGCGAACTTCCGCAACGCCATCGCCTATCGCTGTTTCGGTGACGGCGTGCTGCGCGGCTGGGCCGCCGACCTCATCAGCCAGCTTCCCCGCGCCGACGACCTGATCGAGGAGCTGCGCGGGCACGGTCTGGAGGACGAAGACGTGCCGCTGGCGCTGATCGCCTTCACCGGATCGGCGGCGCCGCGCTTCATCGACCAGTGGAGCGTCCGCCGCCCGCTCGCGCCGCGATACGAGGACGACGTATTCGCCAATATCGTCGATCCGCGGCGGATCGCGGTGGGCCGGGCGATGTTCCGCCAGTTCCAGGACGAGATCGCCGGGATCGCCGCCACGGCCGGGCAGCTCGCCGCCACCCGCGCCCGCGATCGTTTCGCCTATCTGCCGCCCGCCGGCTTCCTGCCGATCCTCAACGACGGCCAGGCCCTGGCCTTCTTCACCGGGCTTACGGTGCGCGGGCCGACCTTCATCGATGCGGCCTGTGTGGAACCGCTGATCCGCGAAAGCCTGAGCATGCCGGCCATCCCGACCGCGGCGAACGAAGCGGGCAGCGACCATGCGATCTGGCTCTACCGCGTGGCGCTCCAGCAATCGCGCCCGCCCAATCTGATCTTCGCCAGCGGGCACCTGCCCGATCGCGGCGACGCCCGCTTCAACCTCAACCATTGGGACAATGCGAACTACGCGCTGATCCCCTGACAGGAGCGACCGACATGGCCGGCACCAGCGACATCTACACGTCCTACCTGACGCAGAAGGGGCCGCTCACCCAGGAAGAATCGACGCTGAAGGATCTGCTGCTGCGCCAGCAGATCTTCCGGTTCCAGCCACAGAGCTTCCAGAGCGCCACCGCGTCGCCCGCGCCCTCCGCCACCGCCAATCCGTCGAACGTCGCCACGCCGCCGATCGTCGCCGAGAACGATCCCGAATTCGAAGGATCGATGCTGCCCTATGTGAACCCGGGCGACCTCATCACCGCGGGCTATATGAACACGGTGGTCGATGCGGTGAACGGGATCATCGACTATCTGCAGCGCACGTCCGGCTCCGGCTCCAATATTCCCATCTACAGCCTCGGCACGTTGCTCTCCGCGACCAGCCCCGTCGCTGGGATCATCAAGGATGCCGTGGCCGATACCGGCAGCGATGACGTCGTCACCGTCAATATCCCCGGCACGTCGATCAACCCCGGCGATTTCGAGGCGCTGGTCTATGGCAAGCGCCGCATCGATCCCGGCGATCTGGTGAAGACCGATAGCGGGGTGAGCTTCAAGATCAACAAGGCCGATATCGGCACCGACAGCCCCGACCTGCTGGCCGTCGCCAAGGGCGCGGCGAACCAGCAACTGCTCCAGCTCTTCCGCTGAGCGATGGCGCCGCCGGCCAACCGCGCAGGCTTCACCATCGGCCGGGCACGCCTGGCCGGAGGACATGCCGGCGACCGGGAAAGGCTGTCGGCGGCGATCGACCAGGTGAGCCTGGCCGCGATCGGCCTGTCGCCGCGCGCGACGCTGATCCTGCGCCGCTTCGCCGCGCCGCGCCCGCTGGCACGCGGCGGAGCGTCCGACAGCTTTGTCGGATCGATCGAGACGAGCCTGCGCGAACGCGCCGCCGCCGCGCGCTCCGGCCGGGCGGGTGACGACCTGTATTTCGAGGACGAGGATGCGATCGATCTGGCGCTGGTTCGCCTCACGCTGACGTCGCAGGGGCCGTTGCCGGCCTGGGCGGCGCTGTTGCCCGCCGGCGGCGAACCGATGGCGCGCTGGCGCCGGACGATCCTGACCGAACCGGCCCGCCTGTCGCCCTTGGTAGCCCACCTCGTGGAGGCCGGCCAAGCCGCGGCCTGGCTGATGCGGTTCGATCCCGCGGAGATTGCATCCGCCGAGACGCGCATCCTCGCCGCCCATGGCGCCCCGCCGATCGCTTCCGCATCTACGGGCCAAAATCCCGCTCCGAGGCACGAACGCTTGCCCAACCCGAACGTGTCGCGGCTGGCGGCGTCGATCCGGCATCTCCGGCCGGAATATCCGCGCAATGCGAGCACTCCCGCCGTCGATCGCCTCATCCTTATCGCGCTGGTAGCGGAGCGACGGCCGGCGCTTCTGACGGCATCCGGCTTCGCGGAGGCCATGGCCCTGCCGACCGCCGCCGATCCTCCCGTCAGGCCGATGGCACCCGTCCCATCGAGCCGGGCGAGGGCAGCCCGGAATTCCGTCGCAATATCCCCTGTCCGGCGCAGCGCGGTACAACCGGATGCGCCTTTCGCGCATATGCCCGAGCCGATCCCGATCGAGATTCCGTCCGGCACCCCGCCCGAACCCTCACTACCGACGCCAGCCATCGCGACGTCACCGCCTCCGTATGCCGCTTCGGACCTGCCCGGTGCCGCCGAGATCGAAACCCGTTTCGGCGGCATGTTCTTCCTGCTGAACGTCTTCGTCGCGCTCGATCTCTGGGGCGGCTTCACCCGTCCGCGCGACGGATTGCCCGGCCTGTCGCCCTTCGAGTTGATCGGCATGCTCGGCCGCCACTGGTATGGGCGTGCCTTTGCCGACGATCCCATCGATGCGGCCTGGCGATCGATCGCCGGTCTTGGCCCCGGCGACCGGCCGGGCGCGCATTTCGCCGCGCCGGTCTGGTCGGTGCCGGCGCAATGGCTTGCGCCCTGGCCGAACGCTCTCGCCCTGCGCCGGGGCCCCAACCACTGGCATCCCGCCGGCTTTCCCTGGCGCGACGGCGCGCGGGCAGGGCCGGCCGCGCAGCGCCGGCGCCGATGGACATGGGCGCTCGCCCGCTATCTGGACGCACGCCTTGCCGTCGCGCTGGGGGTGGAACATGCCGCAGCCGCGCGCGACCTGGTCTGTCTCCGTCCGGGCCGCGTGGCGATTGAGCCGGACCGCATCACGGTTCGCTTCGCACTGGAGGACCATCCGATCGCGCTTCGGCTGGCCGGACTCGACCGCGATCCCGGCCGGCTGGCGGGTACCACCGCCGCCCTGTGCTTCGAGTTCCACGCATGAGCGGCTGGACGCCCGAGCGGCACAACCGCCTGAGCCTGTTGCTCACCGCGGCCGCGATCGGCGAACGGCTGGGCGACGATGCGGCCTTTCTGGCCGATTATACGGAGGAGGTTCGGCGCCTCACCGGATGGGCGGGCGACGCCGCTGCGCGGCGGGCGCGGCTGGACCACGAGACCGCGCACCTGCGCGACCTGCCGCTCCGCCGCCTGACCGCAGCGGGCGGCGGGCCAGGAGCGATCGATCTGCTGCTCACCGTCGCGCTCGCCGGCGAGGATCCCCGCATCGCCGCGCTGCTGGGTGACGGCGGCTTCGCCGAGACCGGCGCGCTCGTCGCCCTGTGGCGCTTTCGCGACGGCGAGGACGATCCGCTTGCCGCGCGCCAGGCGATCGCCTGGCTGCTCGACACCGGCCTGCTCCTGCTGGCCAATCCCGAAGCGCCGCGGCAGGCGCATGCGGTTTCGCTGAACGATGCCGTGTTCGACGTGCTGACCGGCGTCGAGCGGCGGCGCGACGCCTTCGCCGTCACCGCGACCGAGGATCTGCCCCGCACCGACGATCTGATCGCGCCGCCGGCACTGGCCGCACGCTTGCCAAGCCTGGCCCGCTTGATCGCCGAAGCCCCCGAAACCATGCTTTGCCTGCGTGGTCCCGAGCGGAACGGACGGCACCATCTCGCAAAGGCGCTGGCCCGTGCCGCCGGGCGGCCGGTCGTGACCGCATCCGGTGCGCCCGATCAAACAGCGGCGCTGCGTCAGGCCGCGATCGTCGCCTATCTGCGCGGCGCTGTGCTGGTGGTGAACGCCACCGCGCCCGCCGGCGAGCCCCGCACCCTGCCCGCGCCGCCGTTGGAGCCGCTTCCGACCATCCTCATCGCCGGCGAGCAGGGATCGATTGCCGCCGGGGGAAGGCCGCTCGTCACCATCGCCGTGCCGATGCCGGGAGAGAGCGAACGCCATACCCTGTGGCGACGCGCCGCGCCCGCCAAGGACGAAGCGACGCTCGCCCAGCTCGCCGCCACCTTCCGCGTCACCAGCGGCGCCATCGTCGATGCCGCTGCCGCCGCCCTTGCCGCCGAAGGCTACCTGACGCCCGAGACGGTACGCCAGGCGCTGCGCGATCTTCAGGACGGGCGCCTCGAAGGTGTGGCGCACCGGATCGACATCGAGAGCGAGGAGGAGTTCCTCGCGCTCGAACCCTCGGCCCATGCCGAGATGGAGCTGTTCGCGCTGCGCTGCCGCCATCGCGAGCAACTGGCCGATCATGCCGGCCCCGGCCCCGGCCGCCACGGGCTCAGGGCGTTGTTCAGCGGCCCCAGCGGCGCCGGCAAGACGCTCGCCGCCCGCTGCCTCGCCCGGACGCTGGCCAAGGATCTGTGGCGGATCGATCTCGCCGCCGCCGTCTCCAAATATATCGGCGAGACGGAAAAGACGCTCGATCGCGCCTTCGCCGCCGCCGAGGCGCGCGACGTGGTGCTGCTGCTCGACGAAGGCGACGCGCTGATGGCCCGGCGCACCGATATCGGCAATGCGAACGACCGCTATGCGAACCTGGAGACCAATTTCCTGCTCCAGCGGATCGAGAGCTTCTCCGGCATCCTGATCGTCACCTCGAACGCGGGCGACCGGATCGACGGGGCATTCCAGCGACGGATGGACGTGGTGGTGCCCTTCCAGCCGCCCGACGAACTGCGGCGCTACCAGATATTGCTGCACCATCTGGGCGAGCATCGCACAAGCGACGACCTGATCCAGGAGATCGCCGTGCGCTGCACGCTTTCCGGCGGCCAGCTTCGCAACGTGGCGCTCCACGCCCGCCTCCTTGCCCTGGAAGCCGGCGGTGTGATCGGCGACCGCGAACTGCGCAGCGCGATCGAGCGCGAATATCGCAAGCAGCAGAGCTATTGCCCGCTCAAGCCCCTGCTCGCCGCGGTGCACTGAAATGGCGGCGGGACGCGCCACTGCCCGGTCCCCCGCCCCCGAAGCCTCGCGCGCGCCGGAGCCTGCCCGGGCTTATCCGCAATTCTCGCTGCGCATGTCCCGCCCGGACGACGCCGCCGAACGCGAAGCCGAGCAGACGGCGGATCGCGTCATGGCGATGCCGGATGCGGTGGCGGCGCCGCGCCAGCGCGTCTCGCTGATCACCGCCCCACAGCTTGCCTCCGCGCCCGCGCCACGCCCCGCCGGTGCCCGCCCTCAGCAGACGGGTCCAGGAATCGGACAGGCGTCGGGTGGGGAAGGCGGTTGAACTCGGGTGTGCCCGGTTCCTTTAAAAAAAAAACACTCTCATCCTCGTTGTTTACACACACTC
>NZ_JAAVVE010000006.1 GCF_018449795.1 Sphingomonas sp. dw_22
GATCCGCGAAGTCTTCGCGGGTGACGGTGGCGATCCGCCAGCCGCGCGGCTGGTGCGGGCGGGCGCGGTGTCGCCGGATCGCATCACGCTTTCCACTGGGCGCGGCCAGCGCCGCACCGTCCTCACCCTCGGCTATGACGGAGGGCGGCAGCTTCCTGCCGCCCGGCAACCGGCCATTGCCGCCCCATCCCGATAAGGAAGCTCGCCATGATCCTGTTCGCCGCGATCCTCGCTGCCGCGCCTGCCGCGGAGCAGTTCCAGTCGACCGTCGTGCTCGACGCGATCGTCGCGCAGTTCACCGGCAAGCCGGTGGGCGAGCTGGGCGGCGCGCGCGCGCCGGTCGACAGCCGGCTGAAGCTCGCCCAATGCGCCGCGCCGCAGCTTGAATGGCGCAGCGAGGCGAAGGACGCGGTGCTGGTGCGCTGCATGGCGCCGGGCTGGCGCGTCTATGTGCCGGTCAATGCGGCGCCGCAGTCCAGGCCGGTCGCCGAAGCGCGGGCGGCGCCGGTGGTCAAGGCCGAGCCGGTGATCCGGCGCGGCGATCCGATCACGGTCGAGGCCGGGGCACCCGGCTTTTCGATCACGCGCGAGGGCGTGGCGATGGGCGATGCCGCGCCGGGCGCGCGGCTGCTCGTCAAGGTCGATGAGAAAAGGCAGCCGATCCAGGCGGTTGCGGTCGAGCAGGGGCTCGCCCGCCTGCCCGGCACGGGGGACTGAATTTTTTCCGCTAAAGCTTCCCGGCGCCCTGTCGTTTCCTGCACTGTCGGCACAGGTTCAAGGATCGCAGGCAATGACAGACCCTATCGGCATCAAGACAGGCACGGTCGTCGATCGCCGCCCGGTGTCGGTCGGCGCTGCGCCCAGCGTCGAGCCGGTCAAGACGGTGGCGAGCGAGCCCCAGGCGGTCGAATCCGCGGCGGCGGAGCTCTCGCAGACCATGGCGGCCCAGCCGCCGGTCGATTCGGAGCGCGTGGCGCGTATCCGCAAGGCGGTGCAGGAAGGCCGGTTCCCGATCTATCCCTCCACCATCGCCGATCGGCTGCTGGCGCTGAAGCTCGAATGGAATCCCAATGAGCAGGCGTGAGGCGCTGATCGACGTGATCGAGGCGCTCCATGCCGAGATCGCCGCGCTCAAGGCGAGCGACGTTTCCGCGCTCGAGGCGGCGACGCGCGCCAAGCTGGCGGGCATCGATACGGTGTCGCTCTATGACGGCGAGGCGCCTTCGGCCGAGGTCAAGGAACTGGCCGCCGAGGCGAACCGGCTCAACGAGACCTGCCGCATCTATGTGAACCTGATGGCGGCAAATGTCCGCCGCCGCCTGCAACTTCTTTCCGGCAATATGGCACCCGCCTATCGCCCCGGAGGCTATGCCTTCGCCTGAGTTTCCCGCAAGGGAACGGGGGGTGGAGGGGATTACGGCTAGCGAAATGCCTGCCGAGCGCCCCTCCATCTTTTCCCCTGAGAGCCCCGGTGCGCTTCTCCGCCTGACTGGCACGGTCCTTGCTGATTTGCTCGCACCCAGGGCAATCGGATCAGGGATCCATGAGCATAACATCGGTCGAATACAGGGCCAGCGTCCAGACGGCGATCGCCGCGGCGAGCCGCAAGACCGGCATCGACTTCGACTACCTGCTCGGCCAGGCGCAGGTGGAGAGCGGCATGCGCGCCGATGCGCGCGCCGGCACCTCCTCGGCGAGCGGCCTCTATCAGTTCATCGACCAGAGCTGGCTCGGCGTGGTCAAGCAGCACGGCGCCGAGCACGGCCTGGGCTGGGCCGCCGACAGCATCTCGCGGACCTCCAGCGGGCGGTATGTCGTCAGCGATGCGGGGACGCGCCAGGCGATCCTCAACCTGCGCAGCGATCCGCAGACCGCCGCGCTGATGGCCGCCGAGCACGCCGCCGACAACAAGGCCGCGCTGGAGGGCTCGCTCGACCGGCCTGCGACCGGCACCGACCTTTATATGGCGCATTTCCTGGGGCTGGGCGGCGCACGCTCGTTCCTGGGGGCGATGCAGGACAATCCCGATCGGATCGGCGCGAGCATGTTTCCTGCCGCCGCCCGCGCCAATCGCGGCATCTTCTATGCCTCGAACGGCCAGCCGCGCTCGCTGGGCCAGATCTATGAGCGGCTGTCGGGCAAGCTCGATCGCGGCGCCGCCTCGGCGGGGGCGACCGGGCTCGCCTCGGACGGGCTCGGCGATTCCGGCGACGGCAATGAAGTGATCCTGGGCAACGGCGCAGTCGGCGGTGACCGCCACTGGGTCCAGAACACGCTGGCCCAGCTCAACGCGGGCAGCCAGCGCGATGCGGTCAATCCGCTCCGGCCGACGCCGGAGACCGCCCGGCTCGCCTATCTCATGCTCGCGAATCTGGGAGCGTAAAGCCAAGTGAACGGTCTGACGCTTCCCGGGGGCTTCGCTCCCGCCATGAAGAGCTTCGCGCTGCCCGGCGCCATCCTGCTGCTGGTCGCGCTGATGGTGGTGCCGATCCCGGCCTTCCTGCTCGACGCCTTCTTCATCATGAACATCATGATAAGCCTCGCCGTGCTGATGGTGGCGCTCAACGCGCAGAAGCCGCTGGATTTCTCCGCCTTTCCCACCGTGCTGCTGTTCGCGACGCTGTTCCGGCTCGGCCTCAACGTCGCCTCGACGCGCGTGGTGCTGGTGCATGGGCATGAGGGCGAGGCGGCGGCCGGCCATGTGATCGAGGCGTTCGGCACCTTCCTGATCGGCGGCGACTATGTCGTCGGCCTGTTCGTCTTCGCGATCCTCATCATCATCAACATGATCGTCGTGACCAAGGGCGCGGGCCGCGTCTCCGAAGTCAGCGCGCGCTTCACGCTGGACGCCTTGCCCGGCAAGCAGATGGCGATCGATGCGGACCTGAACGCGGGGCTCATCACGCCGGACGATGCCCGCGCGCGCCGCATCGAGGTCTCGACCGAAGCCGATTTCTACGGCGCGATGGACGGTTCCTCGAAGTTCGTGAAGGGCGACGCGATCGCCGGCCTGCTGATCCTGGCGATCAACATCATCGGCGGGCTCATCCTGGGCGTCGTCAGCCACAAGATGGCGGTGGGCGAGGCGGCGCAGACCTATGTGCTGCTCGCGATCGGCGACGCGCTGGTGGCGCAGCTCCCCTCGCTGATGCTGTCGATCGCCGCCGCGGCGATCGTCACCCGCGTCGCCTCCACCTATGATCTCGCCGGCCAGATCGGCAGCCAGTTCGGCAGCCACAAGACCTGGATGCCGGTCGCGGTGATCCTGGGCCTGCTCGGCGTGATGCCCGGCATGCCGCATCTGGTGATCCTGCCCGCCGCCGCCGGCGCCGGCTTCGCCGCGTGGAAGCTGCGGAAGATCGCCAACCGGCCGCCGCCGCCCGCGCCCCTGGCCGAGCCCGTCGACCTGTCGAAGATCGGCTGGGACGAAGTGACCGACAATATGCAGGTGATGCTCGACATCGGATACGGGCTCGTCCCGCTGGTCGACGAGCGCCGCGGCGGACCGCTGATGGCCCGCATCACCGGGGTCCGCCGCCAGCTCTCCAAGGATCTCGGCTTCGTCGTGCCGCAGGTGCGGGTGCGCGACGACATCAACCTGGCGCCCTTCACTTATCGCATCGTGCTGGGCGGCGTCGTGGTGGGCGAGGACAATGTCTCGCCCGACGAGATGCTGGCGCTCGATACCGGCCAGGCCTCGGGGCGGCTCAATGGCAAGCCGGTGAAGGATCCGACCTTCGGACTCGACGCGGTGTGGATCCATTCGAGCGACGCCGATGCCGCCACCGGCATGGGCTATCTGGTGGTCGATCCGGGCACCGTGGTCGCGACGCATCTCAACCAGGCGCTGATCCAGAACGCCGCCGATCTGCTCGGCCCCGATGAGGTCCAGTCGCTGCTGGATGGCCTCAAGGAGCGCGCCGCCGCATTGGTCGCCGCGCTCTCGCCGCAGCCGGTGCCGCTCACCACGCTGACCACGGTGCTGCGCGGGCTGCTGGCCGAGAATATTCCGCTCAAGGAGTTCCGCCGCATCGCCGCCGCGATCGCCACCGCCGCGCAGAAGACGCTCGATGCCGAGGAAATCCTGGAATTGATCCGGCCGGACCTCGGTCCGCTCATCATCCAGCGGCTGTGCGGCGTGCGCGAGCCGCTCCGGGTGATGACGCTGGAGGGGCAGCTCGAGGCGCTGCTCGGCCAGGCCGTCCGCTCCGATCCGTCGCGCCGCCACACGATCGAGCCCGATCTCGGCCGCCGCATCGCCGAGGCGCTGCAGCGCGCCGCCGGGCCGCTGGTGGCGGAGGCCAAGCCCTTCGCGCTGGTCGTCCAGCCGGCGATCCGCGTCGCGATCCGCAAGCTCATCAAGTCGGTGCTGCCCGATACGCCGGTGATGAGCTTCTTCGAAGTGCCCGAGGACAAGGCCGTCGAGGTCGTTGCCGTAATCGGTGCGCCGGAGGCGCTGCCCGCATGAACGCTTACACCCGGAAAGACAGGTTCGACATGGCTTCGCTGGCTCAGACCCCGCTTACCTATGCCCGTGCGCCCCGGCGCGATGCCGAGGCGACGGTGCGCAAGCATTTGCCGCTGGTGCGCCGCCTCGCCTGGCACATCCATGGATCGATGAGCACGATCGTCGAGGTCGAGGATCTGATCCAGATCGGCATGGTCGCGCTGATCGAGGCCGTCGGGGCCTTCGAGGATCGCGGCGCGGTGACCTTCGAGCAATATCTGGTGACGCGGGTGCGCGGCGCGATGATCGACGAATTGCGCCGCCAGGCGACGCTCACCCGCGGCGCGATGCGGCGGCGGCGGGCCTATGGCGACGCGGTGGCCGCGCTCACCGGCGAGCTGGGGCATCCCCCCTCCGATGTCGAAGTGGCGGAACGGCTGGGGGTGACGGTCGAGAAGCTGCGCACCGAATATGCGACGGCGGAGGCGGTGCGCTTCGATTCGATCGACGAGATGTATTCGGACGAATCGCCCTGGTTCATGTCCGACGATCCCGATGCGTTCGAGCAGCTTGCCGAGAGCGACCAGCGCGCGGCGCTGATCGAGGCGATCACCGAGCTTCCCGAGCGCGAGGCGCAGGTGATCCAGCTCTATTATGTCGAGGAATTGAACCTGGAGGAGATCGGCCAGGTGCTCGGCGTAGGCGCGGCGCGCGTCTGCCAGATCAAGGCGGCGGCGCATGCGCGGCTGAAAAAGGCGCTGCACCAGCGGCTGGGATAGTCGCACTGGATACTATTTGGTGTGCTACCCCCGTTGCACACCGTCGACGATTGCCGCATCACCCTTGTCGTCACGGGCGAGGGGTTCCAATCGATGTCGAAGCATTTCCTGCTGGCTGCCGTAGCGGCGGCGAGCCTGTTTTCCTCGGGCGCGCAGGCGCAGGACTGGACGGTGCGGCCCGAATGGGTGCGCGCGCATGAGTCCTTCCTTGCCAGCGAAGCGCTCCAGGGGCGCGGCAGCGCGACGCGCGACGAGGCGATCGCCGCCGCCTATGTCGCTGCGCAGTTCGAGAGCTTCGGGCTGAAGTTCGCGCCGGGGATGCAGGGCTATCTCCAGAAGGCCGAGATCTTCCGCTTCCGGCTCGACAGCCCCGCGGTGCTCACCGTCGACGGCAAGGCGGTTGCCGATCCCAAGCTGCTGATCGGGCGCACCGACACGGTCACCGGCAAGCTCCAGGTCTATACCGGCAAGCCCGAGGGCGTGCCCGTGGGCGACGTGGTGCTGGTCAGCGGGGCTGCGCCGGCGATGCAATATTACCGCGCGGCCAGCGCGAAGAAGGTCAAGCTGGTCCTCGTCCGCGACAGCGAGGAGATGCAGGGCACCTACAAGGGCGTCGGCGGCAAGCCGCGCATGCCGGCCTATCTGAGCGGCAGCGAAGTGCCGGAGCGGACGGCGGTGATGATCCTGCCCGCCGCCGCGTTCGACGCGCTGGCGAAGAAGCCGGGTGCCGAGGTCTCGATGACCTTGCCCGGTCTCGCCAGGGAAGTGAGCACGACCACCAATGCGATCGGCTATCTGCCGGGCAGCGATCCCAAGGCCGGGGTGCTGCTGCTGAGCGCGCATCTCGATCATCTGGGCGTGCGGCCCGACGGCGTGACCATGCCCGGCGCCAATGACGACGCATCGGGCACCACCGCCGTGCTGGAGCTTGCCCGGGCGCTGGCGGCGGGCAAGCCGACGAAGCGGGGCATCCTGTTCGTCGCCTATGGCAGCGAGGAGATCGGCGGCTACGGCTCCAAATATTTCGGCGCGCATCCGCCGGTGCCGCTCACCGACATCGTCGCGAACATAGAAGTCGAGATGATCGGCGCGCAGGATCCCAAGCTCCCCGCCGGATCGATGATGATGACCGGTTTCGAGCGCTCGACGCTGGGCGAGACGCTGAAGGCGCATGGCGCGCTGGTTTCGCCCGATCCCTATCCGGACCAGAACTTCTTCCAGCGATCGGACAATTATTCGCTCGCGGTGAAGGGCGTGGTCGCCCACACGCTTTCGGGCTGGGCGGTGACGCCGACCTATCACACTGCGAACGACACGCTGGAGAGCCTGGACATCGCCTTCATGACGCGCGCGATCCAGTCGCTGGTCGAGCCCGTCCGCTCGCTGGCCGACAGCGACGCCAAGCCCGAATGGAAGCCCGGTGGCAAGCCTGCCGAATGAAGGAAAACCCCGGTGGTCATCGGACCACCGGGGTTCCCCGTGCGTCCCCCCGCAAGCGGGAGGTTGACCGGCCGCGATGCCATGTCAGGGGGGTGACACCCCGACCGGCACGCGCTTAGCGGAGCAGCTGGAGAACCGTCTGCTGGCTCTGGTTCGCCTGGGCGAGCATCGCCGTCGACGCCTGCGACAGGATCTGGGCCTTGGCGAGCGCTGCGGTTTCCGTCGAATAATCGGCGTCCTCGATCCGGCTGCGGGCGTCGCTCAGGTTCGAGACGTTCGACTGCAGGTTGTTCACCACCGATTCGAGCTGGCTCTGGCCGGCGCCCAGGCTGGCGCGGGCGGTGTTCACCGTCTTCAGCGCGGCGTCGATCGTGTCGAGCGCCGACGAGGCGTCGGCGGCATTGGAGATGTCGATACCGGTGCCGGCGGGAACGGCGGGCGTGCCCGGAGTGGCCGCAACGTCGTCGGCGTTGCCGGCGATGCCGTCGGGACCGTCATTGCCGGGGGTGCCGGGAACGGCCGGGGTGCCGGCGCCGCCGGTGACGGCGGAGAGATCCAGCTCACCGAAGCTCAACGTCACCGTGTCAGCCGAGGTCGAACCGACCTGGATGGTGACGTCGCCATCGGTGCCCGCGGTGCCGTCGAACAGCTTCACGCCGTTGAACGTCGAATTGGTGAGGATGCTGCTGATCTGCGAGGTCAGCTTGCCGACTTCGGTCTGCAGGTTGGTGCGATCGTCATCGGAATAGGTGCCCGAGGCCGACTGCACCGAAAGCTCGCGGATGCGCTGCAGCATGTTGGTCACTTCGTCCAGCGCGCCTTCGGCGGTCTGCGCCATCGAGATGCCGTCATTGGCGTTGCGGATGCCCTGGCTCATGCCGCGGATCGATGCGGTCATGGTCGATGCGATCGCCAGGCCGGCGGCGTCGTCCTTCGCGCTGTTGATGCGCTTGCCGGTCGAAAGGCGCTCCATGGCGGTGCTCAGGGCCGAATTGGCGCTCGCCGAGGCATTGGCGGCGCGCAGCGAGGCGGTGTTGGTCGCGATAACAGTCATGTCAGTTACTCCATGCTCACGGCTTCCCCGTCTACCCCCCTGAACGGGAGCTCGGAGCCGACGAGCCAAGGAACGGCCGCGCGCAGCCGGGCTTAAGCGAAAATTTGGGCCCGGATCCGGCCCTACGCGCGCGCGTAGGACGCGCTCGGACCAAGGTTGCGGGCGGGCCACGGTATTTTACCGGAGGTTAACCATCTTTCGCGCATCAAGGGCCTCGAAGGGGGATTTTCATGCGATCGATCGTTCCGTCGGCGGCCGTACTCCGGCAAAGATATGCCCTGGTGTCGGCGCTGCGCGCCCAGGGTTTCGCGATCGGTTCGTGCGAGGACGGCAAGCCCGCGGCTTCCGGCCTTTACCTGGTCGCAGAGGGGGAGATCCCGCCGGCGCCGGCCCGCACGCTGATCCTGGGCGAGGGCGCGCGCTGCGCCGTCCCGTTCCGCGACGGCAATCCCGCCCGGCTTTCGCACGGGCCCGAGGATGCGGCGATCGGCAGCGGCTTCGTCGGCGCGATGCTGCGCGGACCCGGCGAGCCGGTCGCGGCCGATCCTGAGAGCCTGGCGCTGCTGGCGCTGGCCGAGCGGGTCGCGGCGTCCGACATCACCGTGCTCATCAACGGCCCCACCGGCACCGGCAAGGAAGTACTGGCCAAGGCGATCCATATGGGTTCCTCGCGCCGCGACGGGCCGTTCGTGGCGATCAACTGCGCCGCCTTGCCCGAGACGATGCTGGAAGCGATGCTGTTCGGCCACCAGAAGGGTTCGTTCACCGGCGCCTCATCGGGCGGCCAGGGTTTCTTCCGCGCCGCGAACGGCGGCACTTTGCTGCTCGATGAGATCGCCGAGATGCCGATCGGGCTCCAGGCCAAGCTGCTGCGCGTGCTCCAGGAGCGCGAAGTGGTGCCGATCGGCGGGACGACGCCCGAGAAGGTGGACGTCCGCGTCATCGCCTGCGCCAATCGCGACTTGCAGGGCGAAGTGCTGGCCGGCCGCTTCCGCGCCGACCTTTACTACCGCCTCTCGGTCTTCCCGCTGACCACCAAGGCGCTGGCCGAGCGCCCGGGCGACATCCCCGCGCTGGCCGCGGCGATGGTGCTGCGCCATGCCGGTGCGCGGGCGACCTTGCCCTGGATTAGCGCCGATGCGCTAGAGGTGCTGCGCGACCATGACTGGCCGGGCAATGTCCGCGAGCTTGAGAACGTCATCCAGCGCGCGCTGCTGATGGCGCCGGGCGACGCGATCGAGGCCGAGCATCTGATCTTCGATCGCCGGCCGGAGCCGCGCGCCGAAACCGGCGGATCGCTCAGCAACATCGTCCAGATCCACGAATTCCAGGCGATCCGCGAGACGCTGGCGGCCTGCAACGGCAGCCGGATCGAGACTGCGAAGCGGCTCGGCATCTCCGAGCGGACGCTGCGCTATCGTCTCGCCAAGGCGCGCGAACAGGGTGACGATATCGCCCGGGCGGTGTCGGCATGAGCGGCGTCGCCGCGCCGATGAGCGTCGATCGCGTGATGGCGCTCCGCTCGCAGATCCTAGAGCGCAACGCCGCGCTCGCCCGCGCCAACCAGGCGCCGGGCGCAGCTCCCGCCGTCGAGGCCAAGCCCGCCAGCTTCGCCTCGACGATGGAGGACGCCTTCAAGCAGGTGAACGCCGACCAGAGCCAGGCCGGCGCGCTTTCCGAGGCGTATGAGCGCGGCGAGACGGTCGACATCGCCAAGGTGATGCTGGCCCGCCAACAGGCCTCGGTCGGCTTCGAGGCGACCCTGCAGGTCCGCAACAAGATCCTCTCCGCCTATCGCGACATCATGAGCATGCCGGTCTGACATGAGCAACGCACTCACCCCCACCGACGCGGCCCGCATGCCCGCGACCTTCAACCCGCTGAAGCAGGTTGGCGACATCCTCGCCCAGCCCGCGGTGAAACGGAGCCTGCCCTTCCTGTTCCTGGTCGGGCTGGTCGCGGCGGGCTGGCTCGCCTGGTCGATGGTCGCGACGTCGCCGCAGCGGATCCTGTTCGCCAACGTGACCGATTCGGACAAGGCGGCGATCACCAGCGCGCTCCAGGGCGCCAATATCGCGGCGAGTATCGACGATTCGGGCTCGATCACCGTCGCCGAGGATCAGTATCACAAGGCACGGATGCTGCTCGCCAGCCAGAACCTGCCCAAGGCGGCGCCCGGCGGCTATGCGATCCTCGACCAGCTTCCGATGGGCGTCAGCCGCGCGGTGGAGGGCGAACGCCTCCGCCAGGCGCGCGAGACCGAGTTGGCGCGATCGATCGAGGAAATCGATTCGGTGGCCGAGGCGCGCGTGCATCTCGCCACGCCGGAGGCCAGCGTGTTCGTCCGCGACCATGCCGAGCCCTCGGCATCGGTGATCCTCAAGCTCCAGGGCGGCCGTGCGCTGAGTGAGGCGCAGGTCCGCTCGATCGTCAATCTCGTCGCATCGTCGGTGCCGGGGATGCAGCCCGATGCGGTGACGATCGTCGACCAGATGGGTGCCTTGCTCTCCAAGGCGGGCGCGGGTGCCGGCGGCAACAGCCTGGGCGACACGCGGATCGATTTCCAGCGGCGCATCGAGGACAAATACCGCACCCAGCTCATCCAGCTCCTGACGCCGCTGATCGGCGCGGGCAATTTCACCGCCGAGGTCCAGGCCGATGTCGACCTGGACGAAAACCAGGCGACGCGCGAAAGCTATGACAAGCAGGGGGGCGTGATCCGCGCCGAGCAGGGCGCCTGGACCGGCACCTCGAAGGACGGCAATCCGCAGCCCGGCGGTATCCCCGGCGCGCTTTCCAACACGCCGCCGCCCGCCAGCACCCTGGTCGCGCCCAATGCGCAGGGCCAGGCCGCCAACACCACGCCACCCGCCGGCGCTACTCCTCCGGGCACGCCGCCGGTCACGCAGAAGCAGAGCGACAGCTTCGCCCGCACCTTCGAGACCGGCAAGGAGATCTCGGTCACCCGCGCCGTGCCGGGCAACGTCAAGCGGCTCTCGGTCGCGGTGCTGCTGCGCGAGGAGCCGGGCAAGCCGCGCGGCACGGTGGAGATCGCCCAGATCAACGAGCTGGTGAAGGCCGCGGTCGGCTTCAATGCCGGGCGGCAGGACCAGGTGACCGTCATCAGCCGCAAATTCAGCGCGCCCGCCGAGGCGGCCGCTGGTGGCCCGGCCTGGTACGATGCCGGCTGGGTGCCGCTGGTCGCGCGCAACGCAACGGCTTTGGTGATCGTGCTGCTGGTGCTGTTCCTCGGCGTTCGTCCGCTCGCCAAGGCGCTGCTCAAGAAGCGCGAGGACGTCGCACATCGCCCGGCGCTGGCGATCGGCGCACCCGACGACGGCGCGGCTCCGGTCGCGCAGCCGCCGGTCAGCATCGACATGCTCCAGCAGGGCGGCAACGGCTATGACGATCGCGTCGGGCTGGTGCGCGGCTTCACCCGCGATAATCCGGCGCGCGCCGCGCTGGCGGTGCGCGACATGATCCGGGCGGACGCGCAATGAACGCGCTGCGCAGCTTCAACGGCGTCGAGCGCGCCGCCGTGCTGATGATGCTGGTCGGCGAGGAGGAGGCCGCGGCCATCCTCCAGAAGCTCGATCCCGACGAAGTGCGCGATCTGGGCAAGGCGATGTTCAGCGTCGCCGATGTGAGCGAGGCCGAGGTCGAGCAGGTGCTCGACGACTTCACCTACAAGGCGCGCGGGCGATCGGGCATCCAGTTCGATCCCGCGCCCCAGATCGAGGGCATGATGAACCGTGCGCTCGGCGCCGAGCGTGCGGAGAGCGTGCTTGCGCGGATCATGCCGGCTCAGGCTGCGGGCGGGCTGGAGATGCTGCAATGGTTCGAGCCGGACGAGATCGCCGGCATGATCGAGGCGGAGCATCCGCAGATCGCGGCGGTGCTGCTGGCGCAGCTCGATCCCGATGTCGCCGCCAAGGTGTTCGAATTCCTGCCCGAGGCGGTGCAGCCGCAGATCCTGCGCCGCGTCGCGCGGCTGGGTCCGGTGCCGCCCGAGGCGATCGAGACGCTGCGGGCGATGATCGCCAATCGTTCGGGGATGCGCAGGAAATCCGCCGGCCTCCAGATGGGCGGCACGCGCGAGGCTGCCCGTATCCTGCAGGGCGCGCGGAAAGTCACCGAGCTGCGCGTGATGCCCCGGCTCGCCAAGATCGACAAGGAAGTCGCCAAGGCGATCGAGGAGGCGATGTTCGTCTTCGACAATCTGCTGGAGCTGGACGACAAGAACCTCTCGACCCTGATCCGCAGCATCGACGGCGAAGTGCTGGTCAAGGCGCTGAAGGGCGTCGAGGAGGAGGTGCGCAACCGCTTCCTCGGCTGCATGTCGAGCCGCGCCGCCGACGGCATTCGCGACGAGATGGAGGCGCGCGGGCCGATGAAACTCGCCGAGGTGCTCGACGCGCAGAAGGCGATGATCGCGACCGCGCGGGCGCTGGTGAAGGACGGCACGATCATGATGCCGGGCAATGGCGGCGAGGACGATTATGTCTGAATTCGCCCCGGGCTTTGCAGCGCGCCACTGTGCCGCCGAGCAGGTTCTTCAGCGTGCCTTTTCCGATCCGGTGGGGTTCTCGGCGTCGAGGATCGAGGCGATCGGGCGCCGTGCGGTGCCCGAGCCGATGGCCGCGCCGCGTCATTTCTCGCCGGCCGATCCTTCGGCCAATCCGACCGAGGGCTGGGATCCGTTCGAGGCGGCGACCCCGCCGGCGCACGGTGCCTTTGCCGATCCGATCGCCGCTGCGCATGCTGCGGGCTTCGCGGAGGGGAGCACTGCCGCGCTTGCCGAAGCGGAAGCGGCGCGGAAGCGGGAGGCGGCGCTGCTGGAGCAGGTCTCGGCCGCGCTGGCGGCGGGCGCGCATTTCGATCGCGAGCGCATGGCCGGCCATCTGCGCCAGACCGTGCTGCACCTCGTCGCCAAGATGGTCGGCGAGATCGGCGTGGTGCCCGATATCCTCACCCAGCGGATCGCCGCTGCGACCGATCTGCTGGCCGACAAGGCCGAATCGGCGCTGCTCCGGCTCCACCCCGACGATGTCGCATTGGTCGAGGGCAGGCTGCCGGCGAGCATATTCCCGGTTGGCGATCCGCATCTCGCGCGCGGCGCCTTCGTGATCGAGAGCGCCTCGACCATCGTCGAGGACGGCCCCGATCTGTGGCTGGAGCAGCTCGCCCAGGCGATCGATCGCGTGCCGATTCCGCCTGCATGCTGAACCGCTTCACCGCCGATTATCTCGACAGCCTGGGCTGCCGCGATTTTGCGCCTGCGCCCAAGGTTTCGGGCCGGCTCTCCTCCTATGACGGGCTGCTGATGGAGGCCGTGGGGCTGTCGCTTCCGGTCGGCACGGTCTGCGCGATCGGCACCGGCGCGAGCCGCATCGAGGCCGAGGTGATCGGCTTTCGCGGCGGCAGGACGCTGCTGATGAACCTGGGCGGCCCCGCCGCCTTGCTCCCCAATGCGCCGGTGCGGCCGATCGGACCTCCGGGCGAGGCCGAGGTCGGCGCCGCATTGCTTGGCCGCGTGGTCGATGGCGCGGGCCGGCCGATCGACGGGCTCGGGCCGATCCGGGGCGCGGGGAAATGGCCGCTCGCCGGCAAGCTCCAGTCGCCGCTCGATCGCGGGCGGGTGCTCCAGCCGATGGACGTCGGCGTGCGCGCGATCAACGGGCTTCTGACGATCGGTCAGGGCCAGCGCGTCGGGATCATGGCGGGCTCGGGCGTCGGCAAATCGGTATTGCTCGGGATGATGGTCCGCGCGGCGCAGGCGGACGTGGTGGTGATCGGGCTGATCGGCGAGCGCAGCCGCGAGGTCGCCGATTTCCTGGAGACCAAGGTGGCGGGCGAGGCGCGCGCGCGTTCGGTCGTGGTCGCGGTGCCGGCCAATCATTCGCCGGTGCTGCGCATCCGCGGCGCGCTGCGCGCCACCGCCATCGCCGAAGCCTTTCGCGACGAGGGCAGGAAGGTGCTGCTCATCATGGACAGCCTGACGCGCGTCGCCCATGCGGGCCGCGAGATCGGGCTGGCGCTGGGCGAGCCGGCTTCGGCGCGCGGTTATCCCCCTTCGGCCATCGCGATGCTGCCGAGCCTGATCGAGCGCGCGGGCACCTGCGTATCCTCGGGCGGGTCGATCACGGCAATCTACACGGTGCTGGCCGATGGCGACGACGGCAACGATCCCGTCGTGGACAGCGCGCGCTCGATCCTCGACGGGCACATCGTGCTGAGCCGGGCGCTGGCCGAGCGCGGCGTCTATCCCGCGATCGACCTGGGGCCTTCGGTGAGCCGGGTGATGACCGACATCGCTTCGAAGGAGCATATCCGGGCGGCGCGCGTGCTGCGGCGCCATCTCGCGACTTATGAGGAGAATCGCGATCTCGTGCTGATGGGTGCCTATCGCCCCGGCGCCGATCCCGAGATCGACGCGGCGATCGCCTGCCATCCGGCGGTGATGGAATATATCCGCCAGGGCGCCGATGACGTGGTGACGCTGCCCGATGCGATCGCCGAGCTGATCGGCGTTTTCGGCGATGCCTAGGAGCGCGAAGAAGCTGGAGCGGCTGTTGCGCGTCCGCACGCTCCAGCTCGGGCAGGTGCAGGGTGAGGAGGCGCGGGCGCGGGCGCGGGTCGATCAGGAAGAGGCATTGCGCGAGCGCATCGCCGGCCTGGCCGCCAATGTCGCGCCCAGCGTCGCGCCGGCACCCGCTTTCGCCACCAGCCTGATCGCCGCGGCGCATTATCGCGAGCGGCTCCAGCAATCGGCCTATGCCGCCGAGCAGCGCGTCGCCGTTGCCGAGCAGGGCCTTGACGCCGCCCGCGCGGCGACGCGCGATGCACGCCGCGACCAGAGCGCGATCGAGAAGCTGATCGCCCGCGAACAGGCCGATGCGGCGCTCAAGGCGCTGCGCGAGCTCGAGCAGCTTCCGCCTTCGGGAAGAAACCGGCACGATCTTTGCTGAAGTCCTTGGTGAATATGTTTCACCGGGGATTTCGTCTTGATCCAGATCTCGCCTGCCATAGCAACGCCAGCCCCAGCAGCACCGCGTGCGGCGCCCGTGGCCGGCGTCAGCAGCTTCGCGGTCGCGCTCGCCACGGTTCTTGTGCCCGGCGCGCCTGCGGAGGCGGGCGAGACATTGCTGCCGGGGGGGCAGGCGATTGCCGCGGGCGGCAAGAAATTGCCGGAACTCGATCTCGACGAAAAGCCGGGCGACGGCGACGCGGACAAGGATAGCGATCCGGACCCGGCCTTTGCGTGGTTCGCCGCGCCCATTGCGGCCGAGCCCGTCCGCACCGGCTTCGCGCCTGCCGCGAAACCGGCGCCGCGTCCGGTAACACCGGGTGAAGCCGCGCCAATGGAGGCGCAGCCTGTCGTCGAGGGCGCCAAGCCGCAAAAGGGCGGACCCGTGCCCGATGCCGTTCCGGCTGATGACGGTGCAGTCCTCGCCACCGGCAAGGCCGTGCCTGCCGTCACTATTGCCCCATCGGTCGAGGCGGCGCCCAAGCCGGTGTTCCAGGCCAAGGCCGATGCTGCGCAGCCGGCCGTGCCGCCACAACCCGTCGCCGCGCCTGCCGTCGAAGTCCCGGCGCTGTCGAACCATCCGGTTGCGACGCCGGCGGTGACGTTCTCGCTCGACGTGCCGCTCGCGCCGCGCCGTCCCGTGGGTGAAGCGGTGGACGCGATCTTCACCCCCGCCGCGCCGGATGCGCCTTCCGCGCCCGCCATTGCCGCGCCGGCCGGCATGCAGCAGGCCGCGCTCGATACGCGCCGCCACGAATGGATGGGATCGATGATCGACCGGATCGAGACGATGCGCGACGCATCGGCCACCGGCGATACCCGCATCCGCTTGGCGCCCGACGCGCTCGGCCAGGTCGATATCTCGATCCGGCACGAGGGCGACCGCATCCATGTCCATTTCGCGACCGAGACCCAGGCCGCGCGCCAGTTGCTCAGCGACGCCCAGCCGCGCCTGAGCGAACTCGCCGAAGCCCGCGGCGTGAAGCTCGGCCAGACGAGCGTCGACGGCGGCACCGCCGGCTCGGGCCAGCAGCAGAACGCCGCGACGCGCCAGCCCGCGCCGCCGCGCCCTGCCGGCGCTGCGGCTGAGGCCGCGGCCGATACCGATCAACGCATCGCCTGACCCAGGAGACCCCAATGGCTGACAAGACCGAAGACGCGGCCGCCGCGCCGAAGAAGAAAAAGAAGGGCAAGCTGCTGTTGCTGGTCGGCCTGCCCGTGCTGCTGCTTGGTGGCGGGGGCGGCGCGGCCGCCTACGGCGTCAAGGCCGGCTGGTTCGACGCCGCCGGCGGCCATGGCGACGCCGAGGATGGTCCGCGCCTGGTGCCCAAGAGCGAGGAGAAGCGTGCCTCGCTGAAGGGCGGCGAAGGCGGCGGGCACGGCGAGGAAGGCGCCGCCGAGATCCACGGCAAGGAAACGCCGACGGGCGAGGGTGGCGACAGATACGCCTCCAATTACTATCCGCTGGAGAAGGAGTTCACCTCCAACCTTCAGGACAGCGTCCATTTCATCCAGGTCGGCATCGCCGTCTCGACGCCCTATGACGCGCGCGTCCTGGAGAACATCAAGACGCATGAGATCGCGATCCGATCGTCGATCCTGATGTCGCTCGGCGAGACGACCGAGGACGAGGTGTTCACCGCCGAGGGCAAGAAGCACATCCAGGACCGGCTGGTGAAGGCGATCAACGCCGTCCTGAAGGAAAAGGAAGGATTCGGCGGGGTCAGTAACGTCTACTTTACCAATTTCATCGTTCAGTGAACGAACATGGTTAACGCTCCTTCAGACATTGCCGCCGAACGGCGCGAGCGGCCCCGGGCCGGCGCGGAGCATGCGCCGGCGCTGGGGACGGTCAACCTCAATCCGTTCGGCGAGCTGGTCACGCTGCAGCATCTGTCGGCGCGGCTGGCGAAGTCGCTCAGGGGCGTTTTCGAAGGGGTGCTCCGCCAGGAGCTGCGCTGCTGGGCCGAGCCGCTCGTCGTCCAGCGTTTCGCCGACTACAAGGCCGAGCGCGGTGATGCGCTGTCCGCCTGGCAGCCGCTGGCGATGGGCAGCGCGCGTGCGCGCGCGCAGGTCGTGATCGACGCCCGGCTGCTGCTCCAGATGCTCGATGCGTTCTTCGGCGGCGACGGCGAGGCGCCCAATCCGCTGCCGGCCGAATTTACCCCCGCCGCCGAAGCGCTGCTGGCGCGGCTGGGCACCATGCTCGCGGTGCCGATGGAATCCGCCTGGGAGCCGCTGACCCGCGTCGCCTTCCGGGCCGAGGCATCGGCCAACATCGCCGCCGCGCCCGATCTTGCGGCCGACGATCCCGTGGTGGTGACGCGGTTCGGCCTCGCCGCCGGCGAGGGCAAGCCGCAGCATGTCGACATTCTCTATCCCGTCGCGGCGCTGAAGCCGCACAGCAATTCGCTGGTCGCCAAGGTCCATGGCGACGCCCTCGACGTGGAGCCCGAATGGCGCTCCGGCCTCACCCGCGCGGTGATGGGCGTGAAGCTGCCGGTGCGCTCGGTGCTCGCCGAGCCGGTGGTGCCGCTGGGCCTGCTGCTCGATCTCAAGGCCGGCGATGTGATCCCGATCGATTTCGGCCCCGAGGTTCCGGTGATGGTGGCCGAGCGCCGCCTCGGCACCGGCCTGGTCGGCACTGCCAACGGCCGCGCGGCCGTGCGCCTCACCCAACTCGAACCGCTTACCGAAGAGGATTTCCGATGAACGAGATGAGCGGCGGATTCCCCGTCGATACGTCCGTGACGGCCAATTTCCGGCTGCTACAGGACGTCGGCGTCAAGCTGACCGTCGAGATCGGCTCGACGCAATTGTCGCTGCGCGAGCTGCTCGCGCTGGGCGAGACCAGCGTGATCGAGCTGGATCGCGAGGCCAATGAGCTGCTCGACGTGTTCGTCAACGGCACGCTGATCGGCCGGGGCGAAGTCGTCACCGTGGGCGAGAAGTTCGGCGTGCGGATGACCGAGCTGGTCTCGCCGGAGAAGCGGGCCGCCCGGGCATGATGTGGGCCTATATCCTGAAGCTGGTCATCCTGCTGCCGCTCGTCTGCGGGCTGCTGATCGGCTGCCTCTATGCCTGGCGCAAGCTGGAGGCGCGGCTGCCCAAGAACCAGGGCGAGAAGCTGGTGCAGGTGAAGGAGACGATGATGCTCGCCCCCGGCCTGCGCCTCGCGGTGGTCGATTTCGAAGGGCGCCGGCTGCTTGTGTCGGTCAGCCGTACCGGCGTGACCCTGGTGGACAAGGCCGGCTGATGCGCATCAAGTCCGCGACGCTGTTCGTCGCCCTCCTCGCCTTGCTGGTCCTGTTCGTGGCGCCCGCCTACGCGCAAGGAGTGCCCGCCCCGGCGGCGACACCCGGCGTCGGCGATGCGGTCGATCGCGCGCTGGGCGACCTGGGCGGCGGCAACGCGCCGCTCAGCCTGTCGCTCCAGGTGCTCATCATCATGGGTCTGCTCTCGGTCCTGCCGGGCATATTGCTGATGATGACCAGCTTCACCCGGATCGTGATCGTGCTGGCGCTGCTCCGCCAGGCGCTGGGCCTCCAGCAGACGCCGCCTAACCAGGTGCTGATCGGGCTCGCGCTGTTCCTCAGCTTCTTCGTGATGGCGCCGACGATCGCCACGATGAACACCAATGCGATCCAGCCCTATGCCGCCGGCAAGATCGGGGCGACCGAGATGATCGCCGGATCGGGCCAGGCGCTGCACGGCTTCATGATAAAGCAGACCCGCAACCGCGACGTGAAGATGTTCGCCGACATGGCCAAGAGCGGCCCCTATGCGAACCCCGCCGACGTGCCCTTCTCGGTGTTGCTCCCCGCCTTCGTCACCAGCGAGCTCAAGACCGCATTCCAGATCGGCTTCCTGATCTTCCTGCCCTTCATCGTCATCGATCTGGTGGTCGCGACGGTGCTGATGTCGCTCGGTATGATGATGATGTCGCCGACGATCATATCCTTGCCCTTCAAGCTGCTGCTCTTCGTCCTGGTCGACGGATGGGCGCTGACGATGGGCTCGCTTGCCCAGAGCTTCGCGAGTTAGCCATGGACGCCGATTATTTCCTCACCGTCGCGCGCGAGGCGATGTGGGTGCTGGCGCTCGCCGCCGCGCCGATCCTGATCCCCGCGCTGCTTTCGGGCCTGATCCTGGGCATGATCCAGGCGGCGACCTCGATCCAGGAGCAGACGCTCACCTTCGTTCCCAAGCTGGTCGTGGTGGCGGTGAGCCTGGTGATCTTCGGCGGCATGATCCTGGGCCTGCTCGGCGATTTCACGACGAGCATTTTTGAGCGCATTCCGGATCTGGTGCGATGAGGGATCGGGGATATCTTCTCCCTTCCCGCTTGCGGGAGGGGTCGGGGGAGGGCCTGTTTCCCGCCTTGTCGCACACGCCCTCCCCTAACCCCTCCCGCAAGCGGGAGGGGAATCCGGGATGATGGGCTTCGGGCTCTCGATCGAGCCGCAGCTCTGGGCGCTGCTGTTCGCGATGGTGCGGATCGGCGCGGCGTTCGTCGCGGCGCCGGTGTTCAGCGCGGTCTCGGTGCCGCTGCCCGTGCGGATCGCGCTGTCGGGGGCGATCGGCGTGCTGGTGGTCAACACCGCGCATATCGTCGCGCCGCCCGAGATATTCTCGATCAACACCTTCCTCGCGGTCGCGGCCGAAGCGCTGATCGGGCTCGCGCTCGGTTTCGTGCTCCAGATCGCCTTTTCCGCGCCGATGATCGCCAGCGAAGTGATCGGCATGGGCATGGGGCTGGGCTTCGCCAACGCCGTCGATCCCAATAGCGGTCATGCGACCCCGGCGCTCGGCCAGTTCCTGTCGCTGCTGCTGACCCTGTTGTTCCTTGCGGTCGACGGGCATCTGGTGCTCGTCGATCTGGTGGTGCGCAGCTACGAAGTGATGCCGCCCGGCGCCTGGATCGCGCCGCAGCGGCTGCTGAACATCGCGATGTTCGGCGGTTATGCCTTCCTCGCCGGGCTGCTGCTCGCGCTGCCGGTCGGCTTCCTGCTGCTGTGCCTCAACGTCGTGGTCGGCATGCTCAGCCGTGCCGCGCCGGCGCTCAACCTGTTCGCGATCGGCATCCCAGCCAGCCTGGCGATGGGCATCGTCGCCATCCTGCTCGCACTGCCGGCGATGGGCGATTACATGCTCGTCATCATCCGCGAGGCGCTCGCCGCCGCGCCGGCGCTGGTGCTCGGCTGATGGCGGAGACTTCGGGCGAAAAGAGCGAGGCCCCGACAGCCAAGCGCAAGCGCAAGGCGGTAGAGGAAGGCCAGCTCCTCAAGTCGAAGGATTTCGGCGCGGCGATCATCATCCTGGCGGGCTGCGCCTGGATGCTCTTCATGGGGCCGTCTCTGCTGCGCGCCTGCCGCGAGGTGATGACCGCGAGCTTCTCGTTCAGCCATGCCGATGTCGAGGATTTCGAGCCCTGGCGGCCGCTCGCCTCGGCGGGGTGGAAGCTGCTGCCGTCGCTCGCCGGGCTGTTCGCCTTCACGATGATCGCGACGATCGCCGGCCAGGCCGGGCTCGGCTCGCTCGGCTGGAACAACAAGCTGTTCGCGCCCAAGGCATCGCGGATCGATCCGGGCGCCGGGCTCAAGCGCATCTTCGGCCCCACCGGCTGGATCGAGCTCGGCAAGTCGCTGCTCAAGGTCGTGCTGCTCGGGGTAATGGGCGGCTGGATGCTGTGGTCGATCACGGGCAAGTCGATCGGGCTCGCCTCGGCGGACCTGAACGGCGCGGTGGGGGCGCTCGGCGGGCAATTCCTGACGCTGATGTTCGTGATGGCGGCGGGGCTGCTGCTGATCGCTGGCGTCGACCTGCCGATCCAGATCTTCCGCCATTTGAACCAGCTCCGCATGACCAAGCAGGAGGTGAAGGAGGAGCACAAGGAAAGCGAAGGCTCGCCCGAGCTGAAGGGCGCCCAGCGCCAGCGCCAGCGCGAGATATTGAAGGGCGGCTTCCGCAAGTCGGTCGCGACCGCCCATGTCGTGCTCACCAATCCGACCCATTTCGCCGTGGCGCTGCGCTATGACCAGGGGCAGGACCAGGTGCCGGTGGTGGTCGCCAGGGGACGCGGCCAGACCGCGCTGGCGATCCGCGAGCTGGCGGGCGAGTTCGCGGTGCCGATCCTCGAATATCCGAGCCTCGCCCGCGCCGTCTATTACACCAGCCGCGAGGGGCAGGAGGTGCGCGACGACCTGTATCTCGCGATCGCGACCGTCCTCGCCTTCGTGTTCGGGGTCAATGCGCGGGCCACCGGCATCCAGCCCTTGGTCAACGTGCCCGCGAGCGCGCTTTTCGACGAAAACGGCAACAAAATCGGCGCTGCCACCTAAAGCCGCCGCGCGCGCGGCCGCTTATCGGGACAGGGGGATTCCATGACGACGACCACGCCGACCACGTCCACACCGTCGATCACGACCACGCTCGGCGCGGGTTCGGGGATCGATATCAAGGCGCTGGTCGATCAGCTCGTCACCGCCCAATATCAGAACAAGAACGACGCGCTGACGTCGAAGAACGATGCGCTCACCGCGCAGATCTCGGCGGCGTCGCAGATCAAGAGCGCGGTCACGGCGTTCGACAGCGCGTTGAAGGCGCTCATCAAGGACGGATCGCTCCAGACCCAGCCGAACAGCAGCAACACCGGCGTCGTCAAGGCGAGCGCGATCATCGGCAAGACGATCGGCCAGCTTTCGGGCACGGTGGAGGTGCGGCAGCTCGCCCAGGCCCAGGTCGCCAGCGCGGCGGCGGTGGCCGACAAGAGCGCGGCGATCGGCACCGGCAAATTGACCCTGACCTTCGGCACCACCACCGTTGCAGACGGCGCGATGACGGGCTTCACCGCCGGCAGCGGCACGCCGATCGAGATCGACGTGACCTCGGCCAATTCGAGCCTCCAGGGCATCGCCGATGCGATCAACGCGAAGAAGGCGGGCGTCACGGCTTCGATCCTGACCGATGCCGACGGCTCGCGGCTGGTGCTGAAGGGCGCGACCGGGGCCGCCCAGGCCTTCACCCTCACCGTCACCGAGGACGTCGAGGCTCCCGGCCTGTCGGCGCTCGACATCGGCGTCGGCGCCGCCGGCACGACGATCGGCACGGCTGCGCAGGACGCGATCGTCGCGGTCGACGGCGTCGCGGTGAAGCGCACCGGCAATTCGATCGACGATCTGATCCCCGGCGTGAAGCTCGATCTCGTCTCGGCCGCGCCGGGCACCAAGATCTTGCTCGGCACGGTGGCGCCCACCGATTCGCTCAGGCAGGCCGTCGGTGATTTCGTCGATGCCTATAATCAGCTCTATTCGATGCTGAAGACCGCCACCGATCCGGTGAACGGCCCGCTCAAGGGCGATACTGCCGCCAAGGCGCTGATGCGATCGATGAGCCAGCTCACCGCGCGGGACATGAACACCGCCGCCCCGGCGGGCGAGCCGCGCACGCTCGCCGCGCTGGGCGTGCAGACCAATCGCGATGGATCGCTGACGCTCGATTCGGCCACGCTCACCAAGACGCTGGCCGGGCATCCCGCCGCGGTGGAGGCGATGTTCGCGGACGGCGCAGGCGTGTCGGCGGCGCTGGCGCAGATCGCGAGCGACGCGTCGAGCACCACCTTCGGTCTGGGCGCGAGCGAAGACCGCTATGAAAAGGCGCAGGCCCAGGTCGCCGAGGACCAGCAGGACGCGATCACCGCCGCCGAGGACACGCGCACGCGCATGACCCGCCAGTTCGCGTCGATGGACGCCATCGTCGCCAGCTACAAATCGACCCAGACCTTCCTCCAGCAGCAGATCGACAGCTGGAACGCGAGCAGCAACTGATGGCCCGTTACGCGACGGCATTGGCCGCCGATCCTGCCTCCACCTATCGCCAGATCGACATCGCCGGGCGCACCGCCGACGCCGATCCGCACCGGCTGGTGTCGCTGCTCTATGAGGAAGGCGTGGGGGCGCTGCGCGCCGCCGCCTGGGCGGCCGAGAAGGGCAAGCCGACGGTCAAGAGCGAGCGCGTCGCGCGGGCGACGGCGGTGATGTTCGCGCTGGAAGCGGGGCTGGATTTCGCCAAGGGCGGCGAAGTCTCGAAGGCGCTCGCGGCTTTCTATCACGGGCTGCGCAATCAGGTGGTGCAGGCGAGCCTGGGCAACGACCCCAAGCCGTTCCGCGATGCGGCGGCCAGCCTGGAGGAAATCGCCGGCGCCTGGTCGAGCGTCCGCGCCTGATCTGGCGGCGGGCGGCGCTTTCGGCTAGCGCTTCTCCCATGCGCACACCCCATATCGTCGCCCTGGGCGGAACGCTCCGGGCCGAATCGACCACCGGCAGGCTGCTCGCCGCCGCTCTCTCCATGGCCGAGGCGCGCGGCGCCCGCACCACGTTGCTGACCGGCGAAGCCATCGCCTTCCCGCATTACGAGCCCGGCAATGCCGAGGGGAATCCCGCGATCGCCCGCTATCTGGAGGCGCTGCGCAGCGCCGATGCGGTGATCGTCGGCTCGCCCGGCTATCACGGCACGCTTTCGGGGCTGGTCAAGACCGCGCTGGACTATGTCGAGCTGCTGCGCGGCGACGAGCGGGTCTATTTCGACGGGCTCCCGGTCGGTCTGATCGCGACCGCGGCGGGATGGCAGGCGGCGGTTTCCACGCTCCAGGCGCTGCGCACGATCACCCACGCGCTGCGCGGCTGGCCGACCCCGATGGGTCTCGCGATCAATACCGCCGAGCCCGGCGACGCCGTCACGGCTTGCGATGCGGCGATGAAGGTCATGATCGACCAGATCTTCGATTTCCTCGGCGACTAACAAGCGGTTTCCGCCGCCTTTACCCTTTGCTCAGGGCTTGGGCCTTATGCCTGTCTCCAGGGCGCGAGGGACAAGAGGGCAATGGAGCAAAGTGCAGGTCGGGAGAGGATGGCCACGCGCCGCCGGCCCGTGCCCGTGATCCTGGCGGTCGACGATTGCCGTTCCAGCCTGAACGCACTTGCGCATCGCCTGGGCCATCTCGGCCATCTCGTGGTGCTCAGCGATCGCGGCGCCGAGGCGCTTGACCTGATCGCGGCGCGCGGCTTCGATCTGGTGCTGCTCGATACGCGCCTGCCCGACATGTCCGGCATGGAGGTGCTGGGCGAGATCCGCGGATCTCGCCATACGGCCGATCTGCCCGTCATCATGCTCGCCGATGGCGAGGACGGCAGCGGCACGGCGGCACTGGCCGCAGGGGCGGACGATTATTGCGTCAAGCCGTTCGATTTCGAGATCATCTTCGCCCGTGTCGAGCGCACGCTTGCCCGTGCCGCGCGGCTGGAGGAGCTCAAGCGCTCCAACCTCGCGCTGGATGCGCGCATCGCCGCGCGGGCGATCGAGCTGGGCGAGGTCCGCGGCGAGCTTGCCGCGACGCGTGCCGATCGCAGCCGGCTCGCCGCGTCGATCCAGGCGCTGCATGTGCAGATCGGCCAAAGCCAGGCCGCCTGATCGCTATCGCTCGAACCAGTGGCGGCGGATGAAATAGGCCGCGATCGCGACTGCCGTCACCACGCACACCGCCACCACGCCCCAGAACGCCCAGGGCTCGTGCGCATAGGGGATGCCCGCCACGTTCATCCCCAGCAGCCCGGTGAGGAAGGTCAGCGGCAGGAACACCATCGCCACCACCGATATGACCAGCGAGCGCTGGTCGATCTGTTCGGCGCGCAGGTCGGTCAGCGTCTCATGGGTCAGCGCGGCGCGCTCGCGGATGCTCTCCAGCTCTTCGGCCATACGCGCGGCGCGATCGGCGGCGGCGTTCAGGTGCAGCCGGTCGTCGTCGCGCAGCCATTCGCCCGGGAAGGCCGCGAGCTTTTCGAGCGCGGTGCGCTGGGGGACGAGGAAGCGGCGATAGCCGATCGCCTGGACGCGGATGCGATTGACCAGCCGGCGCAGCTCGAAGGCGCGGTGCGTGGCGATCTGCTCCTCGCAATCGTCGAGCGAATCGCCCAGTTCGGCCACCTGCGGATCGAGCTCCTCGGTGATGGCGAGCGCGAGCGCGGCGATCAGGTCGCCGGGATCGAGGATCTTGCCGTCCTGGACCTGGGTGCGTACGTCCTCCAGCGCGTTGAGGGGCTTCCTGGTCACGGAAAAGACGCAGCCGCCATGGGCATATAGCCGGATCGACGCGAGCGGATCCGACATCGCCAGCGCCTCCGAAGAGAGGCCGCGCAAATTGATGACCGCGCCTTCGCCCACGGCGTCGCAGCGCGGCCGCGTCTCGGCGGCGGTCAGCGCTTCGAGGATATAGGGCGAAAGCCCCGCCTCGCTGCCCAGCCATGCCTTGGCGCGCTCGTCATTGGTGGTGAGGTGGACCCAGGTGAGGCCGGCGCGAATGTCCAGCGCCTGCTTGAGCGGCGGGGATTCGACCTTTCCGTCATGGACGACATAGGCGAAGCCGCTCACCCGGCCATCTCCACCAGGATCGACAGGCCGGGGCCGGGTTCGGCCGGGGGTTCGCTAATGGCTAGGCGCGGCGCATCGGCGCGGGCGCGGTTCAGGATCGCATCGGGCACGCCCGCAAGATGGAAGACCCGGTCCGCCTGCGCAAGGAGGCGGGCCTGGCGCAGGGTGAGATCGTCGGGATCGGGCGAGGTCAGGCGCAGGTGGACGAGCCCGCTCGCCGGCACATTGCCGGCCGAGGCGATCCAATGCCCGACAGCGCCTTCGCGGCTTTCCGCAAGCGGATCGAGGGGACCGGCAAGCCCGGCACCGAGCATGCGCCGTCGCTCGGCCGGGTCAGGCCAGCGTTGGCGCAGCGCTGCTTTGTGCTTCTCCAGCTCGCGAGCGAGCTGGCCCAGGCTTGCCGGCAACAACCCCTCCAGCCGCTGCCGCAGCGCCGCCGCCAGTCCGGCCGAGGTGCCGCCGGTGCCCACCGCGACGATCACCGGATCGCGATCGACGATCGCCGGCAGGGTGAAATCGCACAGATCGGGCCGATCGACTGCATTGACCAGCACGCCGCGCGCGCGCAGCCGCGCCACCGTCTCCTCCGGCTCGGCCAGAGCCACGATCGCGAGCGCCGCTTCGGCGTCCTCGCCGACGATCGACGCGCCGGTGCGCTCCAGCAGGCGCCGCTTGGCGTCCGCCGCTTCGCCGTCGCCAATCAGCATTACCGCCCGCCCCGCCAGCCGCACGAAGATCGGCAGGGCGGGCAGGCTCATTTCAGCCAGTCCGGGACATGTTCCTCGGCCATGATGTGCTCGGCGGCGATGCGCTTGGCGACCACTTCGAACCGGTCGCCGGACACCAGCACCTCGGGCACCAGCGGCCGGCTGTTGTAGGTGCTCGCCATCGTCGCGCCGTAGGCGCCCGCGGTCTGGAGCACGGCGAGGTCGCCGCCCTTCACCGCATCGATCTCGCGGCCCTTCACGAACACGTCGCTGCTCTCGCACACCGGCCCCGCGACATTGGCGACCATCGTCTTGCCGCTGGGCTTCACCGCCGCAAAGCCGTGATAGGCGTCGTAGAGCGCGACGCGCGCGAGGTCGTTCATCGCCGCATCGACGATCACCCAGGGATGGGTGACGCCGGGCTTCACCCACAGCACTTCGGTCACCAGCACGCCGGCATCGCCCGCGATGACGCGGCCGGGCTCGAACATCAGCTCGACATCCCAGCCCTTGGTCACGCGCGCGACCATCTCGCCGAATGCGGCGGGAGTCGGCGGCGTCTCGCCGGGGCGATAGGCGACGCCCAGTCCGCCGCCCAGATCGACATGGGTGATCGTGTGGCCGGCGGCGCGCAGATCGGCGACCAGCCGCCCGACGCGCTCGAACGCGGCTTCCAGCGGCGCCAGGCCCAATAGCTGGCTGCCGATATGCACGGCCACGCCGCGCAGGTTGAGCCCCTCCAGGCCGCCCAGCCGATCGAAGATCGCCGGCGCCTCGTCGATCGGCAGGCCGAACTTGTTCTCCGCCTTGCCGGTCGAGATCTTGGCATGGGTGCCGGCATCGACATCGGGATTGACCCGCAGCGCCGCGGGCGCGCGCAAGCCGCGCTCCGCCGCCAGCGCGGCGAGCACGACGCCCTCTTCCTCCAGCTCCAGGTTGAACTGGCCGATCCCGGCCTCCAGCCCCTGGATCAGTTCGGCGCGCGACTTGCCGACGCCGGAGAAGACGATGTCCTTCGCCGCCACGCCCGCGGCCATCGCGCGTGCCAGCTCGCCGCCCGAGACGACATCGGCGCCGAAGCCCTCGTTGGCCAGCAGCCGCACCACCGCGAGATTGGGATTGGCCTTGATCGCGAAGGCCAGGTGGACGCGGCCCAGCGGCGCCACGCCGTCACGGAACGCGCGCGCATTCTCACGCAGCCGCGCCGCCGAATAGGCATAGACCGGCGTGCCCACGGCCTGGGCGATGGCGGAAATCGGTACGTTCTCGACGTGCATCTCGCCGTCGATCAATTCGAAATGGTTCATGGTGCTCGGGATCAGTTGGAAGGGGGCAGGTCGTATTCGTCGCTGCGGCGTTTGTCCGAGCTTTCGATCAGGTCGTCGCTGCGCGCCGGGCGTGTCTGGATCGGCGCCTTGAGCAGGTCGCCGGTGCTCGGCGCCTCGGTTGCGCCATAGGGCGTGGCGGGAGCGGCGACGCCTTGCGGACGCTTGAGCTCGCCGCGCGCGCCGCAGCCGCCCAGGATCAGGAGCAGCGCCGCTGCCGGGATCACTCGCTTCATCGCCCGTTCTCCTTGCGGCCCGCGCGAGCCGTAGCGATCGCCTCGCGCACCCGCACCGGCGCCGTGCCGCCGAAGCTGGCGCGGCTCGATACCGATGCGTCGATGCTCAGAACGCCATATACGCGATCGTCGATCCGCGCGTCGATTTCCTTCAGTGCATCGATCGACAGCTGGTCGAGCCGGACGCCCTCGGCCTCTGCCCTGGCGACTGCGCGCCCGGTGATGTGATGCGCCTCGCGGAACGGCACGCCCGCCTCGCGCACCAGCCAGTCGGCCAGGTCGGTGGCGGTGGCGAAGCCCGATTCGGCCAGGGCGCGCATCCGATCGGTGCGGAAGGTCGCGCTTCCGACCATGCCGGTCATCGCCGCGATGCAGAGCCCCAGCAGGTCGTGCGCCTCGAACACCGGCGGCTTGTCGTCCTGCATGTCCTTCGAATAGGCGAGCGGCAGGCCCTTCATCGTAATCATCAGGCTGACGAGGCTGCCGACGATCCGCCCCGAATGGCCGCGCACCAGCTCGGCGGCGTCGGGGTTGCGCTTCTGCGGCATGATCGAGCTGCCGGTAGACCATTGGTCGCTGAGCGAGACGAAGCCGAAGGGCTGGCTCGCCCAGATCACGAATTCCTCGGCCAGGCGGCTGAGGTGCAGGCTGCACTGGGCGGCGGCGGTGAGATATTCGATCGCGAAGTCGCGGTCGGACACCGAATCGAGCGAGTTGCGGGTGGGACCGTCGAAACCGAGCGCCTTCGCCGTCGCCTCGCGATCGAGCGGAAAGCCGGTGCCGGCCAGCGCCGCCGATCCCAGCGGACACAGGTTCATCCGCGCGCGGGCATCGGCCAGCCGCGAACGGTCGCGCGCGATCATCTCGAAATAGGCCATCAGGTGATGGCCCAGCGT
The DNA here is from genome assembly GCF_018449795.1 of Sphingomonas sp. dw_22. GTDB lineage: Bacteria > Pseudomonadota > Alphaproteobacteria > Sphingomonadales > Sphingomonadaceae > Sphingomonas. The sequence goes on from NZ_JAAVVE010000006.1 coordinate 28,337, forward strand.
CACCGGCTGCGCGCTCTGGAGATGGGTGAAGCCGGGCATCACGCTGTCGGCATGTTCCTCGGCGCGCGCCAGCAGCGCGTCCTGCAATGTGCCCAGCGCCGCTTCCGCCTGGTCGATCGCGTCGCGTACCCATAGCCGGAAATCGGTCGCCACCTGATCGTTGCGCGAGCGCGCGGTGTGGAGCCGACCCGCGACCGGCCCGATCTTCTCGGCGAGGCGCGATTCGGACACCATGTGGATGTCCTCCAGGGACAGGTCGTCCGGCACGCCCTCGGCCTCGAAATCGGCGGCGACCTGCGTCAGCCCCTCGGCGATCCGGGCGGCGTCCTCCGCCGCGACGATGCCCTGCTTGCCCAGCATCGCGACATGCGCCTGCGAGCCGCGCAGATCCTGGCGCCACATTCGCTTGTCGAAGGGGATCGAGGCGTTTATCTCGCGCATCACCGCGGACGGGCCTTCGGCGAAGCGCCCTCCCCACATGGTATTGGAGCTGTCCTTGCGCTCGGCGATCGGTTTTCTCCTTCTGGGCGCGCTGGCAATCGGCGGCTGCGATAGGCAATCGCAAGGCCCACAGCAAGCGAACGAAACTTCGGCGGCGGCAAACGCGGCCGAGCCCCAATATGGCGGGGCGCTGGATCGTACCCACAAGGGCGAGGCGGCCCCCACGGCCGCATTCCTCGATCCCACGGGCAGGAAGGTCTCGATCGCCAGCTTCAAGGGCAAGCCGGTGCTGCTCAACCTGTGGGCGACCTGGTGCATCCCCTGCATCAAGGAGATGCCAACGCTCGATGCGCTGGCGGGCACCAGGGGCGATGCGCTGCAGGTGCTGACGGTCAGCCAGGATCTGAAGGGCAAGGAATCGGTCGATCCCTTCTTCGCCAAGGCGGGCTACAAGCATCTGAAGCCCTATCTCGACACCGATGCCGCGCTGAGCACCGGCATGGCCGCGAACCTGCCGACGACGATCCTCTACGATTCCGCCGGCAAGGAAGTGTGGCGGATGTCGGGCGATTATGACTGGTCGGGAGAGAAGGCCGCGGCGCTGATCGCCGAGGCGAAGTGAGCGCGAGAGGATGCTGGATGCCCCGTGAGGATTCGAACCTCAATTGACGGAGTCAGAGTCCGTAGTCTTACCTTTAGACGACGGGGCAACAGGCGGGTGCCTCTAGGCGGCGGAAATCCTCGGGTCAAGCTTCTCCGCAGAGCGCGGTGCGACAAAAAATTCGCCGCCCGTGCGACATAATAGACGGTTCCGATGAACCGGGCCTCGATCCCGGCGAAGAAATTCGACACCGGTCAATGGCTCCTGGGCGCTCCTTGCCCTGTGGAACACCCTGCGCTAGCTTCGCTTTCAAGCACCGGCGGCCCGCATGGCCGTGACGGAACAGAACATAAGCGAGTGAGACGATGGGGGATGGCTCCGCCAGAATGCCCCGCGGCCGGAATACAGGCTCCGTCCGCCCCGTGAGACCCTTTCCGCCGGCGGAAAGGCCGGCGCGCGCGCGCTGGCCCGAATCGCGCCACTATGCCGCGCTGGACCTGGGCACCAACAATTGCCGGCTGCTGATAGCCCGCCCGCACGGATCGGGCTTCACCGTGATCGACGCCTTTTCGCGGATCGTCCGGCTGGGCGAGGGGCTCGCTACCACCGGCCGCCTGTCCGACGCCGCGATCGAGCGCACGCTGGCGGCGCTGCGCATCTGCGCCGAGAAGCTCAAGCGCCGCAACGTCTCGCTCGCCCGCTCGGTCGCGACCGAAGCCTGCCGCCAGGCGGCGAACGGCGCCGAGTTCATCGAGCGCGTCTATCGCGAGACCGGCATCGCGCTCGACATCATCACCGCCGAGGAAGAGGCGCGGCTGGCTGTGCTCGGCTGCCATGCGCTGCTGGAGCCCGGCGACGGGCCGGCTTTGGTGTTCGATATCGGCGGCGGATCGACCGAGCTGGTATTGGTCGATTCGCATGCCCCCGTGCCCCGCATCCTCGACTGGCACAGCGCGCCCTGGGGCGTGGTCTCGCTCACCGAGGCGACCGCGGGCGCAGGCGACAGCCCGGAAGCACGCGCGGCGATCTATTCCGATATGCGCGCGCGGGTGCAGGCCAGCTTCGCGCCCTTCGTCGCCCGGCTCCGCTCGCCGGGCGGCACGCCGCGTCTGCTGGGCACCAGCGGCACCGTCACCACGCTTGCCAGCGTCCATCTGGGGCTTCCTGCTTATGACCGTTCCGTCGTCGACGGCCTTATCGTTCCCGCGCCCGCAATGCGCGACATCAGCCGCCGGATCGCGGGCATGAGCATCGCCGAACGCGCCCAGGTGCCCTGCATCGGCAACGAGCGCGCCGATCTGGTGGTGGCGGGCTGTGCCATCCTCGAATCGATCCTCGATCTCTGGCCGGCCGAGCGGCTCGGCATCGCCGATCGCGGCATCCGCGAGGGGATATTGCGCCGCCTGATGAGCGGGGCCGGGCTGTGAGCCGCGGCGGCGGGCGCGGCCATACGCGCGTGCGCACGGCGCGGGGGCGGACTCCGCAATCGAACCGCTGGCTCGAACGCCAGCTCAACGATCCCTATGTGAAGAAGGCCAAGGCCGAGGGCTATCGCAGCCGCGCCGCCTATAAGCTGATCGAGCTTGACGAGAAGTTCGGCTTTCTGAAGGGCTCGAAGCGGATCGTCGATCTCGGCCTCGCGCCCGGCGGCTGGACCCAGGTGATCCGCAAGCGGCTGCCGGGCGCCGCGGTGGTGGGCATCGATCTGTTGCCGGTCGATCCGATCGACGGCGCCGTGATCCTCCAGATGGACTTCATGGACGATGCCGCGCCCGATCTGCTGATCGCGGAGCTGGGCGGCGCGCCCGACCTGATCGTGTCGGACATGGCGGCCAACACCGTCGGCCATCCGCAGACCGATGCGCTCCGCACCCTGGGGCTGGTGGAGACCGCGCTCGATTTCGCGATAAAGACGCTCCAGCCCGGCGGCGCGTTCGTGTCGAAGGTGTTCGCCGGCGGGGCCGATTCGCAGCTCGTTGCCGAGATGAAGCGCAATTTCGCCACTGTGAAGCACGCCAAGCCGCCGTCGAGCCGCAAGGGATCGGTCGAATGGTTCGTCGTGGCCCAGGGTTTCAAGGGGCGCCCGACTGACTTGGATCAATAGGAATCGAGTCGCGTCCGGGGCGAAGGAGGCGTAAGCTTCTGCACATCGGCGCCAGGGGATTCGAGCACAGCGCCGACGGACAGCAATGGATAGCTGCCGCTCGCAAGTCTGGAGCTTGTCATGCCCCAAAGTGCTGACCGCGAATATCTCGAACGCCGCCACCGCCAGTCGCTCGAAAGGGCGCGGGCCGCGTCGGATCCCGCCATTGCCCGTGTCCATGAGAATTTTGCCGGCAGATATGCCGCTGCGCTGGCGCGGGAGGCGTCGGAAGAAGCCAAGGGATGAGGCGCGCGACCTGAAAAGAAAAAAGGCCGGGGGTATCGCACCCCGGCCTTTTTCATGATTCGTTGCTGAAATTCCCCTGGCAGGGAAGGCCGGGCTCAGCCGTCGTAGTCGCCGCCCAGATTCTGGTTGCGCGGCGGGGCGGCGGCGGTGAGACGCAGCGCCTCGGCCGAAGCGGCCAGCGAGCCGACCTCGTCCGGCGCTTCCTCGTCGTCGACTTGGACGCGCTGGAGGCTGGAGACCACCGCTTCCTCGAGATGCGTGGGGCGCACGGTTTCCTCGGCGATCTCGCGCAGCGCCACCACCGGGTTCTTGTCGCGATCGCGATCGAGGGTCAGCTCGGCGCCGCCCGAGATCTGCCGCGCCCGCTGGGCGGCGAACAGCACCAGGTCGAAACGGTTGGGAACCTTGTCGACGCAATCCTCGACTGTGACGCGCGCCATCTACGCTTCCTTAGGAATAATGGTGTCCGGGAGAGGCGCGGCATCTAGGGACGATGGGCGTCGATGTCAAGAAAATCGGGCTTCCCCCAAGCGGCGAGCCCGGTCGTTCCGCTGTTCCAGTCCCGTCACAGCCGGAGTCGCTGCTCCGATATCCAGAGCGCCGCGCTTGCGCCGGCCGGGCGCGGGCGGCATCTGGAGGGCATGACGCCGTTGTCCCAGCCCAGTTTCCCGGTGGAGGGCAACCGGCTCACCCTGCTGCCCGACGGACCCGAGCGGATGGAGGCGCTGCTCGACCTGATCCGGTCGGCCCGGCAGACGCTGCGCGTCCTTTATTACATCTATGTCGACGACGAGGCCGGCGCGGCGGTGCGCGACGCGCTGATCGAGGCGGCGGCGCGGGGCGTCTCGGTCCAGCTCATCGTCGACGGCCTGGGCAGCGAGCATGCCCAGAGCCGCCATTTCTTCGATCCGCTCCACGCCGCCGGCATCGAGGTCTGTCGATTCGTGCCGCGCTGGGGGCGGCGCTATCTGCTGCGCAACCACCAGAAGCTGGCGCTGGCCGATGCGAGGCGCGTCATCATCGGCGGCTTCAATGTCGAGGACAGCTATTTCGGCACCGTCTCGGAAGGCGCCTGGCGCGATCTTGGCCTGCTGGTCGAGGGGCCGGCGGCGACCCGGCTGGTCGGCTATTTCGACGCGCTGGCGCGCTGGGCGAAGCGGCCGGGGTCGTCGCTGCGCGCGCTGGCGCGGCTGCTCCAGGCATGGAGCGAGCCCGAAGGCACGACGCGCTGGCTGCTCGGCGGGCCGATGCGGCAGCTTTCTCCCTGGGCGCGGGTGGTCAAGCGCGACATGGAGCGATCGCGCGCGATCGATCTGATCGCCGCCTATTTCGCCCCCAGCCCGGCGATGCTGCGCCGGCTCGACAAGGCGGGGCAGCGCGGCCGGGTGCGGCTGGTGCTGCCGTCGAAGCTGGACCATGGCGCGGCGATCTGGGCGGCGCGCTTCACCTATGCCGGGCTGCTGCGCAAGCAGGTGCAGATCTACGAATATCTGCCGACCAAGCTCCATTCGAAGCTCTTCGTCATCGACGATGTCGTCCATATCGGCTCTGCCAATTTCGACATCCGCAGCATGTTCCTGAACCTGGAGCTGATGCTGCGGATCGAGGATCCCGATTTCGCCGCCTATGTGCGCGGCTATGTTGAGGGCGAGATTTCCGTATCGGAGCGGATCACGCCCGAACTCTACAAGGCGCGCACCGGCCCCTGGACCCGCCTCAAGCAGCTCGCCGCCTATTTCGTGATGGCGGTGCTCGACTATAACGTCACGCGCAGGCTCAATTTCGGTTCGCGGCGCGCGGGGGCCCCGCCGCACCATCCGTAAGACTACGCATCGCGGCGCGGCGGCCCGAAATGTAGCGCTCGGCGGATGTCAGTAAATTCCGAAATCCAGACTTTTCCCCGCGGACGCATCCTGCTTCTCGAAGACGATGATGGCGTGCGGCGCTCGCTGCAATTGCTGCTCCAGGGGCTCGGTTTCGAGGTGCGCTCGTTCGCCGCGGCCACGCCCGCGCTCGCCGATCCACTTTCCGCGGAGATGGACTTTCTGATCGCCGACAATCGCCTGCCCGACGGCGACGGCCTGAGCGCGCTCCGGACGCTGCGCGCGCGCGGCTGGCAGGGGCGGGCGATCCTGATTACCGCCTTTCCCTCATCCGGGGTCAGCGAGGCGGCGGAGCAGGCGGGGTTCGCCGCGGTGCTCGAAAAGCCGCTGCGCCAGCAGGTGCTGCTGGGCGCACTCACGCGCTGATGGCGGCGGCTCCGTCGTCCACCTTCACGCGCCCACTGGTTATGGCTCCGAAATATTCCTACTGATCGGGCATGAGGCACTGGCTGAGCAATTGGGGCCCCCGTCTTCGGCTTCGGCGCGAAGACGACGTGCGGCGCGCCGAGGATCTGGCCGAAGAGCTCAACCTGCTGATCGACGGCGCCGCCGGCTATGCCATCTACATGCTGGATCCGCAGGGCCGGATATCGATCTGGAACAAGGGCGCCGAGCGGCTGAAGGGCTGGACCGAGAAGGAAGTGGTGGGCCGCCCTTCCTCGATCTTCTATCCCGCAAGCGCCGTGGCGGCGGGAAAGCCGGAATCCGATCTTGAGCGCGCGCGCGCCGGCGGCAAGCTGGAGGAGGAGGATTGGCGCGTCCGCAAGGATGGGTCGGAATTCCTCGCCCATGTCACCACCACGCCGCTCTACGACAAGGCCGGCAAGCTCAAGGGCTATGGCAAGGTCATCCGCGACGTGACCGCCCAGCGCGCCGCCGAGCGTCAGCTCAGCGCCAGCGCCGCGCAGTTCCGCTCGATCCTGGCGACGGTGCCCGATCCGATGATCGTCATCAACGAGATCGGCGACATCCTCTCCTTCAGCGCCGCCGCCGAGCGCCTGTTCGGCATCACCGAGGCCGAAGTGGTCGGCCGCAATGTCGATATGCTGATGCCCTCGCCCGATCGCGAGAATCACGACGCCTATCTCCAGCGCTATCTCGCGACCGGCGAAAAGCGGATCATCGGCCGCGGCCGCACCGTGATCGGCCGGCGCCGCGACGGCACCACCTTTCCGATGGAGCTGGCGGTGGGCGAGGCCATCACCCAGGGCGAGCGGATGTTCACCGGCTTCATCCGCGATCTGACCGAGAAGCAGCGCACCGAGGAACGGATCGAGGAACTGCGCTCCGGGCTGGTGCATGCCGCGCGGGTGAGCGCGATGGGGACGATGGCATCGACGCTGGCGCATGAGCTCAACCAGCCGATCACCGCCGTCACCAATTATGTCCAGGGCGTGCGCAACCTGATGCGCGACCCGGCTCCCGAGGATCTGCCGATGATCCACGAGGCACTCGACGAAGCCACCAGCGAGGCGATGCGCGCGGGCGACATCGTCCGGCGGCTGCGCGAGTTCGTCGGCCGCGGCGAAGTCGAGAAGAGCGTCGAGGATCTGCCCAACCTGGTCGACGAAGCCTCCAAGCTGGCGCTGATCGGCGCGCGGGAGAGGGGCGTCTCGGTCAGCTTCGATCTCGATCCGCATGCGACTCGCGTGCTGGTCGACAAGGTGCAGACGCAGCAGGTGCTCATCAACCTGATGCGCAACGCGATCGAGGCGATGTCCGATTCGCCGCAGCGGCACCTTGCGGTTTCCAGCGCGCGCGAAGGATCGGGCCTTGTCCGCATGACCGTGGCGGATACCGGCCCCGGTGTCGCGCCGGCGATCGCCGAGAATCTGTTTCGCGCCTTCAACAGCACGAAGGAATCGGGCATGGGTCTGGGCCTCTCGATCTGTCGCACGATCGTCGAGGCGAATGGCGGGCGCATCTGGATGGAGCCGCGCGAAGGCGGCGGCTCGCTGTTTCACTTCACCTTGGTCAGTGCGGAACCGGAGACGAACGAATGACGCAGGCGCGGCTCATCCATATCATCGACGACGAGGACAGCGTCCGCCGTTCGGCGGGCTTCATGCTCAAGACCTCGGGCTTCGCCGTGCAGAGCTGGGCCTCGGGCATCGCCTTCCTCAAGGAAGTGCGCCATCTCGATGCCGGCTGCATCCTGCTCGACGTGCGCATGCCCGAGATGGATGGGTTGGCGGTGCAGCAGGCGCTGCTCGATCGCGGCGTGACGATGCCGGTGATCGTGTTGACGGGCCATGGCGACGTGACGATCGCAGTCAAGGCGATGAAGGCGGGTGCGGTCGATTTCATCGAGAAGCCCTTCGCCAACGACGTGCTGCTCGCGGCGATCGAGGCGGCGTTCGCCCGGCTCGACGCGGCGGAAGACAGCGTGGGCCGCGCATCGGAGGCGGAAGTGGTGGTCGCCGGCCTCACCGCGCGCGAGCGCGAGGTGCTGGAGGGGTTGGCGCAGGGCTATCCCAACAAGACGATCGCCTATGATCTGGGCATCTCGCCGCGCACCGTGGAGGTCCACCGCGCCAATGTGATGACCAAGCTCGGCGCGCGCAGCCTGTCCGACGCGCTCCGCATCGCCTTTTCGGCGGGCATGGGCGGCGACAACGCCTGGCCGCCGCAACCGCAGGACTGACGCGGCTTGGGGCGGCGCCCGGCGCTTGCAGGGCTGGAGGATCGCCTAGCGAAGCGCGGCTGACTATGGCGCTAGAATGCCCGGATCGCGCGGACCCGGCGCGGGAAATCCTTGTCGTCGCCGTGCAGCCGGCCATTGTCGGCGAAGTCGATATGCGCGGCCATGTCCGCATCGTGCTGCGATGATGCCCAATATTCGCAATTGTCCGTGGCACCGCCCAGGTGGAAGGCGCCGATGCCGGTGGCGCACAGTGCCGTGTACATTTCGGCGAGTTCGTCGCGCGACGGGAGGAACCAGCCGCCGACCCCATTGAGGCGGAATGCCGTGCAGAGCTGGGCCGCACCCGTAGACTCGGCGCAGCCCGCCAGCATTTCCGCAGTGTTCTGCCGCCCGGTGCCGATCGCCAGGCCGCGCGCGCCGGGGATCTCGTGGCGGAAGCATCCCCATTTCGCGCCCATGCTCTGGTCGAACGGCGCGGCTTCGAGATAGCGCCAGCCGTCCCTGGCCGCATCGGGGTTGCGATAGAAGATCAGCCCGCCTGCGGGGCCTGTGTCGCCGACCTGATAGTCGTCGGCCAGCAGCCAGCCGGTCATCTCGCCAACCCCGCGATTGGCCCAGAGGTGATAGGGAATCAGCGTGAGCGGCGCGATCTTGCCCGATGGATCGGCGGCGTGGCGCGCCACGGTGTCGATCACCACCGCGCCGCCAAGGAGTCGCTTGTCGAGGCGCGGCGCGAGCGCTGCATCGGGTGCCACGACGAGATCGAGCGCGGCATGGCCTGGCGCGTCGGGCCATTCGGCACAATATGCGATCGGACCGCGGGTGATCGCGACGCGCCGGCGATCGTCCTTGACCCGCACATCGGCGACGACGCGGCGCGCATCCATCGGGAAATCGATCTCGATAGTGTCGCCATCGCGCCAGTCGCGGCGTAGCGTCACATAGCCGAGAGGGTCGGGTGTGGCGGACACGGGCCTGCCATTCACGGCGATCGCCACCGGTGCGCCGACGGTGCCGGCAAAGGCATAGAGACCACCGGGCGAGACTTCGCCACGCGCCCAGCCGGGAATGCGCAACCGGATCGCTCCGCTCGCCGCGCCCGTGACGGTGATCCGGGTTCTGCCGCTCCAGGGCAGACCGCTCTCGATGGCCAGCTTCAGCGTTTCGCCCGCCAGGTCGAACGCCGCCGTGCTGGAGACATAGAGGTTCACGTGGATCGCGCCGGCGTTGTCCTGGGCGTAGATCAATCCCGGCATCGACGCGAGGAAGCGCACCAGATTGGGCGGGCAGCATTCGAGCGCGGCATGCTGCCATCGCGCGTCGCGGCCGTCGCCGGCGCTGGCGAGGCGGTTGACGTAGAAGAAATGGTCCCCCGATTGCGACACGCCGGAGACGGCATTGTTGTACATGCCGCGCTCCATCACGTCGATGTAGCGCCCGTCGCCGGTCGCCAGGAACAGGCGGTGGTTGAGGGTCTGCCACATCAGCACCGCGCAGGTTTCGGAATAGGCGGCGAGATTGGGCAGCTGCCAGGGCGCGCCGAAGCCTTCGTTGCCGGTCGCGCCGACTCCGCCGGTGAAATAGAGCTTGGTGGTCGCGACGTCGTTCCACATCGCCTGCGCCGCGTCGAAATAACGCCGGTCGCCCGAATATACGCCATATTCGACCATCGACAGCATCAGCGTGACGCCGTTCACGGCATGGCCCACCGCCTCGCGCTGCTCGACCACGGGCGCATGCGACTGGGTATGGCGGCTGCGGCCCGGCGAATCCGCCCGGCCGCGCGCGTCGAGATAATGTTTCGCGAGCGCCAGATGGCGAGGATCGCGCGTTACGCGATACAGATGGAGACAGCTCAGCGCGTGCCGCTCGCCGCCGGGAAAGGGCGGGTCGCTTTCGCGAAACTGGCGGTCGAGCGCGTCGGCGGCGGGCAGCGTCTTGTCGATCAGCCGGCGGTCGCCCAGCGTGGTATATAGCGCGGCGCCCAGCTCGAACTGGCGGTTCTCGCCGCCCGCGCCCGGAGTCGCCAGCATCGCCGCGACGCACCGCTCGACATAGGGTTTCAGGCCCAGATCCTCGCGCGTCTTCGCGGTGTAGATCGCCGCCTCCAGCACGCCGCCGTTCAGCCGCTCGGCGACGTCGCCGAGCTTGGCGATCTCGAAGGGGATGGTGACCTCGGCGTTGCGCGCGACCTTGGGTGCCCAGAAATCGTCCTTGAGCGCTACTTCCCAGAAGGGCTTGGTGCGCAGCGGGAAGTCCCGCCCGGTGGGAAAGGCGGCGCTTGCCGCGGCGGGCGCGGGCGCCTTGCCCTCCGCCCGCGCGGCCAGGGCAAGGCCGCCGATCGCGCCGGGTGCCGCAGCCAGGAACTGGCGCCGTTGCAGCTTGGGTGACGTCATCGCGGCTCTCCGTGGTTCGACTATTCTCGTGCGGGGGCTCTCAGCCGCGCGCGCCATGTGCCATCTCGGCGTTGCGCGGGACGGCGGTCACCGTGGTCGATTCCCCGCGCTCCCGCCTCAGCCAGCCGGCGAGCAGCGCGCCGCCCATATTGCCGACACCGGCGGGGAGGATCGTCTCCCCGCCGGTGTCGGACGCATCGCCGCTATCGCCTGGCCGCATGCCGGTCCCGGACTGCGGCGTTCAGGGCTTCACCGCCGCGAAATGCCTGGCGTACCAGGCGATCGAGCGGTCGAGGAAATCGGCGATATGCTGGGTCTCGCGCATGCCATGCCCTTCGCGCGGATAGCGCAGCATGATCGCCTCGACGCCGACATCGTGGAGCGCCGTGAAATATTGCTCGTCTTCGGCCGGGTTCACCAGCAGATCGGCATCGCCATGGCTGAGCATGATCGGCGTCTTCACCTTGTCGACGAAGCGGATCGCCGATCGGCCCCACAGCATGTCGTTGATGCCGTCCTCATGCGGCTTGCCGAAATATTCCTGCTGCAGATAATCGTGATAGACCGACATGTAGTTGTGGCTGACCAGGTTCGAGATGCCGGCCCAGGGGATCGCCGCCTTGAACCGCGTCGTCTGGGTGATCAGCCAGTCGGTGAGCTGCCCGCCATAGCTGGCGCCCTCCACGCCCAGCCGGTCGGCGTCGATCCATGGATATTTCGCGATCGCCGCATCGAGCCCGGCGAGCACGTCGCGGCCCTCGCCGCCGTCCTGGTCGCGCGCGATCAGATTGGCGAAGCTCTGGCCGTATCCGGTCGAGCCGCGATAATTGACCATCAGCGAGGCATAGCCCTTGGCCGCCAGCGCCTGGTTCTTGAACGCGAAGGCCGGGCTCTGCTGGCCGTGCGGGCCGCCATGGATCACCACGATCAGCGGGTATCTGCCCTTGGCCTTGGGATCATAGCCGATCGGCATGGTCAGGAACGCCTCGACGTCGCGATCATCGAAGGTCTTGAAGGTGAAGGCCTCGACCTGGGCGATCTTCTTCCTGCCCAGCAGTTCGGCGTTGAGGCTGGTGAGCGGCCTGGGCGTGGCGCTGCCGCGGAACGCATAGAGTTCCGGCAGGTCGCCGGGCGTCGCCATCGCCGCGATCACTTCGCCGCTGGGCGCCACCGCGAAGGTGCCGACCGAGGCGCGCATCGCCGGCGGCGGGCCGATCCGCTCGGGCGTGCCGCCCTGCCAGGGCAGGCGGTACAGACCGACGCTGCCGCGCGCCTGGACGGTGAAATACAGCCATTTGCCGTCGGGCGACCAGGTCGGCCGGCTCTGGGTGCTGTCGATGACCAGCCCGACTTCCTTGGCGGTGCCGCTCGCGACGTCGAGCGTCCAGGCGTGCGGCTCCTCCATATTGCTTTCGGACGAGGTGAATTTCCGCTTGAGCCCCGAATAGGCGATCGTCCTGCCGTCGGGCGACCAGGTCGGCGCCCATTCGATGCCCTTGGTCTTCGTGATCTGCTGCACGGCCTTGGTCGCCACGTCGATCGTGAAGATGTCGGCATTGTAGGTGAGGTCCGGATCGGCCTCATGGTTCGACACGAACAGCAGCTTCCGGCCGTCGGGCGCCCAGTCGGGCGAATGCTCGTAATAGTCGCCGTCGGTCAGCTGGGTCACCTTGCCGCTGGCGACATCGGCGACGAACAGATGGAGATGCTTGTTGTCGTTGAACCGGTCGGGGAAACCGCGCGCCGGGCGATACCAATAGCGGGTGATCACGATCGGATCGGCTTCCATCTCCGGCTCGGTCGAGGGGGTGGCGGAGACGAAGGCGACGCGCGTGCCGTCGGGCGACCAGGCATAGCGCTCGCCCATGCGCGGCAGCGGATGATTGGTGTCGTCGATCGGCGCGAGCTTGTGGGCGCCGGAGCCGTCGGCATTGGCGATCACCAGCCCGCCATCGCCGCGATAGACCACCCTGGTCCCATCGGGCGAGAAGCGCGGGCCGCCGCCCTCGACGCCCTCGGCGCTGCCCCAGGGCCTGGTGGCGCCGCTCGCCACGTCGAGCGTCCAGATGCGGGTATAGGGCGCGCCGATGCGATCGGCATATTGCACGGTGAACAGCGCCTGCCGGCCGCTCGGCGCGATCTGCGGATCGGCGGCCGAGCGCAGATGGAACAGGTCGGCGCTGGCCAGGCCCTCGGCAGTGCTGGGCGGCGGCACCTGCTGCGCGGGCGGCTGCGACACGGCCGGCTTTTGCTGGGCCAATGCCGGGGCGGCGGTGCCGATGGTCATGGCCGCCACCGCGAGCGTGGCCAGCAACCTTGCCCTGCGTCCTGTTGCGATCGTCATCACGAACCCTCCCTTTCGTTTGCGATTTCACTTCTCGACTCGAACGTATACGGTATATGAAACAAGAAACCTAGAGGGGCGCGACACGATGGCGAAGGCGGTTCTGGCTCTGGCATTGCTGGCGGGCGCGCCTATTCCGGCGCCGGCCCTGGCGCAGCCGGTCGCGGAGTCCGCGGCTGAGACCGCCGCCGATGCCCGGTTCCGCGCCCTCTACACCCGCGAATGGGAGTGGCGCCGGCGCGAGATCGGGATCGAGGACGAGGATGATTCGAACCTGCCGATCCGCTCCAGCCTGCCCGACGTCTCCGCCGCCACCCAGGCGAAGCGGCTCGCCTATCTGGAGCAGGTGGAGGCCGCGCTCGACGGCATCCGGGTCGCCGGCCTGTCGCCCAAGGCGCAGGTCGATTATGCCGTCTATCATGCCCAGATCGACGCGCTGGTCGCGCGCTGGAAGTTTCGCGACTGGGAAAAGCCGGTCGGCTCGTCGGGCGGCTTCTGGAACGGCGCGGCACGCGATGCGCGGCGCCCCTTCCGCACCGAGCAGGACTATCTGAACTTCCTGTCGCTGATGCGCGACGTGCCGCGCTATTTCGATGAGCAGGTCGCGAACATGCGGGCGGGGCTGGCGCGCGGCTTCACCGCGCCCAGGGTGACGCTGGCCGGCCGCGACAAGCCGCTCGCGGCGATCGCCGACGCGGCATCGCCCGAGGCGACGCCGTTCTACGCGCCGTTCAGGGAGATGCCGGCGAGCATCCCCGCCGCGCGCCAGGCCGCGCTGCGCGCCCAGGCCGTGGCGCTGATCCGCGACGCGGTGATCCCGGCGCACCGCAAGGTGCTGACCTTCTTCCGCGACGTCTATGTCCCCGGCGCGCGCGAGACGCTGGCGGCCGAGGCGCTGCCCGACGGCAAGGCCTATTACCGCTCGAAGATCCGCGAGTTCGTGACGCTCGACCTGGCACCTGACGCGATCCACCAGATCGGCCTCAAGGAAGTCGCGAAGATCCAGGCCGAGATGGTCGCGACGATGCGGGCGACCGGCTTCACCGGCGATCTCCACGCCTTTTTCGATTTCCTGCGCACCGATCCGCGCTTCTATCCGACCAGCGAGGAACAGCTGCTGCGCGAGGCTGCGTGGATCGCCAAGCGCTTCGATGCCAAGGCCGATCTATGGTTCGGCCGCATGCCGCGGCGGCGCTTCGGCATCACCCCGATGCCGGCGGCGACCGCGCCCTTCTCCACCTATGCGCTCGGCGGCCCCGGCTATTTTCTGCTCAACACCTATAACCTGCCGCAGCGGCCGCTATATGTGCTGACCGCGCTGACGCTCCATGAGTCCGCGCCGGGCCACGGCTTCCAGATGCCGCTCGCCGAGGAGAATGCCGACCAGCCCGATTTCCGCCGGAAGGTCTATATGTCCGCCTATGGCGAGGGCTGGGGGCTCTATTGCGAAAGGCTCGGCGTGGAGATGGGCATGTACCAGACGCCCTATGATCTGTTCGGCATGCTCAACTATCAGATATGGCGCGCGGTCCGGCTGGTGGTCGATACCGGCATCCACGCCAGGGGCTGGAGCCGCGACCAGGCGATCCGGTACATGAAGGACAATACGTCCCTGACCGATCAGGAAATCACCACCGAAGTAGATCGGTACATCGCCGGGCCGGGACAGGCGCTTTCCTATTATCTTGGCGAGATGGCGATAGTCGAAGGGCGAGCCAAAGCGGAAAAGTCGCTTGGCGCGAAATTCGACATCCGCAACTTTCACGATATGGTACTTGAACTGGGGTCAGTCCCGCTTCCCGTGCTTTCCACGCAGATCGAGCATTTTATTGCCGAAGGCGGCAAGAACCCCAAGCCGAACCTTTGAATGGATTTGAGGCCAAGCATATTGCACGGATCCTGTAGATTTTATACAGTTTGACTGCCCGCATCAGAACACAATCATAAAGAGAAGAACTCATGAGCCTTGTCATCCGCACGCTGTCCGATCAGCTGGTGAGCTTGGTCCGCGACCGCATTCTTTCCGGCAAGGTTCTGCCCAACAGCCCGATACGCCAGGACGCGTTGGCCGGGGAGCTCGGCATCTCGAAGATTCCGCTGCGCGAGGCGCTGGCGCGGCTGGAGGAGGAAGGGCTGGTCCAGAGCCAGGCCAATCGCGGCTTCTTCGTTCGCGAACTAAGCGCCGCGGAGGCGGAGGAGGTCTATGCCCTCCGTCTCAAGCTGGAGCCCGATGCCATAACGATGGCCGCGGAGCATGCGACCGCCGCCGATCACCAGGCGGCGACCGATACGCTGGCGACGCTCTATCAGGTCACCGATGCCGGTGGGGAAGGCGTCGGCGCGTTCAACCGCGCGTTCCACCTGGCATTGCTGCGGCCGAGCGGACAGGTCATCACGGTCAACTTCCTAGAGCGGCTGCACGTCCTGTCCGAACGTTATGTGCGCAAGCATCTCGAGCCGATGGGCCGCGACGAGCGTGCGAACGAGGAGCACCGCCAGATGCTCGACGCCTGGCTGAACAAGGATCTCGGCACGCTGCATGATCTCACCGCGGCGCATATCCAGAAGACGCTGGACGACCTGAACCATCAGCTGGCCGCCGCCGAATAGGCACTGCGCTTCCGCCCGCCGCGGCGCCTGTCCGGCCCGCGACGATAGCGCGTTGACATGGTCACGGCATAGTTGAATAAAGTATACCATTCTTCAGGGAAGGGTTGGTATGCGGTTCGGTCTCGCGATGGTTGCGGCTTGTGCGCTTGTCCTTCCCGCCACGGCCATGGCCCAGGCGCTCACGGTCGAGCAGATATTCGGCGACGGTGCCGCCGCGCTGGATCGGCCGCTCGCGAGCAAGTGGCGCGCGGACGGCGAGGCCTATACCACGCTTGAAGAATCGGCTTCGGTGGCCGGCGGGATCGATATCGTCCGCTACGAGGCCGCCACGGGCGCCCGCTCCATTCTCGTCGATGCTGCGCTGCTCAAGCCTGCGGGTGCCGACAAGCCGCTCGCGATCACCGATTATGTCTGGTCGCCCGACGGCCAGGCGCTGATGGTCCAGGTCCGCGCGCCCACTGCGCGGCGCAACAATCCGCTCGGCGATTATTGGCTGCTCGATCTCCGGACCCGCAAGCTGCGCCAGATCGGCGCGGCCCGGCCCGCGCTGAGCCTGATCCATGCCGAATTCGCGCCCGACGGCGCGCATGTCGCCTATGTCAGCGGCAACGATCTCTATGTAGAGAACGTCGCCAGCGGCGCGGTGACCCGGCTCACCACCGACGGGTCGGACCGCATCCTGAACGGCCGCAGCGACGTGGTCTACGAGGAGGAGTTCGGCCTCGGCAAGGCATTCGAATGGAGCCCGGATTCGCGGCATATCGCGTATTGGCGGTTCGATACCGAAGGCGTCGGCACCTTCTACATGATCCGCAACACCGACGGACAATATTCCAGGCCGGTGCCGCAGCAATATCCCAAGCCCGGCACCACCAACTCGGCGGTCAGGGTCGGGGTGACGGCGATCGACGCGCCGGCAACGACCTGGCTGGCGCTCGAGGGCGATCCGCGCAACAATTATGTGCCCCGGATGGACTGGGCCGATGCCGGCCATGTGTTGATCCAGCATGAGAACCGGCTCCAGAACGCCAATCGCGTACTGCTGGGGGACGTCGCCAGCGGCGCGGTGCGTCCCGTGTTCACCGACACCGACAAGGCGTTCGTGAACATCAACGCGGAGGTGCGTTTCACCAGGGGCGGCAAGTTCACCTGGCTCAGCGAGCGTGACGGCTGGCGCCACCTCTATCTGGTCGGCCGGGACGGCAGGCTGGATCTGCGCACCCCCGGCAATTTCGACGTGGTCAGCGTCGAGCAGATCGACCCGGACTATGCCTATTTCATCGCCGCGCCCGACAATGTCACCCAGCGCTATCTCTACCGGGCACGGCTGACGGGCGCGCCCCGGATCGAGCGGCTGAGCCCGGCCGGCCAGGCGGGCACGCATAGCTATGATATCGCGCCCGGCGCGAAATGGGCGTTCCACACTTTCTCGACGGTCGATACGCCGCCGGTGACCGACGTCGTCAGCCTGCCCGGCCACAAGGTGGCGCGGGTGATGGCGGACAATGCGAAGATGCGCGCCTTCGTCGATGCCACGCCGCACCGGCCGACCGAGTTCTTCAAGGTCGATATCGGCGGCGGTACCGTGCTCGATGCCTGGATGATGAAGCCGCCGCATTTCGATCCGGCGAAGAAATATCCGCTGCTCGTCTATGTCTATTCCGAGCCCGCCGGCCAGACCGTGGCCGATCGCTGGGGCGGCGACCGCTATCTGTGGCACATGATGCTCGCCCAGCAGGGCTATCTGGTGGCGAGCGTCGACAGCCGCGGGGCGGCCGCGCCGCGCGGTCGCGACTGGCGCAAGAGCATCTATCGCCAGGTCGGCATCCAGGCATCGGCAGACCAGGCCGCGGCGGTGGAAAAGATGATCGCCACCCGGCCCTATATCGATGCGAGCCGCATCGGCGTGTGGGGCTGGAGCGGCGGTGGCGCGATGACGCTCAATGCGATGTTCCGCTATCCGGATCTCTACAGGACCGGCATCGCGGTGGCAGGGCCGGCCAACCAGCTCCTGTACAATTCGGTGTATCAGGAGCGGTACATGGGTCTGCCGGGCGACAATGAAGCCGGCTATCGCGACGGTTCGCCGATCAACTTCGCCCAGAACCTGAAGGGCAATCTGCTCATCGTCCACGGCACCGGCGACGACAATGTCCATTACCAGAATAGCGAGCAGCTGGTGGATCGCCTGATCGGGCTCAACAAGCAGTTCTCGATGATGGCCTATCCGAACCGGACGCACGGCATCACCGAGGGACGCAACACCCGGCTCCATTTGTTCACGATGCTGACCAACTATCTGCACGACCATCTGCCGGCCGATCCGGCGAATTGACCGCACGCAAGGGGAAGCCGCATGGCCATCGCATATCGTCTCGCCGCAGTGATGCTCGCCATGGGCACGGCCGCCGCCATCTCTCCCGCAATCCCCGCCGAGGCGCAGACAACGGCGGCCGGCTATCCCGCCTTGGTCAGGCTGTTCCAGGAGTGGCGCGCCTTCGCCAGGCCCGAATGGCGCGGCGGCGTGCCGGACTATACCGCCGCCGGCATGGCGGCGAAGGTTGCCGCGCTCCCTGCCTGGCAGGCGCGCCTCGCCGCGATCGATCCCAAGGGCTGGCCGGTCGCGCAGCAGACCGACTATCAGCTGGTCAAGGCCGAGATGAACGGCATGGACTTCGACCAGCGCGTATTGCGGCCCTGGGCGCGCGATCCGAGCTTCTACGTCACGATCTGGCCGTCGCGCACCGACGTGCCCTCGCGCGAGGCGCCGGTGGCGAGCCCGGAAACCCTGCTCTACGCCTATAAATATCCGCTCTCCGCCGCCGACCAGAAGAAGCTGCTCGGCGAGATCGGCGCGATTCCCGGCTTCCTGGCGCAGGGCCGCGTCAATCTGAAGGACGCCAACGCGCGCGACCTGTGGTTCTACAGCGTCGCGAGCCTAGACGGGCAGCTGAAGGCGCTCCAGCAGCTCCAGGCCGGCACGCTGCGGGTGAGCACGCTCGAAGGCAGCTGGAACGCCAATCTGAACGGCGCGAGCCCCGCGCTCAAGAAGGCGGTGGCCGATGCGATCGCGGCGACCCAGAGTTTTATCGACTGGGTCAAGGCCGAGGCGCCGGGCAAGACCGGTCCGTCGGGCGTCGGCAAGGACAATTACAATTGGTACCAGAAGAACGTCCATCTGGTGCCCTATACCTGGGACGACGAAGTCGCCTTGCTCCGCCGCGAGCTCGATCGCGCGCACGCCTCGCTGCGGCTGGAGGAGCATAACAACCGCAACCTGCCGCCGCTCGACCCGGCGCCCGACGCCGCGACCTTCGACAAGATGGCGCGTCAGCGGCTCGACAAGTTCGTCGACTTCCTGGTCAGGCAGGAGGTCATTCCGGACAAGCCCTATCTCAAGGATGCGCTGGTCCCGCAGATCAGCCGCTTCGCGCCCGAGGGCAAGCGGCCCTTCTTCACCCAGGTCATCCTGCGCGAGCCGATGCTGCTCTACAGCCATGATGTCCACTGGATCGATCTTGCCCGCATGCGCGACGAGCCGCATCCCAGCCTGATCCGGCGTGAGGCTTCGCTGTCGAACATCTGGGACGTGCGTGCCGAGGGCTTCGCGACGGCGTTCGAGGAACTGCTGATGCATGCCGGCCTCTACGACGACAATCCGCGCGCCAGGGAGCTGGTATGGATCATGCTCGCCAATCGCGCCGCGCGCGGCCTCGCCTCGCTTTATGTCCAGTCGAACGAATGGACCTTGAAGCAGGCCGGGCATTTCCACGCCGAATGGACGCCGCGCGGCTGGTCCAACCCCAATGACGAGCTGACGGCGTTCGAGCAGCTGCTCTATCTGCGCCAGCCCGGCTATGGCACCAGCTATATCATCGGCAAGCTGGAGCTCGATCACGTCATCGCGGCGGACTCGCACGCGCTCGATCGGCAGGGCAGGCCGTTCGCGCTGCGCGACTTCCTCGACAAGTGGAACGGCGCCGGCATGATCCCGCCGGCGCTGATCGAGAACGAGATCGTGCCGCAGCCCTGACATGACAGAGACCGATACCGAGACGATGACGCTCGACGCGGTCCGCGCGCTGGCGCGGTCGGTACTGGCGCGATTCGGCCTGTCGCCGGCCCATGTCGACGCGGTGGCCGAGACGATGGTCGCCGGCGAACGGGACGGCTGCGCCTCGCACGGCATCTATCGCCTCCTGGTGTGCGCGCACACGATCCGCGCCGGCAAGGTCAGGCTCGACGCCGAGCCGGTGGCCGAGGATTGCGCGCCCGCGCTGGTGCGGGTGCATGCCGATGGCGGCTATGCGCAGCTGGCGTTCGCGCTTGGCCGGCCGTTGCTGGCGCAGAAGGCGCGGCGCCACGGCATCGCCGCGCTGGCGATCAACAACTGCGTCCATTTCGCCGCGCTGTGGCCCGAGGTCGAGGTGCTGGCCGAGCGGGGACTGGTCGCCTTCGCCTGCACGCCCAGCCATGCCTGGGTCGCGCCGGCGGGCGGCACCGCGCCGATCTTCGGTACGAACCCGATCGCGTTCGGCTGGCCGCGGCCGGGCGGGCACCCCTATGTGTTCGACTTCGCGACCAGCGCGGTGGCGCGCGGCGAGATCGAGCTGCATCGCCGCGCCGGAGAGCCGATCCCGCCCGGCTGGGGGATCGACGCCGCCGGCGCGCCGACCACCGATGCCGAGGCGGCGCTGGCCGGGGCGATGCTCACCTTCGGCGGGCACAAGGGATCGGCGCTGGCGACGATGGTCGAGTTGATCGCCGGACCGCTGATCGGCGACATGACCAGCCGCGAATCGATCGCGGCCGATGCCGGCGCCAAGGCGTCGCCGCTGGGCGGCGAGCTGGTGATCGCGATCGATCCCGCCGGCTTCCTGGGCGCCGGCGTGGCGGCGCACCTCGCCCGTGCGGAGGCGCTGTTCGAGGGGATAGCGGGGCAGGGCGCGCGCCTGCCGTCGCAGCGGCGCTATGCGGCGCGGGCGCGCAGCCTGGCCGAAGGCGTGCGGGTACCCAGGGCGTTGCTCGACGATATCCTGGCGTTGCTCGACTGACCGTTGGAGCCTGTTTCGGCAAAGCAGGAACAGGGGCGAGGCTCCAGACGTCAGCTTCCGCCGAAGCGCCGCAGATCGAACGGCGCCAGATCGAGTTCGGGCGTTTCGCCCGCGATCAGCGCCGCGACGGCCTCGCCGGTCACCGGACCGAGCGTGAGGCCGAGATGCTGGTGCCCGAATGCGTAGAACAGGTTGGGCGCGGCGCTGCTGCGGCCGATCGCGGGGAGATAATCCGGCAGGGTGGGACGCGCGCCGATCCATTCGTGCACCGCACCGGCGAAGGGCAGGCCGATCGCGGCGGCATGCGCGCGGAGCCGCGCCCATTTGCGCGCGTCGGGCGGGGTGGCGATGCTGCCGAACTCGACGAAGCTTGCCGCGCGCAAGCCGCTCCGGAAGCGCGTGACGATCAGCGAGCGGTCCTCGAACACCACGGGGGGCAGATCCTCGGGCCAGCCCGCGCCGTCCGACTGGATGTGATAGCCGCGTTCGGCGATGATCGGCACGGCATGGCCGAGCGGACGCAGCAGCGCGCCCGATGCCGCGCCGGCGGCGATGACCACCGGGCCGCTCGTCAGCAGCGCGCCGTCGGCGGAAATGGCCTCGACCGCACCGCCGGCGGTGCGGCGCAGCGTGGCGATCCCGCTTCGACGCGCGCCGCCCAGCCGCAGGAAGGTCGCTTCCAGCGCATCCGCGAGCAGGTCGGGATCGGCGATCTGGCCGCTGCCCTCGAAGCGTATCGCTCCCGCGATCGGAGCCGATACCAGCGCCCTCAGCTGCGCGAGCTCCGCCGGCGTGACGTCGCGTACCCGGGCCGATCCCGTGGGCGCTGCCAGCCAATGCGCGCGACCCTTTTCCGCGCTGGCTTCGCTTTCCCAGGCGATGAAATGACCCCGCTCGATCAGCAGTCCCGGCGCGTCGGCGACTGCGACCAGCCGTCGCCACGCCGGCATCGCCTGCGCCAGCGCCGCTTCCAGCGCCGCCCTGCCGCGGGCATATCCGCTCGGCCGGGCGGCAAGGAGCAGCCGCAGCGAAAAGGGCAGCCAGTGGGCGATCTCGCCGGGGGGAAGCGACAATGCGCCGCCGCGCCAGAACAACCGGCGCCACGCGCTTTTGACGAGCGCGGCCGAGGCGAGCGGCTCGACCTGCTCGGTTGCGATGTGCCCGGCATTGCCCCAGGATGCCGTGCCGCGCATGCCCGACGGCGCCACCAATATGGTCGAAATGCCCTTTCCCTGCAGAGCGATAGCTACCGAAAGGCCGACGATTCCGCCGCCGATGACAAGTGCCCGTTCCGGGCTGATTTTAGCAATTGGCATGGGCGATCTTATATCGTATACGAAAGGCAGTTCAACGGAGATACCAAGTGAAATTTGATACGCCCCTGTGGACCGGAGTCTATCCGGCCGCGACCACGCAATTCGCCCTGGACGGATCGGTGGACATTCCCGCTACCCAGAAGGTGCTGACCGCGCTTGTCGACGATGGCGTCACCGGCCTGATCCTGCTCGGAACCTGCGGTGAGAACAATTCGCTGGAGGCCGAGGAAAAGCGCACCGTGTTGCGGGCAGCGGTCGAGGCGGTGGGCGGCCGCGTGCCGCTGGTTTCGGGCGTATCCGAGTTCACCACCGCGCGTGCGGCGGCCTTTGCGAGGGAGGCCGAGACGATCGGCATCGACGCGCTGATGCTGCTGCCGGCGATGGTCTATGTGCCGACCTCGAACGAGCTCGCCACGCATTTCACGACGGTGGCGAAGAACACGTCGCTGCCGATCATGCTCTACAACAATCCCCCAGCCTATCGCGTGTCGGTCGATTTCGCCACGCTCGAACAGCTCCGCCCGGTCGAGAACATCGTCGCGGTCAAGGAAAGCGCGCCCGATCCGCGCCGCTTCACCGACGTCATCAACCGGTTCGGCGATCGCTACATCGTGATGGCGGGGCTCGACGACATCGCGCTCGAGGGCATGCTGCTGGGCGCCAGCGGCTGGGTCTCGGGCCTGACCAGCGCCTTCCCGCAGGAATCGGTCGCGCTCATCAAGGCGGTCGAGGCCGGCGACTGGATCGAGGCGCGCCGCATCTATCGCTGGTTCATGCCGCTGCTCCACCTCGATGCCGAGCATGACCTGGTCCAGTCGATCAAGCTGGCCGAGGAGATCATGGGCCGTGGCTCCGAACGCGTGCGGCTGCCGCGGCTGCCGCTCGCCGGCGCGCGCCGCGCCGAGGTGATCGCGATGGTCGAGACGTGCGCGGCGACGCGGCCGACGCTCGAAAAGGTAGTGGCTGCGGCCTGATGCGCCACACCTTCTTCTGCATCGACGGCCACACGGCGGGCAATCCGGTCCGGCTGGTGGTCGGCGGTGCGCCCTTGCTCAAAGGCGCGTCGATGGCGGAGCGTCGCCAGGATTTCCTGGCGCGCTTCGACTGGATCCGCACCGGTCTGTGCTTCGAGCCGCGCGGGCATGACATGATGTCGGGCGGATTCCTCTATCCGCCGACGCGGGAGGACGCGGATTGCGGCATCCTGTTCATCGAGACCAGCGGCTGCCTGCCGATGTGCGGCCACGGCACGATCGGCATGGTGACCTTCGGGCTGGAGCAGGGGCTGATCGCGCCGCGCGAGCCGGGCAGGCTGCGGATCGAAGTGCCGGCGGGCATGATCGACATCGAATATCGCGCCGAGGGAGACCGCATCCGCTCGGTCAAGATCCGCAACGTGCCGGCCTATCTGGCGAAGCGCGGGCTGGAGATCGACGTTCCCGGCTTCGGCCCGCTGTCGATCGACGTCTCCTATGGCGGCAATTATTACGCGATCATCGAGCCGCAGGGGCCCTATGAGGGCCTCGACCAGCTCGGCGCGGCGCGGATCATCGAGCTCAGCCGCACGATCCGATCGATGATCCGCGACATCTATGAACCCGTGCATCCGCTCGATCCGACGATCCGGGGCGTGAGCCACCTGCTATGGGCCGACAAGCCGAAGGGCGAGGGGGCCGATGGCCGCAACGCGGTGTTCTACGGCGAGCGCGCGATCGATCGCAGCCCGTGCGGCACCGGCACGTCCGCGCGCCTCGCCCATCTGGTGGCGACGGGGCGCCTCGCGGTCGGCGACCGCTTCGTCCACGAAAGCTATATCGGCAGCCGCTTCATCGGCCGGGTGGAGGCTGCAACGGAGATCGCCGGCCAGCCGGCGATCATTCCCTCGATCGAGGGTTCGGCCCTCGCGACGGGCTTCAACACCATCTGGATCGACCGCGAAGACCCGTTCTGGGCCGGCTTCACCGTCGTTTGAAAACACAGCGCAGGGGGAGCGAAGAAATGGCGCGAGGAATATTGGGGCCGCTCAAGCCGCTCGGCATCCAGGGCTCGGATGAGCCGGACCGCAAGCTCCGCAAGACGCTCAGCTGGCCGCATCTGATCGCGCTCGGCATCGGCGCGATCGTGGGGACCGGCATCTACACGCTGACCGGGGTGGGCGCCGATCGCGCCGGGCCGGCCGTGATCCTGGCATTCGCGATCGCCGGCCTGGTCTGCGCCTGCGCGGCGCTGGCCTATGCCGAGATGGCAACGCTGATCCCCACCGCGGGCAGCGCCTATACCTATACCTATTCGGCGATCGGCGAGACGCTCGCATGGATCGTCGGCTGGAGCCTGATCCTCGAATATTCGCTGGCGTGCAGCACGGTCGCGGTCGGCTGGTCGGCCTATCTGGTCGGCTGGATCGAGGCGGCGGGCGTCCATCTGCCGCATGCGATCCTCGCGGGGCCGCATGGCGGCGGCATCGTGAACCTGCCCGCCGTCCTGGTGGCGATGGCGGTGGCGGGCATGCTGATCGCGGGCACGCGCGAGAGCGCGACGTTCAACATCCTCCTGGTCGTCATCAAGCTGACCGCGCTGGCGCTGTTCGTCGCGCTCGCGCTGCCGGCGTTCAGCGGCGCGCATTTCGAGCCGTTCATGCCCTATGGCTTCACCAGCCATGTCGACGCGACCGGCACGCAGCGCGGAGTGATGGCGGCGGCGGCGATCGTGTTCTTCGCCTTTTACGGCTTCGATGCAGTGGCGACCTCTGCCGAGGAAGCCAAGAATCCCGGGCGCGATCTCACTATCGGCATCATCGGCTCGATGGCGGCATGCACGATCATCTACATGCTCGTCGCGGTCGCTGCGATCGGCGCGGTCGACTATCTCGATCTCGGCAAGTCGGCCGAGCCGCTCGCCTATGTGCTGCGCACACTGCACCATCCGCTGGCGGCCTGGGCGATCGGCCTCGCGGCGCTGATCGCGCTGCCGTCGGTGATCCTGGTGATGATGTATGGGCAGAGTCGCATCTTCTTCGTCATGTCGCGCGACGGGCTGTTGCCGCGCAGCCTGAGCCGCGTCTCGGCGCGCACCGGATCGCCGGCGCGCATCACCGCGATCACCGGGGTGTTCGTGGCGCTGGTCGCAGGGTTCTTCCGTCTGGACGAGATCGCTGAGCTCGCCAATGCCGGCACGCTGCTCGCCTTCATCGCGGTCGCCGCCTGCATGATGGTGCTGCGCAGGAAGATGCCGGAGCTGCCGCGCGTGTTCAAATGCCCCGCGCCCTATGTCGTGGGCACGCTGGCCATCCTGGGTTGCATCTATCTGATCTTCAGCCTGCCGGAGAAGACCCTGGTCCGCTTCGGCTATTGGAACCTGATCGGGATCGCGGTCTATCTTCTCTACGGGAGGGCGCGGAGCCTGGCCGGCAAGGGTCATGCGGTGTGACCGGAATCTGACCGCGGCATCCGAATCGCAAGCGACCAGGGGCCCGTCCGGCAAGGACGGGCCCCTTCTCGTTGCGACATATCCGCACGGTCCACAGCGCTGATTGCGACAAAAAATACCAGGGAATGACATGTTTTTGAAACAAGGCTGGACGGCACAATACGTAGATAGTATACGGTATATTACTGACCGAATCGGGAATACCCGCTCGTCTCAGATCCACGAAGATTGATCAGGGGGTCACATGAAGCGCTTTGGAACCTCGTTCTTGTTGCTCGCGGCCGCCGCGCCGCTCGCATTCGCCACCGCCGCGCGGGCCCAGGACGCGACGCCGCCGGCGCCCTCGCAGGACGTCCCGGAAGCCGAAGCCGGCGAGGCGATCGTCGTTACCGGCTCGCGCCTGCCTTCGACCGACCTGACCGGTGCGGCGCCGCTCACCATCCTGGATCGCAACGAGATCGAGGCTACGGGAAGCACCAGCATCGGTGAGCTCGTGCGCGAGTTGCCGGTCGCTTCCGCATCGGCCAGCGACACTGCGGGCCGCGGCAATGACGGTT
The DNA here is from genome assembly GCF_018449795.1 of Sphingomonas sp. dw_22. GTDB lineage: Bacteria > Pseudomonadota > Alphaproteobacteria > Sphingomonadales > Sphingomonadaceae > Sphingomonas. Next base: position 53,998 of record NZ_JAAVVE010000006.1, read on the forward strand.
CGGCCAATGTCGCCTTGCGCGGATTGAGCGCGGTCAACACCCTCGTTCTCGTCAACGGGCGCCGGATGCTCTCGAACAGTTCGGGAGGCACGGTCGACCTCAACAGCGTGCCGTTCGAAGCGGTCGATCGCGTCGAGGTGCTGCAGGACGGCGCATCGGCGGTCTATGGTACGGATGCCGTCGCCGGCGTGGTCAACATCATCCTGCGCCGCGATTTCGACGGCCTGCTGCTCAAGGCCGGATACGGCATCACCAGCCGCGGCGACCTGCCCAATCGCGAGTTGAGCGGCACCTTCGGCCGCAAGTTCGACAATGGCGGATTCGTGTTCAACGCCAGCTATCGCGAGACCGGCGGCAACCTGATCGGCGACCGTCCGATCAGCCGCGATCCCGATTGGCGCGGGATGGGCGGCCGCAATTTCCGCGATTCCGCGCCGACCTCCGGCACCGCGTTCAAGGGCCTGGATCCGACCCGTCCCGACACGATCATGATCATCAAGGACGGCGTGGCCCAGGGCACGACGCTCGCCGATTATCGCGACGCCTATTTCCCCGGCGTGTTCACCGACGCGAGCGGCACGCAGAACGACGGCATCAACTATTGGCAGTACGAAAGCAGCGCTTCGGAAATAAAGCAGTTCAATACGACCTTCGCGGGCGAATATGAGCTCGGATCGGGCATCAAGGCGTTCGTCGAGAGCGGTTTCAGCCATCGCACGTCGCTCGGCTTCCTCGCGCCGGACTATTTCGACGGCACGATCACGGTAAGTGCGGACAACCGGTTCAATCCCTTCGGCCGCGATCTGGTCGCGTATCGCACGCTGGTGGAGGAAGGGCTGAGCGCGGGCCGCCGCAGCGCCGTCGAGTCCAACCTGTATCGCATCGTCACCGGCCTGGAAGGCCAGTTCGGCTCGACCTGGCGCTGGGACGTGTCGGCGAACCTCCAGCATCTCAACCAATATACCGACAGCGGCAAGGGCGTGGTGACCGCCCGCCTGCAGCGCGCCGTCGGCCCGGACGCCGCCTGCGCCGCTTATACCGGCTGCATCCCGATCGACCTGTTCTCGGCGGTGGGCTCGATCACCCAGGCGCAGCTCGACTCGGTCTCGGCCCAGCATTTCCGCGACGTGACCGCCGATCTCCGCTCGTTCGTGGCCAACGTGTCGGGCACCGTGCTGCCGCTCTGGGCGGGCGATCTCAACGTCGCGCTCGGCGCCGAATATCGCGAGGAGAGCTTCAAGCAGGTCCAGGACAACGCACCCGACTATCCGACCCAGACGCCGCCGTTCCTGCCGCCGATGCGCAAGGTCTCGGAAGTCTATGCCGAAGTCGGCCTGCCGCTGCTCAAGGATGTGCCTTTCTTCTATCGTCTCGATGTCGAGGCGGCCGGGCGCTACTCGCACTACAATGCGTTCGGCGACACCTGGAACCCGAAGGTCGGCATCAAGTGGCGGCCCTATAGCGACCTGCTGATCCGCGGCTCATGGGGCACCGCCTTCCGCGCACCGACCTTCGGCGAGGCGAACTCGACCCAGAGCCGCGGCTATCGCCCGGTCACCGATCCGTGCGCCACTGCGCAATATTCGGCGCTTTCCGGCTGCCACGGCATCCAGGCGCCGGTCACCACCGGCACCTTCGTGGTCACCGGCGGCAACCCGAACCTGGAGCCGGAAAAGGCCAAGACGCTGACGGTCGGCGCGGTGTTCACGCCCAGCTTCGTCCCGCGCCTGTCGCTGACGGTCGATTATTATCACATCAAGAAGTCCAACATCATCGGCATCGCGGATGTCGACTATATCATCGCCCAGAACGCCGCCGGGCTCGACTATGTCGATCGCGTCACCCGCAACCCGGACGGATCGATCTACGAGATGTTCGCGACCCGCGACAATCTGCTCGACCAGAGCATCAAGGGCATCGACATCGGGCTGGAATATACGACGACGCCCGCTTCATGGGGCAAGCTCAACACCCGTATCGACGCGACCTACATGTATTCCTACACGCTGTCGCCGGCGCCGAACCAGCCCGCGGTCGAGCGCATCGGCACCTATACCACCGCGATCGGCACGCTGCCGCGGTGGAAGGCCAATGCACGATTCACCTGGTCGCTCGACGACCTGACCGTCAGCTATGGCCTGCGCTATGTCGGCGGGGTCCGCAACGATGCGTCGCTGCTGGTCGACGGCAAGCATCTGATGGCCGATTCCTATCTGCAGAACGACATCTCGGTGAGCTACGACATCGCTTCGGCCAAGGCGAAGATGACCCTGGGCGTGGAGAATATCGGCGATGCGATGCCGCCGTTCCTCGAGGGCAATTACGCCAACGGTTTCGACAATCTGATCTTCAATTCGCGCGGACGCTTCTTCTACGTCCGGCTGCAAAAGGGCTTCTGAGCCCGCGTCCACCGTCCCCCCGCGGTCGGCACCGGAGAGCCCAACAGGCCCCCGGTGCCGCTTGCGCAAGCGGTGGACGGCGGCGAAACCACTTTGTCTTCCAGGAGGGACGGGATGAATCGACGGTGGGTGTCTGGATTGCTGTGCGGCGCGGCGGCGATCGGCGGAGCGAATGCGGCGTGCGCACAGCGCCAGGTGGCGGCGCCGATCACCGATCCCAACGATCCCAGATATGTGACGGAGCAGACCCGCAAGATGGGCGGGGTGATGCCGCCCGAGCAGCTGGCGCTGGTGTTCGACCATCTCGACCTCGCGCTGAAGGTCTTTCCCGATCGGAAGCGCATCGAAGGCGACGTCACCCTCGACCTGCACACCAAGGCGCAGATCGGCACGCTGATCCTCGACCTCTTCCCCAAATACGCGATTTCCGCGATCTATCTCGACGGCAGGAAGCTGGCCCCCGGCCGCTATGCCAATCCCGAGGGCCAGCTGCGCATCGCGCTGGCCAGGCCGATCAAGCCAGGCACCAAGCTGGTCGCGCGCGTTGTCTATTCGGGCACGCCGCCGCTCGCCAAGCGCCCGCCCTGGGAAGGGGGCACCACCTGGGGCACCACGCCCGACGGCAAGTCGCCCTGGATCGACACCTCCCTGTGGGGCGGCGGCTGCGACATGCTCTATCCGTGCCTCGACCATCCGACGCTCAAGCCCGCCACCTCCGACCTGCACTATACCGTGCCCGCCGGACTGATGGCGCCGGGCAACGGCGCGCTGGTCAGCAAGGTGGAGAAGGACGGCTGGACCACCTGGAACTGGCACGCGCGCAGCATCCACACCTATGGCTCGGTGCTCGACGTAGGACCGTACAAGGTAATGGAGGGCGACTATAAGAGCCGCTTCGGCAACGTCATTCCGATGCGCTTCTTCTATCTCCCGGGCGAGGAGAAACAGGCGGCCGAGCTGTTCGCCGAATTCCCCAAGACGCTGACCTTCTGGGAAGCGGTGATCGGGCCCTATCCCTGGGCCGACCAGAAGATGGGCGTCATCCGCGTGCCGTTCTCGGGCCTGGAGAACCAGACGCTGATCGGCTATTCGAACAACTATCCCAAGACGCCCTATGGCTGGGATTGGCTGATGAACCACGAATTCTCGCACGAATGGTTCGCCAATCAGCTCTCCAACGCCAATTATGACGATCTGTGGCTGCACGAGGGCCTGGGCTCCTATGCCCAGCCGCTGCTCGCGGAATTCTATGGCGGCGAGATCGACTATATGGCGCAGCTCAAGTCGCAGCGCGCCGGCATCCGCAACGAGCAGCCGCTGGTCTCCGGGCAGGAGCGGCCGGAAAAGGCGGTCTATGCCGACCCGACCGGCCCGCGCGGCGACATCTACACCAAGGGGAGCTGGGTTGCCCACACGCTGCGCAAGCTGATCGGCGACGACGCATTCTTTACCTCGATCCGCACGCTGGTCTATGGTCGTCCGGATCCCCGGCCGGGCAATTTCACGCCGCAGTTCGGCAGCACTCCGGGCTTCCTCAAGATCGTCAACGGCGTGACGGGGAAGGACTATAAGTGGTTCTTCGACGTCTATCTCTATCGCGCCGCGCTGCCCAAGCTGGTCGCAACACGCGCGAACGGAATGCTGAGAGTGCATTGGCAGACGCCGGACGACCTGCCTTTCCCCATGCCGCTTGAGGTCAAGATCGACGGCAGGACCGTCACGCTCCCGATGGCCGATGGAACCGGAGAGGCGCCGGCATCCGAATGGTCCGCGGTGACGATCGATCCGAACTCGAAGATATTGATGCAGTCCGACGCGATCGACAAATATCAGGCATGGCAGGCGGCGCAGCCGCCTGCGAGACCACGATGAGATTGCGTGTTCGCCAGCCTGGCTGCCGGCGAACAGGACAGCCCGGTCCGACTGATCGGTCCGGCAGCGTATGTCGATCGATATCGTCTCGATAGAGCGATGGTAAGGCTGCGGTAGATGTCGCTACGGGACCAGGCGGGTTCCGGCCGTCAGCGCCGGGTCAGCGTCACGTCGGCGAGCAATTTGGTGTCCGGATCGAACAGCAGCTCGGCCGGCGCCTTCTCGGCCGGAATGGTGAATTCCTGCTGCTTGGCGTCGATGTCGAAGCGCTGGATGCGGAGCGCGCCGCGCGGCTCGTCGCTGATGCCGATCTCGAAGGGCAGGCGATAGGCCGCGCCGGTCTGGGACTGGGTGACGGAGACACGCACCGCCTTTGCCGCCGCGTCATAGACCCAACTCACGTCGAGCTTGGGGGAATCTACCCGCGTCAGCCACTGGTCGAAGAACCAGCCGAGATCCTGGCCCGAGGCGGCCTCCATCGCGCGCCGCAGGTCCGCCGTGGTGGCGTGGCCGCCATGATGATCGGCATAATAGGTCTTGATCGCCTTGAAGAAGATCGGCGACGTCACCTGCTGGCGCAGCATGTGCAGTACCCAGCCGCCCTTCACATATTGCACGCGGCTGAGATCCGGGCCCGCCGCATCGTCCGCCGGCGTGATGACCGGATCGCGCTCGCGCCGTTCGGCGGCCAGGGCGCCGGTGCGTTCGCTGCGCAGCGAAGTGACGAACGCGTCGCGCCCGTCATAATGCTCCGCATAGAGATCGGCGAAATAGGTGGCGAAAGCCTCGCTCAACCACACATCGCCCCAGCCGCCTTCCGTGATCGAATCGCCGAACCATTGATGCGCGATCTCGTGCGCGAGGAGCCCCGAGCGGGAGAGCGCCGCCGCGTCCGCATTGCCGCGCCGGGGCGTCGGCTTCTCACCGTCGCGCACGCCGCCGCCGCCGTAGAAGATCACGCTGGCATGCTCGGTGCTCGACCGGTCGAACGGCGCGACCACCTGTCCGAGCTTCTCATAGGGGAACGGCCCCACCAGATCGCCGAAGAAGTCGATCGTCCGGCGCGCCACGGTGAAGCCGTTCTCGACATCGACCTTCTGCCCGGTCGGCGCCCAGATGACGAGCGGCACGCCGCGCGCGCTGCCGCCATAATAGGTCTGGAAACGCGCGATCGCGACCGCGTTGAGCCAGGGGGTGATCGGCACGCCCTGCTTCCAGTGCGTCACCTTGCGCCCGTCGCCCAGCGCGACCTCGCTGTCGAGCAGGCCGTTGGCGGCCACGGTATATTGCTCGGGCGCGGTTATCACGAACTCGGTCGTCACCTTGGACGATACGTGATCGAGCGTCGGCGCCCATTCGCGCATCTTGGTCGGCCAGTTCCAGGTGAAGATGCCGCGCTGGCCGGCGTCGGTGGTGCCGAAGCGCATCCCGTCCTGCGGCTCGCCCGCATATTTGATGTGGTATTCGCGTACCTCGCCTGCCCCGGGCGCGGTGCCGAGCTGGATCGTCAGCCGCTGGCCCTGATGGGTGAAGCGCGTCGCGGCACCGCCCTGCGTCACCGATGCCACGGTCATGCCGGTGCCGTCCGCGCGCGGCGCGGCCAGGTCGAGGAAGAAATGGTCGACGCCCGGCGCGGTGAAGCGGACGGTGACGACCGTTTCCCCCTGGATCCGATGGGTGTTGTCCGCAACCTCCACGTTGAAGACATAATGCTCGACCGAGATGCCCGGCTGGCGCTCATAGGTGTCGGCGCGCGCCGGCATGCCGCCAAGCACCGTGCAGCAGGCCAGCGCCGCCGCAAGCCGCAACGATCGTCTCACATTCGTCCCTTTCCGGTTATCGCCGTTTGCCGGCATCATCAGTCGCGCATGAACTCGACGACGCGATTGCCCCACAGCTTGGGCCGCATCGTCGTGCCGTGTCCGACCGTATCCGGGCCGAACGGTATCATCATGAACTGATCGGGCCTGAGCTTCGCCGCCATGCGCGGCACCTCGCCGGCCCGGGGATCGTTGACGAAATCGTCGTCGCTGTTGATCCACAGGATCTTCGCCTTGATCTTCGCGAGATCGGGCTCGGGGTTATAGTCCCGCGACGCATCGAACTGGTAGATCATGTCGTTGGCGTCCTGCCGCGGCGCGGTCTGGAGCAACTGATCGATATGCGCGTCCGCTGCCTCGCGCGTGGGGAACTGGCGTTGCAGCGTTGCCGCGGTCGAGGTGGAGAAGCTGAGGATGTAGTTCGCCTCGCGCAGGCCCGAGAACGGCTCGGTCGTGTAGTCGCCGCCCATATAGGCGGGGTCGCTCTTGATGCTTTCGATGAGCATCTTGCGGAACAGCCGGTTGCGGCCGGCGATCGCGGTCGGCGTGCAGGCGAGCGGCAGGATGCGCTTCATCGCGTCCGGATAGGCGATGCCCCATACCCAGGAATGCATGCATCCCATCGACTGGCCGCCGATCAGTTCGAACTTCTGGATGCCCAGATGCTGGGCCAGCGCATGCTGCGCGTTCACCATGTCGAGATAGTTGTATTTGGGGAAACGCGCCTTCAGCCCGTCGCTGGGCTTCGCGCTGCCGCCATGGCCGATGGCGTCGGGCATGACGATGAAATATCTGGTGATGTCGAATACCTGGCCGGGGCCGAACACCTCGTTGCCGAAGGCCGCCGAGGCCATGCCGCGCCCGGAGCCGCCGGTGCCGTGGAGCAGCATGATCGCGTTGGTGACATGACCCTGGGCATCGCGCTTCGGCGTGCCCAGCGTCGCATAGTGGATGTTCAGCCTGGCCAGCGTCTCGCCGATGTGGAACTTGAAGTCGGGGACGGCATAATCGGCCTCGACGGTCTTCCACGGCGACGGCGGCCGCTGTGGGGCAGGGGCCGCGGGCGCCGGCTGCGCCTGTTGCGCCCCGGCGCTCGCTCCCATGCCCGCCGCGCCCAGCGCCGCGAGCCCGAGAAGGAGACGGCGGATATTCGATACGGTTCCGTTCATATCCAAGCCCTTATGATGACAGATCGGGAGCATGCTCAAAATTTGGTCTTCACGCCGACGAAGAATTGCCGGCCGATGATGTCGCCATAACCGGCGCTGTAGGGGAAGGAGGGCGCCTTGTCGGTCAGGTTGTTGATGCCGGCGCGGATCGAGAATTGTTCGAGCTGATACTCGGCCGAGATATTGTGCCGGGTATTGCCCGCGACCGGAAGGACCGAGGCGTTTTCGACCGTGTCGGTGTAGTTGATCTTTTCCGCCGGCAGGATGTAGGCGCTGTAGCTCAGCCGCAGCCCCCCGATCGCATAGTGCACCTCGGGCTTCCACACCCAGCGTGGCAGCTGCGTCGTGTCGTCGATCCGCACCAGGTCGAGGCCCGTTACCGAGGTGACGCGCAAGGTGTTGTGGGTCGCCTGCAGGCTCAGCGTCAGCGCGCCGATGTCGCCCTTCGCGCCGAACAGGCTGGACAGGTCCGTGCGATAGCTCGCGGTGTAGATCTCGCCATGATATTTCAGATAGCCGGCGTTGAAGGTCGTCGCGCGCGCCGTCGCCAGCGTGCCGTCGGGGTTGAAGGTGAAGGTGCTGCAGATGCCCGCATCCGGAGTCGGGCTGTCGAAGCAGGTGGAGAGGAACGACGATGCCGAGAAGTTCGAAAGCGCATCGTCCAGGTTGAGCCGGATGCGGTCCGCCGTCAGCGTCAGCCCCGGAATGAAGGTCGGCTGGAACACGAAGCCAAGCGTGAAGGTCTTCGAGATCTCGTTCTTCAGGTCCGAATTGCCGCCCGTCGTCACCAGCACGCGGCGGAAGCTGCCGCCGAGATCGAAGAAATTGTCCAGGCGTTCCTGCGCGGTGGCCCCGGCGGGCAGCCCGTCCGCGCCATAGGTGGGGTTCGCCTGGAACAGCGCGAGGCAGTTGGCGGCGCGCGCCGCGGGGTTCGATCCGCTGGCGATCGAGGCGTTCGAGCAGGGATTGGTGGCCGTCGCGACGCCCGTCGTCTGCGGCTGGAGCAGCTGGTTGAGGTTCGGCGCGCGGAAGTTGCGGCTGAGCGAGGAGCGGATGGTCAGGCCGCGGAACACGCCCCATCGCGCGCCCAGGCCCCACACATTCTCGCTGCCGGCGAGCGAATCGCTGACCAGCCGGTACGAGCCATTGACTTCGAACGAGTCGATCAGCGGCAGCGTGAAATCCCCGCCGACCAGCGGGATCAGCAGTTCGCCGGCCACTTCGTTGGTGTGATAGCCGCCCTTGAACGGCGCAAGCGCGGAGCCAGCGCCGATCAGGCCCATGCGGTCCGCCTCCAGCGGCGTCGTGTCGACGCTTTCCGAGCGATGCTCGTAGGTGAGGTTGAACTTCGCCAGCCCGCCCGGCAGCTTCACCACGTCGCCGCCGAAGCTCAGCAGCGCGTCGGTCTGGTCATTGACGTAATTGGGCAGGACGCTGCTCTGGTTGGTGCCGCTCTGCACGGTGACATAGTCGCGAGCGGCCTGAGAGATGTTGTCGTGGCCGAAGATGTTGAGCGGCGTGCAGTTCGGATCGGTGACGGTGACCTGGTTGATCCGGCAGACGGGCACGCCGGCGCCGTTGAGCACGACATCGGCCGCGTTGCGCAGGCGGAGCTGGTTGAGGTTCCAGCCCTGATAGGAGGTGTCGACGCGCGCCCGGCTGACCGAGGCCGACCAGTTGAAGTCGCGGTTCAGCCAATTGAACTTGCCGTCGAGGGCGAGCAGCCCCCGATAGGTCTTGGTGTCGGTCCGCAGGTTCGTATCCGGCATGATGTTGTCGAGGAACTTGCCGAGATAGAGCGGGCCGCCGGCCGCGAAGCCGGGCGACGCGGCGGAAAGCTGCGCGAGCACGCCCGGCGCCAGATACGGGTTGTCGCGATAGACCGCGAACGAGAAGGTGCCGCCGGCCGCCGATCCGGTATTGTCGAACTGCATCGGCCGCATGCGTGCGAGCGGATCGTTGGAGATGGTGCGGGCGAAAAGCAGCTCGGTGGAAATCGTGATGTTGTCGGTCAGATCGTAATGGCCGACCATCGTGCCCGAATAGCGTTCGATACCGGCGAAAAGCGTCGATTTCGAATTATAGTCCACGCCGTCGCCGCCCTGGGCGAGGTTGGAGAACACCACTGTACCGGTATCGTAGGGCACGAGCGCGTTGCCGGCCTCGTTGAACTGGACATAGTTGCCGTTGACCTTCAGCAGCGAGCCCAGCGTCGTGCCGGTATTGGCCCAGAACAGGCCGTTATAGCTCGACGACCAGGTCTTGGTGTTGGTGAAATAGACCGTCGCCGGGATGCCGTCGTCGCCCGTATGATTGGCCGGGTTGGTGCCGGGATAGGGCACCAGGCGCGACGCCTCGCGATCCGGGAACAGCAGCGAATCGGACTTCGAATAATCGAAGTTCACGGCGATGTTGCCGCGACCCTCCTTGAAATTGGTGCCGAAGGTGCCGCGCAGGCTGTAGACCGGATAATCGCCGCGCGAGGAGATGCTGTATTGCGCGTCGAGCACTGCGCCCTGGAAATCATGCTTCAGGACATAGTTGATAACGCCCGCCATGGCGCCCGAGCCATAGACGGCCGCGCCGCCGCCCTGGACGACATCGACGCGCTCGATCAGGCCGACGGGAATGATGTTGGTATCGACCGCCGCGTCCTCAAGACCCGATCCGGTGGTGACCATGCGCCGCCCATTCACCAGGCTGAGCGTGCGTCCCGCCCCCAGGTTGAACAGGTTGGGATAGTTCTGGACCGTGACCTGGCTGCCGATGCCGGTGTTGCGCGAATAAGAGGGCGTGATCGAGGGGATCTCGTTCAGCGCCTGGCCGATCTGGGTGAAGCCGCGCTCCTCGATCACCGCTGGGCTGATGATCGTCACCGGGGCGGGCGTGGTGGTGTCGCTGGTGCGGATGCGCGAGCCGGTAACGATGATTTCCCTGCCCTGGGAGGTATCTATCGTCGCTTGCTCCGCAGCCAGGTCATTGGCTTGGGGTGCCGGTCCCTCGGCGGGCTGGGCGGTGGCCGACGCCTCCTGGGCCATGGCCCAGCCCGGACTCGCCAGAATATAGAAAAGTGCCGAACCCGTCAGGATCTTAGACTTGGAAAACCACGCCCTTGAATGCGTCATACGGCCCCCTGTTGCTCAATATGATAAAGTCTATAGTATACAATATTGAGTCCAGGTATCTGTCAAGCGCTTTGATTTTGTGGTTAAGTTTATAGAATCGTTTGATTTATTGCGGATGGGCGCTCTGGGTGGCACCGGTGGTGTCGCAAGCATGCAACACTATTGTGTATCGATAGCGGGTGGCGGCGCACTGCGATTGGATGGAGCTTGAAGCGCCATCGCACCGGCTCAGCCCGGCCTGTTCGCCGTGACGCGAGTCCGCTCCTAAGGTGCGTACTGCCCGCGCTGGAAGACATGCGGACGGTCATGGTCTCTATCTTGTGGTTCTCGTCCCACGGGTTTCCGGGCGTGGGCGCTCAGGATGTGATATAAGAGCGAACGCCGCGATTTCGGACTGGGTCCGGTACATGACGTGTCGCTCTCGGACGCGCGATGCCTGGCAATCGAGCTTCGGAAGATGGTTCGAAGCGGCAAGGATCCCGTGTAGGAGAGGGGGCTTCGGCGAGCGAGCGTCCCTGCCATTCGAAAATGGTCGCGCGTCGCTGCTACGACGCGATGAAAGGCGGCTGGAAGGATCGGCGCAATGTCTCTTGGTTATCGAGCCTTGAGAACCATGTTTTCGACGAGATCGGGTGAAGCGGATCGATGCTGTCGACAGTCTGCAGCGGATACGCTCAGGAGACCGTCTTTCCGACGATCCACCAGAATTTTCAACGCTTTGAAAGTGGCTGATGCGGAAGTGTGCCTAATAACTATCGACATCAATTTGAGAAGATTTATCTAACTAAAATCGATGTAGAATTTATATCCACAAATATACCTATTTAATCAGGCGCGATCGCTGATCAAATTCTCGGTCACAAGTCTACATATAACCTTCGACGGTGATCTCTCTATACTATAATGCTATCGCTATGGCCATATGGCTGAGCTCGGATGCATCAAATTGATTTTATGGATTGGATGGACTTGCATTCTACCAGATAGGTCCGGGGCAATCCTTGCGGCCGTCGAACGCGTTCGCTGGCACGGCTCGGGCAAGCACCACGCGACTTCCACCGAATCTATTCGTCTTGCCGCGGAAGTAGCCGCTCGGCAGACGATATCGGCGCTCGGCGTGCACGAGCATCTCGAACGACATGATGGTGTTGGGCTGCTTCGTACCAGCGGCTCATTGTTGGAACGTCTTGCGGCCGAAGGTCTCCCCGGGACGCCGCAGCGCGCGATGGAGATGCCAGCAGCTATCACCGTGCCGCTGGAGCTGGAGCGTGAACGCCTCCGAAAACGACGGAGGATCGCTCCAATCCACGTTCAGTGGCTGGGGGAATTCGACGATTGGACGGGGTTTCGGCCCCCGCTTCTTGGGCAGCGCCGCTCTCCGCGGAACGGCTGTGGGCATGGCACGCTGCAATGTTCCCGACCGGTCGGAGTGGCATGACCCCGATAACCGTCGGGGGTGGCGCACCGACGCGAATGGACCCATGCAGGTGGTCTCGGGACCGATCGGCCGTGAGCGTGTCCATTATCAGGCGCCATCGGCTGCGGCTCTGGATCGCGAGATGGCGGCGTTCATTGGTTGGTTCGAGAGCGAAAAGGGCATCGATCCGGTCTTGAAGGCGGGCATCGCCCGTCTCTGGTTCGTGACCGTCCATCCATTCGACGATGGCAACGGCCGGATCGCACGCGCGATCGCCGATCTGGGGCTCGCACGCTCGGAAGGAAGCGCACAGCGCTTCTACAGCATGTCGACGCAGATCAGGGCGGAGCGGAAGGCCTATTATGCTCTGCTCGAGATGACCCAGAAGGCGGATCTCGACACCACGTCCTGGCTGGAGTGGTTCCTGGATTGCCTCGACCGGGCTTTCGACGGCCGAGCAGGCCCTTTCCTCGGTTCTCGCCAAAGCACGCTTCTGGGATCGTCATCACGAGACGTCACTCAATGAGCGTCAGCGTGCAATGATCAACCGGTTGCTCAATGGCTTCGAGGGAAAATTGAACACCTCGAAATGGGCCGAGCTCGCCAAGACGTCGAACGATACAGCGCTGCGCGATATCCAGGCTCTCGTCGAGAAAGGCATCCTCGTCCGTGACCAGGGCGGCGGCCGCAGCACCAGCTATTCGCTGGCTCAAGAAGCCACCCGTTGAGCTGGGATTGACCATCACGTACCCTCCGCCTTTTAGCGGGTGAAGCCGTAGAGACCGACGTCGCATTATCTGTCTCACCCCCTGCGGTTGGCTGATCCGCGACTGAAGATGACCCTTTGCTCTGCGATCGATCTTGCCGTGACTGCGCACGTTGCGGTGATAAAGTCAGCGCCAGCGCCTGCCTTGTCTCTTTGAGGTATCCAATGAATCGTTCAGCCCCGCCTATCCAGGACATCGCGATGTTCGTCGCGGTTGCGCAGAATGCGAGCTTCACCCGCGCCGCTGAACAGATGGCGACGAGCAAGTCCAATGTCGGCAAGGCGGTACAACGGCTTGAGGCGCGACTGGGCACCAAACTGTTCCAGCGCACGACACGTGCGGTGCGCCTGACCGAGGATGGCGAGACCTATCTCGAAGCGGCACGGACTGCGCTCGACGGGCTGGGCGAGGCCGAGATTGCGCTGGCGGCACGGCGCGAGGATCCGGTCGGCCGGGTGCGGCTCGACATCGCGGTTGGCCTCGGCATCGCCGTCATCCCGACCTTCGCGGCGCTGCGCGAGCGCTGGCCCCGGGTCACGCTCGACCTGTCGCTCAACGATCGCCAGGCCGATCCGGTGAAGGAAGGCTGGGACATTGTCGTGCGGATCGGCGAGCTTCCCGCCAGCGGCGAGATGACCGTGCGGCGGCTGTGCGGGCTGCGTAACTGCCTGTACGCCGCGCGCGCCTATCTCGACCGGCGTGGGCCGATCGCATCGGTTCAGGACTTGCGCGCGCAGGATGGCATCATCTTCCGCGCCAATTCCGGCCAGCTGCGCCCCTGGAGCGTGCCGGAGGGCGGGCGGCTCATCGAGATATCACCCAACGCGAGCGTGGTCGTCTCGGACGGACGCTCGATGATCGATTCGGTGCGCGCCGGCCTCGGCGTCGCGCAGATCTTCGACCGGGTCGCCGCGCCGTTCGTCGCGGCCGGCGAGATGGTGCATGTGCTGCCCGAGCTCGATGTCGATGGCCCGCCGGTCCATGCGCTCATCCCGCTCGGCCGCAGGATGCCGCCCAAGACCCGCGTCGTGCTCGATCATCTGGGCGAGGTGCTACGTTCACCGATTTAGCGCGGCTTCCACTTCGGCCGCGAGCTGTTCTATTTCGGCGTCGGGAATACCGCAGGCACGCAGGCCGTCGCGAGTCTGGAACAGATAGTCCGCCGAGCTGCCAAGACTGCCGCGCGCGGTGGCGAGCCGTTCCACGATCCGATCATGCGGCAGGTCGCCGGCATAGTTTGCGCTTGCCGGATCGATCGTGAAGGCAAGGCCGGCGCCGACGCGTTCGCCGTTGCTGTCGAGCAGATCCATCCAGCGCGGGACATAGGCGCCGGTCACCATCTCGCGACGCCAGAGCAACTCAAGCTCCGCCACGACATCGGCTTCATCGAGGCGCAGCGCGACGCCTTCGCATGACCCGCCTTCCTCGAGGGCGAGCACCAGGCCCGGTCGATCCGGCGAGCCACGCCCGAGCGGGCTGGTTAGGCAGAAGGCGCGATGCCACCCATCGATATGGGCGACGCGGCGCTCGACGCTGCGGATCGTCGGGTTCCACACCAGCGAGCCGTAGGCGAAGACCCAGGCCGGCCCCGCGGGGCGACTGGCCAGCGTGCACCGGAGGCTTTCGGAGCGCTCAGCGTCAGTCAACAGGCGCTGGCCGGGCGCATCGCTGGCCAGCATCGTCGCGAAGTCGCCGCTCTCCAGTAACGCGCGATAGCGGTGCTCGGGCGTGCTCATTGCACGTTCCCCAATTCCCATTCCTCGATCGAGACGATACGATCAGGATAGAAGGCGACATATCCGGCGATCTGCGCGACCGCCTCATAGGGCGCCTCGTAGGACCAGGCGATGTTGACCGCACGGTCACCAGCACCGGGGATGCTGAAATAGCTGGCATCGCCCTTGTAGGGGCAATGGGTCGTCAGCTCGGTACGCTCAAGCAGAGTGATGTCGACATCGGCGCGTGGCACGTAGAGCACGGCCGGATAGGCGGCTTCCTTGAGCGACAAAGCGCGGATGGTATCAGCAATCACGAGGCTACCGGCGCGCACGACGACGCGGGCGCGCTTGGGCTCGATCGTGATTGGATGGTCCTTGTTCGGGAGCTTCTGAAGCGGCTGGGTCATGATTTCTCTCCTGGAAAATGGGGGTCAGGCGGGCTGACATTCGGCGGAGGATGCGGCGTTCTCGGTGGCATGGGTGCGGCCGAGGAGCACGAAGGAGGCAATCGCCGACAGGACGGTGATCGCTGCAAGCGCCCAGGTGAGGCTCTGGAAAGCCTCGACATAGCCCTGGACGAGCAGCGCGCGGTCGAGTTGGGCCCCAAGCGTTTGGGCGTGGGCCAGGTCGCCATTGACCAGCCGGGCGCCGATCTCGCGAAGCTGGGCATCTGGGAGACCCTTGGCGGCGAGACGCTGGATGCCGAGGCTGGTGAGCCCCGCCAGTCCGGCGCTGACGATCGCCAGCGCAACGCCCTCGCTCGCCACCTTTGTGGTGTTGAAGATGCCGCTGGCCATGCCGGCGCGCTCCCTCGGTACGACCGTGACCGAGAGCGCGTCCATCAGGCCCCAGGGGACGCCGGCGCCCAGGCCGATCACGAGCATCGGCAGCGCGATCCACAGTCCATCGGCGGGCGTCATCATGCCGAGCCAGACCTGGCCGGCAGCCGCGATCAGCAGGCCGATACCGGTGAGGATGCCCGGCGAGACAAAGCGGCTGAGCGATACGGCGAGCGTCGGTACCACCAGCATCGGCGCGGAGAGCGCGAGCATCATCAGGCCTGCATCGATCTCGCTCTGCCCCTCGACGCCGATGAAGCGCAGCGGCAGCAGGATCAGCAGGACGACATAGCTGTAGCAGGTCGCGATCGGCAGCAGTTGTACGCCGACGAAGCGCGGGAAACGGAACAGGCTGAGGTCGAGCATCGGCCGAGCAACACGGCCCTCGACCCGGACGAACAATGCGGCGAGCAGGGCGGAAGCGGCGAGCGGCACTAGCACCAACGCGCTGGTCCAACCGCTCTCGGGCGCTTGGATCACCCCGAAGGTGAACAGCGACAGCGCCCCGGTGAAACTGAGCACGCCGGGCCAATCGAGGCCGGTCGCGTCAGGATCGCGGGTTTCGTGGAGCGTGCGGGCGCCCCAGGCGAGAGCGACCGCGCCGATCACCGTGCTGGTGACGAAGATCGACCGCCAGCCGAGCGTCTCGCTCAGCCAGCCCGCGATCATCGGGCCGAACGACAGGCCGATGCCGAAGGTGGTGCCGAGCATCGAGAAGGCGCGGATGCGGGCATGGCCGTCGAACTCCTGCGCCATCGCCGCCGACCCGCCGGCCAACGCCGCCGCGGCACCCACACCCTGCGCCGCGCGGAGCAGGTCGATCGCCCAGATCGACGGCGCGAAGCTCAGCAGCGCGGAGAAGATGACGAAGATGCCGACGCCGGCCAGGAACACGCGCTTGCGGCCATATTGGTCGGCGAGCGCGCCGGCGGTCATCAGCAGGCTGCCGAAGGTCAGCATGAAGGCGTTGGTGATCCAGGTCAGCGACGTCGCGCTGCCACCCAGGTCGCGGCCAATCGCCGGGGTGGCGACGGCGCCGCCCGAGAAGCTCAGCGGCAGGATCAAGGCGGCGAGGCAGACCGCGAAGACCACGGCGACGCCGCTGGCCTGGCGCGGGGCTTCGATAGGTGCGGCGTGCATGGCGGATTCCTCGATCGATGGTGCGATGCCGAGGTAGCGTTGCCTATTTGATGGATAAACTGGCCCGGAAGCGACGATATGTCGCCTCCGGAGCGACAGTCATTTGGCCGCGACCTGCGCCCGGCTTGCGGACTGCCAGCCACCCCCCAGCGCCTTGAACAGGTCGATCTGGGCATCGGCTACGCGGGCATCGGCCAGCGCGACCCGCGCCTCGGCATCGGCGGCGGTGCGTTCGGCGTCGATCACGACGAGGAAATCGACCTGGCCCTCGCGCTGGCGGGCGCGGACGATCCTGGCCGCGTCATTGGCCTGATCGCGCGAGGCGACCAGCCGGTGGCGCCGGTCGAGCGCCTTGGCATAAGCGGAAAGCGCGGTCTCGGTCTCCTCCAGCGCCCGCAGGACGGCGCCGTCGAATTGCGCGAGCGAGGCGTGTGTGTCGGCCCGAGCCTCGGCGATCTTCGCGCGGGCGGCGGACGGATTGGCATTCCAGCTTATCAGCGGCCCGAGCAGGAAGCGCAGCGGTCCGCCGGTGAGCAGGTCGCCGAACCCGGTGCTGGTCTGGCCGACCGATCCGCCGAGCGCGATATGCGGATAGAGGTCCGCTGTCGCGACGCCGATCCGGGCGGTGTCGGCCGCGAGCCGGCGCTCGGCCGCGCGGACATCGGGCCGGCGCTGGAGCAGCGCGGCGCCGTCCCCCACTGGAATCGGACGATCGATCAGCGGCAGCGTCTCCCGCGCGCCGGCCGAAGCGGGCAACTCCGCCGGCGCGCGGCCGGTGAGCGTGGCGAGACGGAATAAGGCCGCCTGGCGCTCGGCTTCGATCGCGGGAATCTCGGCAGCCTGCTGGTCGCGCAGCGATCCGATACGGAGCGTGTCGAGCTTCGTGGCGCGCCCCGCCTCGACCCGCTTGCCGGTGAGGCGCAGCGACTGATCGAGCAGCGCAACGCTGCGCTTCGCCACCGCCAGTCGGTGCGCGGCGGACGCGGCATCGACATAGGCTCGCGTCGTGTCCGCGACGATCGCGACACGGACGGCGTCCGCATCGGCTTGCGCTGCCGCCGCATCACCGCGTGCCGCTTCGATCCCACGCCGCACCCGGCCGAACAGATCGACCTCGTAGCTGACCGACAGGCCACCATCGACAAAGCCGGTCTCGCGATCTGCCCCGGGCAGCGCCTGCATTTCGGGTGCGCGCTGGTAGCCACCGGTGGCGTCGATCGAGCCCTGCGGCAGTCGATCGGCCCGCGCCGCCCGGAACGCGGCCTGTGCTCGCTCCAGCCGCGCCACCGCGACGCGGATATCGGTGTTGGCGGCGAGCGCGTCGGCGACGAGGCCATCAAGGATCGGATCCTCGTAAAGCTTCCACCAGTCGGTCACGGCCTCTGCGGTCGAGACCGCGGGCGAAGCGGAGCCGATCAGCGGGCCGGCCGAGGCGACCGGTGGCGACGGCGCGACATAAGAAGGGCCGGTGGCGCAGCTCGCGAGGAGCAAAGCGGTGAGGCTGATGAGTGCGGTACGCATGGGAAGTCCCTCCCTATTCGGCCGGCTGCAGGGCAGCATCGGCATTGAGGATCGGCCGGCGCCGGGCGAGCTTCTCGCCCAGCGTGCGGGTCACGACATAGAAGACGGGGGTGAAGACCAGTCCGAAGCCGGTGACGCCGAACATCCCGAAGGTGACGGCAGTGCCGAGTGCGGTGCGCAGCTCCGCCCCTGCCCCGTGCGCCAGCGCCAGCGGCACCGCGCCGAGGATGAAGGCGAAGCTGGTCATCAGGATCGGCCGCAGCCGCATCCGCGCCGCCTTCACTGCGGCATCGACGGCGGAGAGTCCCTCGCGCTCGGCCTGACGGGCGAACTCGACGATCAGGATCGCGTTCTTGGCGGCCAGCGCGATCAGCACGATCAGGCCGATCTGGGTGAGGACGTTATTGTCGAACCCGCGCAGGTTCACTCCCGCCATGGCCGCCAGGAGCGACATCGGCAGGATCAGGATGATCGCCAGCGGCATCATCAGGCTCTCGAACTGTGCCGCGAGCACGATGAAGACGAACACGATGGCGAGCGCGAACACGATCCCCGCGGTATTGCCCACCGTCTCCTGCTGATAGGCGATACCGGTCCATTCAAAGCCATAGCCGGCAGGCAGGATCTGGGCGGCCAGTTCCTTCATCGCCTTCAAGGAATGGCCCGAGGAATAGCCCGGCGCGGTGTCGCCATCGATCTCGACCGCGGGAAAGAGATTGTAGCGGGTGACGCGATAGGGCTCGGATTCGTCGTGGAAGGTCGCAAGGCTGCCGATCGGCACCATTCCGCCCAGATCCGAGCGGACCCGTAGATTGGCGATGTCGGCGGTCGTGCGGCGATAGGGCGCGTCGGCCTGGGCGGTCACGTGGAAGGTCCGGCCAAGCAGGTTGAAGTCGTTGACGAAGGCCGAACCGAGATAGACCTGCATCGCCTCGAACACGCGCTCGGGCTTCACGCCGAGCAGATCGGCCTTTTGCCGGTCGATATCGGCGAAGATGCTGGGCGAGGACGTGTTGTAGAAGGTGAAGATCTGGGCGAGGCCCTCGGCCTTGTTGGCCTTGCCGACCAGTTCGCCGGCGACCTTCCCCATGTCCTGATAGCCATGGCCGCTGCGGTCCTGCAGCATCATGCGATATCCGGTCGCCGCGTTGCCGCCGATGCCGGCGATCACGGGCGGCGAGGCGACGATCACCAGCGCCTGGTCGATATCGGCGGTCGCCTTGCGGACGTCGGCCATGATCGCCTGGTCGGTGCGCCCGGTCCTGCCGCGCTCGTGGAACGACTTGAGCGGGAAGAACACCACGCCGCTGTTCGGCGCCAGCGTCGAGGACAGGCCGTCCATGCCGGTGAATGTCTCGGCATGGGCGATGCCGTCGATCTTGAGGCCGCGCTTCGCGATCTCCTTGACCACCGCATCGGTGCGCTGGAGCGACGAGCCCGGAGGAAGCTGGGCGAGGACGGCGAAATAGCCCTGGTCCTGGAGCGGTACGAAGCCGCTGGGGGTGGCCCAGAACAGGCCGACGGTCAGTGCTATCAGCACCGAATAGATCGCCATCATCCGGCGCGGCATCAGCACCAGCTTGCGGGTGAGCGCGCCATAGCGCTCGCTCAGCCGGTCGAAGCCGTCGTTGAACCAGTCGGCCGCACCCTGGGTGTAGCGATGCCAGCCCTTCGGATCCTCGTGGCGGTGCGATGCCTTGAGCATCAGCGCCGACATGGCGGGCGAGAGAGTCAGCGACAGGATCAGCGAGAAGATCGTCGCGGTGCCGATCGTGACGGCGAACTGCTTGTAGAACTCGCCCGACAGGCCCGTGATGAACAAGGTCGGCACGAACACGGCGCACAGCACGAGCACGATCGCCACCAGCGCGGTCGAGACCTCGTCCATTGAGGCGCGGGCAGCCGCGAGCGGAGTCATCCCGTTCTCGAGGTTGCGCTCGACATTCTCGACCACGACGATCGCGTCGTCGACGACGATGCCGATGGCGAGGACGATGCCGAACAGCGAGAGGTTGTTGATCGAGTATCCCATCGCCAGCAGCACGGCACAGGTGCCGAGCACCGAGACGGGGATCGCGAGCACCGGGATCAGCGCCGCGCGCCACTTCTGGAGGAAGACCAGGATCACGAGGATGACGAGGATCGTCGCCTCGAACAGCGTGTAGAAGCCGGCGTTGATCGAATCGACCACGAAGCTCGTCGGATCATAGGCGATCCGGTATTCGAGGCCGGCCGGGAAGCTCTTCGAGAGCGTCTTCATTGTCGAATAGACCGCGGCCCGGGCGCGCACCGCATCGCCGCCCGGGCGTGCCAGCATGTTGAGGATCGCGGTCGGCTGTCCGTTCAGGTAGGTCACGGCCGCATAATTGTCGGTGCCGAGCTCGACCCGCGCGACGTCCTTCACATGCACCTGGCGGCCATCGGGATCGGTGCGGATCACGATGTCGGAGAACTGCTCGGGCGTGGTCAGGCGGCCCTGCGTCCGCACATTGACCTGGAAGGCATCGTCCGGCCCGGCCGGCGCCTGGCCGAGCTTGCCCGCGGCCACCTGGACGTTCTGCGCCCGCAGCGCAGCGACGATCTCGCCGGCGGTCAGGTCGAGCGCGGCGGCACGGTTGGGGTCGATCCAGACGCGGATCGAATAGTCGCGGCCGCCCGCCATCAGGTCGACATTGCCGATGCCGTCGATACGGCTCAGCGGGTCGAGCACCTGGGTGCGCGCATAGTTCATGATGTACTCGGCGTCACGCGAGCCGTCGGGCGAGACCAGGTTCACCGCCATCAGGATCGACGGCGAGATCTTCCTGGTCTCGATGCCGAGCCGCTGCACTTCCTCGGGGAGGCGCGGCAGCGCGGTGGCGACGCGGTTCTGCACCAGCACCTGCGCCTTGTCGGGGTCGGTGCCGACCTTGAAGGTGACAGTGATCGTCAGCTTGCCGTCGCCGGTCGATTGCGACGACTGGTAGAGCATGTCGTCGACGCCGTTGATCGCCTGCTCGACCGGCGCGGCGACGGTCTCGGCGACGGTCTGGGCGTTGGCGCCGGGATAGCTGGCGGTGACGGTCACCGTCGGCGGCACGATGTTGGGATATTGCGAGACCGGCAGCGCGAAATAGGCGATGGCGCCGACAATGGCGATCGCGAGCGCAAGCACGCCCGCGAAGATCGGCCGGTCGATGAAGAAGCGTGCGATACGCATGGTGGCTCTCCTTGCGAAAAAGGGCGTCAGTTCGACGCGAGCGTGGCTTCGCCGGCACTGGACGCGGCGGCTGCGGGGGAAGTGTCGGGGGTGGCGGCGAAGCTGCCGGCCTTGGGCTGGACCTTGGCGCCGGGAGCGGCAGCGGGGATCCCGCCGATGACGACGCGCTCGCCCGGCTTCAGCCCGGCATTGATGACGCGCAGCCCGTCCACGACCGGGCCGAGCTTGACGATGCGCGGCTCGACCTTGTCGTCGCGGCCGACGACGAGCACGAGCTTGCTCGCCTGGTCGGTCTGGATCGCGGTATCGGGGACGAGCAGCGCCCGGCCGCGGCCGCTTCCCATCCGCATGTTGCCGAACAGGCCGGGAGTCAGCACGCCGTCGGGATTGGCGATCACCGCACGGCCGCGGATCGTGCCCGAGCGGGGATCCACGCCATTGTCGGTGAAGTCGAGCTTGCCCTTCCAGCGATAGCCGGTCTCGTCCTGGAGACGCACCTCGACGGTGCCGCCGCCCGCCTGTTGCCGCTTGGCCTTCAGGAACAGCCCCTCCGACGCATCGAAGGCGAAGTAGATCGGATCGAGCGCATTGATGGTGGTCAGCAATGTCGCCGCCGTCCCCTCCCCGCCCGACACCAGATTGCCGACATCGATGCGGCGGTCGGAGATGCGGCCGGCGATCGGCGCGCGGACCTGGGTGAACTCCATGTCAAGCGCGCGGGCACGGACACGCGCCTCGGCGGCGGCGAGCGCGGCTTCCGACGCGGTCACGCGGCTGCGTAGCGTCTCGACCTCGCTCGCGGCGATGGCGTCGTCGGCCTGGAGGCGGACGGCGCGCTGATAGTCCGACCGCGCAAGCGACAGCGCACTGCGGGCGCTGGCGACGCCGGCCTGCGCCTCGGCGAGCGCAGCCTGATAGGGGCGCGGATCGACAGTGAAGAGAAGCTGGCCTTTCGCGACCATCTGCCCGTCGTGGAAATGGATGGCGGTGATCGCGCCGCCAACGCGGGGCCGCACCTCGACCGCCTGGCTCGCGGCGAAGCGGCCGACATAGTCGTCCCACTGGTCGATGTTGCGCACCAGCGGCTGGGCGACGGTGACGACCGGCACCGGAGCGGACGACGCCGCAGGCGCCTCATGGACCAACGTCGCGCCGATGCCCGCGGCAATGGCGAGCAACGGCGCGGCGATCAGGGCGCTCTTGCGCCAGCGGAGTGCGAGGCTGGGCCGGGCGGCCACGAGCGTCTCGGGAACGTGCATGTTCATGTCGACCTCTTCGCGCCGCCAGTCGGCGCCCTTGGCTTGGAAAGGGGTGGGAGGACCGCCGAGGGATGGGGGCGGGCGATCCTCCCGAGGCCAAAATGGCCTGCGCCGTCAGGTGGATAAAGCCGTCGGTAAACTACGCTCTGTAGCTTCAGCGACGACAATCATCAGGCGATGGACTCCACGACGCCGCCATCGACCCGAAGCGCGGCGCCAGTGGTCGCAGAGGCCAGCGGCGAGGCGACATAGACCGCCAGATTAGCGACTTCCTCGACCGTGGCCGGGCGCTGGAGGATCGAGCTGGGCCGCTCGGCGCGGATGAAATCACGGGCGACTTCGTCGATCGACTTGCCGGACTTGGCCTGCTCATCTTGCAACAGCGCGACCAGACCTTCCGAAAGCGTCGGCCCGGGCAGGATGGCGTTGACGGTGACACCGGTACCGGCGGCGCGCTTGGCGAGCCCGCGCGAGATCGTGAGATAGGCGGTCTTGGTCATCGCATAGTGGATCATGTCGGCAGGGATCTGGAGCGATGCCTCGGACGACAGGAACAGCACGCGTCCCCAGTTCCGTTCGATCATGCCGGGCAGGTAGGCGCGCGAAAGGCGCACGCCCGACATCACATTGACGTCGAACATCTGCTGCCATTCGGCGTCTTCGATGTCGAAGAAGTCGCGCTGGCGGTAGATGCCGACATTGTTGACCAGGATGTCGGCATAGGGCTCGGCGGCGACCAAAGCGACAGCGCCCTCGGCTGTGCCCAGATCGGCGGCAACGCCGCGAACATCGACGCCGGGGACGGCGGCCCGTATCCGGATGACGATCAGGACGTTGCCGAGCTGTTCGCCACCCACGTCTTTGGTCCGGTCGCGCTAATGAAAGCGATGCTGCCCAGGATGCGCGCGCGGCGGCAATCCCTGGTTTCAGGAGGCCCTGGTTGAGCGACCTTGGACTAAGCCGCCTGCGCTCGTACCGGAAGACTGGCCAGACCTCGCGGACTGAAGTCGTCAAGCCGCTTGCCGATGTCGGATGCCGCATCGGTTCCGCCATGACCGGGCTATGTTGGGTCGGCTGAAAAAGCAACTGATCGATGAATATGCACACATCCGTTGCTGCCAAAGCGGATCACGCGACCCGTAACGCTTGGGAAGAGGCTCTCGCAAAGCACGATGCCGCCCAGCGTGTGCAGCTTCGCTAGCCGATGCTATCCATAACGGCGCGCACGATGCTCGCCGTTCCCTTGCCTTGAGCCCATATCGGCTCGCCGGTCGGAAGCGCATCCTTCACGCAATAGAATGCCTGATGACTACTGCTCTTCCACGCAAAGATGAAAAGGTCGGCTGCCTTCGCGAGGCTCGTGAGTTGCGCCGTCACACGAGGTCCGAATTGACCGCGACCTTGCAGCCCGGAAACATATGCTTGAGCGTCCGCTTGGTGCGGCTGCCACCGGCTTCCGCGAGCGTGTAGATTCCGATCGTTTTGCCAGCGAGATCCGGAAGCGCCTTTTCGGCGGCATTCTCAGCAGCGGTTCGGTTAAGACCAGCAAGCGCTTCCGACTCGACCCGGTAATCCTGGGCGAGATAGTCGATCGGTAGGAGGTCCGGCGGACCCAGCCGATGCGCAAAACCTTGAGCCTGCCCAATCACCTGCAAGAAGAAGCGCAGTCGAGCCTCGCGCGCAGCTTCCGACGCGGCCGGTGCAACGGCGAGAATTTCACAGACATCCAGGCTCCAGGGCAGGTGTGCATACGATCCCATGCGCGTCTGAATTTCATCCAGGTCGCCAATCAGCCCCTCGTATTCGTCGCTGGATAGTCCGAATTCCAAAAGACGTGCGAGCAGTTGGCCAGGAGGTCGAGGTCCACGCGCGAAAGCGACTCGTCCATGGGGATAAGCATGAAGAGCATCGCGGCGAGAGGCTTGGTGGTGGGCGACACGTCTTCACCGGGGGGAAAGAAGGCACCGAATATCTGCGGGATGGATCGCCGGACAAGGGATGCGGCATCGCCGTTCAGATTGCCCAGCAGGTCTGCGAGTTCCTTCGATTTCGCAGCGTTGGTCCTGAAGGGGCACTGTCCCAACCCGTCACAGCATTCGCGACCGCCAATTCCGCGCCGTGCAGATCCACGCCCGTGCGCAATTGATCGGCCCAGAAGAGAACCTAATAAATATCGACATCAATTTGAGAAGATTTCTCTAACTAAAATTGAAGTCAATTTTATAACACCAAATACACTCGTTTTATAACACGCGGACGCGGTTCGAGTCCTTGGTCACTGACCTACATCTAAAATTTTCCGACGGCTCTTCTATACTTCTACACTGCCACCGTGTCCATACGGATGTCCTCGGATTTATCGCTCTGACTTGATTGAGCGGTTGGACTCACATTCTGGAAGATCGATCTGGATTCCTCCTTGTGGTCATCGAGAACGAGTATCCGACACGCTTCTGGCGCGCACAAATCGGCTTCCACCAATCTGCTTGCCTTCATCTGATTGCGCAGTTGACCTGCTCGCGGATTTTCAGCCGGGCTTGGCGTCGTTCACCCGCTCCTGGATCTCCGCAATGCTCCCGCTCACCGTCTCGAAGCTGGGCGCCGATCCGAAGATCATACCCGACATCGTGAGGTGGTGCCGGTTTTCTGGACAGGTCGCTAAGCTAATCCCGACGTGAGGAACGGACGGGAATGAAGACGACGAGGAAGCGCTACGGCGCGGATTTCAAGGCGAAGGTGGCGCTGGAGGCGATCCGTGGGGATTTGACCCTGGCGGAGTTGGCGGCGAAGCATGGGGTGCACCACACGATGATCGCGGCATGGAAGCGCCAGGCGATCGAGGGGATGTCGGCTACGTTCTCCGGTGCTGGCGAAGCGGCCAGGGCGGCCAGCGACGCGGAAGTGGACAAGCTGCACGCCAAGATCGGCCAGTTGCTGGTGGAGCGGGATTTTTTAGCGAAGGCCTCCGGTCGATGAGCGTGGCGCGGAGGCGGGAGTGGATCGACCCTGCTCACGACGATCTGTCGATCACGGCGCAATGCCGGCTGCTGTCGATCAGCCGGTCGAGCTACTATTATGCGCCGGTGCCGGCGACGGAGGAGACGCTGGCGCTGATGCGGGTGATTGACGCGTCGTTCCTCGACATGCCGTGGTATGGCAGCCGCCAGATGGTCCGGCATCTGCGGCGTGAGGGTTATGACGTTGGCCGGCGCCGGGTGCGGCGGCTGATGGGCATGATGGGGCTCTCGCCCATCTACCAGCGGCCCCGCACGAGCGATCGGCACCCGTAGCATCGGGTCTATCCTTATCTGCTGCGCCGGTTGGCGATCGAACGGCCGAACCATGTCTGGTGCGCGGACGTTACATATATCCCGATGCGGAGAGGCTTCCTCTACCTGGTCGCGATCATGGACTGGGCGACCCGCAAGGTGCTGGCGTGGCGGCTGTCGAACACCATGGACGCGGGCTTCTGCGTCGCGGCGCTGGAGGAAGCGCTGGGGCGCTTCGGTCGGCCCGAGATCTTCAACACGGACCAAGGTAGCCAGTTTACCAGCTTCGCGTTCACCAGCGTGCTGCGAGATGCCGAGGTGAGGATCAGCATGGATGGCCGGGGGCGATGGATGGACAACGTCTTCATCGAGCGCCTGTGGCGCTCTCTCAAATATGAGTGCGTCTATCTGCACGCCTTCGAGACCGGCTCCGAGCTACGCGCTGGCCTCAGCCGGTGGATCACCTATTATAATCACCAGCGACCCCACTCGGGTCTGGCCGGGCAAACCCCGGCGGAGGCCTATAGGCGGATCGGCGTATCAGATCATGGGGGGCATGCCCCCCATGATCTGATGACCAAAATGGCGGCATGAACGACAACCAGGATTAGCTTAGCTCAGTCGCAAAACTGTCCAAAAAGGCGGGACCACCTCAGTTATCTGATAGGAGACGACGGGAACCCGGATCGACGTTTGGCGACGTCACTCCCTATAGCCTTGGGGTGCCCGGCCTTCGTGCCGGGCTTTCCTTTATGTGGTCACAGCCATTCCGTTGTTCGCTCACTGCCGGCCAAATGCCGGCATCGGCAAATCTCGCAGTTAAAATCCAACAAAGAAAGCGCCTGTGGTTCGTGATTTCGGATATCAATTCGCGCGGCCAGCCGAATCGGCCCCGGCATCCTGCGTTTCCGATTCGGACGATGCGGGCAGCGCCGCTTCGTGCGGGCGATAATCACCACCCGCACCGGGGTGGCGCGGCGGCGTCCTCGACCAGCTCGACATGATAGTCGGGGATTGCGTCCGCTTGGGCTATCCCCTTCATTGCAGAGCGAAAATTCGGCAGCGGGTTCTGATAGCCGACCTGCAGGCGGAAGGTCGCGAGATCCACTTCAAGCCGGCCATCCTCGGCGGTCGTGCGTGCCACCTCGTAGATGCGCCGCTCGATCGGGCCGAGCTGGAAATATGCGGCGGCATAGTTGAGCATCTGGCGATCGCGCAGGATCGCGCGATAGAGCCAGTGCGTAGCCGGACCTTCACCGCCTTCAGCCGGCGCTCGCCGGCGCGGGTGGTGCTGTAATGAAGCTGCCTCGGACAGCCAGGAGAAAAAGCCCTCCTCGCCCTCGCCGCCGGCCTCGATATTGGTCTTGACTTGGGTGCCCTGCCGCCGCCCCAGCGCCTCGGACAGCCGGGCATAGGGGTTTCATCCAGGCGGTCTTCGACAAAGAGAAGAAGGGAAAGGCCATCAGCGAGCGCTCGCTACGAGTCTCGCCCTTCAAGGGGCTGTCCAGCTGGAACAGTCACGCTACGATTGGGGGGATTGCTAGGAGGGCGGGGTGGGGCGAGTCGTTCCATATATTTCCTACTCGAAAGCACGAACTTTTGGGACCACAATCACACAGTGCGAGAGGAAAAGCCCGGATCCGGGTGCAAAGTTCGTGCTTTCGAGTAGGAAATGCTCCAGGCTGGCGCGGCGCATTCCGGGGGGGGGATAGGACGGATTTTTTATGGATTAGGTTCCACATCCGCAACGGATCTGTCTAGAAATGGGTATGGTCGTCAATCGCTTCGAAAATCGAAGGTACGTCATTGTCTCGTGAACTCATCGCCTATGGCCTGATCGCCATTTCCCTCCTTGGCCTCTCGATCTGGGGCAGCCTAGCCTGGCGGCGCCGTCGGCGCGTGAAGCTGCGGCGGCAGGGCATCAAGACCTACGGCCACTGAGGAGCCCTAAGATCGCCGCATGGTCCCGCGCACCATGCAGGACGTGCAGCACCGCCACCTTTTCGGCCGCCTCCTGGTAGAAGATCAGATAGTCGCCGTGCATGCGCCGGCGGATGCCCTGGGCCTCGTATCGAGGGACCAGGGGGAACCTCCTGGGGAAATCGGCGAGCCCAAGACACTTGCCGCGCAGCTCGGCCGTGAAGCGGATGGCCCGCTCGGGATTGTCCCGGGCAATATGATCGCCGATCGCCTCGATGTCGGCCTCGGCCTCCGCCGTGGACGATCTTCGGTGCCGCGGGTCATCGCGCGATATTTGGCTTCGAGCCGGTCTAAGACTTCGGACGCCGACTTCGTGCGCCCGCCTGCGCCTCGGCCAGGCCGCGCGCGATCGACGCGTTCAGCGCCGCCAGCCGCGTCTCCCGATCCTGGGTGAGCCTTACGCCTTCGCGCAGGACTTCGCTCTTGGAGTTGTAGCGCCCCGTCGCGACGAGTTGCGCGACAAAGGCTCGAGCTGCTTCCCGAGATCGGCACTAATCATGCAGGGGTGTGGCGCTACAGTTCTTTTCGAGACAGCATCGGCGAACAGGGTGGGCAGCCACCGCCAACTCGGATAAACGCCGCCTCTCGATCACCAAGGGGCATATTCGCAAATGAAGGGCATTATCTTGGCAGGAGGCAGCGGCACTCGCCTGTACCCCGCCACGCTGTCGATCTCGAGGCAGTTGCTGCCGGTCTTCGACAAGCCGATGATTTATTATCCGCTGTCGGTGCTGATGCTGGCCGGCATCCGCGAGATCCTCATCATCTCCACGCCGCGCGACCTGCCGATGTTCGAGGCGCTGCTGGGCGACTGATCCGAATTCGGCGTGCAGTTCAGCTATGCGGTGCAGCCCCAGCCCAACGGCCTGGCGGAAGCCTTCGTCATCGGCGCCGATTTCGTCGGTGGCCAGCCCAACGCGCTGATCCTGGGCGACAATATCTATCACGGCGCGAACATGGGCGACAAATGCAAGGCCGCCGTGGCCGAAGCGGAAAAGGGCGGGGCGAACGTCTTCGCCTATCATGTCGACGATCCGGAGCGCTATGGCGTCGTCTCGTTCGACGAGACCGGCCGCGCGCTCAGCGTCGAGGAGAAGCCGGCCGATCCCAAGTCCAACTGGGCGATCACCGGCCTCTATTTCTACGACAAGGACGTGACCGACCTCGCCCGCTCGATCCGTCCCTCGGCGCGCGGCGCGCGGCGAGCTCGAGATCACCGACGTCAACCGCATCTATATGGAGCGCGGCGATCTGACCATCACCCGGCTCGGCCGCGGCTATGCCTGGCTCGATACCGGCACGCATGAGAGCCTGCACGAGGCCGGCTCGTTCGTCCGCATGATCGAGCATCGCACCGGCATCAAGATCGCCTGCCCCGAGGAGATCGCGCTGGGCGCTGGCTGGCTGGGCGCGGACCAGGTGCTCGCCCGCGCGGCTAAGCTCGGCAAAACCGGCTATGCCGCTTATCTCAAGAAACTGGTGACCCAAGCATGACCGAATTCCGCCGTCTCGCCATTCCCGAGGTCATCGAAATCCTGCCGGTAAAGCAGGGCGATCATCGCGGTTTCTTTTCCGAAGTATACAAGCGCTCGGCTTTCGAGGCCGAGGGAATCTCGATCGACTGGGTACAGGACAATCAATCGCTAAGCGCCGAGCCCGGTACGGTGCGCGGGCTGCATTTCCAGGCGCCGCCCTTCGCCCAGGCCAAGCTGGTTCGCGTATTGCGCGGCGCGATCTTCGACGTGGCGGTCGATATCCGCCGCGGCTCGCCGAGCTACGGGCAATGGGTCGGGCTCGAGCTGTCGTCCGAGAAGTTCAACCAGTTGCTGATACCGGCCGGCTTCGCGCACGGCTTCATGACGCTGACCCCGGATGTCGAGGTGCTCTACAAGGTGGACGCGCCCTATGCGCGCGAGTGCGAAGGCGCGATCCGGTGGAACGATCCCGAACTGGCGATCGAATGGCCGGCGAGCGTGGAGCCCGTACTGTCGGCGAAGGACGCCGAAGCGCCAGGATTTGCAGGGTTTGAGAGCCCATTCGACTGATAGGTGACGGTTATCGCCCTAGGCTTCTGAACGGATACGCGATCGGCTTTCCCGGTCAGGCGTGGCATTAGGCGCCCCTCCGCCTTCCAGCGGCGTAGGCATGTCATCAACCCGTCACGGGTGCGGTTGAGGGAGCCTCCTGTTCCTCACGCCGATTCGGCTTGCGGCAGTCCAGCAACGCAATTGGCCGTATCGATGATCGCCCATCGCAACAGTATCTCGATATGGGTGGCGCATGAGATCCTGCCCCATGAAGGCGCCGCGCGGAGCTGGCTCGCTCGGCGCTGGGGCAACACGATCGATGTCGATGACGTGATCCAGGAGACCTGTTGCCGGCTCTCCGCGCTGAAATCGATAAGCCATATCGTCAGCCCCAAAGCCTATTTCCTGCGCACGCTGCACAGCGTCGCCGTCGATATGGTGCGCTAGGCGAAGGTCGCGAACTTCACGGCCATGACGGATGACGAATGGATCGACGTCCTTGATAATGAACCGACCGCCGATCGGGCCGTGGAAGCCAGCCAGGAACTGCAGCGCGTCAACGGGCTTTTATCCGCGCTCTCCTCGACTTGCCGCCGGGTGATCGAATTGCGGCGTTTCGATGGGCTGTCGCAGAAGGAAACGGCCCGGCAACTGGGCGTGAGCGAGAACGTCGTTGAGAATCACATTGCGCGCGGGCTGAAGCGGGTGCTCAAAACGGTCGCGGACCAGGACGCCGAAACAGAAGCGCAAGAACGAGAGGTACGTCTGATTGTCCAACCTCGATCCCACTGATCCGGACGATGAGGCTGT
Source organism: Sphingomonas sp. dw_22 (assembly GCF_018449795.1). Classification (GTDB taxonomy): domain Bacteria; phylum Pseudomonadota; class Alphaproteobacteria; order Sphingomonadales; family Sphingomonadaceae; genus Sphingomonas. The sequence continues at coordinate 84,329 of NZ_JAAVVE010000006.1, forward strand.
CCGCTGGGCCACGCACGCGGCCTATGGCGAGATGACCGACGCGACCCGTTCCGAGCTTGAGGCGTGGCTGAATGCCGATCGCCGGCATCGGGGCGCGTTTTTCCGTGCCCAGGCGGGACTGTGCGCGATGGAAGACGCCGTCGGGCAGGCGCACGTCGGGCGGGGGGCAACGACAATGAGCGCCGGACGGGATTTGCCGGCTTCCCCACGGCCGCCCGGCGCTGGGGCCGTCGCGTCGCCATCGGCGGCGGCGCTTTCGGCGGTCGGCGTGCCGATCTTTCCCGCCGGCCAGGTCGCGCAGGCCGATCATGTCGTGAAGCTCAAGGACGGGTCGATCGTGACGCTGGGCAGCGAGGGAAGGATCGAAGTCGCGATTTCGGACAGCGCGCGCCAGATCGTCCTGCTGAGCGGAGAGGCGCGGTTCAAGGTGGCGAAGGACACGCACCGGCCCTTCGTGGTGCGATCGGGCGCGGTGTTCGCCCAGGCGACCGGCACCGAATATTCCGTGAAGCGCTTCGGCCGCTTCGGCGGCACGGTCAGCGTGCGCGAGGGGCGCGTGCTGGTCTGGGAGCGCGGGGAGGGCGACCAGGCGGTCCTGCTGCGGGCTGGCGCCAGCCTGAAGCTCGATCCCGGACCCAACCTGCCGCCGATCAGACCGGTTCCCACGCCGCTGCCGCAACTGGCGCAGATCCGGATCAAGGACGAGCCGATCGCCATGGCCGTCGCCCGTTTCAATCGCATCAATCGGACCCAGATCGTGCTGGACGACCCCAAATTCGGGAAGAAGCGCATCATCGGCCTGTTCAAGGCAAATGAGCCCGAGCAGTTCGCCGAGGCGGCCGCAGCGCTTGTTGGCGCCGAAGTCCTGTATCGTGACGGTCAGATTGTAATCAAAACGAAATAAATAGTTCTTCCTGAATTAATATTCGGCCACCCGACGGAATTTCGAACGCGCGGCTGTCTCCTTGTTTGAGAACATCAAGAAAGGGGTCTCCATTCATGTTCTATTCTGCGCGCCGATCGGCCATCGCGGCCGTCGCGACTGCGATCTGCCTTCCCGCCGCCGCCCAGGCGCAAGTCCGCTCCTTCGACGTGCCGGAGCAGCCGGCAGCCACGGGCATCTACCAATTCGCCGAGCAGGCCGGGATCCAGATCGTCGTATCGAGCGACGAGGCCGCAGGGCGCAGGACCAGGCCCGTCAAGGGGGAGCTGGACGTCCGGGCGGCGCTCGGCCGCCTGCTGTCCGGCACGGGGCTGCGCGGGCGCTCCTTCGACGGGAAGACCGCGATCCTCGGCGCCGATGCCAGGCCGATCCCGGCCGCCCAGGACGAGACGCCGCCGCAGGAGCTGGAACCCGCGATCGTCGTGGTGGGCACTCGCGATCAGGCGTCCGACCTGAAGACCAAGGCCAGCAACACCATCGACGTGCTGTCGGCCGAGGATCTGTCGCACACCGCCGTCCACAACGTCGCCGAGGCGCTCGGGCTGCTGCCCGGCGTCAACGTGACGAACACCGGATCGTCCGGCTTCGCCGCCGGCGTCGACAACACCTCGCGCGGCGAGGGCATGTTCGTGTCGATCCGCGGCCTCAATGCCGAATACAACATCAACCTCATCAACGGCGTGCAGGCCGCGCAGGCCAGCCCCTATAGCCGCGCCGTCCAGCTCAGCCTGCTGCCCCCCTCCGGCCTGCACACGATCGTGCTGAACAAGACCTCGCGCGCGGACATGGACGGCGACGCGATCGGCGGCACGGTCGATTTCCGCACCCCACGGCCTTCGACTATAGCGGCGACACCAGCGGCAGCGTGACCGCCGGCGGCCGGCTGGAGAGCCGCGCCCGCGCCTATGGCCGGGACGGGCTGGGCTACAATATCGGTGGCGAGCTGGCCCACAAGTTCGGCGCGGGGCGGCAGTTCGGCGTCTATGTCAGCGGGTTTTACGACATCCGCCATTTCGTCAACAGCATGATCGGCGGCATCCAGGAGGCGCATTGCTGCGACTATGGCACCGATTTCGCGCAGCAGGACGCTGCAGGAAACAGCGCTCCCGGCCTCGATCCGGCCAAGAACCTGATCCTGACGGGCGCCAATTTCGGCGTCTCGGAAGGCTATACCGAGCGCTATAGCGGCAACGCGTCGTTCGATTGGCATGCCGATGACGGCACGACGATCTATCTGCGCGCCACCTATGCGGAGGCCATCAGCGAGCAGAACAGCAATCTCACCCAGATCGTCGCGACGGACAAGCAGGACGGTTCCAAGGGCACGCCGATCGGCCCCGGCCTCTACGCCCCGGTGCTCGGCAGCGTGGCGACCAAATTCTGGTACGAGACCAATCCGCAAAAGGCGACGCTGGGCACGGTCCAGCTCGGCGGCAAACATGATTTCGGGCGCCTCAACATCGCGCCGAACATCTTCTACAGCTGGGGCCAGAATTCACGCCCCAACCATATCGAAGTCGCGGCCGCCACGCCCTATGGCGGCTCCACGCTGTTCGGCTATGCCGACAAATATCCCCAGCCGCTGCTGACCCCGGCGATGCAGGACATTCCGGGCATGTCGGCCGCCGGCGGCTCCATCGACATCACCGACAAGCGCAGCACCCAGAAGAAGTTCGGCGGGCAGATCGATCTCCGCTACGATTTCGGCGAGGAAGGCGTGCTGCGCTACGTCAAGTTCGGCGGCAAGCTCGTCCAGAGCCGGCGCACCGTCACCAAGCGCGGCTATGGCGTCGCTTATGGCGACGAGATCCAGACCCTGGATGATCTCGGGATCGTCAAGGGCGCCTTCTCCCCCGTCTTCCCCGGCCGGGGCTATGACTGGTCCTCCCCCTATATCGACCTGGGGGCGCTGTTCGATCTGTACAATCGGCTGGCCGAGCCCCTTGGCGGCCGCGACGGCACGATCACCTCGTGCGGCGGCGACTCCGTCAACGCCTTCAACTGCAACACCCAGAAGGCGCGCGAGACGGTCTCCGCCGGCTATGTGCTGGCCGATCTGAAGACGGGCGACCTTGAACTCATCCCCGGCTTCCGTTTCGAGCATACCGACGTCCACAGCACCTTCTGGTACACGCCGAGCGACGACGACAACAACCGGCTGGTCGGGCATTTCGAGCACAGCAACGCCACGTTCGACGAGGCGCTGCCCAGCCTGCTGCTCAACTATCGCCCGGACAGCCGCTCGGTGGTGCGCGGCGCGATCTGGACCAGCTATGTGCGGCCGCCCTTCCTGCAGCTCGGCGGTGGCGCCACGGAAAGCGTCACCAATTCGGGCGGCAACCGGGTCGTCACGATCACCCAGGGCAATCCCGACCTGAAGCCGATCCGGGCGCTCAATCTCGATCTGTCGGCGGAGCGGAGCTTCCCCACCGGGACGCGCCTGTCGGTGGCCGGCTATTACAAGCGCCTGCGCAACTATATCTACGATGCCGGCACCGCAGCGGGCGTGCAGAACCAGGAGGGCACGGGCGGGACCGTCACGGTCGAGCCGGCGAACGGCGGCTCGGGCGACGTCTATGGTTTCGAAGTGTCCTTCCAGCAGCGCTTCAGCGCGATGCCGGCGCCGTTCGACGGCCTGGGCATCGGCGGCAATTTCACCCGCCAATGGACCCGCGTCGACCTGCTCGGCGACGGAACCCGGATGGAGCGCATCCAGAACGCCCCCGATTATCTCGCCAACGCGCAGCTCTTTTACGAGCAGGGGCCGTTCACTTTCGACCTGATCTATAATTACAGCGGCGCCTATGTCTCGGACTATGACACGCTGAGCAAGAAGGCGACCTGGGACGATGTCTGGGTGCGCCCGGCGGGCCGGGTCGATCTCCATGCCGGCTGGCGCGTGACCGGCAATGCCAAGCTGGATCTGTCGATTTCCAACCTGTTCAACACCGAAAGTTATTGGGCGCATATCGGCAGGCACAGCCTGGCGGTGTCGGACATCGTCAATTCCGGCACGACCTCGCTGCTCACCGGCACGATGAAGTTCTGACCGATCGCATCGGGCGCGGCTCCGTGCCGGCACGGAGCCGCGCCCGCCTGACCCGAGACCTGGAGTATCCCGCATGGACCGCCGTGATTTCCTGCAACTGCTTGCCGCCGCCCCTGTCGCCGCCGGGCTGTCTGGCCCGCTCGCCGCGAAGGATGCGCCGGCGATGCGCCTGATCGCGCACCGCGGCGGCGTGGTGGACGACGCCCATCCGGAGAACAGCCCGGCCTCGCTCGAAGCCGCGATCGAGCAGGGCTATTGGATGGCCGAGGTGGATGTCCGCCGGACTCGCGACGGGTGCCCGATCCTGCAGCATGACGCGACCTTCCAGCGCTTCTACGGCGATCCCCGCAAGGTTCTCGAGATGGACTGGTCGGAGATCCGGCAGCTGCGGGCGACGCCGGGAGGATCGCGGCCGATGCTGTTCGAAGAGCTCACCGAGCGCTGCAAGGGCCGGATGCGGCTGATGCTCGACGTGAAGAACGAGCCCAATCAGCCCGAATATTACCAGGCGATGGAACGGGCGCTGATGCGGAACGACTTGATGGAATCGACCTATATCCTGACCGACGTCGAGACGGAGCGATATTTCCAGGGCCGGATTCCGGGCGCCGCGAACGGCGAGGCCCTGCGCGCGGCGGCGGCCCGGGGCGAGGCCCTACCCCGCGCCTGGTATCTGTTCGAAGGTGCGGACACGATCACCAGGGAAGCGATCGACCTGGCCAGGCTGCACGGGCTCGACGCCATCGCGGCGGTCAACACATTCCACTATCGCGGCGACGACGCCATGACGCTGGCGCGCAAGGATCTGCAAAAGGCCTATGGCCTGGGCGTGCGGACGTTCCAGATCGATTCCGTGTATCGCCCGCTTTGCGAGGAGCTTGGCGGGGATGGCCGGCGCATCCGATAATTCCGAGGTGACGTTCGGGCCCCGGCAAAATCCATGATAAAGGACATTATCATATATAGGCTTTGCCCAGCAGCTGTGCATGAATGACTAAGTGGTTCAGCAACGGAGCATCAGCACGCCGAAGGCGCATAGCAAACCCGTGCAACGCGCGTCGCGCGTGCAAAGCTTACCTCCAGCACCCCGCGAGGTATGGCCATAGGATCAGCGCGGCGAGCCACTTTTTCTGGCCTGATCCTCGGCGGTCGCGAATGGGTTGGTCGCATTGGCTTGGGGGTCGTAGTTGTGGTCGATCCGGTTACGGATACGGTTCTGTATCCGATTCTGTATCCGGTTGGCGATCCGGCTCATCGGCTTTATCCCAGTTTCGATCTCTGCGCTTTCGCGCGTTTGCCGCTGACCGACCTGTCCGACAGCGGAACCCCCAATCTGGCCTGCCTGATTGGCCTGAATTGGCGCCTGCTGCCGTATCTCCGGCTGACTGCCCTCGCCGAAATCGTTCGCTTGTACAGGCGCTGGCGTGGGGCGTACCTGCGCTGCCACCGAAGTGGACAGCGTTACGCTCAGCACCGCCAACGTCCATCGAAGTGTTACCGGCATCTTCATATCAACTGACCGGCACGAGTTCGGCCCGATCGATTTGGCCGAATATGCCAGATATCGCGTCAGTCGGGCGGGCGTTGAGAAGCAACAGCTGTGACGGACAGTCGGCCGGGACGCTGAATGTGCCGGTGAACGTCCCCTTGGCGACTGACGAATTCGGCATTTCGATACGACCGATCTCACGACCACCGCGGCAGCTAAGCATCCAATAAGGAGACGCGCCGGCGGGCAGGTCAAGTCCAATGCTGTGCCCGATCAACCGGTAGGTCCCCGGGGGAAGCAACTGGATCTGCTGCAGCAAGGGACCGCCAACGCTCGCGGGCACCGAGAAATCAAACAGGCCGCCCTGAATGCTCGTCGTCAATCCGCCATCGTTCAAAGCGATCCAGTCAAGCTGCGAAGGCGCTTCGGCCTGCGCCAAGAAGCGCGGATCGCGCGAACGACGTCTGTCCGCGCCAGGATGCGTGGCGGCATAATAGGACCAAGCCGCATCGAAATGCCCCGCCGCGATCAGTGCGTTGACGGCGCCTGCAACTGCGGCCTGCGGCACTGCGACGCCAGCACGATGCAGATCGACGAACAAAGCCGCAGTTACCTGCGGGTCCGAGTCGCTCCCCGCCATGAATGTGATGAAGTTCACACCCCACATTGGCTTGCCCGCAAGCGTCCTCACCAGCTCATGCCGAATTTCCGGATCATCGCTAGCGGAGGCGAGAACTGGATAGAGCATCCCCTCTAGTGAGGGGAAGACGCGCAGCGTAATGTCATATTGCCGAAGCGCCTCCCGAACGCTCCCACGTGTCACTGCGTCTTCGATCAGCCAAAGCTGAGTGGACGGGCTTCGCCGCGATAGCGCTTGCGCAGAGGCGAACATCCGCCGCGCGTCAGCCCTATCGCCACGAAGGTCGGCAATGAGCCCCAAGGTAGAAAGCGCGGCGACAGCGGTTGGGTCCTGGCGCAACGCCCGCCGCGCCAGATCGCCCGCGCGTCGACCGTCCTCCAGCGTAGGATTGTTTCTCACGATCGATGCGGCATATGCTGCGGTGTTTCGCCCGTCATAGGGGGCAAGCCGATATGCCAGCACGGGATCCGTCTTGCGTGCGGCCTGCGCAGCAGAAAACGTGATCCCATAATAGCCTAAGACTGCCGCAACTGCAGCCAGCGCTACCCGCACCGCCCACTCAGCCGGAGAGCGACGCGCGAGATAGCGGCGCATAGACATGTCTATACCTTACGACTTTGCTTCGTGACGCCCATAGCCGTAGCCATATTCATAGCCATAGCCATAGTGCGCCTTGCGGGCTTCGAACTTGGTCAGCACGCCGCCGAAAATGCGCGCATTTGCCGCAGCGAGACGACCAAGTGCAGTTTTGACCAAGCTCGATCGAATACCATGCGATTCCACGGCATAGACCACGCCTTCGACCCGGCTCGCTATCAGCGGCGCATCAGCGAGGCCCATGACAGGAGGGGAGTCGATCACAACGTGATCATAACGTTCGAGCAACCGCTGAAGCAGCATGCCAAAACGATCGCCAGTCAGAAGCTCGGCCGCGTTCGGCGGAATGGGCCCCGCCGACATCGCAGTGAAACCCAAATCACTCATCGGGAATGTCAGCGTATCGATCGCATCATCGCCAGCGAGGAAGTTGCTCAGACCACGTTCGTGGTCGACCCCGCCCAAGTGATGGACCGATGGTGAGCGCATGTCGCCATCGACAAGAATGACACGCCTGCCGGCCCGGGCCAGCATCGTCGCCAATGCCAATGCGGTAGTCGACTTGCCTTCCGCAGGCCGGGTGGACGTAACCGACAATGTCCGCGGCACGCCGTGTGCGGTCGTGAAGCCAAGGTTCGTGTTGATCGCGAGATAAGCGTCTACCAGGTCGGACTTGCGATCGAGTAGTTCGTCGCGCGGAGACGTGCCGGCCGGAACCTTCGGCACTGAGCCCAGCAGCGGTAGACCGAGCCGCCGCTCGACCTCCGCCGGATCGGCGATCGCCTCATCCATCTGTTCGAGCGCAAAGGCTGCGAGCGCACCAATCCCAAGGCCGGCGAGGAGCGAAACGAGCAAGTTGATTGGCAGGCTGGGGCTGGACGGACGCTGGGGCACATCGGCGGCGTCTACTACCGACACATTGTTCACGCCAATGTTGCCGGCGACACCGATCTCCTTGTAGCGCTGAAGCAGCCCATCATAGAGTGCGCGGTTGGTATCCACTTCCTGCTGGTAGATGTTATACTGGATACTGCGGCGCCGGTTATCGAGATAGTTTGCCTTCAACTGGTTCACGCGTGCTTGCAGCGCGTTTTCCCGTTGTAGCGCCTCACGATAATCCGCCTGGATAGATCCTGAAACGCGGCCTTCCTCGCGCGTGATCGAACGGTCTAGTTGATCAATCTGGGTCTTGATCGCCTGCGCGGCCGGATAGCCAGGTTCGAACTGAACCATCAGGCGCTGATAATCTGCAGCCAATTCCGCACGGCGCTGACGTAAATTATTGATGGCCTGGTTGCGAAGCGCCTCTGTCGACGCGCCGGCATTCCCGCCCTGCTGAGCTCTTGCTTCAGCCTGGATGCGCTCAGCGGTCGCCTGCGCAAGCGAGGCGTTGAGAGCGGCGAGATCGTCCGCCACTATCGACCGCTCCACTGTGGTCGGCCCACTGCTCCCCGCCCCTTGTGCTGGAAGATTGATTATCTGTTGCGACGACGCGTAGGCTACCAATTGGCGCTGACTGTTGTCGAGCAACTCCTTTTGCAACGCAAGCTGGCGCTGGAGCATATTTCGACCGTACGAAGTCGCCTGTACCTTCCGCTCCAAGTTAGTCTGGATGAAATTCTCCGCCCAAGCATTAGCTACGCGGGTGGAAAGGATGGGATCAGAACTGCTGAAAGCGATATCAACCAAGCGTGATAAACGCGTCGGATTGATCGAAATATTGCGCAGCAGAATCTTGCCGGCAATCTGCTGGCGCTGAGCACGGCCTGCGGCAGGAAATACTCCGTTGACCAAACGTAGCGCCGGATCATTTGTCGTATACTTGAACAAAGTATAGAATTTTGGATTATCAACAAAACGCAATTGCGTTGCCACCCGCTCAGACAAAGCGCGCGAACGAAGCAACCCATATTGAGTCTGATAAAACTCCTGATCGAATGATGTAGTCTCGCGCTCTACACCTTGAAAATTGGTGACTTGGTTCGCCTCACGCGCGATCTCGACGGTTGCAGTCGCTGTATACTTAGGCGTCATCAGCAACGTGACGATAAGACCCAGGATGACACATGCCACCGTGATGCCAATGATCACATATTTCCATCGCAACGCGATATGGAGGTACTGCCTGACAATCGGAATGCGAGCAGCTTCCATTGGCTGCACACCCCCGACCTGCGACGGTTCAGAAACTGCGGCACCGCCCGAATTTGGCGAAATTATAGTCATGTCGGTTCGAAACCTTACTGTACAACCGCAATGAGCGGCGCGGCGAGAAGGGGGGCCAGCGACACGAAATCACGGAACAGACGGCGCTGCGGCGAGTCTCCGACGACTACGACGTCGTTAGCGAAGATAGGCGGGTCGTCGTAGGCCCCGCGACGGATCGCATCGATATTGTACAACCCGGCCATCTTGCGACCTCCGACGGTCCGAAGGATGACGACGTCGTCCTGCCGCGCGAATTCGCTCAGCCCCTTGGCCGACGCGACCGCGCGCAGCAGCGTCATCTGGTTGGTGACCGGATACAGACCCGGCTCGACGACCTGCCCGTCTATCGTGACTACCTGGCTTACCGAACTCTTGATGTTCACGGTGACTTCGGGATTGCGGACATATCGGCCACGTAGAGCGGTCTCCACCGTTGCCGCCAGCTCCTGGGCCGTTTTGCCGCGCGCATCGACCGTGCCGACCAGTGGCATGGCGATACGGCCACTGGCATCGACCTGGATTTCCCGACTTAGGTCCGGGACGTTGAATACGTCGACCTGGATCGTGTCCAATGGTCCGATCAATGCTGGCCGATCCGGTGCGTTGAGATCCTGACGGGTCGGCGCGGGCAGTGTTGCCCTGTCCTGCACGACGGTCAGTCGTTCGCTCGACTTAAGCGGCTCGCGACCCGCGCATGCGGGGAGAGCGAGGAACACTAGGAGGGCAGTGCAGATCTTTCGCATGCGCTTGAGATTTCCCGGGAAAACTAGGGGCGGGGCTATAGAAGCTAGTCTGACCTAGGTAAACGGCCATCCGATGGGTCGGAAAGCCATACTGCGGCAAGGACGATCATCGCCATAATCATCGGCGTGCGCGCAGGATAGTCAAATATGCTGGCGGTGAAGACAAGCAACAGGACCGCCGAGCCGAGTACCGGAAGCGTTGCGCCATCCTTTTTGCCATTGCGCCACGCCTTGACGCTTGACGCTATCCACCATGCCAGAGCGGCCAGCAATACCAGTAGGCCGGGCAGGCCCGCGTCCAGCACGACTTCAAGATAATCATTATGAGCATGGTTGAAATATGTCGGCTTCAGGAGATTGGCCGGTTCATGGATCCGAAACATCGTGTCAAAGCTTCCCAGCCCGTTTCCGACCGGGAACGCGGCGCGGGTCATTTCCAAAACCGTGGACAGGGCGCGACTTCGCATGTCCTGTTCGACATCGAGCGCCAAGCTGCGTTGGACCGAGAAGGCCCGTTCCGAAACGACGCTGATGAACACGACCGATGCGAACAACGTGATGGCAGCAGCGACGACTGCTGGAAGAACCCAGCGCGGGGCATGCCGGAATTCACGGCGCAGTCCGTGGCGCGCCATCAGGCTGGCGATACCGATGGCAAGCACGCCAAACGCCATCCCAGCACGCGATCCGCTGGCCAGAATCATCAAGGCGAACAACAGCAACATTCCCAGGCCTATCGGGCCTCTCCACCGCAACCGGTGCCCCCCGCGGAACATCCAGACCGGCAAAAAGAGGAAGCCCAGGGCCAAGAACAGTGCGAAATGGTTGCGGTTCGCAAACGTGCCGCTCACGATGCCGGGCGTATCGTTGACCAAGGGGTTATCGATACCCGCTCCCGAAACCTGCAGAATTCCGACAAGCATAGAAGCAACCACGAGTATCAAGACAATGCTAGGTAGCCAGGCCCTCTCGCGATCGGCCAATCCCGTCGTCAGGATCAGAACGGAGAAAGGGACGATCAGTGCGCCGAGCGCATTGATGGTGGCCCCAGGCACGAGTGAAAGACTCCGCCATGCTCCTGTTTCACCGCTTGCAGGCCCGATCAGGATCGCGCGACCAGGCAGTGACCGCCACAGTTCCGCAGGCAGCGGAAACAGTTGAAGCAGGGCGATAACTATCGCAGCAGCCAGGAATATCCACGCCGGTCTCGCCCGCGCCAAGACGGGCCATCGTCCAAATAACAGCATGATGATCAGGGACGACCAAGCCGCGCCTCGAACAACGGTCTGCCCGACTACATCAGCACGCGAAGCGCCTCCAGCAATCCATAGAATACCAAACAATATCGCCAGCAAGATGAATGACAAGCTAGGCTTAATCAGGTTTTTTGAGCGCGATATCATAAATGTCTCGATATATAGCAACAATAGTAGCTATTTTTGATTATCCGCGCTCAGCTGTCTGCATTTTCACCCAGTCAACAATTTCGCTTGCGGGAGCGAACTCAAAAACCAACTCGCACAACAGCTCTCGCGCAGATTCGACAGCCCCGGTGTCGATAAAATGCTCCAGCTCATCCAGTTTGGGTCGCAGTTCCAGCCAAGGGATATGGTGCTCAGATGCCATCATGATCCGGGGATGCGCCGTTGGCCGGGGATTATCGCCGATTAGAAGCTCCTCATAGAGCTTTTCACCGGGGCGCATACCGATTGTCACGATCTCGATGTCGCCATCAGGATTGTCGTCCGACCGAACACTAAGGCCGCACAACTCTATCATGTTGCGCGCCAAATCCACAATGCGGACCGGTTCACCCATGTCCAGTACGAAGACCTCCCCGCCCGTCGCCATCGCACTGGCCTGCACCACAAGCTGCGCGGCCTCCGGGATGGTCATGAAATATCTGGTGATGTCACGGTGGGTGATTGTGATGGGGCCGCCCTGCCGGATCTGCTCGCGGAACAACGGGACCACGGATCCGCTGGAGCCGAGCACATTCCCGAAACGCACCATCGAAAATCGCGTACCGCCGTCCTGCGCTGCGAGCCCTTGGAGGACGAGCTCGGCCAGTCGCTTCGTCGCTCCCATTGTATTGGTTGGCCGCACCGCCTTATCCGTGCTGACCAGGACAAAGTCATTCACACCAAACTGGGTGGCCAACTCAGCCACTCGAAGCGTGCCTAGGACATTATTGCGCAATCCTTCAAGAGGATTGTGCTCGACGAGCGGGACATGTTTGTAGGCTGCTGCGTGGAATACGATGTCAGGAGACCACGCGCGCATGATCTCCGTGACGCGAAACGCATCGGTTACCGATCCCAGCAGCGGCACGACTTCGATGTTGGCCACTTCAGTCAAATTACGGTGGATCGCATACAGCGCGAATTCACTCGTCTCCAGTAACAGGATACGAGCCGGCCCGGCAGCCACGATCTGACGGCACAATTCACTACCGATCGATCCCCCTGCACCCGTGACCAATACCGTGCGGCCAGCGATCTTGTCGCGAACAGCGTCAATTTCAGGTGCTACTGGCTCGCGACTAAGCAGGTCCTCGATCGACAACTCGCGCAGATCGCTTGCCTGTACGCGTCCGTGCGCAAGGTCCATCAGCCCAGGCAAGGTCCGCACCGTCAAGGGCAGCCCTCGCAAGCTCTGGATGATCTCGTTGCGCCGCTGACGCGGTGCCGATGGCAGCGCCAGCATGACATCGGTCACGTTATTGTGATCGACAAGGTCGCGCAGCCGCTCGATCGGATGCACCCGGAGGCCATTTACCCGCGTATCATGCAACGATTGATCGTCATCGAGAAACCCGACGACCCGCAATTCCCGGCTCGCACTCATCGCCGCAGCTAACTGCCGGCCTGACGAACCAGCGCCATAGATCAATACGCTTCTCTGAGGCCTCGTATCGATGCGCCGTTGCATCTGCCCGCCCAAGACATAGCCGACCGACAGTCGAAGCAATCCTACTGCCAGAAACAGGAGGATCGGCTGGATAATCCCGATAGTCCGCGGAATTTCGTCAAAGCCGTAGGCGGTGACGACAGTCGCGTAGCAGAGGCCATAGGCACCACATGCCATGGTCACTGCCGGCAGGATATCTGCGCCTGCGCGCCGGAACGCCATTCGATACAGACCGAGGAAATGGAATATCGGCAGCGCAACTAGGACCGAAAGGCCCACTGCAACGCTGGGTCGCCCGGCGAGTGGAACAAAATGTCCAAGGCGCAAATAATAGGCGAGCCATACCGTCAACGCGCATAGCGCGCAGTCAAGCGCCGCAGCCATCAAACGCTTCGACCCTCTGGGCAGCGCCAGTAGTGGGCGCGCAACCTCAACGAAGGGCATGATCACTCCAATTCGAGACATAGCAGCGGAAAACGCCTGACCGCTATTCATCTGCGAAGCCATTGCAATAGTCCGCCGTCGATCCCCGTTTTCTGGCGGGCGACTAGCACGCACATTCCCCGCCGTCCAATGCAGGGGGCTACCTTTTCCCGAGACGCTTTGCTTGAACCAGGAAATGATGCCGCAGCAGCCGCCAAACCGGTCTTGCCCGGACGGATCGCCGGAAAGACCCACCATCAACGGTTACCCCATATTGGACCCTACGTAATTCTTGTCACAGGCCATCGCGATCGCACGTTCATGGCAGCGAAATGAATCGCCCCTGACAATGGCTTATAGGGGTCGTGCCCCTCCCCCCCAGCAAGCAAAGATCTTCGCCATGACAAACGGTCCATCGACGTTGTCCCGCCGCGCCATCGTTGGCATGACCTTGGTCACTCCAGCAGCCGCTTCCTTCACGGCATTGGCTGTCGCGCGGAGCCAATCCAGCACCGACACCATCAACCTATTCGATTTGATCCCACAGGCGTTCCATGCCGGCATCATAGCGCGCACGGTCGAGAATGCCCCACTCAGGGCAAGGGCGCTTACTGGCCATATCCAGCGCGCGATCGACACCGCTGCAAGCAAGCGGCAGCGCCTGGTCGTTCCCGCCGGCCTCTACAATATCACGCCGATCGGATCGTTCGAGGCGGAAGCCGGGCGTTGTCAACGCTGTTTCGCCATTCGTAACGGCATGCATATCGATGCAGAACCAGGGGCGACATTTCGAATCATCAACGACGTCAGCACGAACGAAGCGGTCGTGTTCATGTGCATGTTTGGCACCAACGAGCAACTCGCCGACATATCATGGCGAGGCCTCGAGATGGATATGAACGGGCTGAACAATCCCATCAGCCCCGCGCGTTCCTCAAGACAATATAGGCTGCTTAATCAAGCGCATATCTTCATCAGCGGCACGCCGGGCGGACATGCCGCGCTCGCTACCAATGTTGCCATCGATCGATGCCGGTTTGTGAATACGCCCGGCGTCTCGTGCATCGTGACCGCGCAATCCAACGCGTCCAACACAACGCTGGGCCGCAACTGGAGAATCTATGGTTGCCAATTCATCGATGGCGGCCTCGATACGCCAGATCATAGCGCAATCTACGCCTGGGCACAGGATGTCGTGTGCGAGAAATGCACCTTCGCGAACCGTGCGCCCAAAACGGATATCGGCGGAAACGTAGCATTTGAAGTGCACGGATCTAATCAAAGGTTCATCGGTAACAAGATTAGTAATTACTATCAGGGTGTATGGATTGATGGAAATAGAACTGAAAATATATCAACAAATATAACCATTTCTGACAATGAATTAAATAGAGTTAGTGGCTTTGGCATAATGTTCTATGGAGAACAATCTCATGTATCCAATGTAATTATCGACAATAACGTAATAACATTTGACGATACTACATATCCGGGCGTTGACATAAAAATCGGCATCGGATGCCTCTCCCCACTATCCCAAACAAATGTCATCGTAAAAGGAAACAAGGTTAATTCATTTGCGAAAAAAACAGCTTCATCAGGATTCACCCTTCAGGCAACGGCGAAACCCAACCAGATTCACGATAATTTTCAAATAGAGAATAATTCATTCAACGAGACGACATTTGGTTCCCAAATAATCACTAACCCCAATGGTGAACTCGGATCGATAGAGTTAAAACATAATCTTTGCCGCAATTTGTCCCGCGCCGGAGCCTTTTCAACGCCACAAGGCATTGGTGTGGATTTCAACGGAGCAGGATCGCTCATCCACAGACTCGTTCTGTTGGACAATATATGCACCGACACTCGAGGCCAGGCTGCAGAGTGTGCTTTTGGCATTCGCATTCAAGGCAAGGTGGGCGACTTGCAGCTTGCGGGCAACTCCGCCTCCGGCATGACGGCTGCGGCATACGCAGAAGGAGTGCTGACGGTAAGCAGGCGGCTGAGCGCCGCAACCTGAACGCCGATCGCTTGGGCAGGATCGCCGATAGATGGCGCAACGCCCCATCCTCGCGCCAAATGAGCACGCGGCAACAGCGTCGCGATGCCGCGGTCACGGCAGGGAAAAGGCTTTGCTATTGATCTAAAGAAGGGGTTTGCTAGGTGGTCCGGCACGAAGCTCAACAGCCCACCCGGTGTTGCGCGAGCATCCCCAGTTTCAGGAATCACGATGTTCGAAAACAAGATTCTTCTGATCACCGGCGGCACCGGGTCGTTCGGCTCGACCGTCCTTCGGCGCTTTATCAACGAGCCATTTTCAGAAATCCGAATTTTCAGTCGGGATGAAAAGAAGCAAGAGGATCAACGCCTCCATTATCGCGACGCTCGTCTGCGATATTATATCGGCGATATTCGCGATATACGCGCCGTGGCGAGTGCGGTGCAAGGCGTCGACTATATTTTCCACGCAGCCGCACTGAAACAGGTGCCCTCCTGTGAATTCCATCCGATGGAAGCGGTGAAAACCAATGTGATCGGCACGGACAATTTGCTCGAAGCCGCAATCGCAGCGGGTGTCGAGCGGGTAGTATGCCTCTCGACCGACAAGGCCGTGTATCCGATCAACGCCATGGGCATTTCCAAGGCGATGATGGAGAAGGTAGTCGTCGCCAAATCGCGACTGGCGCTGAATACTCGGACGACGATCACGGCGACGCGCTATGGCAATGTCCTGGCCTCGAGAGGGTCGGTTATTCCGCTCTTCGTAGACCAGGTGCGCAAGGGCTTGCCGCTGACGCTTACCGATCCCGCGATGACCCGCTTTGTGATGACGTTGGCCGAAGCTGTCGATCTGGTGCTCTATGCCTTCGAGCACGGCCGGAACGGCGACATGTTCGTCCAGAAGGCTCCCTCAGCAACGATCCAAGTGCTTGCGCAGTCCGTCTTGGAAGTGCTCGGCAAGCCAGACCATCCGATGAAGATTATCGGTACGCGTCACGGGGAGAAGCTATTCGAGACACTGTTGAGTCGAGAAGAAATGGCCGTAGCGGAAGACCGCGGCGATTATTATCGTGTCCCGCCCGACAACCGCGATCTCAACTATGCAGTGTTCGTGGAGGAAGGAGAGCGCCGCATTTCCGAGGCCGCGGATTTCAATTCGCACAACACCGATCAGTTAGACCAGACCGGCATGACGGCAATCCTGCACAAGCTCGATTACATGCAAGCGGTGCTGAGTGGTGAAGCGGGGCGGGCTGACTGATGCCTGCACAGCGGATCGTCGTCACGGGCGCCAATGGCTTCATTGGCCGTAATTTCATCGTCCGGTTGAGCGAACTGGGCATGGATGCCGTGCCCCTCTCTCGTGAGAGCACGCGCGAATCCTGGTTCACGGCAATCGCGGACGCCGACGCCGTGATCCATCTGGCCGGTGCCAATCGACCGACGGACCCGGCCGAATTCATGGCGGTAAATCACGGCACCGCCGATCTGATCGCCGAAGCCGTCGCAGCGGCCGGACATCCGGTGCGCATCGCGTATGCTTCATCCAGTCGAGCCGAAGAACCAACCGACTATGGTCGTAGCAAGCTGGCCGGCGAAGAGCGCCTCAAGGTGTTGGCCGAAGAGACGGGATCGCCTGTTCACATCCTACGCCTGCCGAACGTATTCGGAAAATGGGCAAGACCGAACTACAATTCCGCAGTGGCGACTTTCTGCCATAATATCGCCCGTGGCTTGCCGATCCAGGTCAACGATCCTGCCGCCCCACTCAGCTTGGTCTACATCGACGACGTCATGGCCGCGCTGGTCGCCATCGTGAACGGCGAGGCGCCCGAAGGCGCGGTGACAATCGATCCGATATATCACACGACGGTCGGCGCAGTGGCCGAGACGATTGCCGGGTTTCGCCAGGATCGCAGCGACAATCTGATCGACAGCGTCGGAACCGGACTGACCCGCGCACTCTATTCGACCTATGTCTCCGCGCTGCCGCTCGAGGAATTCAGCTACGTCATTGCTGCACATTCCGATCCCCGTGGCTCGTTCTCGGAAATATTGAAAACCCGCACTTCGGGGCAATTTTCCTATTTCACGGCTCACCCTGGGGTGACGCGCGGTGGGCATTACCATCATAGCAAAACCGAGAAGTTTCTGATCGTCCACGGAATCGCGCGTTTTGGCTTCCGTCATGTTGTGACCGGCGAAACGCACGAGATCATCGTCTCCGGTGAGCGACCCGAAATCGTCGAGACGGTCCCGGGCTGGACCCATGATGTGACCAATATCGGTGACACCGAACTGATCTCACTACTCTGGGCAAACGAGATTTTCGACCGCGCCTATCCCGACACCATCGCTGCAAAGGTTTGATCATGGCGCGTCTAAAGGTTATGACCGTGCTGGGCACCCGACCGGAAATCATCCGGCTTTCCCGCGTGATGGCGCGGCTGGATGCCTATACCGATCACCGGATCGTCCATACCGGGCAGAACTGGGACTATGAGCTGAACGAGTTGTTCTTCAGCGATCTGGGCGTCCGCAAGCCGGATCATTTCCTGGGAGTGGACACATCCAGCCTGGGTGCCGTGCTAGGCGGAATCCTGATCGGAACGGAAGAAGTGCTGAAGGCGGAACGCCCGGATGCACTTCTAGTGCTGGGCGACACCAACAGTGCAATAAGTGCGGTCATGGCCCGTCGCATGAAGGTGCCGATCTATCACATGGAGGCCGGCAATCGCAGCTTCGACCGCAATGTGCCGGAAGAAACCAACCGCCGGCTGGTCGATCACGTCAGTGACTTCAATCTGGTCTATACCGAGCATGCCCGCCGGCATTTGCTGTCGGAAGGCATGCAGCACCGCCGCATCTATCTGACCGGCTCGCCCATGCGCGAAGTGCTCGACCATTACCGGGGCCAGATCGACGCTTCCGACATCCTGAATCGCCTGGGGTTGCGCAAGGATCGCTATTTCATCGTCTCGATGCACCGCGAGGAGAATGTGGACAGCAAGCCGCGCCTGTCGGCCCTGGTCGAAACTCTGAACCAGCTCGCCCAGCAGAACGACATGCCGGTAATCGTCTCCACCCACCCGCGCACCAAGAAGCGGCTGGATGCGTTGACGGACGTGGTGTTGGATCCGCGCGTCCAGTATCTCAAGCCGTTCGGGTTCCACGACTACAACCATCTTCAGATGCACGCGCGCTGCGCCATATCGGACAGCGGCACGATTGCGGAGGAAAGCTCACTCCTCGACTTCCCAGCCATCACTCCTCGCGACGCGATCGAACGCCCGGAGGCGATGGATACGGGCAACATCATTGTGACGGGCATGAATCCTGATGCAATTCTTTCGGGCGTGATGGCCGCGGTTGCCCTGCATAAGGAAAAGGCGGAAGCCGGCACGCCTCCGCTCGTTCCGGTGGACTACCAGATCGCCAATACCAGCGAGCGCGTGGTAAAATTAATCCTAGGAACAGCGAAACTGTCCAACAGTTGGGATGGCATCCGCACGCACGACTATTCATAAGACGTCCTGATGGGATCGGGCCGACATCACTCGGTCGCCCTGCAGAGATTTATGACGAAGATTTCACATGCTTAAAAAATGGCGAGCCGATGCACTCAATCTGACGGCACTAACCTGCCTTCAGGCGTCGAACGCCGTTATCCCGCTGCTGATCGTGCCGTTCTCGATCGCACGCCTCGGCACAGTGTCCTATGCCAATGTCGCGATCGCGGAAGCGATATCGATGATTGCCGTCGCAATCGTCCTCTATAGCTTCGAGGTCGACGGCGTATCTCGGATCAGCGGTTTTCAACCGCACAGTCACCGGGAGGCCTTATCCAAAGTCCTTAGTGCCGTACTGACCACGCGACTTATTCTGTTCGTTGGCATAGCAACTATTCTCCTGGTCGTGACGTTCGCCTTTACGTCCCTCCCTGTCGTGCTGCTGGCCTGCTGGCTACTCGTTCCGCTGGGTCAGGTCTTTCACTCGTACTGGTTCTACCAAGGCATTGAATTCAATATTCCCCCGGCGATCCTCACGTTGACAGCCCGTTTGCTGAGCCTCGTGCTTGTCCTGTTGTTCGTCCATTCACCTCAAGACAGCATCCTCGTCCCTCTGGCGATCGGTGGCCCCTTCGCAATCGCCGGCATCGCCTCCACGCTATACAAGGTGTATGCGCTTGGCCTGCGACTGCGCTGGGTCCGGCTACGCATTGTGTTTGATTATCTGACGCATGGCCACCGGATCTTCGTAGGAACCGCGGCCGTCATGCTCTACCGTGAGGTGAACGTCTTGCTCATGGGCATGGTCGGCGTCCCGGCCGGCGCAATCAGCAGCTACTCCTTGGCCGAAAAGAGCATCAAGATGATCCAGGCGATAACCAGGCCGCTCAATCAGATCGCCTTCCCGAAAGTCTTACGCGCGCTGCGCGGATATGACAGCCCTGGACGCGATACCGCTGTGATAATCCTGCGCTACACGTTACCCCAGATCGCGGTCGTCACGATCGTCGTCATCACCCTGCTCCTGAGCTTCAACCAATTGGCCCCGAGGATCGATGCATTGCGCCGCTTTCAGGAGCTCCCGGGGATCGGGATCATATTCGCCATTGTCGCGCCCGCACCGGTTTTCGGCCTTGCCAACTTCATGTTCGGATCCGCCGGGCTGAACTTCTTGGGCGACCAGCGTTATTATCTGCGAGCAATCCTAACCGCCGGCACAGCGAGCGCGATCGGCTGCCTGCTCCTGGCGCATCTGTACGGCGCCATTGGTGCCGCCATCTGCTTCTGCGGTGCCGAGCTTCTCCTTCTTGCCATCGTCATCGTTCGCTACAGGACGAGGCCGCATCGCCTCGCGGATTACGGGAGCCCGATCCATGATTGATTGGGGGGAACGCATACTCTGTATCCTGCTCAGCCTGTGCATTCTGGGGAATGCCCTGCTGGTCCGTCGCATTGTGCGGGCCTGGGCCTTTCCCGCCGTGTTGTTCGCTCTGGCGTGGTTTGCCTACACGATCATACCGCTGGTTTGCTTCCCCAGTGCGCATGTGTACCCAGCTGCAATGCTCTATATCCTCGGCGCAACCGTAGCCGTGTCCGCCGCCAGCATGTCCACTTGGAAAACGGCCTTTGCGACCAGTGCTATAATAAAAGCGCCTTATAGAGATTATTATAGTGATCGCTTTTTTCTGGTATTATTCTTTATAGGCTTTGCTCTCTCCGTTGCATGTTTGCTGATGAACTCCATCGTTCAAGGCATCTCGCTTACGCAGCTTTTCACCAACATCAACGATAGCGCCGCAGAATATGCCGGGCGCAGATATGGTTATGATATTTCTTCTAATATATATCAACAATCTGGCACCGTACTCGCTTATTTTTGCGCCGGCCTGGGTGGATTGATAGTGCTTTCTCAGAGAAATCATTACATGAAATGGGGCGTAGCCATATCAGCCTTGTTTCCATCTATATTCGTTATGATATCACAAAGTGCTAAAGGAATGCTTTTTTTAAGTGCGGCGATATTTCTTGGAGGAATATTGAGCGATAGAATTCAACATAACAAGACATCACTTTTCTCCAAGCGAGCTATTCCTGCTGCCATTGTGGGTCTCGTGGTCACGATTTCCCTGGTCACCGTATCCTTCCTGTCACGAGGGATGTCGTCTGTCGCCGACAGGGATCTTATCGACGCCCTCGCTCCTTATTGGGCCTCATACACATCTGGGCACCTATTCGCATTTTCGGATTGGTTCGGAAATTACATAGGCGAGGCATCTGCTCAATCTTATGACGATCCTGGCCTTACCCAAGGCTTTTACACGTTTATGTCAATATTCAAGTTATTCGGAGACGATAGATACGTACCGAATGGCGTATACTCTGAATATCTTTCCATACCACCCTACATACAAACTAATATATACACTTCTTTTCGGGGGATGATCCACGACTTTGGGCTGGCGGGGTCACTTATTTGCATTGCATCTTTGAGTTTTTTTGCTCACAAAGCCTTTAGATCGATGCTTATTTCTAGTAAGCCATCATTCTCTGTGGCCGCATTCATATTTTCTACGGCCTTTATATACCAGAGCTTCCTTATTAGCTCACTCACTTGGACCACACTTCCCATTGGTATTTTTTTAGTCGGCATAGTCCTCTACATCACCAGATTTAAGCTTAACTATCAGGCCATGTAGCGGCCAATCAATTTACATGGGTCTCTATATGAAATACGTCTTTATCTGCACCAACTACAACAACTCCCATTATACCGGTCCGGCGGTCGACACTTTGCTCAGTGGCGATGCGCCTCCGGCGTTGATCGTGGTGGTGGATAACGACTCCAGACAGGACCAACAGGACGAGCTTCGCCGCCTGGTGTCTGGAAAGCCCACCGTCGATCTGCTCTTCTCGGAAAAGAACGTTGGATATTTCGCCGGACTGAACCTGGGCCTGCATCGCGCGCTGGAACTCATGCCCGACGCGGATGCCTATATCGTCGGCAACAACGATCTCGAGTTCCCGGCAGATTTCGGCGTGCAGGTCGCCAAGCGTAGCGCCACCATCGCGGAACGGATGGTGGTCGCCCCCAATATTCTGACCGTCACAGGGGTCCGGCAAAATCCCCACGCGATCCGTCCCATCAGCAGCTTCCGTGGCCTTGTGCTCGACGGATACGCCGCTTCCTTCAACTTAGCTCGCCTGTTGACCCTATTCGCGAAGATCACACACAGATTCACACGACGCAAAGATGTCGATAACCATCATGCTGAAGGTTTCATTTTCATGGGATTGGGTGCATGTTACATCTTGTCCAGGCGTTTCATCGACAAAGTTGGAGAACTTCCTGCAGAAGTTTTCCTGATGCATGAGGAATTTTTCCTAAGTCGTAGAATTTCGGAGGAAGGTGAAGCGATCTACTACATCCCCGAGATTGTGGTATATCACCATGATCACGGATCGGTGGGGCTGGTGTCGTCACGACTTATTTGGAGCTACTGGCGAGATTCCCATCGCCGCTATCGTCGCTATGTCCCACGCTTTGGCAAGCATCCGGTCACGGACTTGTTGGACAAACTGCAAAACCGCCGCAATTGAACAGAACGCGATCTCAACCACGCTTACTGCCGGACTGGACACGTTAGATCCGCCTCCGGCCATCGGTCGGCCGCCAAGACATGAAACGCGATGGTATCGCACATCTTGCGATAGGACACACGATACAAAACTGTCACGTGGTGCACGCCCATTCGCGAGAGAGTAAATTTCGTATCTCTCAAGCGGGCAACAGGATACGCAATCACTGCTAGATACGGAAAACGATGCGTATATTGATTATCACTCAGTGGTTTCAGCCAGAGCCGCATTTCAAAGGTCTGGGTTTCGCCAAAGCGCTGCAAGCCATGGGCCACGAAGTCGAAGTCCTCACAGGCTTCCCGAATTATCCAGGTGGTAGAGTCTATCCTGGATATCGGATTCGCCTTCGTCAGCACGAAATAATAGACGATATACCGATAACGCGAGGATATCTCTATCCTAGCCATGATAACTCCGCTTTGCGTCGTATAGCGAATTACGCCTCGTTTGCCATTTCTTCTACCCTGTTGGCATTGTTTATCCGCAAGCCGGATGTGGTATACGTTTACACACCACCGATGACGGCAGCCCTTCCAGCTATTGCGCTTCGTTTCTTGCGCGGCGTTCCATTCGTGCCTGATGTTCAAGATCTATGGCCAGATACGCTTGCGGCGACGGGTATGCTCAACGATCCCCGCCTTCTCGGATTAATCCGATGGTGGACCGACTTCAGCTTGCGTCGAGCCAGCAGGATCATCGTACTTTCGGAAGGTTTCCGCCGCCGACTTCAAGAACGGGGCGTCAAGACTCCAATAACGGTCATCTGGAACTGGGCACCTTCGGAAATCGCCGATATCGCGCACCGCTTGCAGCCCGTGCTCCCTGATAAAACTGGCCCTTTCGATATCCTTTTCGCCGGAAACATGGGAAAGGCCCAAGGACTGGACATCGTTTTGAAAGCGGCGGCCGCGCTACAGGAAGAGGGTGCGCACGTCCGATTCACGATGGTTGGCGGGGGTATTGAGCGCGAGGTACTACGGCAACACGCCAAGGACCTGTCCCTCAACAACATCGCCTTCCATGAACCTCGTCCTCCATCCCAGATGGGCGAACTGTTCGAAGCGGCCGACGCGTTACTGGTTCACCTGCGCGACGACCCTCTTTTCGAAATCACGATACCGTCGAAAACCCAGGCCTATCTTGCGATCGGACGACCCATCCTGATGGGTGTGCGAGGCGATGCGGCGGCCATGGTCGAGGAAGCCGGCGCAGGATTGACGTTCGCACCGGATGATGTCGACGCGTTCCTCGCCGCCATCAAGACGCTGCTGGCGATGACGCAGGCGGAACGGATGGCGATGGGAAGCGCCGGGGCCGCCTACTATCGCAAGCGCTTGGCGTTCGACATCGGTGTGAGAGCTCTGGAGCAGTCCCTGGCGGGCGCCGCTAACAAAGCCTGACCTGCCCATGCGAAGCGCGCGCAGATATCGACATTAGCACCTGCGTTCGCATCGATCGCGCCTTTCCAGCCTCAAGCGTGAGCCCCGGAAGTCTGCATCTGAATGGCAGAACCGCCTCATGTTCGCGGCGGATCGAGTGTCGAGCATTGACACCGATTAGTCTCGCTCTACTCGTCTCCAGCGTATTGGCTGGCGCGCGTCTGACGTGCATTTGAAGAGGTTTTCGTGTTCGATCGACTATTCCTGTCTGCTCCGCACATGGGGGGTACGGAACTCGGCCTCGTTCAGGACGTGTTCGCATCCAACTGGATCGCTCCCACTGGCCCGATGGTCACTGCCTTCGAGCAGGAGTTGGCGGCATTGACTGACGTCACGCACGTCGCTGCGTTGTCGAGCGGAACCGCCGCCCTGCATCTGGCGCTGCGATTGAGCGGAATCGTGCCGGGGGACGAGGTCTGGGGCGCGACCATGACCTTTATCGGTGGCGTAGCACCGATCTTATATGCTGGAGCGACCCCGGTTTTTCTCGACGTCGATCCCGATGATTTTCTCATCGACCTGGATCTTCTGGAAGCAGAACTCCGCCAAGCGCACGCGCGGGGCGCGAAACCGAAGGTCGTTATCACCACCGATCTTTACGGTCACGTCGTCGACGGCGCGAGAATGGCCCGCCTACGCGAAGAATATGGATTCGTCTGGATCAGCGATACCGCCGAGGCGGTGGGCGCATATCGCGACGGACGCCACGCCGGAAAGGGCGCCGATTTCGTCATCCTATCGTTCAACGGCAACAAGATCATCACTACGTCGGGTGGCGGCGCGCTGGCAAGCGATGACGCCGAAGCGATCGAACGTGCACGGTTCCTGTCGACCCAAGCGCGCGATCCCGCACCGCATTACGAACATACGACATACGGATACAACTACCGCCTCAGCAATGTCTGCGCCGCGATCGGCGTAGGCCAGTTGCACGTCCTCGCCGAACGTGTTCAGCAGCGCCGTCGCATCCATACGTGGTACCGCGAAGCGCTGGCCGCGATCCCGGGACTAGATTTCAGTCCGGAAGCCACTGGCATGCAAGCCAATCGCTGGCTTACGACGGTTCGGATTGATCCTGCCGTCGCCAAATTCGACAACGAGCAAACGCGCTTGGCTCTGGAGGCAGAGAATATCGAAAGCCGGCCATTGTGGAAGCCGATGCACCTGCAGCCCGTCTTCGCCGGCGCCCCCCGCCGAGGTGGGAAGGCCGCCGAACTGGCATTCGAACAAGGACTTTGCTTGCCGTCAGGCTCGGCGATGACGCAAGACGACGTCCAACGCGTTATCGATGTGATACGCAGGCTGGCAGCCTGATTGTCATGATCAAGCGAGCTATAGATGTTGTCGGTGCTGCGGCGGGTTTGTTTTTCCTGTCGCCGATTGTCCTGCTGTGCGCCGCCGCGGTCGCATGGAGCATGGGACGGCCAGTATTGTTTCGCCAACAACGCCCAGGTCAGGGCGGGCGACCGTTCGGCATGATCAAGTTCCGCACGATGTCCGACGCGCGAGACGCCAATGGGCGATTGCTCTCGGACGGGGAGCGGTTGACGCGAGTTGGGCGGTTCTTGCGGGCGACAAGCCTTGATGAGCTGCCCGAGCTTTGGAATGTCCTGATGGGAGATATGAGCCTGGTAGGCCCTCGCCCCCTGCTCATGGTCTATCTTGAGCGCTATAGTTCCGAACAGGCACGACGGCACGACGTAAAGCCGGGGGTTACCGGCTGGGCCCAGGTCAACGGGCGCAATGCTATTTCATGGGATGAGAAATTCGCCCTGGATACATGGTATGTGGATAATCGGTCGCTTTGGCTCGATCTGAAAATACTCTACGCTACCGTGGCCCAAGTCATACGACGCAAGGACATTAACTCGACGGAAGCGGCGACGATGCCCGAGTTCATGGGTTCAAACGGCAAATAGCCAAATTGAGCATCCCTTTCTGGATGCGGTGGCGTGACGGACCCTGATGGAAAAGCTGGAAGTAGCTGCAAGCGGAAATGGTGTCGTACAGGCCTTGGCCAGAACGCGACCTACTTCGACCACTCTATCGGATCACGCCATTACGTGGTGCGATCGGGCCGCGGCCAGACGGTCGCTCCGTCCGGTAGAGAGCGGAGTGCAGTGCAGCCGACGCCGAGAATGACATCGCTGCCGATCGCCACTTCCTGCAAGACCTTGGTCAGCGGCCCAATGAGTGTGCTTTCGCCAATCGAGGCCCCGCCGCCAAGGAACGCCCCTGGCGCGATGATCGCATTCTCCGCGACATGAACATCATGGCCGATGATCGCACCACTGTTCACGACGCAAAACGGTGACAATTTCGCGCCAACGGACAGGACTACGCCATGTGCGACAAAGGCGCCGTCCCCGACCGAAACATGTTCCGATATCACGGCACGAGGGGATACCAGCGGAGGACAGGCGATGCCGAGATCCCGTAGCCAGGTGACCAAACCCATTCGACGCTTCAGCGTACGGCGATCCGTTGCCCCGATGCCGAACACGACACCGTCAATTTCCTTCGCGTCAGCGGCAAGTTCGTCCAGGTAACCGCGATGGATCGGTGCGAAGGTGCCAGGATCGATCGCGTAGCAGGCGGAGATCGTGAATCCGCATAGTCGAGCGACCTCCGCCACTTCGCGGGCGAACCCTCCCCCTCCCAAGATTGCGAGCTTGGGTTGTGACATCGTCTAAATCCTAGATTGCCGCCCCGCCGTCGACACGCACCACCTGACCAGTGATCGAGCGCGCAGCCGGGGAAAGGAGGAAAAGCACTGTATCAGTCACCGAATCGACGGTAGCGGGACCGGCAGGACTATTTTTGGCAAGGCGCTCACGGAAGGCTTCGTCATAGACATGGGCGAACCCCTGGGTCATTTCCGTATCGATCCAGCCCGGCGCCACGCCGACTGCACGGCGCGGCCCGAGTTCGCGTGCAAGCCCACCAACAAGGTTGCTTAGTCCTGCCTTGGACGCTGCATACGCGACAATGCCGGATTCTGGACGTTCCGCCGCGATCGAGGAAACCGCGCAGAACACCGCATCGTCGGTGGAAACCCGCCTGCTGGCAAACTGGGCGCCGAAAACGGTCGGCGCCACCAGGTTGACCGTGTATAGCTGCTGGATATCCGTCGGCGACATCATGCGAATGGGCTTGAGCCGCTGCATCCCTGCACAGTAAATCAGTGCGGTGAGAGGTCCGCCCGCCGCAACGACCTCACTGGTGAGCTTCGGTATCCCATCCAGAGCAGAGACGTCGGCCGCGAAAACCTTGGCGCCCTGCTCCTGCAATGGCCGCAGACGATCTTCCCGACGAGCGACTGCCGAAACATCATGGTTCGGCAGAAGCCGTTCGGCCAATCGAAAGCCCACGCCACTGCTGGCGCCGACGATCAGAACATGCCCACGTTCAACCATCGCTCAGAGAGTTTCCCGCGATCGCGATCAGGTCGTTGACGGTGAGAGCTTCGGTGATCTGCTCAGGCGTGGCAGCCACGCCCAAGCCATCGTACAGGCTCAGCAGGTTCAGGACGGCAAGGGAGTCATAATCCGGAATGTCTGCAAGAAGCTGCTCGCCAGTCAGAGGCTCGACTACGTCCAGGGTGTTCTGCACTTCGGCGATAAATTCTGTACGGTTCATCAGGATTCACCTTCGTAAAGATAAGGAGGAGGGACCAGCATAGGATCGGTGTCGATGGCGCACGCGGCCCAGCTGAGCCCCACGCCGAAACCCGCGAATACAGACCGCTGAGAACTCGTCGAATACGCATCTGTCAGGAAACCGCAGATCGTACCTGGAATCGAAGCGGAGTTTTGATTGCCATACACGGATTGCGTCGAACTCGGCAGCCTATCCTCTCCCAATCCAAGGCGCTTCTGAACGTTCTTCAGAATATAGCGGTTGGGCTGATGGAGGACGAAATGATCAACCTCATCGGCAGTCCATCCGGCAAATTCCAGAATTGACGTCAGCATCGCTGGTATCCGCTTCAATGTGAAGTTGAACACCGCAGCCCCGTCCATCTCCATGAACGGCGCCTTGCCTTCGTCCTCTGGATCGCGGCGCAAGCCGCTGTTGGGGATGTACAGGCCCTTTTCACCCGAACCGTCGCTATACAGCTGAAACCGAGCGAACCCGGGTTTCCGCTCTACCATTATGGCAGCGCCTGCATCCCCCATGAGCGGAGTGATAGCGTGGTTGTCCTGCGGCACCATCCGGCTTGCGACATCGCCGACGCACAAGAGCACGCGGGACAGCCCGCTCTCGACTAAGCTCGCAGCCATGGCCAGCCCATATACGAAACCGCTGCAACCAAGTCGTATGTCGAAACATGCTGTTCCTACCCGCATGCCCAGCAGATGCTGCAGACGGATTGCACTGGACGGTGATGCGTAATCCGGGGTTTGGGTCACCATGATCAGGCCATCGATCGCGGACGGGTCCACATTGATCCCCTTCAGCAACTGCTGAGCAGAATGCAGGCAAAGGTCCGAAGTGGTCGTGTCACGCCGCACGACGACATGGCGCGATGACAACCCGATCGACCGCTTGAGCCGCTCGGCCTCCTCAAGGGAAAGCCCGAGTTGCTCGCGTTCCGCATCGAACATCAGACGCTGACCGCCAACCGTGGTGACGATGCCGGTTATACCGACGTTCGAGAACGCAAGGTCAGCCACGTGCGATAGCCTCCGCAACATACGCGATCCAACGACGCAACTCGCGCAACGGCGATTTGTCCGCGTCGAGCACGGACTCGCTGGCCAGGGGAATATACGAACCCGTAACGCTTTCGACCTCGGTTTCGGTCTGCAACAGCAATTCCACGACCGAAAATGAATCGATCTCGGAGAACAGATCGTGATCGAGCGCGATCTCGGCCAGATCCGGTCGAGCCCATTCGACCGACAGGTTAGCCATCACGCGACGAACGATGTTCTCCGCGTTGGCGAGATCAGTCTGCGATTGTGAAATGCTGCTCATCGGTCGGACCTTGTTCCAATGTATAGATACGGCTGTCGCCGCAAAGTTTCTGAAACGCAAACCCATTGTCGTCGTAAAAGCCGGCGACCATCTGGTTGCGCGGACCAGGGCTGTAGATCCCTTGTACATCCGCGTGTCGGTCACAAATGTAGCGTAGGATCGCGATCTCGACCCGCCGTCCCAACGCACGGCAACTCATCAGCAAATTCTCGATCATGCCGTCACGCACGATCGCAACAGCCACCAGGCCCATGTCGCCAAAACGGTCCGAGACCTTGAAGCTATAGACATGGCCCTGATCCATAGCCTGCTGAATTTCCGCCTCCACATAGCGGCGGCAGGTCAGATTGAACTGGTTCGTCTTATTGGTGAGCTGCGTGATGCGACGCAGGTGCGACGGATCGTTGACACTCGCCTGCACCTGAATTCCAAGCGAGGCGATATATTCCTCTAGTGTCGGCGCAGCCCCGCGCGCTTGCTTCCGTTCGGCTTCGGCCCGATATTGTTCCGCTTTGACAACATCCTCGGCCGTGAGGCTACGCGCACTCAGACTTCCGATGTGGTCCAAGACCGTCAATGCCACCTCCGGGCGCGCATTGGGGAAGAGATGACATTCCACCTGAGGCAAACGGGTACTGACCTCTTCGATTTCGAAAGGGTTGTCATCAAGGAATATTATCGCATCCAGCCCGATATTGAGCTCATTTGCGATTTCCTTGATATTCTCGCTCTTCGGATTCCAGTTACTTCGGTAGGTCGTGAAGTCCGAGAGCGTGAGTGGCATGTTCCTCTTCGCGAAAACCTCCAGGAAATCTTCCTTGTTATTTTTCGTGACGGCACAGAGGATGACACCTAGCGCTCGCAGCCTTTTGAGTTGTTGCTGTAGCGTGAAATGTACGATGCCGGGATATTCTCGATCCACAGCGACGCTCTCAGCCCCGACCTCGCCGACCACACCGCCCCAGATCGTATTGTCCGCGTCGACTATGATCGCCTTTCGTCGCGGACGAAGGGCGGCTCCGATAGAGGCTGCATAGCCGTCCATGATAGCGTTCGCCGCAGCAGGCGCAT
Organism: Sphingomonas sp. dw_22; assembly: GCF_018449795.1. Lineage (GTDB taxonomy): Bacteria > Pseudomonadota > Alphaproteobacteria > Sphingomonadales > Sphingomonadaceae > Sphingomonas. The sequence continues at coordinate 113,970 of NZ_JAAVVE010000006.1, forward strand.
AAGGCGACTGCATCAGGATGCGATTTCGCTCTCGAAAGCTCGTCGCGTACCCGATCTCGGACAGGATCCCGGCAGCGTCGACGATACCGACGCGCTCTGTAGATGCCGCCAGATCGAAAAATACGCGATGGATCGCGTGGAGCGCCTCGATCTGCTGATGAAGGTCGCTGTCCACTGTCGAACGTGGGCGATAGGGGATGGTGTTCAGCAATACCGATCCCGGCCCGCGGTCCAGCCAACGTCGTATGCGTTCGACGAGATCCTCCGCTCGCTCTACCGATTCCGCACCAGGCGCGACATCGAAAAACCATCGATGATCAAGATGAATTACAAGAAAATCGAAACGCGCCTCGCTTTCCAGCGTTTGCACTACCTGACCGAAATCAAGATGAATGATCGATGGCTTATAATCATCACCAAGCCTATTGCCCAATCTAGAAAAGGATTGGGTAACAATATTTCCTACCATACCAATCGAAAAAGACTTCATCGTTTCCTGAGGTGCGTTGCCATCCGGCATTCCATTATTATTCTGCGGCCGATGATATGCCATGTAAATTCCCCGTAGCAGACCGATATGCTATGGTCAGACCAGCGTGTGACCCGGCCTTGTGCGACACATTCAAACAGTTCAAGAAAAATTTTCCGATCGCCGGCAGCTTCGTTGCGCCCCCCCTGCCCAGGAGCAAATAGTCCGTGCACATCCCAACCCGGCTCGGCGTCAAAACCTTCTCTCAGATCGATCAAGATCTGTTTGCCAAGATGTCGGGTGACGCAAACCCGATGCATGTTGATGCTATCGCCGCCAGGAGAACCCAAGCGGGCGCGCCGGTCGTACATGGCGTACATGCGTTGCTATGGTCGCTTGACCTACTGATCAAATTACAGTCGGATCGAAAAATATCCGACATAGCCATGCGGTTCGAACGGTTCATTTATGTGGAGGAGCAGGTCGAAGCCGTACTCATTGAAGCGGCTTCCGGCACGTCCATCATCGAACTGAGAACCGATGGTACACGGGCCGCCGTGGCGACACTTGGTTCAGCCACTGAACGATCGCTGGAATCGCCGCTTATTACGGCCGCCGCACATCGAATCTCGATCCCGCTTCTACGCGACGTTGAGGATTTGCGGGGTCTCACAGGCGCCTTCTTCCTTGCCAACGATCATGGAAAGCTCGAGCACGCCTTCCCAGATCTGACCCGTGCGTTAGGCGCCGAGACAGTGCGTAGCATCGCAGGCTTGTCGACTTTGGTAGGGATGGAATGCCCTGGGCTTCTGTCCATATTTTCCAAGCTGCGGGTGGAACTCGGGCGTGTGGACATGGAGGGCCAACCCACGCTGCGTTATTCTGTCAGGCGTCTTCAGGCATTGCTGCGCTCGACAGTTATCGACGTACAAGCGCCTGGCCTTACGGGAAGTGTCGAAGCGTTCGTACGGCAGCCTCCCATCACCCAGCCTTCCATGGAAAACTTGCGAACAACGATATCCGGAAATCTGACGAAGAACGATCACGTTCTGATTGTCGGGGGATCACGCGGAATAGGTGAGTTGACGGCGAAGCTTGTCTCTCTCGGAGGCGCAAGGGTCACCATAACTTATGCTCGTGGTGAGAACGAAGCACAATCCGTAGCCCGGGAGATTAAATCTACAGGCGGAAAATGCGATGTTATGCGCCTTGATGTTAGCGAATCCATCGCAGAACAGATGTCCCTGCCATCTTCGCCGTTTACGCATTGTTATTATTTTGCCACGCCGCCAATCTTTCGCAAGAGAGGTCTGGCATTTGATCGAACTACCTTGGATTCTTTCATCACATTCTACATAGAAGCATTCCACGAGCTTTCGGAGCTTCTGCTCTCTCGCAATCCTCAGGCTCGAATATTCACGCCCTCAACCTCAGCTATCGATGAACGTCCAGCTGGGTCGCTTGAATATGTAACTTCGAAGCTGGGAACAGAACGCTTGGCCGAGGATATGAGCCGCCGTCATCCGAAGGCACGCATCATCACCTCACGCTTCCCTCGCATTCTGACCGATCAAACGGCGACCGTACTTCCGGTGCGAAGCGAGGACCCGTTGAGCATACTGGTTCCCCTGATCCATAGTCTTCACGAGAAATAGCCATTCCGAACCACTTCAAAACGGTGATTGAATCGCGGCCATCGGCGCAGCGCAATAGTGATGATGTAAAGATCGGCGACAGGCGTCGCGACGCACGTTGCGTGCCGCCGCCAATGACCATTCAGTATAGTCGAGTTGGCGGCATCTCGCTCAATCCCCGATCGGGCTTTCGCCGTGCTTCCTCAGCACGTCGTTGAACGCCTCGCCCATCAGGTTCTGCAGGTTCCGCCCCTGATGTCGCGCCAGCATGTGCATCGCCAGCGACATCTCGGGCGAGAAGAAACCGGCGATCTGCTTGCGGCCCTCGCGGCTCGCGGGGTGGGTGGATTTCCTCCCGTGCCCTTCCGCGTCGGCTAGCGGCGCGGCGGGCGTGGTGCCGGCGACGCGGCGGGCGCAGCGGCCGCGGGCGTAGCGGTGCGCAGGTTGGCGAAGCTCGGTTTGCGGCTCATGCGGCGGCCTTTCGCTTGAAACGGGGTGTCGGCATGTCGAGTGTCTATGTCCACTTGTAGAGCTGGCGGACTTCCTCGGCGGCCTTGCCCATCGGCTCGGCTTCCATGACGTTGCGCCCCTCAGCGCTGGCGTGGCGATAGGTTGCGCGATCGGGCAGCAGCACAGGGCGGCGTGCCGAAGCTCTCCACCAGCTCGCCGGCCTCTTGGTAGGTGCGCGGCGCATTGGGCGCACCGGCGGTGAAACGGCACTGTTCTCGCTCACCGGCCCCCCTCCCCCCGCCTTCGGCCGGCCCCTCCACCACGCCCTTTTGGCGCGATCCGCCTCCTCGAGCAAAGCTCGGGGAGGAATGAGCTCAGCCGAGCAGGCGCCGCTCGATCAGGCTGCGGAAATCGCGCCGGCCGTCGGCGATCAGCAGCACGAAGACATGATCGCCGAACACGCGGTAGATCAGCCGATAGGGCTGCTCTCCCATCTGGCGGAACTCGCGGATGCCGAGCGTGTCGAGCTCAGCCGGTACGCTGCCGCAATTGGGGAAGCGCTCTAGGCTCTCGACTCGGGCCAGCATGTGGTCGAGAAAGGCTTCGGCCTGGTCGGTCCCGCGATGGCCGGCGATCCAGCCATGGATATCGGCGAGATCCGCCTCCGCGCCGGCGGTGAGGAAAACCGCGAAGGGCGCGGTCATGCCTCGGCCGCGTTCGCCTTTCCGGCGCGCAGCCGGGCGATCGCCTCGCGGGCGGGGGTCAGTTTCCCGGCATCGATGTCGCGATTGCCCAGCGCGAGCAGCTTGAGCAGCGCGAGCTTCTTCTGCGTCGCCTCATAGCTCGCCACGTCCTGGAGCACGCCACGGGCCTCGCCATTCTGGGTGATGACCAGCGGCGCGCCGCTTTCCGCTAGGCCGCGCAGCACGTCGGCGGCATGGGCCTTCAGATAGCTGACCGGCTTCACCTGCTCGGAATAGCGCATGCGAGGATACCTATGGATCAAATTCGGTCCGAATATAGCCCCGGCGGGCCTTGGGGCAATGGCGGGGTTTTCAAATGTATACATGTCGGACTGTCTACGGATCGACATATACCGAACGGTTCCGCCAGGGAACCGCCCGCCATGGCGGGATGCCGCAAACCGCATGCTCTCTCGGGAGCAAGGTGACGGCGAAGCCTGCGCTCCTGTCCGGTCCGCCAGCGGGCAGGGGAGGGGGTTTTGGACGCTTCAAGTCGCGTCGCCATCAGGCGAAACCTGGTGGCCGACCAAGCCAACGTATTTGAACACCGTGAATACAAGTATCGAGGAGCGGCTCAGGATGGGTTTGAGACTCACGCTCCTGCATATCGTCCCGCGATCGAGCGGGGCGCCCAGCCGCGCCAGCGCGCTGCCCGGCGCCCCGCCGGCGGACTTATGCGCGAATTCCTGGCAGTTCAGCCCCGCCAGCATCGCGGCGGTGCCGGTCTGGCGATCGGCGTCGCATCGTCCGGCAGCGGGGCAGGGCTGAAGCGGCGCGGCAGCAGCTTCAGGATGCGCTGGGGCAAGGTGGGGCGATAGGGCGTTAGAGGCCCGCTCCCAGAAGAGAACTCGACAATTCCAAACAAGAATTTGACAATAAAATCAATGTCGTTTCGAGTTTGAAAATTGTACCATCAAAAATACCTATGAAGTAAGTTTTGGACGGTTCGAGTCCTCAATCTTCTTATTCTGCGACTTCGTTCGACAGGTTTCCATGTAGCCAATTTCATCTTGAATGTCCACTCATATCCAGCGTTGTTTGCTGGCGTTTGCTTTCAAGCGTGAAAGGACTCACGCAAGGAAGCGCGTGGAAAAAACCTTATCAGGCTGCTGTTATCGAACTCCAAGCCGATCCGATGCCTGTAAAACGCGCCGGCCGGCAGGACCGCGGCTCATTCCGAGCGATAGAGGCCTCTTTTATAAATCAAAATATGAGGTAATGTGATCGATAGGAAGGAGCGCTATCGATCATGCGGTGGAACTGGCAGCAGCCCGACTGGCCGAACTTCGCCTATGAGGCGAAGCGCCTCAGAAGCCGTGAGGACCAGTTTCTGAAGGGCGCCGGCGTCCTGGTCGGTGTCATGGCTCATCTCGACGCCGATGACCGACAGAATCTTTCCATCGAACTCATGGCACAGGACGCTGTCGACAGCTCCGCAATCGAGGGAGAGATCCTCGATCGCGCGAGTGTGCAGTCATCCCTCGCGAAGCACCTGGGGATCAAGGCCGATCACCGTCGCGCCAATGCCGCAGAGGCAGGTGCAGCCGAGCTGATGGCCAACCTTTTCCGCAGCTATGGCGAACCGATCAGCGACACGATGCTGTTCCATTGGCATGCCTTGCTCATGAACGGCAGGCGGGATCTTGCCGACATAGGCCGATATCGAACCCATGCCGATCCAATGCAGATCGTCTCGGGAGCCCTGCATGAGCCGAAAGTGCATTTCGAGGCTCCACCGTCGCAGGCGGTGCCGACCGAGATGAAGGCGTTCATCAGCTGGTTCAACGACAGCAGACCGGATGGCCCATCACAGGTGAGCGCATTGGCGCGGGCGGGCATTGCCCATCTCTGGTTCGAGTCGATCCATCCTTTCGAGGATGGCAACGGCCGCCTCGGCCGGGCGATTGCGGAAAAAGCCCTGGCCCAGGGGCTTGATGTGCCCGCGATCACGGCATTTGCAGAGACCGTCCAGCGCCATCGCAAGGATTACTATAGCCAGCTTCAACGTGCGAGCTTGTCGAACGACATCGACGAATGGCTCGGATGGTTCTCCGATATCGTGCTCGCCGCCCAGCAGCGCACGCTGGATCGGGCCCATTTCCTCCTGACCAAGACGAAGCTGCTCGACCGCCTTCGCGGTCAGATCAATGCGCGACAGGAGAAGGCCTTGCTCCGGATGTTCGCCGAGGGGCCGGATGGATTCAAGGGCGGACTGAGTGCGGCGAATTACCGGACCATCACCGATGCAGCCCCGGCGACTGCTACCCGCGATCTGGCGGAACTGGTCGAGCTGGGAGGCCTTCGTAAGGAGGGGGAATTGAAGCACACAAGGTATTACCTGAACCTTGGCGAATAGCGCGACAAGGAGCGTCGCCCGCCTTGGGTCTGCTCAGGAACGGATGCGAGCAAGCGTCCGGCACGCGCAGAACCGCAATCCCGGACCGCCCGGGCGAGACGTGAACGAGGCCGTTCCTTCACCCGCTCCACAGCTTGGGCAAACGCGGTCAACTTGTCCTCCGTCGGCCGATCGAACCCTTGCAGGGAATTTACTCGATCCGGCCGGACGGCCACTGCGCCAGGGCGCCGGTGACCGTCCACCGGGCTATCGTCACGCCTTCGCCGGCTCACCAATGAGCAGCGCCAGCGGCTTGAGCGGGCTCAAGGGAATCAGCTCGAACGTCATCATACCGGCGACGCCGAGCGGCAGCTTCTCGAGGATCGCATGCGCCTCCTCGCTGCTGGTCGCGTTCATGATGAAGACGACGCCGTAGCCGTCGGCCTGGAAGAACCACTGGTCGATATGGCCGGCGAGATAGTTGCGCACGGTCGCGCGCACCTCGAACGGCAGGACGGGTGCGATCGCCTCGGGCGTGCCCTTTGCGGTCACCGAGCCGATCGCGAGAATCTTGTTGGTGGGCGCCTCGACGGCGGCGAGAGCCGGCAGGATGTCGGCATGGACGCGGGGATTGGTGGGGTCATACATGGCTTCATTCCTTCTGCTGGTGGGGTACACACACGAATTTCGGGGATGCGGTCAGGCGAGCATTTCGGCTGCGACGAGTTCGGGCTCGTCGATCTGGAGCCAGTGGCCGGCGGGGAGAATGCGGAGCGAGGCGTGCCTCAGGTGCGAGGCGAAATCCTCGGCGACGCCGGCATTGATGTAGGGGTCGTTCGCGCCCCAGATCACCTTGGCGGGGACGTCGAGCGCTTCCATCAGTGCAAGGCGCGCATCGTTGCGGGTAAGCTCGGCGAAGAATTGCGCAGTCATCTGCGCAAAGGCCGGTCCTGCGCCCTGGACCCGGAAATTGGCGTCGATGACGGGGCCAAGGAAGCCGTCGTAACGCGCCTTATGCTGGTCGGCGAGCGCGGCCTTGAATGCTTCGCGCTGGACGTTGACAATCCAGCCGAACTGCTCCGGCGCCTGCAGGATGGCGCTTGAGAGCGCGTGCAGTTCCGGTGTCGCGAACAAGGTGATCAATTCCGGCCAGTGGACGGTCGGCGCGTTGGCGAAGGCGGCGTTGAGGATCACCAGCGAGGCGACGCTTTCGGGATGATCGATCGCGAAGTTCACCGCTGCGATGCCGGAGGAATCATGCGCGACGGGGACGACCTTGCCCAGGTCGAGATGATCGACGACCGTCTTCAGATCGCCAAGCTGCTGGGCGAAGCTGTAGGCAGCGCCCGTCGGCTTGTCCGACGCGCCGAAGCCGAGGAAGTCGAACGCCACCACCCTTCGCCCGCCGGCGACCAGATAAGGGATGAGGTCGTCATAGATATGCGAATTGTCCGGAAAGCCGTGCATGAGCACGAACGCCGGACCGGCGCCGGCATAATCGCGCACATGGATGCTGCCCTGTCCGACCGGCACACGATGTTCGGCAAAGGCCGGCGTGACGCCGGGGTCGGCAACGTCTCTGGTGTCTTGATCCTGCGTCATGGTCTGTCCTTCCAATAGGTTGTATATGCAACTTAAGGGACAAATGTTCAGCTGGCCTTGCGGGGATAGAGAATGCCATTGGCGACGTTGGTGATGACATCGGCGCCCGCTTCGCCGATCAACGCGCTGGCCCGCGCCTGTCCCGCCTTCCAGGCGGGGGAAACCGCGTGCAGCAGATGGTCACCGGCCTGGGTCAGCACGATCGGCCGCGACCGGCCGCTGGCCAGCGCCGCATCCTCCTCGATCCAGCCTTCCGCGAACATCAGCTTGAGGTTGCGCGTCAGGGTCGATTTGTCCTGATGGTGGAACCGGCCGATTTCGGCCGCGGTTGCTGGGGCCAGCTTGGAGATCACCACCAGCAGGGCGAACTGCGCGGAGTTGATGCCGAACGGGCGAAGCTCCTCATCATAGATGTTGGTCAGCACCCGCGAGATCAGCCGGGTGCGCATCAGCATGCAGCTGTTGACCATCTCGCCGATCACCTCGTCACACATCATTTGACCCTTTCGCGTGATGCGACTTTATATGTTGCATATACAACTATATGTCAAGGGCTCTCTGCTGGTGGCGCGCATCCTGCCGGAAAAGTCTTGCCTATGGAATGAACGTGTCGCTCGACCGGGGACCGGAAAGGCGCGCGACCTTCTCTGCTGACAGATGACTGGAGGTCCCCGATGCAAAGATCGGGGACACGTCCCAAGCGCGATCAGGCGCTATATCCGCCATCGACAGGAATGACCGCGCCGGTCACAAAGCTCGCGGCAGGGCTCACGACGAACGCGATCACCGCCGCGATCTCTTCAGGTTTGCCATAGCGGCCGAGCGCGGTCGCAGCTTTCTGATATTCAGCGAGCGGGCCATCGGACGGGTTCATCTCGGTGTCGATCGAGCCGGTGCCGATGGCATTTACCGTGATCCCCTTGGGCCCGAGGTCGCGGGCCGCGCCCCTGGTATAGCCCTCGATTGCACTTTTGGTGGCGGCATAGTCGGCGATGCCCGGCCAGCTTGCGCGCGAGGCCAGGCCCGACGACGCCGTGATGATCCGGCCCCCTTCGCCCATGACGCGCGAAGCTTCACGGATGGCGGCGACCACCGCCTGATAGTTGATCGCGACCTGCCGCTCGAACCGGCTCGTGTCGACGGTCTCGTCGATGGCGCCGGCCTCGAACACGCCGGCATTGTTGACGAGGATATCGAGCCTGCCGAACCGATCGACCACCGCCGCGATCAGTGCCACCACCTCGCTCTCGACCGCCTGATCGGCCTTGAAGACGGCCGCGGTGCCGCCGGCCGCCTCGATCTTCGTGACGACCTCTTTCGCCCTGTCCTCGCTCGCCGCATAGCTGAGCGCGACGGTCGCGCCTTGTGCTGCGAGTTCGAGCGCGGTGGCGGCGCCGATGCCGCGCGAGCCGCCGGTGACGAGGGCGATCTTGCCTGCGAGTGTCTGTGTCATGTCCGTTGCCCTTGGGTGAAGGCAGCGTTCCGGCTGCCGGGGATCAGGCGGTGAAGCCGCCGTTGATGTCGAGGACCGCACCGGTGATGTATCCGGCGTCGGGTCCGGCGAGGAAGGTAATGGCGGCCGCCACTTCCTCGACCGTGGCGAGGCGATGAATGGCGTGCGCCTCCATCAGCGCGGGCGGCAGACTGTCGGCCGAGCTGGAAGCCATGTCGGTCGCCATGACGCCCGGCTGGACCACGTTCACCGTGATGTTGCGCGGGCCAAGGTCGCGCGCAGCCCCCTTCGAATAGCCGATGATCGCCGCCTTGCTCGCGGCATAGTCAGTGGTGCCGGGAAAGCCGACGCGCGTGCCGAGGCCCGATCCGACCGAGACGATCCGTCCGCCGTCGCTGATGACCGGAGCGGCGGCGCGGATGGTGGCGACGACGCCGAGGACGTTGACCTGCCACTGACGGTCGAGCGCGGCATTGTCGATGTCGGGATCGTCGATCCGCTTGCCCTGGATGGCGAGCGCGGCGTTGTTGGCGAGGATGTCGAGCTTGCCGAAATGACCGATGACCGCGTCGATCAGTTCCTTGGCCGCGGCGGGATCACCCTGGTCGCTGCGGATCGCAAGAGCGCGCACGCCGCTGGCTTCCAGCTTGGCGACGACGGCCGCAGCTTTCGCTTCCGACGCCACATAGGTGATCGCCACATCCGCGCCGGCTTCCGCCAGCGCGGCAGCGATCGCCGCGCCAAGACCGCGCGAGCCGCCGGTGATAAGGGCGGTCTTGCCTGCGAGGCTCTTGCCGATGCTGCTCACCACGGAAGCTGCTCATTGAGGAAGAAGAATCCGCCGGTCGGACCGTCCGCGCCCAGCGTGGCGTACTGGACGGCGGTGCGGGCACCATCCTCGATGCTCACGGGGGCCTGTCCGCCGCCCATCTCGGTCCTGACCCAGCCCGGATGGATCGCATTGATCTTGATCGGCGTGCCGCGCAGTTCCTCGGCAAGCAGGATCGTGAAGGCGTTCAGCGCAGCCTTGGACGTGTCGTAGCCGAGCGCGCGGACCGGATAGACCAGCGACGTGGGGTCGGAGAGGTGCGCCAATGAGCCACGGATGCTCGACACATTGACCACGCGCGGCGCGTCCGAGCGCTGGAGCAGCGGCAGCAGGCGCTGGGTCAGGAAGATCGGCGCGAAGAAGTTCACCTCGAACGTCTCGCGCACCATTTCCGGCAGAGCCACGCTGGGTTGCCGGGGCGCCGGGGTGCCGCCATCGGGGCTGTCGAGCAGGATGCCGGCATTGTTGATCAGGATGTCGAGCTTGCCGTGCGCCGCCTCGATCGCTTCATAGGCGGCCTTGCGATCCTCCTCGCTGGTGACGTCGAGCTTCAGGGCCGAGGCCCCGCCGCCGCGATCCCGCAGCTCGGCCGCTACCGCTTCGGCTTTCGCCAGGTCGCGCGCCGCGACGATGACATGCGCGCCGAGCGCTGCCAGCTCACGGCTGGTCTCGACACCGATGCCTCGCGCGGCGCCGGTTACCAGCGCTACCCTGCCGGCGAGCGGCCGGGCGCCATCGTTCGGTGATTCAGTCAAATCCGTAGCTCCTTGTCTGGAATGATGGGGTAGACCCCGCGCATGAGGGCACCGACGATCACGATGTCGCGTCTGCGAGGCAGCGATGGTCGGCGTCGGCAGACGCACGCCGGAAGACGATCAGGATGGCCGCGCCGATGAGGGTAATCGCGCCGCCGGTGGCGAACGCGGCATCGAGGCCGGCCCGGTCGACGATCGCACCGCCGATCGCGGCGCCGGCCGCCAGCGGGATCTGGAAGGCGCTCACCATCAGCGCCGAGCCGGCCTCGTAGAGCCGGGGCGAAGAGTTGAACATCCAGATCTGGACGCAGACCGGCATGGCCCCGAACGCGATTCCCCAGATCAGGACGAGGGTGATCGCGGTGGGCAAGGATATGCTCGCCGCTGCCGCCGCGAGCACCGAGCCGCCCAGCACGAGCGCGATCATGATGAATGCGTGGCGCACATCTCGCGCGGCGAGGCGCTCGCCGAGGAAGGTGCCGACGACACCGGCGACCGCGTAGGCGCAGAGCGTCCAGGCGACGCCGGCTTGTTCAAGCCGGAGCGCCCCGCGCAGCCATGGTTCCAGATAGGTGTAGGCAACGAAGTGACCGCCCGCGACGAAGCCGGCCGCTATCAGGCCGGCCCGCGCCATCGGCACCCTGGCGAACGCGACGAGATGGGAGGCATCGATCTTCGATGCCACGGCAAGTCGCGGCAGCAGCCGCAGTTGCGCGAACAGGATCACGACGCCGAGCGCCACATTGACGGCGAAGGCCGCACGCCAGCCGAACCAGCCGCCGATCAGGGCGCCTGCGGGCATCCCCCAGACCGTGCCGGCGCCGATGCCCGCCGAGATGAACGAGGTCGCCCGTCCACCGGCGTCGTCGGCGACCAGCCTACGCACGACCGCGCCGGCAAAGGACCACAGACCGCCGACCGCGAACCCCAGCAGCAAGCGGCCAAGCAGGAACAGCGGGAAGGTCGGCGCGACAACGGCGATCAGGTTCGAGACGATGATCGCGGCCGTCAGCCCGACGACGATCTTGCGCCGGTCGATCCTGCCCGCGAGCAGCACCAGGCCTGGCCCCGCGAACGCGGCGACGAAGCCCGCCGCCGTGACCGCGAGCCCGGCCGTACCTTCGGAAACGTGCAGGTCGTGCGCGAGACGCGACAGCAGGCCGATCGGCAGGAATTCGGCAGTGACCAGCAGGAAGGTACCGGCCGCGACCGAGCCGACCGCCGCCCAGCCGCCCGTCAGCTTCGGGGCGCTGTTAGCCATCGGATGCGCATGGTTGGAAAGGTCGTTCAAGTGCTGCCTGCGAATCACTAATGATCGTTATGATAACGATCATTAGTGATTCTGGACAAAGTCCGTCAAGCGTTCCATAATGAGCGTTAGGAAATCTGGTGACAGTGGATGGGACGGCATCGCGAATTTGACGTGGACCAGGCGCTCGACGCGGCGCTCGGGGTATTCTGGCGCAAGGGCTATGAGGGCACGTCCTATGAGGATCTGAGCACCGCGACGAAGGTGTCGCGTCCGGGTCTCTACTCGGCGTTCGGCAACAAGCAGGCGCTCTTCGTCCGCGCGCTCGACCGCTACGATGCGCTCTACATGGGGTTATGCAGGACGCGCTCGACGAGCCGACCTCGCGGCAGGTGGTCGAGCGTATCCTGCGCGGGTCGGCCGAGGTGCAGACGCTCAGGCCGCAGAGTCCCGGCTGCCTCGGCATGAACGGCGCGCTCGCCTGCTCGGACGAGGCCGAATCGATCCGGACCGAGCTGGTGCGCCGGCGCCAGGGAACCCAGAAGGCGCTATGCCAACGGCTGGAGCGCGCGCGCGCCGAAGGCGATTTGCCGGCCTCCGCTAATCCCGACACTCTCGCCGCCTTCGTCATGACAGTATCGCAGGGGATGGCGGTGCAGGCCAAGGCAGGCGCGACGCGGGAAAACCTGCTGGCACTTGTCGATCATGTTCTGGCGACATGGCCTCTGCCGGAGAAATCCTGACCGGCAATGCACCCGCTTCGGGAGCAACGACGATCGTCCCGGCAAAACTCACCCGAAGGTGAAGACATATGCGCGCACGCCCGGACGGCGAAATTCGATACGGACGGTCCGGTCGACCACCTGGTCCTGCTGTCGGACAAGCTGGTAGAGGCGGTCCTCCCTCACCTCGCCCCAGCCCGCTTCATCCACGTCGCTGCCGTGACTGGCGCCGGGGGCTGCGCCATCGACCGTGACACGGAACCGGACGGGCCGACCGTCGGCGGCTCCACCGAGCACCAGATGCAAATCGCGCGCGTGGAACCTGAACGCGAGCGCACCGACAGGCCCGTCGAGGGTTGCGGATTCCCGGCCGACGGTCCAGCGTCCCGCGAGAGCCCATTGGTTGAGGGAAAGGTCGCCCGGAGCCGCGTAGACCGTTTCGACATTGTTCACGAGCCCGCCAGCAGACGCGAACTTCACCGCCTTCTCGTAACCGACATAGGCTTCCGGCGATCGCAGATCGCTCCAGGCGGCTTCGGCCTCTATTCCGGTGCCGATGATCGGAGAAACGGGAACGTCCGATGGATCGTGCCCGGCCTCTGCCAGCAACTTTCGGATCAGCTGCTCGGCTTCGGCGTAATGGCCTTCACCCAGCCGGTAGCCACGGACACGCCCCTTCGTGTCGACGAAGTAAAAGCCCGGCCAGCCCTCGTTGCCGAATTCGCGCCAGACCGCGTAGCGATTGTCCTGAAGGTTCGGATAGCGGACGCCCAGTTGCGCGCTGGCGAGGCGCACCTTCGCGGCATCCTTCTCGAAGCCGAATTCCGGGGCATGAACACCGACGACCACCAGCCCCTTGCTCGCGTATCTGTCGTTCCATGCGCGCAGATAGGGCAATGCGCGCAGCGAATTGATGCACGAATAGGTCCAGAAATTCACCAGCACGACCTTGCCGCGAAGGGCCTGCACGCCGCCGGGCACAGGCGTCAGCCAGGGCGACGAACGGAGCAGGGCATCCAGCGGCTCGGCCGTCGCTCCCACCGGGACAGCCGCGATCGCCCTGTTCGCGGCCTGGCCGGGCACGAGGCCCAGCGCGTCGTCGAAGCAGAGCGCGGTGGTCGTGCCCGCTGCCAGGATCGCGGCGGCAATGAAGCCGGTCGAACGGAATGTGCCCATAGCTGTCACTCGCATTATCGTCGAAGCCGACGGACTGATCGCCTTGCGTATAGAGGCTCGGGTGCGGGCGAGTTGTTAGCAGCTGGTGTGCTTTGTGAGGTCCTGAAAGGGGCATGGGCGTTCATGCGCAGCGCCGCTTGCGGAGGGAACGGCTAACGACAGGTCACGGTGGTGCCGCAAGCGCGCAGGAAGATCATCCATCGCGCTTTGAATATCCGACCGGGTTCGGACGCGTCGCTCGTCTCTTCGGCGCGCAGGCGGACGCGGTTGTTCGCCCCCTCGAGGAGGTCCACGAGGATTTCGCAGATCGCCTCCGGATCGCCGGGCAAAAGCAGCTCCGCAGCCTCGGCCGAGGCGATCGCGCCGACCAGCGGCTCCAGCGCCGTCCTTGACCATGCAGCGAGCCGGTGTCGAAGCGCCGGGGAGAAAGCCGCCTCCGCGCTGACCGAGAGATAGAAGGCCGCATAGTCGCGCGACGATCCGACCTCGAAATAGCGCAGGGCCGTCTGCCGGACGGCCTCAAGGGGGTCGGCGGCGCCCATGGCGGCCGATGTCAGCGCCGTCCTGAACTTGCGGATGTCGCGTTCGACCACGGCCTCCAGCAGCGCACCCTTGTTGGGATAGCGGCGATAGATCGTGTGCTTGGATATGCCGAGCGCGAGAGCGATCTCGTCCACCGAGGTCGCGGCAACGCCGTTCCGGCAAAAGGCCGAACGGGCGCCGTCGAGCAGCAGATCGTCGAGTGCCGCCGCCCGTTCCCGGGTCGGTCGTCCGCCGACCTTGCGCGCGCTTGATTCCATCCAGGGTTCCATTTCGCTTCGGCAAAAACAGCACGACAAGGTTGTGTTTTCAGCGGTCGTTCAATATCGGCACGATACAGTGCTGTTTTAGAGTTTCAACCGGATTTCCCGTCGATGTCATCCATCACCATATCGAGGCTCGCCTGGTCGACGCCGGACGGTCGCCGCATCCTTTCCGATCTCGATCTCGGATTCGGCCGGGAACGCGTGGGGCTGGTGGGCCGGAACGGCGTCGGCAAGACGACGCTGCTACGGATCCTTGCCGGAGACCTTCAGCCGCAGGCGGGCATGGTTTCGGCCAGCGGCACGCTGGGCGTGTTCAGGCAGAGCGTTCAGGTCGGCCCGCATGAGACGGTGGCCGATCTGTTCGGCGTGACCGAAGCGCTGGCGATCCTGCGTCGCGCCGAGGCCGGTGAAGCCGGCATCGACGAACTGGCGGAAGCCGACTGGACGCTTGACGAGCGCATCGCCGTCGCGCTCGCGAAAGTCGGCCTTGTGGCACGCGCCGATACGCCGCTTGCCGCCCTCTCCGGCGGACAGCGTACCCGCGCCAGCCTGGCCGCCGCGATCCTGGATGCTCCGGATTTCCTGCTGCTCGACGAGCCCACCAATGATCTCGACCGCGCTGGCCGCGACGCCGTGATCGGGCTTCTCGCCAACTGGAAGGCCGGCGCGATCGTCGTCAGCCATGATCGCGCGCTTCTGGAGCAGATGGATGCGATCGTCGAGATGACGTCGCTCGGGGCGACGCGCTATGGCGGGAACTGGAGTTGGTACAGGGAGCGCAAGGCGATCGAGCTGGCGGCGGCGGAGCATGATCTCGCGCTGGCCGAGAAAAGGGTCGCGGAGGTCAATCGCAAGACGCAACTTGCCGTCGAGCGGAAGGATCGGCGGGACGCTGCCGGAGCGCGGAAAGGCGCGCGCGGCGACATGCCGCGCATTCTTGCGGGCGCCCGGAAGAACGCTGCCGAGACGAGCCGTGGAGACGGTGCGCGCCTCGCCGAGCGCCAGAGAGAACAGGCGCTGGCGGCCGCCGCGACGGCGCGGGCACGGATCGAAACCCTGCAGCAATTGTCGCTCGCGCTGCCGCCGACGGGTCTCGCGGCAAGCCGCACGGTGCTGGCGCTGGAAGAGGTCACGGCCGGTTACGAGATCGACCGCCCGATCCTGCGCGACCTGTCCTTCGCCATGGTCGGACCCGAGCGCGTCGCGCTGGTCGGGCCGAACGGATCGGGCAAGACCACCCTCGTCAAGCTGATCGCGGGTCAGATGCAGCCTGTCGGCGGAAGCGTTTCTGTCGGCGTGGATTTCGCGCTGCTGGACCAGCGCGTGAGCATTCTCGATCCCGAAACATCGATCCTCGACAATTTCATGCGGCTAAACCCTGATTCCAGCGAGAATGCCTGCCGCTCGACGCTCGCGGGCTTCCTGTTCCGGGCGGACGCGGCGCTTCAGATCGCCGGCACATTGAGCGGCGGCCAGATGCTGCGCGCCGGTCTCGCCTGCGTGTTGGGCGGGCCGCGCCCGCCACAGCTCCTTATCCTCGACGAGCCCACCAACCATCTGGATATCGACTCGGTTCTGGCGATCGAGGCCGGGCTCGCCGCCTATGACGGTGCCCTGCTGCTGGTAAGTCATGACGAGACCTTCATCGCCAATGTCGGGGTGAGCAGGACGCTGGACCTGCCGGCGCGGCCGCCGGCAGATCCAGCCTCCTAGAGCACATAGCCGCCGTCGATAGTGAGACTGGCGCCCGTCATGTAGCCGGACTCGCGGCTCGCGAGGAAGGAAGCCAGCGCGGCGATCTCATCCGGACGTCCGACGCGCCCCAGCGGCACGATCCCGGCAAGGCGGGAGACCATGGCAGCCGTCATATCGGTCTCCGTGGGGCCGGGCTGGATGTTGTTGACCGTAATCGCACGCGGCGCGAGGTCGAGCGCGATGCCCTTGACCATCGCCGCCACGGCCGCCTTGGTCGCGGCATATATGCTGCTGCCCTGCGAGCCGGTTCGAATCGCAGTGTTGCTGCCGATGGTGATGATGCGCCCGCCGTCGCGCATGTCTACGACGGCAGCCTGGATCGCGAGGAACACGCCGCGCACGTTGACATCGAGCATCAGATCCAGGTCCTCAAGGCTCAACGCGCTCACGGTCCCCGGGCGAAGCACGCCGGCATTGACGACCGCGACGTCGAGCGTCCCGAGCTCCGCGACCGTCTGGGTCACTGCGGCCTGCAACGCTGTCTGATCCGCGCTGTCGGCGCGGATCGCGATCACCTTGCGCCCTATAGGTTCGATGGCCGACGCAAGCGCCTCCGCGCTATCGGGCCGCGAGACATAGGTGAAGCCGACATCGAAGCCATCCTGCGCGAGCCGCGTGACGATGGCCGCGCCGATCCCGCGCGAGCCGCCGAACACCAGCGCCGTTCCGGTTCCGCTGCTCATGGGATCAGCAGCAGCTTGCCGGTGGTGGCCCGGCTTTCCATGTCGGCATGGGCCTTCGCCGCGTCGGCGAGCGGATATTCGCCGCCGATGTGGACCTTCAGCTTTCGATCGATGATCCAGTCGAACAGCCGCGCGGAGCGCGCGCGCAGCAGTTCAGGCGTACGGATGTGGTGGGAGAAGACGGCATAGCCGAGCTTGATGCTCTTCGGCAGGCTCATGATGTCGATCGGGCCGGGGCCGCCAAGGACAGGGCCGTACCAGGCGAACGTGCCCATCGGGCGGAGCGCGTCGAGCGACCCCTGGAAGGTCGTGGGGCCGGAGCCGTCATAGACGACATGCACGCCTTCGCCGCCGGATAGACGGATCGCTTCCTCGGCGAACCGGCCTCCGGCGTCCACGATCACATGATCGGCGCCAGCCTCCCTGGCAACTGCGACCTTGTCCGCAGAAGAGACTCGGCCGATGACCTGTCCACCCCGCAGCTTGACGATCTGGGTCAGGATCAGGCCGACGCCGCCGGCGGCCGCATGGATGAGCGCGATGTCGCCAGCCTGCACCGGATAGAAATCCGTCCCGAAGTGGCTGGCGGTGAGCCCTTGCATCATCACTGCGGCCGCGGTGCGGTCATCGACGCCATCCGGGATGGGCACCAGCGCCTCCGCGGGCGCGATGATGCGTTCGGCATAGCTTCCCGGCACATAGACCCATGCCACGCGCTGGCCGGGCTCGACCGCGTCGACGCCTTCCCCCACCGAGAGTACGCGGCCAGCCCCCTCGACGCCGAGCGTCTTGGGGTTGGGCATCTCGGTCCACGCCATGCCTTGCCGCACCCCGATGTCCATGAAGTTGACCCCGGCCACCGCCACTTCGACAATGACCTCTCCGGGACCGGGCGCGAGCTCGGGCCGGTCGACTGCCTCGATCACCCCGACGCCGCCCGTTCCGGTCATCACGATCGCTTTCATGGGTCTTGCTCCTTTATTGAATGATTGTTCCATAATTAGGCAAAAAAGGGGGCGGGCGGCCTTATCGCAATGCGCGAAGGGCCATGCCGCCAAGGTCCGACAGCGTGGTAGGGTCGGCACCACCCCGGGCCGCGATGCGGATGCCGGCGAAGCTCGCGATGAGGAAGTCGGCGATCCGCTCGGGATCGAGATCGGCGGCGACGTCGCCCTCTTCTTGCGCGTCGCGGACGCGCCCCGCGATGGCCGTGCGAAGACTCGCGCCAATCGGTTCGCGAACTTCTGTCAGGTCAGGGCGCGATCGGCCGAACTCGCAGACGGAACTGACACCTAAACACGCCTGACCGGCATCATCGACCACGCGCTTCACCATGGCGGCGATTCCGTCGATCGCGCGCGGCCCGCTCCTGAGCGCATCGAGATGCGCCGCCTGCTCAGCGAGGGAATAGCGGCGAACGGCAAGGCGGTAGAGCTGCCACTTGTCGCCGAAGCTGTCATAGAGGCTCTGCCGTCCGATCCCCATCGCGCTCACCAGCATCTGCGCGGAGGAGCCTTCGAAGCCATGTTCGCGAAAAACCCGGATCGCCGCGTCCAGCGCCTCGTCGGTATCGAATTCCCTGGGTCTCGCCATTCCGGCCACATAGGCGTTCAGGAACGATCATTCAATAACGGGATAGCGCTTTATTCCGGCGTCGCCAGGATGCGGGCCTTCACGCGCGACAGTTCCGGACCGTAGCAGGCGTCTCCCTTCGCCTCGACCTGCGCGATCGTATCATCGAGCAGCGCGCGGCCTTCACCGAGGCGCCCTGCATCGATAAGCGCTTCGACAAGCGCGATGTTGAACGGCGTATCGAGCATCCCGTATGGTGCGGCGCGCAGCTCGCCGATGCCATCCTGAAGGCGATCGATGCTACCGTCGGCGTCATCCCGGCGGAGTGCGAGATCGGCGGCAAAGCTATGCGCCACCGCAAGATAGGGTGTCAGGGAATTCGCTTCGGCAAGCGAGACGAGTCGGCCGATATAATCCTCCGCGCGCCCGTAATCGCCGGCCCACAGGAAGATCGTGGTCGACCAGATCAAGGCGATGCATGATGTCACCGCATGATCCGCGTCGGCCGCGTCGCTGACGGTCTGCCGTGCGCGTTCCAGCGCCTGTGCCCGATCGCCTTGCAGCCAGAGCGTCCGTGCCAGCACCGCGCCGGCGAGGATACGGCATTCAAAGCCGATATAGACCGTGGTCGTCCGCTGCGCACGCGGCGCGCTTCGCAGTGCCGCCTCCAGCTCGGTGCGGGCCTCGTCGAGCGCCCCGCTGAAATGCAGCGCCATACCAAGGAGGGAGCGGGCGATCGTCATGGCGACGGGGTCTTCCAGCGTTTCGGCGATGGCGGCGCATCGCCTTGCATGGTGCAGCGCGGTCCTGAAGTCGCCTGTCCGGATATAGAAAAGCTGTAGCGGGCCCAGCACCTGCAATTCCTCGAAGCGGTCGCCAGCCGCTTCGGCGATGGCAAGGCTTCGGTGCAGCGCCACGCGCGCCATGTCCCGGCCGCCACGGGTGAACATGACCGCCACGCCGATCGCGGCCTGGAAGTGCATCTCCGTGCGTCCTCCGCGCCCGGCCTCGTCGAGTTCGAGCAGCGCGCGCTCCGACCAGCGATGGCATTCCGACAGGAGCGACATGGCAAGGAACACCGGCGCTGCCGCGGCGGCAAGGTCGATACCGATCCGCACATCGCCGTCTTCGCCGAAGCACCATTCCAGGCCGGCACGGACATTGTTGAGGGCGGCGAAATGACCGGCACGCTCGGCGCCACCCGACAGGATGCGGGACGCGGCGCTGGTCTGGTCGAGCCAGTCCCGGTAATAAGCGGCATGCCGCGACGCCAGTTCGGCGCGTTCGCCCTCACCGTCGCCGTCGCCGACCCCGAGCGCATATGCGCGGGTCGTATCGAGGAGCCGATAGCGCATCATCGCCCCGGCGGGCCGGGTCGCGACCATCGACTTGGCAACGAGGTTGTCCACCGCACCGAACACGGCGGTCTCATCGACGGCCTCGTTCGTCACCACGGCCAGTGCCGCCTCGATCGTGAAATCGCCGACGAAGATCGCCAGCCGGCGCAGCACCGTCCGCTCCGGTTCGGAGAGCAGTCCATAGCTCCATTCCAGGGTCGAAAGCAGGGTCTTCTGGCGTGGCGGCGCGCCGCGCGGTCCGGCCCAGGACAGGGCCAGGCTCTGGTCGAGATGGGTTGCGATCTGCCGCAGCCCGTAAGCCTCCACCCGCCGCGCCGCCAGTTCGATGGCGAGGGGCACGCCGCCCAGATTGCGGCAGATGCCGGTCACGATCGTGGCGTCCGCGTCACCGAGATCCAGACCTGCGCCGCTTGCCGCCGCGCGCTCGATGAAGAGCTGTGTGGCAGGGAAGCTATGGACGGCCGTCGCCATCGCCCCGGCATCGTCCGGCGGGCAGGCCAACGGAACCAGCCTGTGAACACGCTCGCCCGTGACCTCGAGCGCCTCGCGGCTCGTCGCCAGAATGTGAACCTGCGGTGCTGCTGCAAAAACCCGCGCCGCGAGCGCGGCCACGGCATCGATCAGATGCTCGCACGTATCGAGGATCAGCAGGACCCGCTTGTCCCTGAGATAGGCGATCACTCCCGGCGTCGGATCGTCGGACTGGATGGACAGGCCGAGCATGGAGGCCACGGCGGTCGCCACCAGATCGGGGTCGCTCAGCATGCCAAGGTCGACGAACTGCACCGCACCGGCAAAGCTGTCGGCCAGCGCATGTCCCACCTCCACCGCGACCGTTGTCTTGCCGATTCCGCCCGCGCCGACGATCGTGACGAACCGATGCACGGGCAGTTGCCGCGACAGCGCCGCAACATCGCCCTCGCGGCCGACGATGCCGATCGGGCGGTTCGGCATATTGGCATGCGGCAAGCGGGTCATGGCTGCCGCTTGCTGCTCGCTGCGGTCTTCCGTGCGCGAGACGGGCGCCACGAAGCAGTAGCCGCGGCCGGTCAGCGTGGTGATGTAGCGTGCACCGTCGATGCCATCCCCAAGCGCGCGGCGCAGGTTTGCCATGTGAAACCGCAGGCTGCCTTCCTCGACAATCATGTCGGGCCAGACATGCGCCAGAAGATCCCGCTTGCTGACGACCTCGTTGGGCTGCGACGCCAGCCTGATCAGAATATCCAGCGCCCGCGCGCCAAGCTCCACAGGAGCGCCTTCTTTCGTGAGAAGTCGTTCGCTCGCTGCCAGGCTGAAAGGACCGAAGGACAGGACCACCCTGGTCTGCGCAGAAGTGCCCGTCATCGGATCATCGTCCGTGGTCTTTTCTTCCCGAGCCACATCATGAGGGCTGCATTTCTAGAACAAAGATCGTTTCGAGGCATCACAAAGAGGGCAGCACCGGCTCGCGACGTAGTCGAAGCCTTGCGGCCGGATGGCGGCTGCACCCGTCTCCTGCAGCGAACAGTCAATGATCGTCCCTCGAGGCTCGCTCGCGGTCGCTAGCAATGCATGACAGTCCATAACGGGCGCCTCCGCCAGAGCCGGTCTAAATGCTGCGTCATCAAATCGCTTTTCCGCACAGGGGCAATGGTGATGCCGACGACACTCATACCCGACCTATCAACGACGCGGCGCCGATTTATCGCCGCCTCGGCTGCCGTAGGCGCGGCCGGTCTCATCCCCACGGCGCTGCTTGCCGGGACCGGTGGCGGGGCGATTCGCCCCTTCAGGGTCAACATCCCCGACCAGGCGATCACCGATTTGCGGCGCCGCCTCGCGTCCGCCCGATGGCCGGGCAAAGAGACCGTGGCCGACGATAGCCAGGGCGTGCCGCTCGGGCGGTTGCAACCGCTCGTCCGCTACTGGGCGACGGGCTACGACTGGCGAAAGATCGAGGCGAAGCTCAACGCCTTTCCCATGTTCGTGACCGGGATCGACGGGCTCGACATCCACTTCATTCACGTCCGCTCCCGCCACGAGAATGCGCTGCCGATGATCATGACGCATGGCTGGCCCGGTTCGATCCTCGAGTTCATGAAAGTCATCGGTCCGCTTACCGACCCCACCGCGCATGGCGGCAAGGCCGAGGACGCCTTTCACCTTGTCGTCCCCTCGATCCCGGGCTTCGGCTTTTCCGGCAAGCCGACGGCGACCGGGTGGGGCTCGGACCATATCGGTCGCGCCTGGGCGACGCTGATGCAGCGGCTCGGCTATGAGCGCTATGTCTCGCAGGGCGGCGATTGCGGCTCGGTCATCTCCCAGCGGATGGCGTTGCAAGACGTGCCGGGACTGCTCGGCATCCACCTCAACATGCCCGGCACCGTACCGCCGGAAATCGCAGCCATCCTTACCGCGCAGGGGCCGGCGCCAGCCGGATTGTCGGTGAAGGAAAAGGCCGCGTTCGACGCGCTCGACACCTTTTACCGGAACAGCGCGGGCTATGCGGAGATGATGGTCACGCGGCCGCAGACCATCGGCTATTCGCTGGTGGATTCGCCCATCGGCCTTGCCGCCTGGATGTACGACAAGTTCGCGACCTGGACCTATAGCGGCGGCGATCCCGAACGCGTGCTGAACCGCGACGAGATGCTCGACGACATCTCGCTCTACTGGTTCACCGAAACCGGAACCTCGGCGGCGCAGATCTACTGGGAAGATCATTCCAACAACTTCAACGCGATAAACATCCCGAAGCTGCCGGTCGCCGTGACCGTCTTCCCGGGCGAGATCTACCGCGCGCCCAGGAGCTGGGCTGAACGCTGCTACGGCAACCTCATCTATTTCAACGAGGCCGGTAATGGAGGCCACTTCGCCTCTTGGGAACAGCCCGCGATCTTCACTGACGAAGTGCGCGCCGCGTTCCGGCCGCTGCGCTGACCCGATGCCATCCCCTGCAAGGAGCATGACCATGACCGAGAAGACTCTCTACACCGCCAGGGTTCACACCACCGGCGGCCGCGAAGGTGCCGCGCGCAGCAGCGACGGCCGCCTGGATGTCAAGCTGTCGATCCCCGGTGCACCAGGCGTCGGCACCAATCCCGAGCAACTGTTCGCCGCCGGCTGGTCCGCCTGTTTCGAGGGCGCGATGGGCATTGCCGCGAAGGAGATGAAGATTCCGCTCCCGGCCGATCTCGCGATCGACGCCGAGATCGACCTGAACCTGGCTGACGGCGCCTATTCGCTCGGAGCCCGCCTCAATGTCCGCTTGCCGGGGATCGATCCTGAAACCGCGCGGGCGATCGTCGACGCCGCGCATCGGACCTGTCCATATTCCAGGGCCACGCGCGGCAATATCAACGTTGCGATCAGCCTGGTCTGATCGCCCGCAGAAGGAGCCGTCCCATGAACAAGCCCACCGCGGGCATCGCCATCGCCGTGGCGGCCCTGTTCAGCAGCGCGCCAGCCGTCGCGCAGTCTGCCAGACCCACCATCGTGCTGGTGCACGGCGCGTTTGCGGACTCGTCGAGCTGGAACGGCGTGATCGAGATACTGGAGAAGGACGGCTATGCCGTCGTCGCCGCGGCCGATCCGCTGCGCGGCGTCCGCAGCGACGCCGATTATATCTCCGGCATCGTTTCCGGCATCGATGGCCCAATCGTGCTGGTCGGCCATTCTTATGGCGGCTCGGTCATCAGCGCCGCCGCCAACGGCCATGCGAACGTCAGGGCGCTGGTCTATGTGAGCGCCTTCGCGCCCGAGGCCGGAGAAACCGCGGGCGGATTGTCGGGTAAATTCCCCGGTGGCACGCTTGGCCCGGCGCTCGCCCCGCCGGTGGCGCTGCCGGGCGGCGGCGCCGATCTCTATGTTCGCCAGGACAGGTTCCACGCGCAATTCGCGGCAGACGTCCCGGCGGCGCAGGCGCGGCTGATGGCGGCGGAACAGCGCCCGATCGCCCAGGCCGCCCTCTCCGAAGCGTCGGGCGAGCCGGCATGGCGAACCATCCCCTCTTGGTTCATCTATGGCGACGCGGACAGAAACATTCCCCCGCGGGCGCTCGCCTTCATGGCCGAGCGGGCACGCCCCAGACAGATCGTCGTGGTCAAGGGCGCATCGCATGTCGTGATGGTGTCGAATCCGGCTCCGGTGGCGGCGCTCATCGAACGCGCGGCAACATCACGATGACCGCCGACCGGCGCACCGCATTCCTTGAAAGGACCCCCAGCATGTCGAAGATCTGGCTCATTACCGGCAGTGCCCGTGGGCTCGGCCGTTTCATCACCGAGGCTGCGCTCGCAGCGGGCGATCAGGTCGTCGCGACGGCGCGCGATCACGCACGCCTTGCTGACCTGCAGGCGCAACATGCCGACCATCTGCGGACCTTCGCGCTCGACGTGACCGACGCGGCGGCCGCGCAAGCCGCGGTCGACTTCGCGATCGACAGCTTCGGCCGCCTGGACGTCCTGGTGAACAATGCCGGTTTCGGGCAGGTCGCTCCCTTCGAGCAGACCTCCGAGGCGGATTTCCGCGCGCAGATCGACACGAACTTCTATGGCGTGGTCAATCTCACGCGCGCGGCCCTGCCGGGGATGCGCTGGCACCGCGCCGGCCATATCATCAACATTTCCTCTGTCGGCGCCCGCGTGAGCACGGCGGGTCTCGCTGCCTATCAGGCCGCCAAATGGGCTGTCGCCGGCTTCACCGAAGTGCTGGCCAAGGAAATCGCGCCTTTCGGCGTCACGGCGATCTCGGTCGAGCCCGGCGGCATGCGAACCGACTGGGCCGCAATCGCGAGCGGTGGTGAGCAGGAGCTTCTCCCCGACTACGCGGAGAGTGTCGGCGCGCGGCTTGCCTCGCACAAGCAACTGGCGGGGAACGAGGTCGGCGATCCGGTCAGGATAGCCGATGTCATCGTCGCGCTCACGCGCCGCGACAGGCTGCCGGCGCATCTCGTGCTCGGCAGCGATGCACTCCATGTCATCGGCGAGGCCGAAAAGACACGGCAGGCAGAGGCGAGGGAATGGGCCTCGGTCAGCGCGTCCACGGACTTCCCGGGCAGCACCGTCTCCTTTCTTGGCGCGCACGCATAGGACGACGCCAGACACGAAACGCCCGCATTGCGAACAGGAGATTGCCATGACCAGCAAGACCAGGGCCGCGAAGGAGCCCGATCCGGATCGCCGTCACTTTCTGGAGATCGCGGCCGCGTCGATCGCGGCCGGCCCGTTCGTCCTGGCCAGCCCTGCGGAAGCGCGGGCGGGACAGGCAGAGACGGCGCACGCAATCGCCCGGCCGGGATCGGGCGCATCATTGGGTCCGCTGAGGCAGATCGACGCCGGCGCTCTGAATGTGGGCTATATCGACAGCGGGCCGGCCAACGGTCCCACCGTAATCCTCCTGCATGGCTGGCCTTATGATATCCACGCCTTCGTGGAAGTGACCCCGCTGCTGGCATCGGCCGGTTATCGCGTGATCGTCCCGCATCTGCGCGGCTATGGCACGACGCGCTTTCGTTCGACCGAGGCGGTACGCAACGGCCAGCAGGCAGTGGTTGCGGTCGATATCATGGCCTTGATGGACGCGCTCGGCATCGAACGGGCGGTCCTTGCCGGCTTCGACTGGGGCGCCCGGACCGCCAACGTCATCGCGGCGCTCTGGCCGGAACGCTGCAAGGCAATGGTCTCGGTCAGCGGTTATCTGATCGGCAGCCAGGCCGCCAATCGCGCGCCTTTGCCTCCCGCCGCCGAGCTGCAATGGTGGTATCAGTTCTACTTCGCCACCGAGCGCGGCAGGCTCGGCTACGAGGCGAACCGGAATGATTTCGCCAAACTCATCTGGAAGATCGCGTCACCGAAGTGGAATTTCGATGATGCCACGTTCGAGCGATCCACCCGGGCCTTCGCGAATCCCGACCATGTCGCCATCGTCATCCATAACTATCGCTGGCGGCTCGGCCTGGCAGCGGGAGAGCCCGTCTATGATACGCTCGAAGCCCGGCTCGCCTCATCCCCGGCCATCTCCGTACCGACGATCACGCTCGAAGGCGACGCGAACGGCGCGCCGCATCCCGAGCCAGCCGCCTATCGAGGCAAATTCACCGGCCGATATGAGCACCGTCTGATCGCGGGCGGCATCGGTCACAATCTGCCGCAAGAGGCGCCGCAAGCGTTTGCCCGCGCCGTCATCGATGTCGATCGGCTCTGAGGACAGGGCGGTGAGGCATCCGATAAGACCAATCCATGTCCTGCCGCTGCTTGCAAGCGCGCTGCTCATCCCCCTGGCCATGGCAGCAAGGGCGCACGACAATGCGGAGGCAAAGCCCGTCTCACCGATTTACGGCGTTTCGCTTCCCGACGGATATCGCCAATGGGAATTGATCGCGCCTGCCGTCGAAAGCGAACCCTTGAACGAGCTTCGCGCGGTGGTGGGAAACAGCAAGGCGATGCAGGCCTATCGCAGAGGCGCCTTGCCCTTCCCCGACGGCACGGTTCTGGTCAAGCTCGCCTGGCAGCGCACGCCGTCATCGGAATTCGCGCCAGCTTCCATTCCCGGCCCGGCGACGACCGTGCAGGTCATGATCAAGGATTCCCGGAAATACGCGGCAACCGGGAGCTGGGGTTTCGGACGGTTCGTCGGCGGGCGGCCGGTGGACGAAGCGCAGCATCGGACCTGCTTCGCCTGTCACGAAGCCCGCGTGAAGGCGCATGATTTCGTGTTCACGAGGTTTGCCCCGTGATCATGGTCGCCTTGCTCAACCTGCATGGCGCGCTTCCGGCAGATCGATCTCGCGAACCATCATGTAGCAATATGCCCGCGGTGTCCCGCAGGCTCGCTCGAGAACGGGTGCAAGCAGTCGCTTGGAAATGACCGCCGGTCCTTGGTCGGTGGCGAACGGCGGCGGGGTGGGATAAAA
>NZ_JAAVVE010000060.1 GCF_018449795.1 Sphingomonas sp. dw_22
GGGGGGGGGGAGGGGGGGGGGGGGGAAAGGGGGGGGGTGATGGGGAGAGGTGGTGGCGGGGGGCGGGGGGGGTGGGGGACGGGGGCCACGGCGGGCGGGGGGGGGGGAACGGGTGGCGGAGGGAAAAGGGTGGAGGGGGCTCTCCGCAGGCGATTCCCGTGTGGCGCTCCCCCTCCACCATGCTTCGCATGGTCCCCCTCCCCGTGCCGGGGAGGATCGTCAGGAAGTGAGCATCGCCTGTGCCGCCGCGCGGTCGCCGAAGCGGGGATCGGCGAGGGCGGCCTGGGCCTGTTGCCTGGCCTCGGGCTTGCGGCCGAGCTCGGCATAGACCTGCGCAAGGTGCCAGCGCAGGCCCGCATGGTTCGGCACCTGCGCGACGGCCTTTTGCAGCAGCTGGAGCGCACCCTCGGCATCGCCGCTCTGGTAGAGCGCCCAGCCATAGGCGTCCGCCGCAGCGGGATTGGCGGGGGCGAGGCCATAGGCCGCCTCGGCGAAATCGAGCGCGATCTCATCCTCGCCGGCGCCCGAATAGGCCGTTGCGAGATCGGCATCGAGTGCGGCGTCGCCGTCGCCGATGCGGGCGTGCAGGGATTCGAGCGTGTCGATCGCGGCGTCATAGTCGCCGGCGGCGAGCTGCCATTGGCCCGACAGGCGCAGCGCGGCGATATTGGCCGGGTTCTGCGACAGGAACAGCGCGAGGGCATTGGCGGCATCCTGGCGATGGCCGCCGCGATCGAGCGCCTCGACCAGGCGGAGCATGGTCGGCTCGTCGAAGCGCAGGTCCGCCGCCAGGCGATAGGCGGCGGCGGCATCGCCATAACGACTTCCCAGCATCAGCATGTCGCCGAGCAGGATCTGCGCGCCGGGCACGCCGGGGTTGTCGCGGACCAGCGCCTGGGCCTTGGCGAGCGCGCCGGCCTTGTCGCCCTGAGCGATCATCGCGCGGATCAGCGGGACGGCGGTGTCGGGGTCGCCGGGGCGTTCGGCAGCGGGTGCGGCGAGCACGGCGATGCTGTCGTCGGGGCTGAACGCGCCCGATTCCGATACCGCCGGATAGGCGGCGCGATCGAGCAGCCGGGCGGCGGCGGCACGGTCGCCGATCCGCTCATAGCCTCGGGCGGCAAGCGTGAGCACATAGCTGTCGGCATCGCCGCGCGCGACGATCGGGCGGAGGATGTCGATTGCGTTGCGCGCCGAATCGGTGCGGAGCAGCGCGGAAGCGAGCAGCTTCCGCGCGGTGAGATTCATCGGCTGGACGGCGACGAGTTCCTTCAGCTTGCCGATCGCCTGCTCGTAATCGCCTTCCTCCATGTCGAGCGTGCCGCCGAGCAGGAGGACGCCGGGCACGTCGTCGAGCGCGCCGCCGGTCTTTTCGAGCAGGCTGCGGGCGAGATCGTCGTCGCCCGCACGCGCGGCGATGACCGCCTGAAGGTAGAAGGCCTGCGCGCTGCCGGGCCGCGCTTCCAGCGCACGGCGGGTGGCGGCGAGCGCGTCCTGCGTCCGGCCTGCATCGCCCAAAGTCGCGGCATATTCGATCAGCGCGTCGTGGAGATGGGGATCGCGCTTCAGCGCAGCCTCGAACCAGGGGAGCGCGGCGATCAGCCCATATTGGCTGCGCACCAGCTCGCCGCGCAACAGCAGCGCGCGGGCGTTGCCGGCATCGAGCCTCACCGCCTGTTCGGCCGCCTGGACGGCGCCGCGCAGATCGCCGGTCGCATAGCGGAAGCGGCCGAGATCGGTCCACAGGGCCGCGTCCTGCGGGGCGATGCGCATCGCTTCGCCGAGCGCGGCCTGGGCGTCGTCATATCTGCCCTGGAGCGTCAGCGCGCGGGCGCGGATGCGGAGCGCATAGGCGCGATATTGCGGGATCGCCTTGCCGGCCTCGGCGATGGCGCGGTCCTCGTCGCCCTGGAGCAGCAGCGCATGTGCGCGAAGCTGGGGAACCAGCTTCGCGTCATAGCCGGTGTCCACCGCGCGCTGGATCTCGCCCTCGGCGCCGACGCCGTCGTCGAGCGCGAGCATCGCCTGGGCGAGCGCGAGATGCGCTCGGGCGTTGTTGGGATCTGCCCGCACGGCGTCGAGCGCGGCGGCCTTGGCGGCGCTGGCATTGCTCTGCTGGAGCAGGGATTCGCTGCGGGCGACGGGATCGCCTTCGCCGGCCGCGCCGAGCCGGTCGGGTGCAAGCATCAGGAAGGCGGCGAGCGCGATGCCGAACGCGCCGATTCCGCCCGCCACCACCAGCAGGCGGCGCAGGACCGGCGGGCGTTTGGCGCGGCGCCTGCGCTCAGGGCTGGAGGCCATAGGTCTTCATCAGGTCGTAGAGGGTGGGGCGGCTGATCCCGAGCAGCCGCGCGGTGCCCGAGATATTGCCTTCGGCACGGGCCAGGGCGTGGCGGATCGCGGTGCGATCGGCGATCTCGCGCGCGGCCTTGAGGTTGATCGGCTCGGCATCGCCGGCGGGGCCGAGATCGAGATCCTCGGCTGTCACGCTCTTGCCGTCGGCCATGATGGCGGCGCGCTTCACCCGGTTCTCCAGCTCGCGGACATTGCCGGGCCAGCCCCAGGCGTCGATCGCAGCGAGCGCGTCGGGGGCGAAGCTCTTCGCGCCGGTGTGCATCGCGGCGGCGTATTTCTTGAGGAAATGGCGCGCGAGCAGGCCCGCATCGCCGGGCCGCTGCGCGAGCGAGGGGATGCGGACGACGATTTCCGCCAGCCGGTAATAGAGATCCTCGCGGAAGCGGTTCTCGGCGACCATCGCATCGACGTCCTGATGCGTCGCGCAGACGATGCGGGTGTCGACCGGGATCGGCTGGCGGCCGCCGACGCGCTCGATCACGCGCTCCTGGAGGAAGCGCAGCAGCTTGACCTGGAGCGGCAGCGGGATGTCGCCCACTTCGTCGAGGAAGAGCGTGCCCTTGTGGGCGAGCTCGATCTTGCCCTCGGTGGTCTTCACCGCGCCGGTGAAGGCGCCCTTCTCATGGCCGAACAGCTCGGATTCGAGCAGGGTCTCGGGGATCGCGGCGCAGTTGATCGCGATGAAATTGCCCTTGCGCCGGCTGGCGTCGTGGAGGCCGCGGGCGAGCAGCTCCTTGCCGGTGCCGCTGGCGCCGAGCAGCATCACCGAGACGTCGGCGCCGGCGACGCGCTCGATCGTGCGGGTGACCTTCAGCATCTCCGGCGCGCCGGTGATCATGCCGCCCAGCACCGCGCCCGCCTCGGCACGCTCGGCGAGGCGGCGGTTCTCGGCCTCCAGCGCATGGACGTGGAAGGCGCGGGCAACGATCAGGCCGAGCGCGTCGATGTCGATCGGCTTCTGGTAGAAGTCCCAGGCGCCCATCTCGATCGCGCGCAGCATCGATTCGCGCGCGCCGTGGCCGGAGGCGACGATCACCTTGGTCGCGGGCGCGAGCTTCAGGATCGTCTCCAGCGTGGCGAAGCCCTCGGCGGTGCCGTCCGGATCGGGCGGCAGGCCGAGATCGAGCGTGACCACCGGCGGCTCGTCGGCGCGGATCGCGGCGATCGCCTCCTCGCGATTGGCGGCGGTGAGGATCTCATAGCCGTCATAGGCCCAGCGGAGCTGGCGCTGGAGCCCGGCGTCGTCCTCGACGATCAGGAGCTTGGGTTTCATATCGGTCATGCGGCCCTGCCTGCGCGTGCATTGGCGGGCACGTCGGCGGCGTGCGCGGCCTTCAGGATGACGCGGAAGCGCGTGCCCTCGCCCTCGCGCGAGGCGACTTCGATGCGCGCCTGCATCGCGGCGGCGAGCTGCTGCGCCTCGAACGCGCCGATGCCGAAGCCGCCGGGCTTGGACGAGACGAAGGGCTTGAACAATTTGTCGCGGATAAAGGCGGGGGACATGCCGCAGCCCCGATCGATCACGTCGACCGTCACCTGGATGCCGTCGGCGGCGACGGCGAGCGTGACCGGCTCGTGCGGCGGGCTCGCCTCGATCGCGTTCTGGACGAGATGGCCGAGCAGCTGCTCCAGCCCCGCCGGATCGGCGAGCGCGACCGCTGCGCGGATGCCCGAGACGGCGAGCGGATGCTGGCCGCGCCGGGCGGAAGCGATGCGCTCGACCAGCGGCACGATCTCGGTGGCGTGCGGTGCCTCGGGCCGGGCGCGGTTGTGCTGCGACAGGCGGGCGAGCAGCGCGTTCATCCGCTCGGACGAATCCCTCAGCGTCGCGACCATATCGGCGCGGAACTCGGGCTTGTCGGCATGGCGCTCGGCATTGCGCGCGGTGAGGGTGAGTTGGCTGACCAGGTTCTTGATGTCGTGGAGGATGAAGGCGAAGCGGCGGTTGAACTCGTCGAAGCGCTGGGCGTCGGCGAGCGCGCCCTGGGCGCTCGCCTCGGCGAGATAGCTGGCGGCCTGGCGGCCGGCGACCTTGAGCAGGTCGAAATCCTCCCAGTCGAGCGCGCGCGGAACCGGGGGGCGGGCGAGCAGGATCGCGCCGACTAGGCTGCCCATGTGCGGCAGCGGCACCAGCACCCAGGCCGCATCCAGATCGAGCATCCATTGCGGCACCGCCGCCGCATCGGCGGCGTCGGCCTGGCTGCGGCGCAGGAGATCGAGCTCGAGGATGCGGCCGGTCGCTTCGAGATGATGAGCGAGGGCCGCGTCGCCGGCGCCGGGCAGCGTGCCGCGGTCCCAGTTCCACGCGGCGCCCGGCCCCAGCCCGGTGCCGTCGGGCACGAGCAGCAGGCCGGCGGGCGAATCGGTCAGGTCCGCCACCGCCTTGACGATGCGTTCGTCGAGCGGTGCGGCGCCTTCGGGCGCGCCGAGCGTGTCGGTGAAGCGCATCCACTCGGCGCGATAGTCATAGCGGTGGCGGAACAGGTGCTTGGCGAGCTTCACCTTGGCCCAGGCGCGCAGCCAGGAGTTCGAGACGAGCGCCAGGATCGCGGCGGTCGATCCGAAGACGAAGGCGGTCTGGTACACGCGGGCATTGGCGCCGCCCACCGTGGCGATCGCGCTGGTGGCGAGCGCCAGCAGCGCGAAATAGGCGCCGATCGCGACCAGCGAGAGCGATTGATAGGCGACGGTGCGCGAGACCTGGACGCTCCATTCGCCCTTGCGCTGGAGGCCCACGCCCATCGCCAGCGCGATCAGCACCATCGCCGCGCCGCGTGCCACCGACAGCTCGGGCGCGGCGTCGCCGGCCAGATAGGCGATGCTGAACACCGCGAAGTCGGTGAACCACAGTCCCGCCAGCGCGACGACCACCCAGCGCAGGCCGCCGCCGGTGGCGGGCGCCACCGCCGAATGGAGTGCCTGGACGAGCACCAGCGCCGTC
Organism: Sphingomonas sp. dw_22; assembly: GCF_018449795.1. Lineage (GTDB taxonomy): Bacteria > Pseudomonadota > Alphaproteobacteria > Sphingomonadales > Sphingomonadaceae > Sphingomonas. The sequence continues at coordinate 5,297 of NZ_JAAVVE010000060.1, forward strand.
ACCGCCACCAGCATGCGCAGCAGGAGCGCAGCCGTCTCGGTTTGCAGGACGGTTTCCGGCCTGGCGGTGACTGCGACGATATGGAGCGCGAACGCGCCGAGCCCCACGATCGCCACCACGCCATAGACGGTGCCGAGCGCGAAGGGCGGGCGGGCATTGCCGTCGCGCCGGTGCAGCATGATCATGAAGCCGAGCCAGGCGAGGTTGCGCAGCGCCTCCGCCGCGCGCGTCACCATTTCGTCGCCGCCGATGCCGGCCACCGCCAGCGCCCAGAGCGCGGTCATGCCCAGCGCGACCGCCAGCGAACGGCGCGGCGCGCCATTGTCGCGCGGGTGCAGCGCGAGCAGGGTCAGGGCGCCGAACAGCAGCGCCGCCAGCGCGTGCAGCCACAGCGTCAGCGCGGCCGCCATCAGCGCGCCCCTTCGGGGAAGATCACCACTCTCAGCGTCTGGAGGAGGATCAGCAGATCGAGGAAGGGCGAGTAGTTCTTGGCGTAGAACAGGTCATATTCGAGCTTCTGGCGCGAATCCTCGATCGAGGCGCCATAGGGATAGTTGATCTGCGCCCAGCCGGTGATGCCCGGCTTCACCATGTGGCGCTCGGCATAATAAGGCAGCTTCTGCTCGAGATCCTCGACGAACTGCGGCCGTTCGGGGCGCGGGCCGACAAAGCTCATCTCGCCTTTCAGCACGCTCCAGCATTGCGGCAGCTCGTCGATCCGGCACTTGCGGATGAGGCGGCCGATGCGGGTGATGCGCGGATCGTCCTTCTCGGCCCAGACCGCCTTGCCCGCGGCTTCGGCATCCTGGCGCATCGAGCGCAGCTTGATGACGTCGAACCCCTGGCCATAGAGGCCGACGCGGCGCTGGCGATAGAGCGCCGGTCCCTTGCTCTCCAGCCGGATCGCGATTCCGGTGAGGAGGATCAGCGGCAGCATCAGCACGAGCAGCACCGAGCTGGCGGCGATGTCGAACAGCCGCTTGAACGCGCTCGACACCATCCGGCCGGACGAGAAGCCGTCGGAGAAGATCAGCCAGCTCGGATTGACGCTGTCGAGGTCGACGCGGCCGGTCTCGCGCTCGAGGAAGGTCGAGATCTCGTTGACATGGACGCCGGTGGTCTTGATCCGCAGCAGATCCTTGAGCGGCAGCGCGTTGCGGCGCTCCTCCAGCGCCAGGACGACTTCGCTGGCGTTGAGCAGCACGACATGGTCGGCGAGGTTGTAGATCGCGTCGCGGTTGATCGCCTCGGGGATTACGCGGTTCGCCTCGCTCATCGCGACATAGCCGACGACCGCGAAGCCCGCGCCGGGGGTCTTCGACAGGACTTTCAGCCGCGCGGCGCGCGGGCCGGCGCCGAGCACGACGATGCGGCGCTTGAACGCCTGGCTGCCCAGCGCCTTGCCGAGCAGGATGCGCAGGAAGATCAGCATCACGATCGCCGCGGGCGCCGCGAAGATCAGGTTCGAGCGCCAGAAGCTGATCTGGGGAATCAGGAAATAGAGCACGCTCAGCCCGATCACGCCGAGCGCGATCGCGACGATCAGCCGCGCGGTGGCGAAGCGGAGCGACTGGAGCGCGTCGGCGCCATAGACGCCCACCGCGATCATCGCGATTTCCAGGGTGAACGCGAAAGTGGTCAGTTGCGGCCAGCGCGTCGCGATCGGCGTCGGCAGCATGTCGATCTGGTGCGCGCGCATCAGCCAGCCCGCCTCGCCCGCCACGACGAGCAGGATGATGTCCAGCATGCCGAGCAGCAGCACGGCATTCGGCACATAATGCTTGAACAAGCGGATCATTGCCCTTCCGCTTTACAGGCGAAGTGTAAACGAATCCGACACGAAGACACGTGTCGGTCAACCGCCGGAAAGATTCATATGCTCCTGCGAAACCGTTGCGGTTGCGCACCGTTTTACCAACGGGGAGCAAGCGACTAGAGCATTGGCTCCAGAGGAACCCTTTTGCATGCCAGATTCGAAGCCGATCATTCCTGTCATCCTGTCGGGGGGATCGGGCACGCGCCTGTGGCCGCTGTCTCGGCCCGAGATGCCCAAGCAATTGCTGGCGCTGACGGCGGAGGAGACGATGCTCCAGCTGACCGCGCGCCGCACCGCGGGCGCGCGTTTCGCCCGGCCGATCGTAGTCGCCAACGCCTTCCATGCCGATATGGTCGAGGCGCAGCTTGCGCAGGTGGAGGCTGTCGCCCAGGCGCTGATCCTCGAGCCGATGGGCCGCAACACCGCCCCGGCGATCGCGCTGGCGGCGGTCGCGGCGGGCGGCGGCAGCGAGCCGTTGCTGGTGATGCCGTCGGATCATGTCATCGCCGATGTCGATGCGTTCCATGCCGCGATCGAAGTGGCGCTGCCGCTGGTAGAGCAGGGCTGGCTGGTGACGTTCGGCATCTCGCCCGACGCGCCCGAGACCGGCTATGGCTGGATCAAGGTGGGCGAGGAGATTTCGAACGGTGTCCACCGCGTCGAGCACTTCGTCGAGAAGCCGCCGCGCGACAAGGCGGAGGCGATGCTGGAAGCGGGCGACCATGCCTGGAACGGCGGCATCTTCCTGTTCCGCGCCGACATGTATCTGGGCGCGCTCAGCGTCTATGCGCCCGAGATGCTGGTCGCGGTCCAGCGATCGATGGACAAGGCGCGGCGCGAGGGCGGCCGTATCTGGCCGGACGACGACGAGTTCGCCGCCTGCCCCTCCGATTCGATCGATTATGCGGTGATGGAGAAGGCGCCGCGCGTCGCGGTGGTGCCGGTGGCGATGGGCTGGAGCGACGTGGGGAGCTGGGATGCGCTCCACGCGATCAGCGACTGCGACGGGCATGGCAATGTCTGCCGCGGCGACGTGATCGCGATCGACACCGAGAACTGCCTGGTCCGCAGCGAGCCCGGCAGGCGCGTCGCGCTGGTCGGCGTGAAGGACTTGATCGTGGTGGTGACGGGCGACGACGTGCTGGTGCTGCCGCGCGGGCGCAGCCAGGAGGTCAAGAAGATCATCGAGGCGATGAAGCGCTGATGATTCCCCTCCCGCTTGCGGGAGGGGTTAGGGGAGGGTGAGTCGGGGAAGGTGAAGCCGACGGTTCTTCATTCGGAGTGCATCGCACTTAACCCTCACCCCGGCCCTCTCCCGCGAGCGGGAGAGGGAGTCGGCAGAATTACCCCAGCAGCGCCTCGGCCTGGTCGAGCGTGTCCTTGAACGCCGCGACGAGCGCCTGATAGGGCGCGGGGCTCGCCATATCGAGGCCGGCGCGCTTGAGGATGTCGACCGGATAGTCCGATCCGCCGGCCTTCAGCACGGACAGGTAATTGTCGCGCTCCTTGGCGCCGCCCTTCAGGATCTGCTGGGCAAAGTATGTCGCCGCCGCGATGCAGGTCGCATACTGATAGACGTAGAAGCTGTTGTAGAAGTGGGGGATGAACGCCCACTCGTTCGCATAGGCCGGATCGAAGCCCATTGCCGGGCCGTGATAGCGCTTCAGCAGGTCGAAATAGACGCTGGTAAACTTCTCGCCCGACAGGCCCTCGCCCGCTTCGGCCAGGTCGTGCGCCTTGAGCTCGAACTCGGCGAACATCGTCTGGCGATAGAAGGTGCCGCGGAAATTCTCCATCTGCTGGCCGAGATAATAGAGCTTCTCCTCCTTCGTCTTCGCATTCTTCAGCATGTGCGCGACCAGGAGCTGCTCGTTGGCGGTCGAGGCGATCTCGGCGAGGAAGATCGGATAATCGGCCTTGTCATAGGGCTGGGCCGAATTGGCGAGCAGCGAGTGGAGCGCATGGCCCCATTCGTGCGCATAGGTGGTCATCCCGTCATATTTGTCCGACAGGTTGAGCAGCAGATAGGGATGCACGTCGAACGCGCCGGGGTTCATGTATGCGCCGGGCCGCTTGCCGGGGCGCGGGCGGGGGTCCATCCACTTGGCGGCGGTCGCCTTGGCGATGCGCGCCTGGTAATCGGGGCCGAGCGGCTGGGCCGCCTCCAGCGTGGTCGTGCGCATCTGATCGAGCGTGAAGGTCCGGTCGAGCGACACGAGCGGCGGATAGATGTCGTAATAATGGATGTCGGGCAGCTTGAGCATCCGCCGGCGCAGGTCGAAATAGCGGTGGAGCTGGGGCAGCCCCTTGTTCGCCTCGGCGACCAGCGTGCGATAGACCGGCTCGGGAATGTTGGCGCCGGAGAGGGCGGCGGCGAGCGCGGTGGGGTATTTGCGCGCCTTGGCGTAGAAGATGTCGCCCTTCACCTGCGCGTTGTAGGTCGCGCCGAACGAGTTCTGGAACTTGCCGTGCGCGGTCCAGAAGGCGTCGAACACGGCCTTGCGGTCCTCGCGGTTCGGCGCGTCGCGATTGAGCGTATAGCCCTGGCTGTCGAGCCGGACTTCCTTGCCGGTGGAGAGCGTGATCGTTGGCCAGGGGATGTCCGACGAGCGGAGCTGGCCGGAAATGTCGCCGGGCGCCTGAAGCGGGGCGGACGCGCTTGCCAGGATCGATTCGCCTTCGGGCGAGAGCGTATGCGCGGCCTGGCGGATGGCGTTCGCCAGGGAATGGTCGAAACGGGACTTGAGCGTGGCGTTCGTCGCGATGAAGCCGTCGAGCTTCGCCTGGCCGATCGTCAGCAGCTCGGGCGAGAACCAGGCGGTGGCTTCGCCGAACGCAGTGTAGAGATCGACCGCCTGGGCCTGCTTCTCCTGATAGGCGGAGACGCGGACGTCCTCGTCGCCCTTGAGGCTGGCATAGGTATAGACGCGCGCGATCGTGCGGCCGAGATCGGACTGGAGCACCAGCGCCTGCGCCAGCACATCGGCGCTTTCGCCCAGCCGGCCCTTGAACTTGGCGACGCCGGGAATCGCCGCGAGCACGGCCTTGCGCGCCTCGTCCCAGGCGGCGTCGCTCGGGTAGAGGTCCGTCAGATCCCAGGCGGCGCCGGTGGCGGCGACATCCTGTGCCCAGGCGGGGACGGCGGCGGCGAGGCCGGCAAGCGCGGCGGCGGACAGCGCCTGGCGGCGGGTAAGTTCGGTCATGGACAGGCTCTCATGGCTGGATGCCGGCGGGCCGGCGCGATGCCCGGATATTGTCGCGCCAGGCCGTGCAAGGGAAGCGTTTTGTCGCGTTAGAGCGCCAACACACCCGTGAGGACGGAGGGCGATCTAGCCGGCGAGCTCGCGATATTCGGCCTTGGAGATCACGATCCAGTCGCGCTTCGCGCGGCGCTTCATCGGCGTGCCGCAATAGCGGCACCGGCTGACATGTTTTTCGTCCGCGCTCTGGCGGATATGCTTTTCCGAACGCTCGTGCTTGCCCCCCAGGCAGCGCACGCGCCCGGCAATCCAACTGAACACTGGTACGCCCCTCTATCGATCTGGCGCCGAAGCGATCGGCGCCTGCGCGTCTTGTCCTCAATTTATAGGAATGGAAAGTCCGGTCATCCTTCGGACGGCGCGGCTTCCCGCAAAAAAAAGGGCCGGCAGATCGCTCCGCCGGCCCTTCTTCTTTTCCAGCCCTGGAAGGCCGGCAGCCGGACTTAGAAGTCCATGCCGCCCATGCCACCCATGCCGCCGCCGCCCATGGGCATGGCGGGCTTGTCTTCCGGCAGCTCGGACACGGCGGCTTCCGTCGTGATGAGCAGGCCGGCGACCGAGGCCGCATCCTGCAGCGCGGTGCGGACGACCTTGGTCGGGTCGATCACGCCGGCGGCGACGAGGTTCTCGTAGACGTCGGTCTGGGCGTTGAAGCCCAGGTTGGGATCGTTGCCGTCGAGCAGCTTGCCCGAGATCACCGCACCGTCATGACCGGCATTCTGCGCGATCTGGCGGACCGGCGCGTAGAGCGCCTTGCGGACGATATCGATGCCGCGGGTCTGGTCGTCGTTGACGCCCTTCAGGCCCTCGAGCGCCTTGGTGGCATAGAGCAGCGCCGTGCCGCCACCGGGGACGATGCCCTCTTCGACCGCCGCGCGGGTCGCGTGGAGGGCGTCGTCGACGCGATCCTTGCGCTCCTTCACTTCGACTTCCGAAGCGCCGCCGACCTTGATGACCGCAACGCCGCCGGCGAGCTTGGCGAGACGCTCTTGGAGCTTCTCGCGATCATAGTCGCTGGTGGTGTTCTCGATCTGCTGGCGGATCGCATCGGTGCGGCCCTTGATCGAATCGGCATCACCGGCGCCATCGACGATGGTGGTGTTGTCCTTGTCGATCGAGACGCGCTTGGCGGTGCCGAGCATGCCCAGGGTCACGGTCTCGAGCTTGATGCCGAGATCCTCGGAGATCACTTCGCCCTTGGTCAGGACGGCGATGTCCTCGAGCATCGCCTTGCGGCGATCGCCGAAGCCCGGCGCCTTGACGGCCGCGACCTTCAGGCCGCCGCGCAGCTTGTTGACGACGAGCGTGGCCAGGGCCTCGCCCTCGATGTCCTCGGCGATGATGAGGAGCGGACGGCCGCTCTGCACCACGGCCTCGAGGATCGGAAGCATCGCCTGGAGGTTGGAGAGCTTCTTCTCGTGGATCAGGATGTACGGATCGCTGAGCTCGACCGTCATCTTGTCCGGGTTGGTGATGAAATAGGGCGACAGATAGCCGCGGTCGAACTGCATGCCCTCGACGACGTCGAGCTCGAAATCGAGACCCTTCGCCTCTTCGACGGTGATGACGCCTTCCTTGCCGACCTTCTCCATCGCCTCGGCGATCTTCTCGCCGACGACGGTGTCGCCGTTTGCCGAGATGATGCCGACCTGGGCGATCTCGTTCGAGCCCGAAACCGGCTTCGAGCGCGCCTGGATGTCCTCGACGACCTTGAGGACGGCGAGATCGATGCCGCGCTTCAGGTCCATCGGGTTCATGCCGGCCGCGACCGACTTCATGCCCTCGCGGACGATCGCCTGGGCGAGCACGGTGGCGGTGGTGGTGCCGTCACCGGCGAGGTCGTTCGTCTTCGACGCGACTTCGCGGATCATCTGCGCGCCCATGTTCTCGAACTTGTCCTTGAGTTCGATTTCCTTGGCGACGGTGACGCCGTCCTTGGTGATGCGGGGCGCACCGAACGACTTGTCGATCACGACGTTGCGGCCCTTCGGCCCCAGCGTGACCTTCACCGCATCGGCGAGGATATCGACGCCGCGCAGGATGCGCTCACGCGCGTCGCGGCTGAATTTCACGTCCTTGGCTGCCATGTTGGCTACCCTTTCAATCTAGTGGAATTGGTTGACACGCTTGACACCCGGATTGCGAAAAAACGCTCTCCAGGCGGAGGATCAGCCGACGATCCCCAGGATGTCGCTTTCCTTCATGATGAGGAGATCCTCACCATTGACCTTGACCTCGGTGCCCGACCACTTGCCGAACAGGATCTTGTCGCCGGCCTTGACGTCGAGCGGCAGGATCTTGCCGTCTTCGGTCTTGGTGCCGGTGCCGGCGGCGACGACTTCGCCTTCCTGCGGCTTTTCCTTGGCGGTGTCGGGGATGATGATCCCGCCGGCGGTCTTTTCCTCGGCCTCGACGCGGCGGACGAGCACGCGGTCGTGCAACGGACGGAAGTTCATTGCCAGGTTCCTCTTTTGGTTGATTCGCGTTTAGCACTCACTTGGCCTGAGTGCTAACAGGCCGGCATATGCGCAGCCGGCTCCTATTCGTCAACGGGTCCGCGCCGATATGTTTTCGACTCCGGCCGGGCCGATCGTCCGTTTGGCGGACAGCCTGTATTGGAGCGATAATACAGTCGGTTTACTCGGCCTGTCGCATCCGGTAGCAGGGACGCCTCATCTTGGCAGGAGCCGCACAAGTGAAGCTGGTTCGAGGCGCGTGGAAAATACTGGTGGGGATCAAGGACTTTCTGGTCCTGGTCCTGTTGCTCCTGTTCTTCGCCGGCCTGTTCGCCGTGCTGTCGCACAAGCCCAATGCCGCGGCGATCCGCGACGGCGCGCTGGTGGTGGCGCTGGACGGCACGCTGGTCGAGCAGCCCGAGCAGCCCGATCCCTGGCAGAGCGCCGGCGGCAGCGTGGCGGGGCAGGTGCGCCTGCGCGACGTGCTCCGCGCGCTCGACGCGGCGCGGACCGATGGCCGGGTGAAGGCCGTGGTGCTCGACATGGACCGCTTCCTGGGCGGCTATCCGGCCGCGGTCACCGACGTCGCCCAGGCGGTGGCGCGGGTGCGCGCGAGCGGCAAGCCGGTGCTCGCCTATGCCACCGGCTATACCGACAGCTCCTATCTGATCGCATCGGCCGCGAACGAGATCTGGACCCATCCGATGGGCGGAACGATGTTCATGGGGCCGGGCGGGCGCCAGCTCTATTACAAGGGCCTGATCGACAAGCTCGGCGTCACCGCGCACGTCTACAAGGTCGGCAAGTACAAGTCGGCGGTCGAGCCCTATATCCGCGCCGACATGTCACCCGAGGCGCGCGAGGCGAGCCAGGCGTTGTACGGATCGATCCTGGACCAGTGGCGGCAATCGATCGCCAGGGCGCGGCCCAAGGCGCGCGTCGCCGAATTCATCGCCAAGCCCGACGACGTGATCGCCGGCGCCAAGGGCGATATCGCCCAGGCCAATCTGGCCTATGGCATCATCGACAGGATCGGCGACCGTATCGCCTTCGGCAAGCGCGTCGCCGAGATCGCCGGCGCCCGCAACGACAAGGTGGCGGGCAATTTCAACGCGATCCGCCTGCGCGACTGGCTGGCCGCCAATCCGGCGCCGAGCCGGGGCGATGCGATCGGCGTGGTCACCGTCGCCGGCGAGATCGTCGACGGCAAGGCGGGGCCGGGCACCGCGGGCGGCGACACGATCAGCCGCCTGATCCTGAAGGGCCTCGCCGACAGGAAGCTGAAGGCGCTGGTGGTGCGCGTCGATTCGCCGGGCGGTTCGGCGCTGGCCTCCGAGCAGATCCGCCAGGCGGTGCTCCAGGCCAAGGCCAAGGGGCTGCCGGTGGTGGTCTCGATGGGGAGCCTGGCGGCCAGCGGCGGCTATTGGGTCTCCACCTCGGGCGACACGATCTTCGCCGAGCCGAACACGATCACCGGATCGATCGGCATCTTCGGCATATTGCCGACCTTCGAGAACAGCCTCGCCAAGATCGGCGTGACCAGCGACGGCGTGCAGACCACGCCGCTGACCGGCCAGCCGAGCATCTATGGCGGGACCAACCCCCAGGTGGACCGCATCCTGCAATCGGCGATCGAGGCGGGCTATGGCCGCTTCATCGCGCTGGTGGCGAACGCCCGCAAGCTGACGCCGCAGCGCGTGGACGAGATCGGCCAGGGCCGGGTGTGGATCGGCGGCGTCGCGCATCAATTGGGGTTGGTGGACCGGTTCGGCGGCTTGCCGGATGCGATCGCCGAGGCGGCGCGGCGCGCCAAGCTCGATCCGGCCAAGGTGCATCCGGTCTATCTGGAGAAGCAGCCGAGCGGCTGGATGACCTTCCTGGCGGCGATCCTGCGCCAGGGCAGCGATGATGACGACGACGACTGGGCCGATCAGCCGGCGGGCGAGGATGCCTATGCCCGGATCGCCGGCGAGCAGCGCGCGATGCTCGCGCAGGCGCTGGGCGATGCGCGGCGGCTGGCGTCGGGCGGATCGGTGCAGGCGCGCTGCCTGGAATGCGCGGGAATCGGCCCGGCCTCGGCGCGGGCAGAGGACACTAGCCTGTTGGCGCTTTTGCTGGCACGTTTGGGCCGATGATCGCAATCCGAGCCGCCACGCCCGAAGATGCCGCATCGATCGCGGCGATCTATGCCCCGCACGTGCTGACCGGCACCGCCTCGTTCGAGATCGACCCGCCGGACACGCGGGCGATGCGGACGCGGATGGCGGCGAGCGACGGGCTCTATCCCTGGATGGTCGCGACCAACGGCGATCCCGACGGCGGCGTGATCGGCTATGCCTTTGCCAGCAAGTTCCGCGACCGGCCGGCGTATAGATATGTCTGCGAGACTTCGATCTACCTGACCGACGCATCGCGCGGATCGGGCGTGGGGCGGCTGCTCTACGAGGCGCTGGTCGATACGCTGCGCGCGCAGGGCTTCGTCCATGCGATCGGCACGATCACCCTGCCCAACGATCGCTCGATCAAGCTGCACGAGGCGGTGGGTTTCCGCCGTTCGGGCGTCTATCGCGAAGTCGGCTTCAAGCATGGCCAGTGGATCGATGTCGGCTTCTGGCAATGCGAGCTCAACGATCCGGCCGTGCCGCCGGTCGAGCCTAAGAAATTCAGCGAAGTGGGCGTCGTTCGAATCTGAACGGTTCTAAACCACTTAAGTCCAATGCCTTGCGGGAAGAATCCGTTTATACGGCCTGCATGCATGCCGTATCGCATTGGATCACCGTCGATCGCGCGCGCAAGCTCGTCGATCTTCGGCTCGAAGGTCTGCTGTCGCCCGAGGACGCCGCCTGGATCGGCGAGGAGCTGCGGGCCGCGATCCGCACGCTGGGCGACGATGTCGGCAAGCACGTCACCCTTTACGATGCGAGCGGCGTGCAGGTCGTGCCGCAGGCGACGGTGAACCTGCTCAAGAGCACGTTCGATAATCCGGCGGTGCGGGCGCTCTGGGCGCGCAAGGTGGCGTTCGTCGTCACGACGGCGCTCGCCCGGCGGCAGGTGCAGCGGCTGAAGGAAGTGCGCGCCGATGTCGGCATCTTCGACGATCGCGAGACGGCGATCGCGTGGCTGCTGGCGGAGTGATCGCCTGAGGCGGATTCGGCGCCGAAGGGGTCGATACTCTTCCATCGTCACTCCGGCCGAAGTGCCGGGGTCCACAGCTCCTCCAGAGAGCCCCTCACGCCTCCAGCGGCTGTCCCGGCATCCCGGTGAATCCCGGCACTTCGGCCGGGGTGAGGATGGGCTTTGCTGCCGCCGCTCCGAATTTCGCTTCTAGCCCGCCAGCGCGGCCAGATGCGCCTCGGCCTCGCGCACGCCGGCCTCCACGCCTTGCCCGGCATAATGGCCGCGCGCCTCACCCCAGTAATGGCGCGCCTCGGCGGGCTCGTTCAGCGCTTCGGCGAGCAGGGCGACGCTGCGCAGGGCGCTGGCGAAATCGAGCGGCGGGGCCTCGGCGCCGGCGCGGTAGAGATCGAGCGCCTCGTGGAGATGCGCGGCGGCATAAGCGAACTGGCCCTGCGCGACGAACATGTCGCCGGCATGGCGCAGGGCATGCGCCAGCGCGCCGCCGTCGCCGGCCCGGCGGAACAGCGCGATCGCCTGTGCCTGGTCGTGCAGCGCCCAGTCGAGATCGCCGGTGTCGCGGGCGATCTGCGCCTGGCGGGTCAGCGCCTTCGCCTCGCCGGGAAGGTCTCCCTCGGCGCGGAAATGGGCGATGGCCTCGCCGAAGGCGCGGCGTGCGCTTTCGGGGCGCCCGGACCGGCGCTCCGCCTCGCCCTGCGCCAGCGATTGATGGCCGCGACTCACCTGCTCCATGGCGCCAGTCTGCGCCCGCTTCAGGGGGCGAGGCAATCGCCTCAGCCGCGATAGGCGGGCAGGCCGAGCTTCCAGTGGATCGCGGCGCCGCGCAGCGCGAAGCCTCCGGCGGCGGCGATCAGCCCGGCGGCGAGCGGCGGAAATCCGGCGAGGCTGAGCCCGACATGGAGCGCCGATGCGAGCGCGGCGGCGGTGACGTACAGTTCCGGCCGCATCAGGATCGAGGGCTCGCCCGCCAGGGTATCGCGGATGATGCCGCCCGCACAGGCCGTCAGCACGCCCATCACGATCGCCGGCACCGGGGCGATGCCATAGCCCAGCGCCTTGGCCGCGCCGAACGCGGCATAGGCGGCGAGGCCGGCGGCATCGAGCCAGTCGAACACCTCGCTCGTCCACCAGCGGTGCGGCGTGAACCACAGGGCGACCGCCATCGCCAGGCACAGCGCGGCGACGCGCGTATCATGCACCCAGAATACCGGCGCGCCGATCAGCAGGTCGCGGATCGTGCCGCCGCCGACGCCGGTGATGAGCGCGAAGAAGGCGAGGGTGACGAAGGTCTGCTCGCGCCGCGCTGCCGCCAGCGCGCCGGTGGCGGCGAAGACGGCGATGCCGAACAGGTCTAGCCAGGGGAGGATCGGGCCGATCTCGAAGGGGACGGGGGCGGGCATGGCCGCCGGTTTCGCTTGGGGAGGGCGCCCAAGTCAAACTGCCTCTGGCGGGTCGGGCGCGGCTGTAGCAGATAGGGCGCCATGCAACGTACCGAGTCTCCGCTGATTGCGATCGCGGTGTGCCTCGCCGCGCTCGCCGGCTTCGTCGACGCGCTGGCCTTTACCAGCATGGGGGGCTTCTTCGCCGCCTTCATGAGCGGCAATTCGACGCGATTGGGCGTCGGGCTCGGCACCGGCGATGCGGGCGCGGCGCTGACCGCGGGCGCGCTGGTGATGAGCTTCATCGCGGGGGTGATCCTGTCGAGCGTGATCGTCCGCGCGGCGGCCGGGCGGGGCGCGGCGGGGGCGATGCTGGCGGTGACGCTCCTGCTGCTGCTCGCGGCGGGGCTGGCCAGCGTCGCGCCGGGGGCGCCGGTGCTGCTGCTGCTCGCCGCGTCGATGGGGGCCGTGCACGGCATGTCCGATCCGGACGGCGAGGTCGCGATCGGCCTGGCCTCGATGAGCGGATCGCTGGTGCGCGTGGGCCGCAAGCTGGCGGGCGCGCTGATGGGGGATCCCGATCGCTGGGCCTGGGTGCCGCGCCTGGGGCGGGGGGGGGGGTGCCTGGCGGGGGCGGGGTTGGGGCGGGGGGGCATAGGGGGGGGGGGGGCCCCGCGGAGCAGAGGGACGGGGGCGGGGCGGGTGGAGGGGGGCGGGGGGGCCGCATTCTCCCCGGTGGGGGTGGGCGGTCTTGGTCGCGGGCAGGGAGGTGAACAGCTCGGTCGGGAACC
>NZ_JAAVVE010000061.1 GCF_018449795.1 Sphingomonas sp. dw_22
GCGAGCGCGGGCGCGGCGCCCGAGACGAAGGCGGCCCCCGCCGCGAGCTTCACCGCGTCGCGGCGCGAGAGCGAAAGGTCAGCAGGCATCGCCTTCTCCTGAAAGGGAAATGGGGGTGCCGGGGCGCGCTTCGGGATGGAGGCAAGCCGCGCGCCCCGGCGGGGGGATCACAAGTCCTTGCCGTCGGGCACCGGCGCGATCACCAGCGACAGCCGCTCACCATCGGTCATCATGCCCGACTGGAGCAGCACCCGCGTCCCGTCCGGGCTGAAGCTCGGATGGGCATGGTCCGGCCGCATGCGGTGGCCGGTGGTGAGCAGGGTGCGCTTGCCGGTCCTGCGGTCGATCAGGTGGACGTTGCCGTCGAAATCGTCGCCCGCCGCCCAGCGCCCGTCATAGGTGACTCCGTTGTGCCAGTATCCGCCGGTGTTGGTCTCGTCCTGCGGGATGTTGACGCTGTTGAGGTATTTCAGCTCGCTGCGGGTGACGGTGGTGCTGTCGGTCTGGCCGAGATTCTCGACGCGGCCGTCGCGCAGCGAGACCACCATGATGCCCGAGGGGCGCTGCCGCAGCTTCATCGTATGGCCCATCAGGTTGAAGATCACATGATCGGCATCGGCGAACTGCTCATGCGTCACCCAGTCGTCCGGGCCCTCGACATAGATCGGGCGGTTGCCCGAGCCGTCGCCATTCACCAGCCACATGCGCTGGTCCGCGTCGCCGCCGGTCTCGTGGCAGTACATCACCTCGCCGGGCTTGAGCGGATTGGCCTGGATATGGCCGATCAGCCAGGGCGTCTTCAGGATGGTCCTGGTCGCGCCGGTGGCGATGTCCACCGAGCGGATGCCGCTCGGCACCTGCGGCGCGAGCGCACCCGGCGCGCGGGGCGGCTGCTTGTGCTGGTTGAAGCTCAGATAGGCGGTCTTCTCATCGGCATCGAGGCCGAAATTGGTGGTGATGGTACCGTCCTTCGGCATGGCCGCGACGACGCGCTCATAGCCCTGGGCGCGCATCTTGCCCCTGGCGGAATCCGCCAGCAGCGGCCCCAGGTCGATCTCGACCAGCTCGGCACCGTCGACGCCGCCCGCCGGCTGGCGGGTATAATAGATCCTGTTGGAGAGCCGCGCGACGTTGAGCCCGCCGGTGTTCACGCCCGGGCTGTCGGTGATCTGGACGATGTCGCCGGTGATCTCGTTGACGACGAACGCCTGGGGCGTGCCCGAGGCGGCGCGATCCGACGAGCGGAAGACGATCCAGTTGCCGTCCTTCGTCCATTGGCGGTGCGTCGGATAGATCTTGGAGTCGCTCGACGCGCCCGAGGTCAGGATCTTGAACGGCCGGCCGGTGATCCGGTCGACGACGGTGCGCGTCTCGGAGGGATAGCGCTTGCCGACGTCGTCGGCATAAGCGGGCACGGCAAAGGCAATGGCGGCAAGCATCATGCCGCCGATCAGGCGTTTCAGCATCTTCTCTCCCCTGTGCAAAAAGGGCTTCCCGGCCGGCGGAGGTGGTTGCCGGCCGGGAAACCTTCGCGGTTGCCTCAGAACTTGAAGCGCGCGCCGACGAAGAACTGGCGACCGGACTTGGAATAGACCTGCTGGTCGCGGATATCCTTGCCGTCCCAGAAATCGGTCGCCTGGTTGGTCAGGTTCAGCATGTCGATGCTGATGCCGATATTGGGCGTGATATCGTAGGAGATGGAGGCATCCAGGTTGAAGCTGGCATAGCTGCCGGTGGCGTCGGCCAGGCCGGCGCGCAGCGGCACCTGGCGGAGATATTCGCTGCGATACGCCCCCGACAGGCGCGCCGACAGCCCGCCGCCATCATAATAGAGCGTCGCGTTGAACGAATTGGGCGACACGTTGATGAGCTGGTCGTTCAGCGTCGGACCGTTCGGATCGGCGGTCAGGAAGTAGGTGATCTTCGAATCGATGTGCGTGTAGTTGAACAGCGCGCCGAAATTCTTGAGGAAGCCCGGCAGGAAGGTGAAGGGCTGCTGATAGTTGATTTCCAGACCCTTGATCGTGCCGCCGTTGGTCGTCTGGAAATTGGTGATGTTGATCGGCAGGTTCGGATCGGTCCCTTCCGGGAAGGCCGACATCGGGATGCCGCTCTGGGCGATCGTGGTCTGGGTCAGGAGTTGCTGCGCGAAGGTGTGCAGCGTCTTCTGGAACACCGCCAGCGACAGCACCGCGCCGCGCTGGAAATACCATTCCACGCTCGCATCGAGATTGGTCGCGCGGAACGGCTCCAGGTCCGGATTGCCGACCGAGGAGGAGAAGTTGTTGGAGGTGTTGGTGACCGCACCGCCCGGGGTCAGGTTTCCGAGCGCGGGGCGCGAGATCGCCTTGGCCGCGGCGAAGCGGAAGATCAGGTCGCGATTGACCTCCAGGCTCATGTTGAGCGCCGGCAGGAAATCGCTGTAGGTCCGCTGCGCCTCGACCGCCGGCAGCGCTGCCGAGATGTACCCGACCGAATATTGCTTGGTCCAGGCATAGCGGATGCCGGCATTGCCGCGCAGCGTCAGCGAATCGTTCAGCGGCAGCTTGAAGTCCATCTGGGCATAGGGGCTGTTGTCCGTCTCGCGCACGAAACGGTTGTTGCCCAGCGCCGCGCTGGTGCTGATGCGGAAATCGCCCATCGCGTTCACGCAGTTGCAGTTATAGTCGTAGATATTCTCGAACGCGTTGAGATCGGGAATGACGAAGCTGGTGACCGATCCGGCAGGCAGATCGAGCTGACGGCCGAAATCGGTGATCGGCAGGCTCACATCGGCCATGCTGGTGCCCGCGGGGAGATTGCCGTTGACGATCGTCGAGGCGGTGCGCGACAGGCTCACCGTCTGGAAGGTGAACTGCTTATAGGCATAGCCCACCTTGCCGGTGATGTTGTCGTTGAACTCCCACGAGAAATCGGCCTTGGCGTTGCGGAACTTGTTGTCGACGCGCTGGCGCTGGACGCGAATGTCCGAATAGCCGTTGATGAACCCCCAATTGTCGGGATTCGAGGCATCGAAGCCGAGATCGAGCAGCGGGCGCCGCTTGCTCTGGCGCGTGTCGTAGACGAAGCCGTCGCTGTCCATCGCGTCGAACGAGATGAGGGTGAACTCGGGGATCACGAAGAGCGAGCGCGACTGCCCGTAGAGCAGGTTGAGCTTGCCCCGCTCGCCGACCTTCTGGTCGAGATTGCCGGTCAATTGCCAGAAGGTCGTGCGCGACCGCTCATAGGCGTTGATCATGCGGGAATCGACGTCGTCGAACACGCCGTAGCGCAGCAGGCCGGTCTCATCGACCTCGGCTTCGCGGATCTTCATGTTCGGCCGGCCGGTCGACTGGGCAGCGGTCAGGTCGCCGGCCGCGGCGCCGTTGCCGCGGGCAAAGTTGATCGTGTTGGTCGCGATGTCGGTCTTGCGCTGGTCGTATTTCGAGAAGGCGCCGTCGATCGTCAGCAGGGTCGCGTCGCTCGGCTGCCACTGGATCGAGCTGGTGAGCCCGAGACGCTTCTGGCGATCGATGAAGCGGCCGAAACCGGGCAGGCGCGGCACGAACACACCGGCGCGCGCCACCTTGTCATAGGCTTCGGGCGTCGAGCCGGGATTGGGGCCGTCGGCGGGGGTGCAGTTCGGCGTGAACGGGGTGGTCGTCACCAGCGTGTTGATCGGCGTGACGGACGATCCCGGCACCACCGGGCAGAAGCCGTTCTGCTGCTCCCAATAATCCGACAGCGAGGTGTTCGAATAGGCTTCCTCCTCGGCCGTGCGCTCCGAATAGGCGGCGGAGAACAGGATGCCGATCGTGTCATGCGCGAAGGTGTCGCTGATCAGGCCGGCGAGGCGCGGCTGCACATGGTTGCCCATCTCGTAATAGGCGCCCTGCGCCGAGATGGCGCCGCGCAGGCCCTTCTTGTCGAACGGGCGCGCGGTGGTGAGGTCGACGGTCGCGCCGAGCGAGCCTTCGTCCACCTCGGCCGATTGCGACTTGCGCACGGTGATCGAGTTGAACAGTTCCGAGGCGAACAGGCTGAAGTCGAAGCCGCGCCCGCGATTGACCGTGGAGCCCAGCGTCGAGCCGGTGGTGGCGGCGATCGCCTCGATCCCGTTCAGCCGGACGCGCGAGAAGTCGCCACCCAGGCCGCGCACCGTGATGTTGCGGCCCTCGCCCGCGTCGCGCTCGATCGAGATGCCGGGAATGCGCTGGAGCGATTCCGCGACGTTGGCGTCCGGGAAGTCCGCCATGTCCTGCGCGTTGATGACGTCGACGATGTCGTTCGACTCGCGCTTGACGTTCAGCGCGCTTTCCAGCGAGCCGCGGAGACCCGTGACGACGATCTCGTCGCCGATCTGGGCCTGGTCGCTCGTCTGGACCTCTTGGGCAGCAGGCTGATCCTGGGCCGTCTGCGCAGCGGCGCTGCTCACCCAGCAGGCCGCAATCGCAAAGGCCGAAACACATGCGCGAACCTGGATTCGCCGACGATGACTAATGGAAACCTTCATTCCCCTCTCCTGTTGCAAGTGCGTCTTTGCGCACTTTGGCGACAGCGGCGTTTTTGCCGCTTGATCGAGCAGAACATGCAATCGATTCGGATGCAAGTCAAATATTGGTAGACTGTTTCACATTATGAAACTATGTTGAGGCCTCAGATAAAATATTCAGGAGAGGTTCGGATGACCGAGTTTCCAGTGAGTCGGCGCGATTTCATGCGGAATGCGGCTCTGACCGCAGGCGCCACCATGGCCGCAGCGCCCTTCGCGCAGGCGGCGGTCACACCGGGGCTGGTCGCCGCCACGCAGCACGGGAAGGTCCGCGGCTTCATCGACCAGGACATCTACGGCTTCAAAGGCATCCCCTATGGCGACGACACCGCAAAGTTCCGCTTCGCCGCGCCGCGCCCGCCCCAGCCCTGGACCGGGGTGCGCGACGCGCTGGCGTTCGGCCCACGCGCGCCGCAGCCGGGCACGGCCCAGTCCTCGGCCTCCAGCGGCGCTCAGGCCGGCCCGATCAGCGAGGACTGCCTGTACCTCAACGTCTGGACCCCGGGCCTGCGCGACAATGCCAGGCGCGCGGTGATGGTCTATATCCATGGCGGCGGCTACAACGCGCTGTCGGCGAACGACGCGCTCTATGACGGCGTGCGCCTGTGCAAGCGCGGCGACGTGGTGGTGGTGACGCTCAACCACCGGCTGAACCTGTTCGGCTATCTCTATCTCGCCGAGCTGGGCGGGCCGGCCTTCGCGGATTCGGGCAATACCGGCCAGCTTGACCTGATCCTCGCGCTGCAATGGGTGCGCGACAATATCGCCGAGTTCGGCGGCGATCCGGACCGGGTGCTGATCTTCGGCGAATCGGGCGGCGGGGCGAAGAACGCCTGCCTGATGGGCATGCCCTCCGCCATGGGCCTGTTCCAGCGCGCCGCCTCTTCGAGCGGCGAGGCGGTAACCGCCTCCCGGCCCGAGACCGCCACCCGGCGCGCCGAGCAGGTGCTGAGGGCGCTCGGCCTGCCGCGCGAGCGGATCGCCGAGATCCGCACCCTGCCGATGGAGAAGCTCGTCGCGGCGACGGGCGCCGCCGGCTATTACGGCCCGGTGGTCGACGGCCGCTCCGTGCCCCGGCATCCGTTCGATCCGGACGCGCCCTCCTTCTCCGCGCACATCCCCTTCATGGTGGGCACCAATCGCGACGAGGCCCGCCTGCTGATCGGCCGCAGCGCGCCGCAGATGTTCGACCTGACCTGGGAAACGCTGCCGGCGAACATGGCGAAATATGCCGAGAAGATGGGGTCGCTCGATCAGGGCGAGGTGATCGCCATGTACCGCCGCAACCATCCCGATTTCTCGGCGAGCGACGTCTTCTTCGCCGCGACCACCGATTCGCGCGACTGGCGCCCGGCGCTGGTCGAGATCGAGCGGCGCGCGGCGCTGCCGGCGGGGGCCGCGCCGACCTATTCCTATGAGCTGCACTGGGGCTCGCCGGTCAATCCGAAATGGAAGGCGCACCATGCGCTCGACCTGCCGCTGCTGATGGACAACGTCACCCTGTCGCCGCGCGTCACGGGCACCGGGCCGCAGGCCTATCAGATGGCCGAGATCATGAGCGAGACCTATATCGCCTTCGCCAAGACCGGGAATCCCGACAATCCGAAGATCCCCCACTGGCCGGCCTATGACCTGAAGCGCCGCGCGACCATGGCCTTCGACCTCCCGCCGCAGGTGATCGACGACCCCCGCAGCGAGCCGCGCCGGATGTTCTCGCAGGTGCCCTATGAAAATCCGGGCACCTGACGGATACACCTCATTCGATATTGGTATATAGTTCCATATTATGGAAGCGTGTCACTGGGCAAATATGGGAGGAGAGGGCGGGATGACCGAGTTTCCAGTGAGTCGGCGCGACTTCATGAGACAGGCGGCGCTCGCTGGCGCGGCCGTGCCGATGGCGGCCGAACCCGCCCTGGCGGAGGCGACTCGGGCCGCCGCGCCTCCTTCTTCCGACTCGGACATCGCCTGGCTCGACGGCGCACCACCGGCATCGCACGAAGGGCAGAGCTGGGGCGCTCCCTGGCCGCGCGGCACCGTCCCGGCCAGGGCTGCGTTTCGCGCAACTGCGAGCGACGGCAAGCCCGTCCCCTTGCAGAGCTGGACCACCGCCTGGTGGCCCGACGGCTCGGTCAAATGGACCGCCCATGCGATCCCCGCACGCGAAGCGCTGGCGCCGGGCCTCAGCATCCAGCCCGGCAAGCCTGCCGCTCCGGCACAACCCGTCACTGTCACCGAAACCGCGGATTCGATCCAGGTCTCGACCGGCGATGTGCGTTGGCAGATCGGCAAGCGCGGCGCGGCGATCCTCCAGTCGGCGACGAATAGCGGCCGCGAGGCGCTGCGCGACGTCCGCCTGGTCGCCACCGCGCAGGACGGGCCGGACGGCGACGACGGCTCGGCCGGCGCGCTCACCCGCTACACCGCCGAGATCACCGGCGCGACGATCGAGCAGCGCGGCCCGGTGCGCGCGGTCGTCCGGGTCGAGGGGAAGCACAGGGGCAATGGCCGCGAATGGCTGCCCTTCAGCCTGCGCCTCTATTTCCATGCCGGCTCGGCGGCGGTGCGCATCGTCCACAGCTTCGTGTTCGACGGCGATCCGGACAAGGATTTCATCCGCGGCCTCGGCCTCACCGGATCGGTGCCGATGCAGGACCGGCTGCACGACCGCCATATCCGCTTCGCGGGCGAGGATGGCGGGCTGTGGGGCGAGGCGGTGCGGCCGCTCACCGGCCTCAGCCGCGATCCCGGCAAGGCCTTTCGCGAAGCCCAGCTCGCCGGCCAGCCGACACCGGCCTTTGCCGACATGGCACCGGGCGTGCGCAACCTGATCGAGCGCATCGCAGCCTGGGGGGATTTCACCCTGTCCCAGCCCAATTCGGACGGCTTCTCGATCGCCAAGCGCACCAAGCCCGGCCATGGCTGGATCGACGTCGACACCGCGCGGCGTGCGCCGGGCCTCGGCTATGTCGGCAGCGTCTCGGGCGGCGCCGCCTTCGGGATGAAGGATTTCTGGCAGCGCTGCCCGGTGCGGCTCGACATCCGCGACGCGGCGACCGACCTGGCCGGGTTCACCATCTGGTATCATTCGCCCGACGCCCCGGCGATGGACCTGCGCTTCTATCACGACGGCCTCGGCATGAACGACCATGTCGCCGAAAACGAAGGCCTCGACATCACTTATGAGGATTATGAAAAAGGCTGGGGCACCGCGCACGGCATCGCCCGCACCACCGAGTTCACGCTATGGGCGCTCCCCGCAACCCCGAGCCGGGCAAGGCTTGTCGAGATGGCGCAGGAGGTTTCCCGCCAGCCCCGCCTGATCTGCACGCCGGCCCGCCTCCATGCCGCCGGTGTGTTCGGGCTATGGAGCCTCGTCGATCGCTCCACTCCGAAGCGCAAGATACTCGAAGGCCAGCAGGATGCGGTGCTGGACTTCTACAGGGACGAGATCGACCGCCGCCGCTGGTATGGCTTCTGGAACTATGGCGACGTCATGCACTCCTATGATTTCGGCCGTCATGTGTGGCGCTACGACATCGGCGGCTATGGCTGGGATAATAGCGAGCTGTCGACTGACCTCTGGCTCTGGTACGCCTATCTGCGCAGCGGGCGGGCCGATGTCTTCCGCATGGCCGAGGCGATGACGCGCCATACCGGAGAGGTCGATGTCTATCATATCGGCCCCTATCGCGGCTTTGGCACGCGGCACGGCGTGCAGCATTGGGGCGACAGCTCGAAGCAGCCGCGTGTCTCGAACGCCGCCTATCGGCGCATCTATTATTACATGACCGCCGATGAGCGCTGCGGCGATCTGATGCGCGCGCTGAACGACAGCGAATATACGCTCCAGCGCGTCGAGATCGGCCGCAAGGTCGATGCCCGCGCTTCGCGGAAGGGACCGCCGGGCGCCAATAGTGGCGTGCGCGCGGACAGCAAGCTGCCCGAAGGCCAGGTGTTCGTGCAGTTCGGCAGCACCTGGGGGGCGCTGATCTCCGCCTGGTACACCGAATGGGAACGCACGCGCGACGCCAAGTGGCGCAACCGGATTGTCGCGGGCATGCGCTCGATCGCGGCGATGCCACAGGGCTGGTTCGTCGGCGGCGCGCCCATGGACCTCAAGACCGGCGCGTTCATCAGTCCGGGCACACAGGTGAGCATGAGCGTCCTGAACGGCGTGTTCGGCGTGTTCGAGATGCACGCCGAGCTGCTCGAACTGATCGACGAGCCCAAATATCGCGAATGCTGGCTCGACTATTGCGCCTTCTTCAACGCGCCCAAGGACCAGCTCCAGGCCAAGACCGGCCAGCCCGCGCGCGGCCAAGGCCTGCGAACAGCCCACTCGCGCTTCACCGCCTATGCCGCGGCCCATCGCAAGGATCCGGCGCTCGCGAAACGCGCCTGGAGCGAATTCTGGGAAGCGGACGACGAAGGCTATGACGGCTTCGCGCGGGAAACGGTACGCCGCATCGCGGGGCCGGACGTGCTCAAGCCGATCGACGAGATGACCGGCGTCCGGACCAACGGCACCGCGCAATGGAGCCTGGCGGCGATCCACAATCTCGCGCTGATCGGCGACGTGCTCGGCTGAACGCCCGGGACGAATCGACATCCAGCGCCGGTGTCAGCCGACAATCCTCCATTCCTTCACCCCGGCCGAAGTGCCGGGGTGACGAAGGGGCACCTAACCTTGGGCGATCCGAAAGTTACGCACCCGGAGATGCGACTTGGTCGTCCGCAGCCCGAAATGCCCCTTCGTATAGGGATCGGCATCGTCCAGCCGGAACAGCGGCTGTCCGTCACGCTCCACCGCGGCACCGCGCCCGTCGGCGATCAGCCTGATCCGCGTCCAGCGATTGGGCACGAGCAGCGAACCCGCGTCACTCCGGTCATGGCCGGGGAGTAGCGGCCGATCGCCGGCGACGCCGATATAGCGGCGCATCCGCGTCGTCGTGTTCCGATTGCCGCCGATTCCGACATAATAGGTGCGGATCAGATCGTAATCGGCAAAGGCCCCGCTGCGCCGCCGCGCGAGCACCGATCCGCCGGGCGCCGCCGGATCGGTCGCCATCCAGAAGGCGTTGACGTCGCTCACCGCATCGTTCGGCCTGCCCTCCGACACCGCCAGCGCCTCATAGTCGATCGTCACCGGCGCGGTCAGTTCCTGGCGGAACCAGAGCGTGATCCCCTCCAGGCTGTCGATGTCGAGCACCCCGCCCTCGGCCCGCACCCGCGCCGCGTCCTGCGCCTCCACCACCCATTGTCCGAGACCGTGGCGGAAATCGTCGCTATAGGCCGCGCCGCCCAGTTCCCGCGCGCGCATGCAGCCCGCGATCGGCAGCGCCGCCGTTGTCCCCAGGAATTCGCGCCGATTCAGCATCATCTCTCCCATAACCGTTTGACGCATCGCCTGAGGTAATTTATCCGCATTATGGATAGTGGTACCACATAATAAACTTTGGAGGGAAGCCGTGAGCACCCATGCCTTCCGCATGCAACTCAAGCCGGGCGTGGTCGACGAATATCGGCGCCGCCATGACGAAATCTGGCCGGAGCTTGCCGAACTGCTCACCGCTTCCGGCATCCACGACTATTCGATCTTCCTCGACGAGGAGACGCTCGCGCTGTTCGCCGTGCTCAAGCTGCGCGACGACAACAGCCGCGACGCGCTGCCCGGGCATCCGGTCATGAAGCGCTGGTGGGACCATATGGCGCCGCTCATGGAAGTGGAGCCCGGCAACCGGCCCAAGGAATGGCCGCTCGTCCCGCTCTTCCATCTCGATTGAACCAATTCCCGTATTTCAGGAGACCTTCTTTGGCCGCCCTCACCCATGACCTGCCGCGCGCGGAAATCCGCCAGGCGATCGACAAGCTGATCGACAATCTCGTCAACTTGAAGGACGAGACCGGCGAGTTCCTGCTCCGGCTGGAGGACGGCCGCGTCGTCGACACCAAGGGCTGGGCCGGCTGGGAATGGACCCATGGCATCGGCCTGTTCGGCATGTACCGCTATTTCGAGCAGACCAACGACGAGAAGGCGCTCGACGTGATGCTGCGCTGGTTCGCGGACCGGTTCGCCGAGGGCACGCCGACCAAGAACATCAACACCATGTCGCCCTTCCTCACGCTCGCCTATCTCTACGAGCAGACCGGCGACCAGAGCTGGCTCCCCTATCTCGACACCTGGGCCGAATGGCTGATGGCGCCGGACGGCCTGCCCAAGACCGAGGAGGGCGGCTTCCAGCATATCGTCTTCAACGACGAGAACCCCGGGGAGCTGTGGGACGACACGCTGATGATGTCGGTGCTGCCGCTCGCCAAGATCGGCCTGCTGCTCGATCGGCCGCATTATGTGGAGGAGGCCAAGCGCCAGTTCCTCATCCACATCAAGTATCTGTTCGATCGCCCGACGGGCCTCTGGTATCATGGCTGGACCTTCGAGGGCCGCCACAATTTCGCGGGCGCGCTGTGGGCGCGCGGCAATTGCTGGGTCACGATCGCGATCCCCGAGATCCTCGACATGCTCGACCTGCCCGAGGACGACGCCTTCCGCGTCTTCCTGATCGACACGCTCGAGGCGCAGGTGAAGACGCTGGCCGAGCATCAGGACGAGAGCGGCCTGTGGCACACGCTGATCGTCGATCCGACAAGCTATCTGGAAGCGTCCGCCACGGCGGGCTTCGCCTATGGCATCCTGAAGGCGGTGCGGATGCGCTACATCTCCGCCGACTATGAGGCGGTGGCGATCAAGGCGGTGCAGGCAGTGCTCGCCAATATCGATGCGAGCGGCGAGCTGAAGCAGGTCAGCTTCGGCACCGCGATGGGCGACACGATGCAGTTCTACAAGGACATCCCGCGCACCTCGATGCCGTACGGCCAGAGCCTCGCGATCGTCGCGCTGGCGGAGTTTTTGCGGACGTACATCTGATTTCTCGACCGCCCCTCCTGCCAAGGCGGGAGGGGCGAAGCCGTATCGGCGGAGTGGACGGGGTATATCGCAAAGTTGACGAAAACCGCGCTGGACGGCCCTCTTCAATGCGGGCCGACGGGACCGGTTTCCGCTGAGGTTTGGCCCGATTCGTATGGTGCGCGAGCGGACGCTTCGCACGCCGAAGTTGGCGACTACCGGCGCCACGCGCAGGCAAGTCCCTGTACGGGCGGTACATTGTGCATGCGCACTTGAGAGTATGAACCGATGAGAAAGAGCGCGCCCGGCAGAAGCCAGGCACGCGCAACATGGCCGCGCGTCTCCTACAAAGATAGCCTGGGCTCATGCAGCCCCTGGAGTGGGATCATTTCAGCCTGATCCCCTCTCCCCTCTGGGGAGAGGGGGGCGAGCCGAAGCCGAAGCCGGGAGAGGGATAAGTGCGACGCACCATCGATGGGCCCCTCTCCCCGGCCCTCTCCCCAGAGGGGAGAGGGAGAAGAAACTGGCAACGCTGATCTCCACGTTAAATGTCGATCCGTCCTAAGTGCCAGCGTCGATCCGCACCGCTTCGATGCCCGGGCGCGCAGCCTCGCCCTTGAAGCCCTCGCGCACCAGCCCCGGCGCATTCTCCGCATGGAGCGCGTGGGTGAAATAGTCCGGCCGGTCAGCGCCCCAACGCACCGTGCAGTCGCGCAGCGTCACCCGCTCCGCCCGCCGCACGCTGATGCCGACGGTGGCATGCTTCTCGATATCGGCCACAGCCTTGGTCGGGCGATTGTCGAACATGCCGCCCGGATATCCGGTCCAGCGCTCGAAGGTCACGTCGACATCCTCAAGCGTCACGTCGCGCACATGGCCGGGCGCGTACCCTTCGATGCGGATGCTGTTCTCCGCCCGGCCGCGCACGCGCTCGACCTTCACGTCGTGGATGCTGCCGAGCTTCGTCCCGGGATCGCGCGGGATCGCGGTGAAGGAGATCGCCTCCCCCCTTCCCCACCACGGCGCCGAGAAATAGCGCGACGTGAAGCGGATATCGCGGAAGACCACGTTGAACACATTGCCCTCGTCGCGAAGCTGGATCGTGCAGCCGCGACAGCCCTGCACCACCTCGCAGCGCTCGAAGAGGATGTCGTGGATGTCCTGCACCGTCTCGGTGCCGATCTTGACGCCCGAATCCTGCGTCTCCAGCACGCAATCGCGCACCGTGATGTTCCGCGACGGGCCATATTGCGGGTAGCGCGCGGTGGTCTTGATGACGATCGCATCGTCGCCGCAGACGATGTGGCAGTCGCGAATCTCGACGTCCTGGCAATGGTCGGGATCGATACCGTCGCAATTGGGCACGTCCATCTGGTTGCGGATCGTCACATGGTCGATCAGCACCTTGCGGCAGCCGACCAGATGGACCGTCCAGCTCGGCGCCTGGCGAAGCGTCAGGTCGCGGATGCGGAGGTTCTCGCAATTCTCCAGCACGACGAGGCGCGGGCGGAAGTCCTTGGGCACCCACCATTCGCCCTCGGCGTCATAGCGCGCCATGAATTCGGGCGAACGGCCGTCGATCGTGCCGGTGCCGCTGATCGTGAGATTGTCCGCGCCGTTCGCATGGAGCACGCCGGCAAGCGGATCGGGATAATCCTCGGCCCGCACGCTCACCAGAAGCTGGGCGTCGCCCTCCAGGTGGAAGTCGATCCCCCCCTTCAGCGTCACCGGCCCGGTCAGATACTTCTTGCCCGCGCGCAGCAGCACGCGGGCGCCATTGCCCTTGGCCGCGGCCGCGTCGATCGCGCGCTGGATCGCGGCGGTGTCGGGGGTGACGCCATCGCCCCTGGCGCCATGGTCATGCACGTCGAACATCGCCTGCGCCTCCGCCTTTGCGCTTGCCGCAAGCCCCGCCAGCGTGGCGGCGGCCGCCGCGCCAAGGCATTGGCGGCGATCGAACAGCTCGGTCATTTGGCCGGATCCCCCGTGAATGAAACGTCCCACACCCTGGAGAGCTTCGCCGTGCCGGCGGGCCCCTCCACCTCCAGCGTCACCACGAACTTGCCGGGTGCTGCATAACGATGGACCGGGTGCTGCTCGGCCGAAGTCTCGCCGTCGCCGAAATCCCATTTCCAGCGCGTCGCCTTGGCCGGACTATCGTCATGGAACGCCACCACGCGCCGCGCGCGATCGAGGATGCGGAACGACCAGTCGGCCGCGATCGGCCGGGCAAGCGAAGCCTCGAGCGGCATCAGCCGGAACGGGCAGAGCTCCGACGCCTGGCCGTACATGGTGTGATGCGGCGACAGGTTCCAGAAACCGCGCCTGCCCGGCCCGTCATCGTCGATCACCGCCCAGGCCATGGCGAGCAGCCTGTCCTCACGCAGCTCCGTCTCGACCGATTTCGCCGGATCCTCGGGATCGGCATGGTCGAACGGCGTGATCCAGAACTCCATCACCAGCCTGCCCGGCTGGCCCGGCTTGAAATCATAATGATAGGCGATGTTCGACCAGGGCAGCCGCTTGATCCACGATGCCTGCGAGCCCCAGGCCATCGCCCAGTCCTTGTCCCCGGCGGGGGTGAAGATGTGGTAGTTCTGCGCGTGGATGTTCTGGAAGCCGAACCACGCCTCCTCCGGCGTCAGGTCGGGACGGAAGCGCCCGATCAGCGGGCCGCCCGAGCGATCGCCGTCGACCACCAGCTCGTAGATGTCGTTGGTCAGGCCGGGCGCGTTGAAGTTCCAGTAATCGTCGCGCGCCTCGTAGAGGAAATAGAGCCGGTTCAGCCCCTTCACCCAGCCGACGCGGACATTGACGTCCAGGCTCTTCGGATCGGGCTTGCGGCCCGATCCGTCGTCCGCCGCCAACGCCGACGTGCCGATCGCATAGTCCTTGCCCACCATTGCCCAGTCGGACGCATCGCCGTCGATCCGGGGAATCGCGTTGGCGGGGAACTGGAAGACGCGAAAGGCCGGCGCATCGCCGCCGGGCGCGGCGGGCGGCGCCCCCGCGCAGACGGCGAGCGCGCCCAGGAGCGCGAGCGGTGCGGCCATCCGCTTACTCCGCCTTCGCTATTTCCACCGCATAGACCTGGTTCGAGCCCTCCATGTTCGAGCGGAACACGATCCACTTGTTGTCGGGCGTGAAGGTCATGTTGGGCTCAAGCCGATAGTCGTGCTTGCGCATGTCGACCAGCTTCTCGGACGTGAAATAGCCCGGCGAGATCAGGTTCTCGCTGCCCGACGCATGGATGCCGGCGACGTCGGGAATGTCGTTCGGGGTGAAGAGGTAGAGATATTTCCCGTCCGGCGCGTGGGCGACCATCTCGTTGTCGCCGCCGTCGCCCGAGAAATGGGTGAGATCGGGCGAGCGGTTGAAATGCACCGACCATTCGTTGCGCTCCAGGTGGAACCACTTGCGCTTGCCGGTCGCCAGCTCATAGCCGCCCACCCAGAAATCCTGCCCGCGCGGCGTCTGCAGATCGTACCAGATCCACTTGCCGTCGGGCGAGAAGAACTCGTGGCCGGCGATCTCCATGTTCATGATTCGCTTGTGGATCAGCTGGTTGCCGGTGCCGTCGGTGCGGATCGTCCAGATCCGGTCGATCTTGTGCCACGGTCCTTCGTGGCAATACATGATGAGGTTCGGATCGGTCGGCGAGAACTGGATATGGTTGAGCCAGTCCTTGCTGGAGGCGATCACCACCTTGCGCGCGCCGGTCTTGATGTCGATCGTGAAGATCTCCATCGGAATGCCCGATTCCAGCCGGTCGTTCATCCGCACTTCCTTCGCCTCGGCGAAGGTCAGCGGCTTTCCGTCCGGGCCGTTGGCCTGATAGTTCGCCTGGCCGAACTGCTGGCGATCCTTGGGCGCATCCGGATTGCCGGGCTGGAGCGGCTTGTCGCTCGCCGCCCATTGGCCGAGCAGCAAGGTCTCGTCGGCGTTGATCGATCCGATGAAGCCGCGATCCACCTTGGCGATCTGGCGCGACTTGCCGCTGTCGATATCGGCCGCGAAGATCGTCGAGCCGGTGGCGCTGCGCCTGGCGTAATAGACCGTGCGCGTCTTGCGGCCGGTGAAGAGCAGCTGGAGGTCCGCGCCCTTGACGATCGTCGTCACCTTCCACGTCTTGAGCTCGACGCTCGCGATGCCGTCGGGAACCGAGATCACCATCTTGTCGCCCTGCGGCGTATAGCTGTTCTGGTGGAAATAGAGGCTCGCGCTGCCCGCTTCCTGGCTGATGCGGACGACGCGGTGATGCGTCAGCGGATCCACCCAGGTCTTGGGGCCGAGGGCGGGCACAGGCGCGACATCCTGGGCAGCGGCGACATAGGCGCCCGGCGCCCCTGAAACCAGGAACAGAAACGATGCGAGCGCTGCCTTGACCTTCATGCCACCCTACTCCCTCAGCACTTGTTGTTATTCCACATATTGCTATGCTGCTTCACTATATGATCCTATTCGGCAAGCGTGGCAAGCGATTCCATGCTTGAATCCGCGAGGCGACCAAGCCAGCGAACGGGCTTAGAGGAGAGGAAGATGGCGACGACCCCGGCACGGCCCGTAAGGCTGATAAACTACCTCGCCTATGGCTCGAACGACGTGCTCGGCGCGGGATCGATGGCGGTCGTCTCGGGCTGGGTGCTCATCTTCTACACGCAGTTCTGCGGTCTTTCCGCGAGCGAGGCGGCGCTGATCTTCGCGGTGGCGCGCATCCTCGATGCGATCACCTCGCCGCTGATCGGCTATATCTCGGACAATTTCGGTGCGACCTGGCTAGGCCGGCGCTTCGGCCGGCGGCGCTTCTTCATCCTGGCGGCGATCCCGCTGCTGCCCAGCTTCGCGCTGATGTGGCTGCCGGGGCAGCAATTCTGGTATTATCTCGTCAGCTATGTCGCGTTCGAGATGGTCTATGCGATGGTCATCATCCCGTACGAGACGCTCGCTGCGGAGATGTCGACCGACTACAGGACCAAGGCCAAGTTCGCCGGCGCGCGCATCCTGTGCGGGCAGGTCTCCGCGATCCTGGCGGGCTTCCTGCCGATGTGGCTCATCACCTGGCTGGGCCGCGACAGCGCGGACACCTTCTTCTACATGGGGCTGCTGTTCGCGGCTTTGTTCATGCTGACGGCGGGATTCCTCTATCTCTTCAGCTGGGAGCGGCCCGGCGCCGCGGCCGCCGCGGCGGCGCATCCGCGCGAGGGCGGCGCGCTGGGGGCCTTGCGGTCGCTCTATCGCAACCTCTTCTCGACGATGCGGATCCGCGCCTTCCGCCTGCATCTCGGCATGTATCTGGGCGGCTATATCAGCCAGGACGTGTTCAACGCGGCCTTCACCTTCTTCGTGATCTTCGCGCTCGCGGGCAGCACGGCGGTGGCCTCGGGGCTGCTCGGCACGATGTATATCGTCCAGCTCGTCGCGGTGGCGCTGGCGATCAACCTCGCGCTGCGCGCCTCTCCCGCGCTCGCCTATCGGCTGGCGGCTGCGAGCTTCGCGGCCGGCGTGATCGTGCTGCTGCTGCTCTGGAGCGGCGGCATGACCGCCACCAACTGGCTGATCTGGGTGCCGATCGTCCTCGCCGGCCTCGGCCGGGGCGCGCTCAACTATATCCCCTGGGCGACCTACAACTACATGGCCGACGTGGACGAGATCGTCACCGGCCGCCGCCGCGAGGGCAGCTTCGCCGGCGTGATGACCTTCGTGCGCAAGGCGACCCAGGCGGCCGCCGTCGCGGGCGTCGGCGTGCTGATGCAATGGGGCGGCTTCGTCTCCGGCGCCCACGTCCAGACGCCACAGGCGATCCACACGATCGCGCTGCTGCTCGGCATCGGCACGATCGGCGTGCTGCTGCTGGGCGTGCTCATATCCTTCCGCTTCCGGCTCGATCCGCGCACCCATGCGGTGCTGATGCAGGAGATCGAGCGGCTGCGCCGCGGCGAGACCAGCCCGAGCGATCCGCAAGCACAGGCGGTGGTCGAGGATCTGTCCGGCTGGCGCTACGACCAGCTCTGGGGGAAGAACGACGTGGCCGCCCGGCGCGACTGACGTCCGGCACAGAAAAGCCGTCATCCCCGCACGGGGATGACGGCTTTTTCGTATCCGCCGTTTTAGTAGGTAGTCCTGCCGCCGGAGGTATCGAAGGTATGTGCGGTGGTGAAGGAGCATTCGTGTGATGCCATGAACGCGACCATGGCGGCGGATTCGTGGACG
>NZ_JAAVVE010000062.1 GCF_018449795.1 Sphingomonas sp. dw_22
CGCCCCCCCCCCGCGCCCCCCGGCGCGGGCGGGGGCAACCCCGGGCCGGCCCCGCCCCCCCCCAGGCCCGCCCCGCCCACCGCCGCCGGGGCCGCGGGGGCAGACGGCGGCTGGCGCGTCCAGCTCGGCGCGTTCGCCGAACCGGCCAATGCGCGCAGGCTCTGGAGCCAGGTTGCCGGCCGCTTCCCCGGCCGCCAGCCTTATTATGCGAAGTCCGGCAACCTCACCCGGCTGCTCGTCGGCCCGTTCGGCTCGAAGGCCGAGGCCAGCCGGGCCTGTGGCAGCATCAAGCCCTGCGTACCGGTGTCGCAATAGGCGAAGCGCCCGCTTCAGAACCCCGCTTTTCCTCTACGGCATGCTGCGATACTCTCCCGGGCAACAGAGGGTCGCATGACGGATATCCAACTGGACTACGCTGTTCCCGGCGCGGCCGTCGCGCGCCATTTCACGCTATTCTACCTGTTCCGCGCGGAAGTCCCGCTGTTCGAGGATGTCGAGCGTGCCGATCACGCCCAGATCCGCTTCCGCCTGACGCCCGGCGGCGCCGAATACGGCTTCGCCGACGGCAATGTGCAGACCGCGGGCGACATCCACATCATCGGCCCGACCACCGGCGCGTTCCATGTGCGCGCACCCGGGCCGGTGCATGTCTTCGGGGCCGGGATCACGCCCGTCGGCTGGGCGGCGCTCGTCGGCAACGATGCATCGGCGATGGTCAACCGCGTCGTCAACCTGTCCGATCTCTTCGGTTCGGCGATCTCGGAGGCGATCCCCAGGCTGAATGCCGCGCCCGATCTGGAGGCGATGACGGCCTGCGCCGAGGACATCCTCACCGGCCTGTTCCGGCGGCGATCGGATCGGGCCGCGGATTTCGTGCGCCAGGTCGATGCCTGGCTGAGCGACGAGACCTCGCCCGAAGTCGAGGCGCTCGCGGCGGCGACGGGGCTGTCGCGCCGCCAGATCGAGCGGAAATGCCGCGCGCTCTATGGCGCCCCGCCCAAGGAACTCGCCCGCAAATACCGCGCGCTGCGCGCCGCCGTCTCGCTCGTCGCCGACGATGCCTCGATCGAGGAAGTCGTCGGCCGCGGCTTCTACGATCAGTCGCACCTGATCCGCGAGATCAAGCAGTTCACCGGCTTCACCCCAGGCCAGATCAAGGCCGAGCCCAGCGTGCTGGCGCAATTGACGATCGCCCGGCGCTACGCCCTTGGCGGCAAGGTCCATCCGCTCATCAGCGATACCTGATCCGGCGGCGCGGCGAATTCCATCGTTCTGTAAAGAATAGCTGCAAGAATACGTCCCAATATCCTGAACCGCGACTTGATTGCCGGAGGGAAAGCAGCATGGACGACTATCATATCGCGATAGTGGACGGCACCGGCGCGTGGGACGATGCCGACTATGCCGCCGCAATGAAACATTCCTTCTGCAGCCAGGTTCGCGATCAGGTGGGCGGATCGGGCGATTATCAGCGCGGCCCGTCCGACGACGGCTATCGCATGCTCGAACGGGGGCACCGCGCCGCCGACTTCCTTGCGATGCGGGGCGGCCGCAACCTCATGCTGGCGGGATACAGTCGCGGCGGATCGGCGGTCATCCTTGCCGCCGAGGCGCTGACGCGCAGGAATATCCGCGTCGCGGCGATGTTCCTGTTCGATCCGGTCGCCCGCCACATGTCGAAGGGCGGCGAGATCATCCCCGCCAATGTCGAGCGCGTATGGATCGCGCGACGTCGGCTGGATCGCGACCTGGTCGAGAAATACGACCACACGATCGGGCCGCTCAAGCTGATCGCCCATAATCCGATGCGGGTGTTCTTCGGCACCACCGGCGACAGATATCTGGGCAGCGGCCCGTTGGTCGTCGAGAGCTTCCGCGGCTCGCACGGCGCGGTCGGCGGCGTCGGCTGGACCCATGTCACCGAGGACGCGGCATGCCAGACGGCCGTCGCGACCTTCATGACCAACGCCTTCGCCTCGGTCCGCCTGCCGGTCGCGCTCCAGGCCTATCCGCCTTCGTCGATGCCCTGACGGATCAATCCGCCACCCACGCGCTCCGCACGATGCCCTGCGCATGGAGCAACGCGGTCAGGTCGCCATGGTCCACCCGCGCCCCGGCCGCCGCCGCGACGATCGGCTTGGCGCGATAGGCCACCCCCAGCCCCGCCTTGCGGATCATCGCCAGGTCGTTGGCACCGTCGCCCACCGCCAGCGCCTGTTCCGCCGCCAGTCCGCGTTCGGCGACCGCACCCAGCAAAGTCGTCTCCTTGGTGGTGCTGTCCACGATCGGCTTGGCGACGGTGCCGGTCAGCGCGCCGCCGGCGATCTCCAGCCGGTTGGCGATCACCCGCTCGAAGCCGAGCATCGCGCCCACCGGCTCGGCGAAGCGCGTGAACCCGCCCGAGACCAGCACGGTCAGCGCGCCCCGCGCCCGCATCGTCTTCACCAGCGTCTCGGCGCCCGGCGACAGCCGCACGCGCTCGGCCAGACAGCGATCGATCGCGCTTTCCTCCAGCCCCTTGAGCAGCGCCACCCGCGCATCGAGCGCCGCCGCGAAATCCAGCTCGCCGCGCATCGCCCGCTCGGTCACCTCGGCGATCCGCGCCTTGATGCCCGCATAATCGGCCAGCTCATCGATGCATTCGACCGTTATCATCGTCGAATCCATGTCGGCGACGAGCAGCTTCTTCTCGCGCCCCGCCGCCGGCTGGACGATCACGTCGGTCGCCGGGAACGCACCCTCCAGCGCCGCGCGCGCCGCATCGGGATGATGCGCGAAGGCCAGGTCCGCCGCCCGCCCCTCGTCCAGCCAGCGCCATGCGCCCGGCGCCGAACGGACCGAAGCCAGGCGATCCGCCGCCTCGTCAAGCTGCCCAGCGGACAGGCTTTCTGCTATAAGTGTCGCGATGAACATGGCATTCCCTGATCGCCCGAAGGTGGCGCTCATCGCAGGGCCGACCGCGAGCGGCAAGTCCGCGCTCGCGCTGATGCTGGCGGAAAAGCATCGGGGAACCATCATCAACGCCGATTCGATGCAGGTCTATGCCGATCTGCGCGTGCTCACCGCGCGCCCGACCGAGGAGGAGGAAAGCCGCGCGCCCCATCGCCTGTTCGGCCATGTCGACGGCGCCGAAGCCTATTCCGCGGCACGCTGGGCGGCCGAGGCGCGCGCCGCCGTCGACGAGGCGCATGGGCAAGGCCGCCTGCCGATCCTGGTCGGCGGCACCGGCATGTATCTGCGCACGCTGCTGGAGGGCATCGCCCCGGTGCCCGAGATCGACCCCGAGATCCGCGCCGGCGTGCGTGCCATGCCGGTCGCTCACGCCCATGCCGAGCTCGCCCGCATCGATCCCCAAGCCGGCGCGAAGCTGAGCCCCACCGACAGCACCCGCGTCGCCCGCGCGCTGGAGGTCGTGCTCTCCACCGGCCGGCCGCTTTCCGAATGGCAGGCCGAGCGGCATGGCGGGATCGGCGACGCGATCGAGCTCCACGCGCTGATCCTCGTCCCCGATCGCGCCTGGCTCGGCGAGCGCATCCATCGCCGCTTCGGGCATATGGTCCATGTCGCGCAGCGCGAGGTCGCCGCGCTCCTGGCGCGCACCGACATTCCCGACGACGCGCCCGTGCTCCGCGCGATCGGCGTGCGCGAGCTGGGCATGGTGCTCCAGGGCGAAAGCGACGTCGCTGCGGCACACGAAGCCGGCTCGCTGGCAACTCGCCAATATGCCAAGCGGCAGTACACTTGGTTCCGCCGCCAGCCCCCAGCGGGATGGGAGCGGACGACGGAGACAGATACATACGTCAATCACGGTAAATTCGAAACAAAATTACTATAAAACAGGTTGACTTGGTATTTTAGTGCGATTAGCAGCGCCCCTCCAGCGGTGCTATCGCGCCGCAGCAAAGGAGAAAGATCGTGACCGAGAAGAGCGGAGCGGACATCCTGATCGAGGCGTTGACCGACCTCGGTGTGGACGTCGTGTTCGGCTATCCCGGCGGCGCGGTCCTTCCCATCTATGATGCCCTGTTCAAGCAGGACCGCATCAAGCACATCCTGGTCCGCCACGAACAGGCGGCAACCCACGCAGCGGAAGGCTATGCCCGCTCGACCGGCAAGCCCGGCGTCGTGCTCGTCACCTCCGGCCCCGGCGCGACCAACGCCGTCACCGGCATCACCGATGCGCTGATGGATTCGATCCCGATGGTCGTCATCACCGGCCAGGTTCCCACCGGACTGATCGGCACCGATGCCTTTCAGGAGGCGGACACCGTCGGCATCACGCGCCACTGCACCAAGCATAATTATCTGGTGAAGGATCCGGCGCGGCTCGCATCGGTCGTCCATGAGGCGTTCCACATCGCCACCTCGGGCCGCCCCGGCCCGGTCGTGGTCGACATCCCCAAGGACGTCCAGGTCGCCACCGCGCGCTACGAGAATCCCGGCCCGATCCAGCACAAGACCTATCGCCCGCAGATCCAGCCCGACGCGGCGAAGATCCAGGAAGCGGTCGACATGCTCGCCGCGGCCGAACGCCCGGTCTTCTACACCGGCGGAGGGATCATCAATTCCGGCCCCGAAGCCTCGCGCCTGCTGCGCGAGCTGGCCGAGCTGACGGGCGCGCCCGTCACCTCGACGCTGATGGGCCTGGGCGCCTTCCCGGCCTCGTCGGACCAGTGGCTGGGCATGCTCGGCATGCACGGCACCTATGAGGCTAATTGGGCGATGAACCAGGCGGACCTCATCATCGCGCTGGGTTCGCGCTTCGACGATCGCGTCACCGGCCGGCTCGACGCCTTCGCGCCCAATGCGCGCAAGGTCCATATCGATATCGACCGGTCGAGCGTGAACAAGGTCGTCCGCGTCGATCTGCCGATCATCGCCGATGTCGGCGCGGCGCTGGCCGAGATGGTCGCGAGCTGGAAGGCGCGCGGCCATCCCAAGCCCGATCTCACCGAATGGAACGCCCAGATCGAAGGCTGGCGCGCCGCCCGCTGCCTCGATTTCCCGGAGGCGCCGGACGCGATCATGCCCCAGCGCGCCATCCGTGCGCTGTGGGAAGCGACGAAGGACCGCGCCCCGATCATCACCACCGAGGTCGGCCAGCACCAGATGTGGGCCGCCCAGCATTTCGATTTCGAGGCGCCGAACAAATGGCTGACCTCGGGCGGTCTCGGCACGATGGGCTATGGCCTGCCCGCCGCGATCGGCGCGCAGCTCGGCAATCCCGGTGCGCTGGTGATCGACATCGCCGGCGAAGCATCGATCCAGATGAACATCCAGGAGCTGGCGACCGCGACCCAATATCGCCTGCCGGTCAAGATCTTCATCCTGAACAACGAATATATGGGCATGGTCCGCCAGTGGCAGGAACTGACCTATCAGTCGCGCTACTCCGAGAGCTACAGCGACGCCCTGCCCGATTTCGTGAAGCTCGGCGAAGCCTATGGCTGGAAGGGCATCCGCATCGATCATCGCGCCGATCTGGAAGACGGCATCCAGGCGATGCTGGCGCATGACGGCCCGGTGATCGTCGATTGCCGCGTGGCCAAGCT
The DNA here is from genome assembly GCF_018449795.1 of Sphingomonas sp. dw_22. Classification (GTDB taxonomy): domain Bacteria; phylum Pseudomonadota; class Alphaproteobacteria; order Sphingomonadales; family Sphingomonadaceae; genus Sphingomonas. The sequence goes on from NZ_JAAVVE010000062.1 coordinate 5,553, forward strand.
CGCCAATTGCTTCCCGATGATCCCGTCGGGCGCCGCCCATACCGAAATGCTGCTCCAGTCCGCCGAAGTCTCCGGCGAGATGGACGACGAAGCCAAAGCGCTGGTCTGATGGGTGAACTCCGAGACCGGTGGTCGGAAACCATCACCGTTGGCCAAGCCTATGTCGCGATGCTGGAGTTCATCCAGACCTATTATCGCGTGGGCGGTGAGGCCGAGAAAGAAGTTGAATTCATGCTCGGCCACATATCCGAAACGCCGCCCGACTTTATTGATCCCGCGCTCGAAATTGAGTGGTTCCAGGCCATCGACAAGGTTCGGGGATAATCATGCACATCAAGGAAGAAACCGCCGAACGGCATACGCTTGCCGTCATCGTCGATAACGAGCCGGGCATCCTCGCCCGGATCGCCGGCCTGTTCACCGCGCGCGGCTACAACATCGAATCCCTCACGGTGAGCGAGATCACCGAGGACAATCTCATCAGCCGGATCACGATCGTCACCTCGGCCTCCGCGCCGGTGATGGAGCAGATCATCTCGCAGCTCGAGCGGCTGGTGCCGGTCCACAAGGTGATCGATCTCACCGCCTTCGGCCCGCACGTCGAGCGCGAGCTGGCGCTGGTGAAGGTCAAGGGCACCGGCGATCACCGGATCGAGGCGCTGCGCCTCGCCGAAGTCTATCGGGCGCGGGTGGTCGATGCGACGATCTCCAGCTTCGTGTTCGAAGTCACCGGCGGCACCGAGAAGATCGACAAGTTCGTCGAGCTGATGCGCGAACTCGGCCTGGTCGAAGTCGCGCGCACCGGCATCGTGGCAATCTCGCGGGGCGCGGAAGCGGCTTAGTTCAAGGGAAACGAAAACCAACCCGTCACCCCGGCGAAGGCCGGGGTCCAGGGCCATGAGCGACAGCCTTGCGGCTCTGGATCCCAGCCTTCGCCGGGATGACGAACAGAAAGGAAAATACGGAAAATGCGTGTCTATTACGATCGCGACGCCGATCTGAACCTCATCACGAACAAGAAGATCGCCATCCTCGGCTATGGTTCGCAGGGCCATGCCCATGCGCAGAACCTGCGCGACAGCGGCGTCAAGGAAGTCGCGATCGCGCTCCGCCCCGGCTCGGCCTCGGCGAAGAAGGCGGAGGACGCCGGCTTCAAGGTGCTCGCCAACAAGGAAGCGGCCGGCTGGGCCGACATCCTGATGATCCTCGCCCCCGACGAGCATCAGGCGGCGATCTGGGAAGCGGATCTCAAGGGCAATATGAAGCCCGGCGCCGCGCTCGCCTTCGCGCATGGTCTCAACGTCCATTTCGGCCTGATCGAGCCGCCCGCGGACATCGATGTCATCATGATCGCCCCCAAGGGTCCGGGCCACACCGTGCGCAGCGAATATGTCCGCGGCGGCGGCGTGCCCTGCCTGATCGCGATCCATCAGGACGCCAGCGGCAACGCCCATGACGTAGCGCTGGCCTATGCCTCGGGCGTCGGCGGCGGCCGCTCGGGCATCATCGAGACCGATTTCAAGGAAGAGTGCGAGACCGATCTGTTCGGCGAGCAGGCCGTGCTGTGCGGCGGCATCACCCATCTGATCCAGGCGGGCTTCGAGACGCTGGTCGAGGCCGGCTATGCCCCCGAAATGGCCTATTTCGAGTGCCTGCACGAGACCAAGCTGATCGTCGACCTGCTCTATGAGGGCGGCATCGCCAACATGCGCTATTCGATCTCGAACACCGCCGAATATGGCGACATCACCACCGGCCCGCGCATCATCACCGACGAGACCAAGGCCGAGATGAAGCGCGTGCTGGCCGACATCCAGTCGGGCCGGTTCGTGAAGAACTTCGTGCTCGACAATCGCGCCGGCCAGCCCGAGCTCAAGGCCGCCCGCAAGGCCGCCGCGGCCCACCCGATCGAACAGGTCGGCTCCGAGCTGCGCGCGATGATGCCCTGGATCGGCGCGAACAAGCTGGTGGATAAGGCCAGGAACTGAAACCAGTCGTTTCCGGAACGACAGTTTACAGATGGGGCGGCGGGACCGAAAGGTATCGCCGCCCTTCCTGTATCCGGAGAATATGATGCGCCGCCCCCTTATGCTTGCCGCCCTCGTCGTCGCGCTTCCTTTCGCGATCCCCTATGCCGCCCAGCTTCGCGCCGCCGCGAGCCCGCAGGAGATCTCCGGCGCCGGCACGCCCACCGAGGTCAAGGCCGGCACCTATGTCGTCGAGCCCGGCCATACCCAGGTGGCGTTCACCGTCGGCCATCTCGGCATCTCGCCCTTCTCCGGCACCTTTTCGAACGCTTCGGGCACGCTGGTGCTCGATCCCGCGCATCTCGACGCGACGAAGGTCGAGGTCACCATCCCCATCGACAGCGTCCAGACCACCAGCGACGTGCTCACCGGCGAGCTGAAGGGCGCGGACTGGTTCGACGCCGCCAAATTCCCCACCGCCACCTTCCGCTCGACCGAAGTGGTGCGCACCGGCGACGACAGCGCCGAGATCCGCGGCCAGCTCACGCTGCACGGCGTCACGCGCCCCGAAGTCATCAAGGCGCGGTTCTTCGGTACCGCAGTCAACCCGCTCAGCAAGAAGCTGTCGGTCGGCTTTGTCGGCCGGCTGGCGATCGATCGCTCCGACTATGGCGTCACCAAATATGTCCCGCTCGTCTCGGGGCGTACCGAGCTGACGATCAACGCCGCGTTCGAGGTGAAGTGACGAACGGTTGAATTCCCGCCCCGCTTCCGGCGAAGGTGGCGGCGATGGCCGGCCACCGCCGGCAGCGGAAGGGAATGGCATGAGCGAGGAAACCGAAGGCCGGGGCGGCGTCACGCGGATCGAGGCGTTCTCGGACGGCGTGATCGCGATCATCATCACGATCATGGTGCTGGAGATGAAGGCGCCCGAGGAGCATGGGCTGGAGCATCTCTGGACGCTCTGGCCGGTCTTCCTCGCTTATGTGCTGAGCTATGCCTATGTCGCGATCTACTGGGTGAATCACCACCGCCTGTTCGCCCATGCGGCGCAGGTGACGAACGCGCTGGTCTGGTCGAACATCGCCCTGCTCTTCGCGCTGTCGCTGGTGCCGTTCGCCACCGCCTATCTGGGCGAGCAGACCTTCAGCCGCGAGGCGACCCTGGTCTATATGAGCGTGATGATCCTGCCGGCCTTCGCCTATACGTGGCTGCAAGGCGTGATCCGCCGCACCGGCAAGCAGGATGCGGCCTCGCAGGATTATCATGCCCGCATGTTCCGCAAGAGCGTGGCCGCGACGGTGATCTATGCCGGCGGCATCGCGCTCGCGCTGCTCTCGCCCTGGGCGGGCCTCGCCTGCGCAGCGCTGGTGGCGGTGCTGTGGTTCCTGCCCAAGAGCCCGTTCGACGCGCTGTTCGGGGAGTAACCTTCTTTATCCCTTGCCGGGAAGAAAAGAAAGACGCCCCGGCCGCTAAGCCGGAGCGCCCCTCCCCTCCCGATCGGAACCTCTAGAACCCGAAGCGCGCCCGCACCCCATAGAAGCGCGGATAGCCCGGATAGCCGGCGTAATTGCCGGTCTGCTCGGGCACCGCGAAGCCGGTGATGTAGTAGAACTGGTTGGTCAGGTTCTCGACCCAGAATTCCAGGCTCTTCTTGCGGTCGGGCGACTGGATGCCGATGCTCGCCGAGATCAGCGGATAGCCTTCGTTGCGCAGCAGGCTGCGGCCATCGATCCCCGGTCCGCTCGACGGGATGTTGACCTCGCTGTTGTAGCGCATGTCGACATGGACCAGCCCGTTGATCCCCCTGGCGATCGGCGGCGTCCAGGTGCCTGCCATCGTGATCGTGTGCTTGGGCTGGTTCTCGAGCTGCCGGCCCTCCTGCCCCTGGAGCGGCGTGCCGGTGAAGTTGTTGCCGTCCCTGTCGTATTTGGCATCGATATAGCTGTAGCCGAGCTGGAAGATCAGCTCGCGCACCGGCTGGATCGTCGCATCGACCTCGACGCCCTTGCTGGTGGTGTGCGGCACGTTCTGCACGACGAAGTTGTTGCCGCTGAACACCAGGCTCTGCAGCCCGCTGAACTTCTCGTAGAAGCCGGCGATGTTCAGCGTGAACTGGCGGCTGACCTCGGTCTTCAGGCCCACTTCATAGGCGTCGACCGTTTCCTTGTTGAAGTGCAGGTCCGATCCCTGCGGCCCGTTGCCGCCCAGCAGCACCGAATCGAACGTCGCCTGGTCGAGATTGTAGCCGCCGGACTTGTAGCCGCGGTCGTAGCTCGCATAGCCCAGCACCTTGGGCGAGAACTTATACGCGATCTTGGCGGTGCCGGTGATCTGGTCCTCGGTGTTGCTGTCGGCATAATTGCCGTTGAACTCGCTGTTCACCGCCGGATTGCAGCCGAGCAGGAACAGGTTGTTGAACGCCCCCGCCGCGCGCAGGATCGCCGCATAGGTGGAGGCGGTGGGATCGCCCGCGCGCACCCGATCGAAGAAACCGCACGATCCGAGATTGTTGTTGATCGACGCGGTCATGTCCTTCTTCTCATGATTCCAGCGCGCGCCGAGCGTGACCGAGAGCTTGTCGGTCACGTTGATGATGTTGTGGGTGAAGAGCGCGAAGGCGTTGGTCTTCACGCGGAAATCGTCCGGATTGTTGCCCTGGCCCGGCACGGCGCCCGGAAGCGGATTGGTCATCAGGTTGAACAAAGGCGATCCCGGCGGCGCGATGGCCTGCAGCGGCAGGTTGCCGACGCCGGGAACCGGGATCGTCGGGTTCTGCAGCCAGATGAGCTGGCCGAGCAGCGGCACCGTGCCCCTCGGCAGCGCCGGTCCGCCGACCAGCGACGCGCCCAGTTGCGGCAGCGTCGGCACGTTGAACGATCCGAAATTCTGCCCGCCGGCCAGCCCCGCGAACACCGTATCGACATAGGCGTTGCCGTCGTTGCCGATATGCACGGTGTCGCGCAGCGTATTGGTCTCGTTGAGGTAGAAGCCGCCGATCAGCCAGTCGAGCTTGCCGCCGAACGCCGATCCCTGGAAGCGGACTTCCTGGGTGAAGTCCTTCAATTGGGTGCGATAGCCCTGGCGATAGGCGCGATCGACTCCCGAGAAGTCGATGTCCTGGTTCCGGAGCGCCCGCCAGTTGCGATAGGCGGTGATCGAAGTGAGCTTCACCGCGCCCAGATCATAGTTGATCTCGCCCGAGACACCGTAGTCCTTGATCTTCTCGCCGAAGTCGCGAGCGGGCGAGATCGCCATCGTCCGGTCGCTCGGCGCGCCGGTGTAGAGCCCGGTCAGCCCCTGCAACCCGGCGACGGTCTGCATTGCCGCCGCGAGCGGGCCGCGCACCACCGAGACGGCGCCGCAGCATTGCTCGTCGGTCTCGTAATAGTCGCCGATCAGGCGGAAGGTGAGGTCGCCGCTGTCGAACAGCGCCTGGCCGCGCAGGTTGAAGCGATCGATGTCGTTGATCGCGCGGTCGCTGTTGGCATCCTTCAGGAAGCCGTCCCGCTTGCGATAGCCGCCGTCGAAGCGCAGCGCGATCTTCTCGCTGATCGGGCCGGTGATCGCGCCCTTCAGCTCATAGGCGTTGTAGTTGCCATATCCCGCCTCGATATAACCGCCCAGCTCGAACTTGGGCTGCGCGGTGAAGATGCTGAGCGCGCCGGCGGAAGTGTTGCGGCCGAACAGCGTGCCCTGCGGCCCGCGCAATACCTCGACCCGTTCCAGTTCGGGAAGATCGGAGATCGCGACGCCGGCCCGCGCGCGGAACACGCCGTCGATGAACACGCCGACCGCCGGCTCGAAACCCGGATTGTCGCCGCCGGTGGTGATGCCGCGGATATAGATGGTCGTGCCCGTGGCCGAGGACTGGCCGGTCGAGGATTGCAGCGACGGCGCGAGCTGCTCGAGATCGCGGACATTGTCGACCCCGGCATTCTCCAGCAGTTCCGGCCCGATCGCGGTGATCGCGATCGGCACGTCCTGCACCGTCTCGTTGCGGCGCGTCGCGGTGACGACGATGTCGTTCGCGGACTGGTAATCCTGCGTCGCGGCCTGGTCCCGATCGCCGGCGGGCGTCGCGCTGTCCTGGGCGAACGCGGGCGTGACGAACAACAGCGCAAATGCCGTCGCGGCAAGCAACTCGTGCTTCTTCATGGGTCTTCCCCTCTCCTCCAGCCGCTCCGATCTTATGCCGATCGCGGCGTTGCTTTTGTAGCGCATGCAACTAACGCTGCATTTTTCGAGCCGTCAACGGGAATGAAGGGCGGAAGTCCGCGGTTTTCGGGGGTTTTTGACGGTCGGGTATGGGCAATGCCCGCGCCCTGCGCGGACAAAGCCCGAATGCCGTAGCGTAATTGTAAAAGAGGTTGGGAAGGAAGTACGGATGAGCGATTTGCACGACGGACCCGAGGATGGCGACATCGTCGCGCCGCCGGCGAAGATTCCGGTGCCCGAAGAGGTGGCCGAGGCCGTCCGCACGCTGATCCGCTGGGCCGGCGACGACCCCGAGCGCGAGGGTCTGGTCGACACCCCCCAGCGCGTCGCCCGTGCCTGGAAGGAATATTGCCAGGGCTATGGCGAGAACCCCGCCCATCACCTCAGCCGCGTGTTCGAGGAAGTCGGCGGCTATGACGAGATCGTGCTGCTCAACGACATTCCCTTCCAGTCGCATTGCGAGCATCACATGGCGCCGATCATCGGCAAGGCGTCGATCGCCTATCTGCCCAAGGACCATGTCGTCGGCATCTCGAAGATCGCACGCGTGCTCCACGCCTATTCGCGCCGCCTCCAGGTCCAGGAACGCCTGACCGCCGAAGTCGCCGACTGCATCTGGAACCAGCTCCACCCGCAGGGCGTGGCGGTGGTGATCGAGGCGAGCCATAGCTGCATGACCGCGCGCGGGGTGCGCACGCCGGGCGTGGGCATGGTCACCAGCCGGATGATGGGCGTGTTCCGCGAGGACGAACGCAGCCGCCGCGAGGTGCTCGCGCTGATGGGTTATTGATGCGGATATTGGTCACCGGGGCGGCGCGGCGGATCGGCGCGGGCATCGCCCGCCGCCTGGCGCTGCGCGGCCATGACGTGGCGATCCATCACCACAATGCACCGGAGGACGCGGAGGCGCTGCGCGCGGCGATCGTCGTCGCGGGCGGACGCGCCTGCATCGTCTCGGGAGAACTCGCCGATCCGGCGACCGCCCCGGCGCTGATCGCGGCGGCGCGCGAGGCGCTGGGCGGGCCGGTGAGTGGCCTCGTCAACAACGCCTCGCAATTCGCCTTCGACGCCCTGCCCCTCACCGATTTCGCGCTGCTCGACCAGCATATGCGGGTGAACCTGGGCGCGCCGGTCGCGCTCGCCTCGGCGATGGCCGCGCAGGAAGACCTGGAGGAAGGCGCGGTGGTCAACCTGCTCGACCAGAAGCTCGCCAACCTGAACCCCGATTTCTTCACCTATACCTGCAGCAAGGCCGCGCTCGCCGCCGCGACCGAGATGCTGGCGCGGGCGCTCGCGCCGAAGATCCGCGTCAATGCCGTCTCGCCGGGCCTCACCCTCCCCAGCCTCGACCAGAGCGAGCAGGAATTCGCCGAGCATGCGCGCCAGAACCTGCTCCAGCGCCCGGTCGCGCTCGACGACATCGCCGCGACGGTCGAGCATCTGCTCACCAGCCGCAGCATCACCGGGCAGAATGTCTTCGTCGATTGCGGCCAGCGCTTCCTGCCGCGCGACGGCGACGTGATGTTCGAAGGCCGCGAGCGCCCCCATGGCTGACTATACGATCCTCCTCGAAGGGCTCGAAGTGACGATGGGCCTGGGCATCCATGCGGTGGAGCGCGCCGCGCCGCAGCGGGTGGTGCTGGATGTCGCGCTGCGCTGCGCCTACCCAGCCGAGCCGGAAGACCGGATCGAAGCGGTGGTCGATTACGATTTCCTGCGCGATTCCATCCACCTGCTCGTCGCCGACCGGCATTTCGCCTTACAGGAGACGCTCTGCGAGGAAGTCGCCCGGCTGGCGCTGCGCGACGCACGGGTACGCGAGGTGCGCGTGCGATCGATGAAGCCCGACATCTATCCCGATGCGCGCATCGGATGCGAGATCACACGATCGCGGAGCTGATGACCCTGCCCCGGGCGGGGTGCTTCACCCCACCCGGTTCGCCGCGCTGAGCACCGCCCGTACCGAGGCCGTGGCGATATCGGCATCGACGCCGACGCCGAACACCGTGCGCCCGTCATTGGTGCGGCACTCGACATAGGCCGCCGCCTGCGCGTCCGCGCCATGGCCGATCGCGTGCTCGCTGTAATCGACCACGTCGAGCGCCGGCCCGGTCGTGCCCGAAAGCGCATCGATCACACCCGAGATCAGGCCGTTGCCGCGCCCGGAGATCGAGCGCTCCTCGCCGCCCACCGAGATCCGGCCGACGAACACGCGGCTGCCCGCCGCGCCCGTCTCCTCATAATCGACCAGCGTGATTCGGTCGCTCGCGCCCGGCAGATAGATCGCCTCGAACAGGCCCCAGATATCGGTGGCGTTCAGCTCGCGGCTGGTCTCGTCCGCCAGCCCCTGCACATGCCGGCTGAAATCGGCCTGCATCCGCTTGGGCAGCTTGAGGCCCTTGTCCTGCTCCAGCACCCAGGCGACGCCGCCCTTGCCCGACTGCGAGTTGACGCGGATCACCGCCTCATAGTCGCGGCCCAGATCCTTGGGGTCGATCGGCAGATAGGGTACGTCCCAGAACTGGTCGTTGCGCGCTTCCTGCGCCGTGAAGCCCTTCTTGATCGCGTCCTGGTGGCTGCCCGAAAAAGCGGTGAACACCAGCTCGCCCGCATAGGGATGGCGCGGGTGGACGGGGAGCTGGTTGCAATATTCCACCGTCTGGATGACCTGGTCGATGTCGGAGAAATCCAGCTCCGGATCAATGCCTTGCGTGTACATGTTGAGCGCCAGTGTCACCAGATCGACATTGCCGGTGCGCTCGCCGTTGCCGAACAGGCAGCCCTCGACACGATCCGCTCCCGCGAGCAAGCCCAGCTCGGACGCGGCGACGCCGGTGCCGCGATCGTTATGCGTGTGGAGGCTGATGACCACCGAATCCCGGTTGCGGATGTTGCGCCCGAACCATTCGATCTGATCGGCATAGATGTTGGGCGTCGCTGCCTCCACCGTCGCCGGCAGGTTGAGGATCAGCGGCCTTTCGGGTGTCGGGCACAGGATTTCCATCACCGCCTCGCAGACCTCGACCGAGAAATCGAGCTCGGCGGTCGAGAAGGTCTCCGGCGAATATTCGAAATGCCAGTCGGTGTCGGGCTGCTTCGCCGCCTCGTCGCGCAGCACCTTGGCGCCGGCGATGGCGATCTCGCGGATCTCGTCGCGGCTCATGCCGAACACGATCCGCCGCCATGCGGGCGATACCGCGTTGTAGAGATGGACGATCGCCTGCTTCGCGCCCTTGAGCGACTGGAAGCTGGTCTCGATCAGGTCGCGGCGGCTCTGCGTCAGCACCTGGACGATCACGTCGTCGGGGATCTTCCCCTCGCGCACCAGTCCGGAGATGAAATCGAACTCGGTCGCGCCCGCGCTGGGGAAGCCGACTTCGATCTCCTTCACGCCGACCTTGCACAGCAGGTCGAAGAAGCGCTGCTTCTTCTCGCCGTCCATCGGATCGATCAGCGCCTGGTTGCCGTCGCGCATGTCGGTCGAAAGCCAGCGCGGCGCCCTGGTGATCGTGCGGCTCGGCCATTGCCTGTCGGGCAGGTCGACCTGGGGAAAAGGACGGTATTTCACACTCGGATCGCGCAACATCGAGATTCTCTCAAGGGTTCACGGGCGGCGCATAGCCAAGCCCGGTGGAGCAAGGAAGGTCCGAAAAGCCCTTAGGGGAACGCGCGCGCCGCGACACCTGCCCCTAAGGGCGGATAAGTCGCAGGGTAAGGCTGGCGTCGATCGTCACGCGGGCATTCATGGCCGAACGCGACGGATTTGTCCACCGGGAAGCTGTATGCGCCATATTCGTTATATAGACGGGCCGCGCCGCTACATCGCGTTGGCGGGCGCCTCGGCGTCGATATTGGCGATAGCGGGACTGTCCTCCACGACATTGGCGACGGCGGCCGCATCCTCGGCCGGCATGGACCTGGGGCTGGGCGTGGCGACGATCTCGGCCATGGGCGGCGGGTCCGAATAATTGGTGCCGGCCCTCCCGCCCCCGCCGCAGCCGCCCAGCATCACCAGTCCCGCCAGCACCAGCATCCGCATCGCGCGCTCCCATCTTCCTGCCGCGGCGGCAGCATGGCGCCGTGCCCGCGATACGCAACCCTTTTGGCCCCACGCGTCGGAAACCGCCTCAACCCACCGCAAAAATGACGTTCATGTTAACCTGAAATCGTGCGGAACCGTCGCAGAGGCGCACGTCGTCTCTAGACAGACGCGCCTTAGCGAGATCAAAGGGGTGCCAGGTGCGTGCATCCGGGCACGAACCACAGTACATCGTCGAGAGCGACAACGGGGGAGGATCTTTCGCAACCCGCGGCGCTGACGAGGGAAATAGCCCGTAACGGGCGACGAACAGGAGAACAGAATATGGCCGAAACGAAAGCACGCGGCGGCATCGCCAAGCCGGTCACCCCTTCGCCCGAGCTGGCGAAGATCACCGGCGCCGCCGCGCTTCCGCGGAGCGAGATTGTCAGCAAGATGTGGGAATACATCAAGAAGAACAACCTCCAGAACCCTGCGAACAAGCGGGAAATCCTGGCCGACGCGACCCTGAAGCCGATCTTCGGCGCCGACAAGGTCACCATGTTCGAGATGAACAAGCATCTCTCGAAGCACGTGAAGTAAAGCCTGTCGCCGGCCAGGGCCGGCACAGTCGTTACGCAGGAATGGGGCGGGTCTCTTGCGAGGCCCGCCCCATTTCTTTTCAGTAGCGCGACTCGGCGATGACCGAACCGCGACTCGTCAGAGCCCGTTGAGAATGCGCCTGTCGGCGCATCGCGGCACCGGCCCGCTCCCCCACCCGGCCACCCAACGGCAGTATATTATGGGTGGCCAGGTGGGGGAGCGGGCCGGTGCCGCCTGGAAACGCGCTCCTCCGCGCGTTTCCAAACAGACTCTACGCGGTGGGCTGCCAACCGCCGCCCAGCGCGCGGAACAGATTCACCTGCACATCGGCGATCTGCGCATCCGCCGTCGCCAGATCGGCCTGGGCATCGGCAAAGGTGCGCTCGGCGTCGAGCAGCGCCAGGGAATCGATGTCTCCCTCGCGCTGGCGGGCGCGGGCGATCTTCACCGCCGCATCGGCCTCGTTCAGCGCCGCCTGCAGCGCCGTCCGCCGATCGAGCGCATGGGCATAGGCCGAAAGCGCCGTCTCGGTTTCCTCGAGCGCCTTGAGCACGGTGCCGTCGAACGTCGCCAGCGCCTCCTGGCTGCCGGCCTCGGCCGCGGCGATCCGCGCGCGGGCGGGCTCGGGATTGATGTTCCAGCTTATCAGCCCGCCGAGCAGCCAGCGCAGCGGCCCCGCGCCGAAGATGTCGCCGAAGCCGGTGCCGGTCGATCCCGCCGATCCGCCCAGCGTGATGCGGGGATAGAGATCGGCGGTCGCGACGCCGATCCGCGCCGTCGCGGCGGCAAGCCGGCGCTCCGCCGCCCGCACGTCC
>NZ_JAAVVE010000063.1 GCF_018449795.1 Sphingomonas sp. dw_22
GGGGGGGGGGGGGGGGGGGGGGGGGGGGGGGGGGGGACGGGCGGGGGGGGGGGGGGGGGGGGGGTGGGGGGTGGGGGGTGGGGGGGGGGGGGGCGGGGGGGGGAGGGCCGGGGGGGGGGGGGGGATGGGGGCGCGGGTTAGGACGTCACGCACTATCCTTCCTTCCGTCCCCCCGGCCGAAGTGCCGGGGTCCACCGGGAGGCTGGGAGAGCCGCTAGAGGCGTGAGGGGCTCGCGAGAGGATGGGTGGACCCCGGCACTTCGGCCGGGGTGACGGTGGGGGTTTTGCTGCCGCCGTCGTCCGCACGATGTCGATCGGCCTGGCGGAGCTGGGCGCGCACTGAACAATCGATAGGGAGAACGAGGATGATGCGACGCAGGCATGCGGCGGGGCTGGCGCTTGCGCTGGCGACGGGAGGCTGCGCGCTGGGCGCGCGGCCGGCGGCGGTGATCTCGGCGGCGGTCTTCGCCGCGAGCGACCGCGATCATGACGGCATGCTCGACCGGCAGGAGATCGCGGCGATGGTCGATGCGGCCTTTCCGCCCGAACGCCGGCAGGGCAGCGGCTGGGATGCGCTGCGCGCCGGGCTGATCGCCGGCTATGCCGCGCAGGATCGCGACGGCGACGGCAGGCTGAGCCGGGACGAACTGGTTCGGGCGCTTTCGTCCGAGGGCGGGCGCTAGCGGCGTCAGCCGATCGGGAGCGTGACCTCGCCGGGCTTGGGATCGGTGAAGCCGCGCAGGATGCTCAGCATGCCCTCGGTGCCGAAGAGCTGGTAGAGGGTGAAGAGCCCCTGGGCGAGATCGCCGCCGAACTGGAACGAGAAGCGGTCCATCCCGCAATCGGACATTTCCAGGGGGCCGCCGGAATATTGGAAAACGACGTTGAGGAAGCTGCAGTTGCGATAGGTGTTGCCGTCGAGCGCGACGGTGACGCCTTCGAAATGCTGGTTGGTATATTCCAAGGGACGGCCTTTCCGATCGGGTGATTTCGTGCGGCTCCCGTTGCATTGTCCGGCGCGGAACCGCAACGGGGATGGATGAGGAGCATGGCATGACACCCCGGGAATTGATCGATACCGCCGAAGTGCCGGGCGGCGAGCCGCTGCGGCTGTTCCGGCGTGGGGGCGACTTCATGATCGTGCTCGAACGCAACGAGCTGATGAACAGCCGGATGAGCGGCTCGGAAGAGGCGCTGGCGGTGATGACGCTGGAGCGGCTGGGGAAGACGCAGCCGCATCTGCTGATCGGCGGATACGGGATGGGCTTCACGCTGCGCGCGGCGCTGGCCGTATTGGGCAGGGATGCGCGGGTGACGGTGGCCGAGCTGGTGCCCAAGATCATCGCCTGGGCGAAGGGGCCGATGGCCGAGCTGGCGGCGGGATGCCTGGACGATCCGCGGGTGCGGGTGATCGAGGGCGATGTCGGCGCGGTGATCGCCGACGGGCGCGGAACGTATGACGCGATCCTGCTCGATGTCGACAATGGGCCGGACGGGCTGACGCGGCCGGGCAATGACGGGCTCTATTCGGATCGCGGGCTGGCGACGGCGCGGGCGGCGCTGAAGCCGGGCGGGATATTGGCGGTGTGGTCCGCGGCGCCGGACAACGCGTTTGCGCGGCGGCTGCGGGATGCGGACTTCTTCGTGGAGGAAGTGGCGGTGCGGGCGCGGCAGAACGGCAAGGGGCCGCGGCACGTGATCTGGTTCGGGACGCGGCGCTAGAGGGCTCGGCGATCCTCCCAGGCATAAGGAGGCCGTTGGAGCACCGCCGTCTGCGACGGCGGCCCCTCCACCATCGCTGCGCGATGGTCCCCCTCCCCGTTCCGGGGAGGATTTAGAGGAGATTCCAATGAAATGGTTCGGACGCAAGTCCGCGCGGGATGCCGCGCGGCTGCCCTTGTCGCGTGCCGGGAGCTTTGTGGGGCTTGGCGAATGGCCGCGCTCCTATGAGGCGCAGGTGCGCGAGGGCTATTGCCAGAATCCGGTGGCGCAGCGCGCGGTGAAGCTGGTGGCCGAGGGCGTGGGCGGGACGGTGCTGACCGGGAGCGATCCGGCGCTGGTCGCGCTGGTGGCGGCGCGATCGGGCGGGCAGGCGCTGACCGAGACGGTGGCGGCGCAACTGCTGCTGCACGGCAAGGCTCGCGCATGCCTCGAGCTGGATCGCAGCGTTGGAGGCTGCCGGAGATCGGGAAGGGATGGCAACATGGCAGTTGATTTCGGCGAGGATCAAGTAACTGCAAAATGGACCGGCGCAATGAAGCCGCGCCCTCCGGCCGCTTTGGAGGTCGACGCGGCCCTAGTTATGATGCTCATGGTCTCTGCCCTTACCGCCTCGATCACATCGCTGCTTTAATTTCCCGCAGCCGTCGCCAATAGTACCTTGATGATTGAGAGTGACGATGCGGCCCGCGCCAGGGCGCTGATTTCCGAAGCTATCGCCCTTTGTGATCGCCTGGGTCGCGGAATGGTCGTTCCCCATTTGCAACTCGCCCTTGACCGCCTGGAAGAATCCCAGACCATCCTGCGTCAGCGCCAATCACCTTGGCCATTGGACGATTAGATCAAGCCAGCTTGATGGAGACTCGTCCATCCTTCGCGCGCAAACACGAGATGGTCCAGGACTCGAACCCCCAGGCCGTCGCATGCATGCTGGATTTTTCGCGTGACTTCGATATCGCCGCGGCTTGGGGTTGGGTCGCCAGACGGATGATTATGCACGAGGATCAGGCTGGTAGCCCCGAGGTCGAGTGCGCGAACGGCGATCTGCCTCGGATAGACGGCAACCTCGGCGGTATCGCCGAAGTTCATGATCTCGTCGGCGAGCAGGCGATGGCCATCGGTGAGGAACATCACACGAAGGAATTCCCGCCGCTCGTCTATCGATACGAGCGATAGGTAGTCGATTACTGCCCCCATGGTGGAAATCAGTGGTCGATCGATAAGGGCGCCGCGATTGGTCCTGATTACGGCGCGCCTTAGCCAGGATAGATAGGCCGCTACTGCTGGGGCTGTCCCGTTCTTGCTTAGCGCTGCCGGGCGCCCGATCAGGATTCCACGCAAGCTTCCGTGCGCTGCAATCAATGCATCGGATTGGGCGCTTGCTGCGGCCCCCAGAAACGGAGCCAGGAGATGCTCCAGGACAAGTCCGTCCCCAGCCGCGCCAGCCGCCGGCGATGGCGATAGGTTCCGATCGTGAGGATCAGCAACGTCGGATAGGCCGAGAACGCACTCGCCACAGCATAGACCTTGGGCACGAAGCTCCCGGGACTTAGCGACACCCCCACATGCGCGAGCACAGCAAACCCCTCGAACGCCGCCATCGCCATTGGCCACCATCGATTCGCGACAAGTGCCAAAAGAGCGACGCCAAGAAAGAATGCTGTGTCGACCATGAACAGGTCCACCTCCAGGGAGTGGAAATGGACCAGATGGATCGGCCCGACGAGCAGTGAGCCGACCACCGCCATAAGGATCAGGGCAGCCGCCCACCGTTCGGGCGCGCCACCAGCCAAGAAGGCGTATCCGGTACATAATACCAGCAATGTCAGATAGAGGTAGACGTGCCACACGGGAAAGACGGGGCCACGTTCCCGGAGCCCCGTCAAGCCTCATTAGGCTGCGCGGCGCAGATCGAGAAGCTCCCCGCTGGGCGGCCGTTGGTCGCCCGGGCAGGGGTAAATATCGCCATGCGCCTTGATCGAATGCTGCTCGCTTACCTCGCGCAGTCGGTCATGGAGGCGAGCGATGTGATGTCGGGCCTTGATGACGAGAGTCATTGCTTCTGCGGCATCGCTGAGTGACCCCTGCGTTGTCATGAAGGGCAGATTGGCCGCCGCGCTCGTGACAGTGATGCCGGACTGAAGCCGGCCTAGATTCGCGATGATCGAATCGAACTGCGTTTCGGTGGCAAGAAGATCCATCGCGACCGTCGTAGCCGCGCTGATGGTATCATTCGACATAGGTGCTCCCCGTGTTGCTACGTTTACAGCGGGGTCTCCCAGAATATGACTGAGAGTCCCCGTGCAGCCACGACGAGAACCCCTAGCGCGATAGTCACTCCGATCAGTAATCCGATCATCATGGCCAGTCGATCTAGCGGAGACAGTACGATCTGCCGGCCGCTCCGCGGCTGAAGCGGAGCACCATCAAACGAGAGACCCATGAAGCTGCCTGCGGCTGTGTCACGGAGCACCGTAGATGTGTCGTCAAGGTCGTAGCTGTCGTCGTGCTGCGAACCGATCGGTGCCTTGGGATCCGGCTGCACGGCTACCCGTTCAGTTTCACCCGTTGAAATCGAGGGGGTGGATCGATCGTGCTCGAACAGGATCGAAGTGGCATGCTTTCGGTCTCGGGCGCCCAAAGTGGCCTTGGCCTCGGCAAGGTAGCTGTTGACCGTGGAAACGGAGATGCCCAGCTCTTGCGCAATCGCCTTTGCCGGCATGAATGGTGAAAGCCTCAGACACTCGATCTGCCTGGGGGAGAGCTTCCCGATTCGCCTGTGCAGATCGCCGTCCATTGTAGCGCCAATTACCGCGACGAGGGGCGCGCGTCAGCGCCAATCGTCTGATTGCGCGTCATTATGCCCTTAGGCGCGCCGCTCTGTTGTATTGTGCGCAAGATAGCCCACTGCTGGGGGCTCTCATCGGCGGCCGAGATGATCAAGCCGGACCGGTCGCGTACCAAGCATCGACGGATGTCCTCGAACTTGGCCTCACCGACGGTGCCTTCTGTCTTATCTATCGAAAGCTGATTTATAGCCTGCCCGATTAGCTGATTGATGCTCACGGGACTTGGTTTCTAGTAGTAGGGCGTCATGACCACGGTTAGGTGACCGGCAATGAACTCGGCGATGATGGGAGCCGGCACACCTGCCTCGATGAATGCCGTAATACCAGCAACTCTCAGGCCGTGAACGGTGTACATGGCGGATACGGGGCATCTACAATGCGCGTACGATCGTAGTTCGAGTCCGATCGCGTTCGTCGAAGACCGCGAGGCCGCTGTTTTCGAAAAGGAACCGGCAAAAAGTCCGCACCGCTAGATACTAGATAGTAGCGCGCTTGCCCGGGACGCAAGTATGCGTAGGCCAATATAGGCCCGTCTTATCGCCGCCAGATCCGTTGACGGTGCCATAAACCAGGGCCTCAGCGAAGTTCGCGAGTGGGTGCATCGCGGACCTACCGACTTCGGCCTCCATTCCGACCCTAGCGCAATAGTAATCGTAGAAGAGCGCGACCCCATCCGCATGTAAGCGCCGCCAGCTGCCGGAGCGACCCATGTAGCGAGGTGGTCTGAAGAATTTCTGCAGCTCAACGCAGAAGGTGCCGTCTGGAAGCACGATAGTTGGCAGACTGCTGTCAGCCGGCATGCTCTGAGCAATCGTCACGATTGAAACGTGACGCAGAGGGCTGTAGCCATAATGGGTGCGGTGGCGAAAGGCCATTGACCCCTTGGCGGTATCCTCTGGCTGAGAGACGCCAATCACCTGCGCTGGCTCATCGCCGAATGAGTGGGACTTACGGCAACGAGATTGGCTGAGAGTCCAAGCGTTCTCAAGGAGTGTATGACTTCCATGTCACCAAGTTACTCCGCTAGTTAAAACAGAAGGTGCCTCATAGAGTTGATTATACTGCGCCCGGCATGCGGAGTATAGATAATGTATTGCCCGGATCATATCGACATGAATAAGAATAAGAAGATATGAAAAATTGCGCGCAAGCTATATGACGGCTCATCCGTCACGCCGCAAATGTATAACAACCTACGTGCTCTTGAGCTGATCATAAAAAAGATCTTCAAGTGATCCAGTACTTATTTACATAACATGAGAAAAGATCCGCAATCATCCTGCATCTATGCCTGCGGCAAGGGATCCGCAAGTACTCTTTCGTAGGTGCCTGGCGAGTTCGCTCGGACGGGGGCTCCAGATCATTCCTTTCGTGGTTCGCTCATCATTTTCGACCCTTCAGTTGGCAACTTCAAGGCCGGCTATCTGATCTGATCGCCGAGCTCGGGGAGACGCATGATCCTGCGCGATCCGTACAGCAACAAGCCGCTCGTCCACTTCTATGCGACGGCACGGCTCGATATCGCCGTGCAGGGCGCCGCCGTTGCCGCAGGTGCGAACATGCCACCCGCCGACCCGGTGACCGGTGGCAATTGGATCCTGGGCGCGGCGCCGGAAGGCGCCTGGGCCGGCCATGCGGGCGAAGTGGCGGGCTGGACCGAAGGCGGCTGGCGATTCCTCGCACCCTTCGAGGGCATGCGGCTCTGGGTCGTAGCAGATCAGGCCTTTGCCTTGTTCTCCGAAGGAGAATGGGTGGTTGGCCGAAGTTATGGCCGCCTGATCGTCGAGGGCCGGCAGGTCGTGGGGCCGCGCGTTTCGGCGATTGCGGAACCTGCAGGCGGCACGACGGTTGATACCGAAGCGCGGGCCGCGATCATGGCGGTGCTGGAAGCATTACGCGAACACGGACTGGTCGATACGATCTGAAACTGTGACGTTCATGCAACAGTCCCTTGATTTGTGCGCTTGCGCGGAAACTTTCGTTTCGGTAGTGAGTTTGCGCTGTCCGATGGACAATCAAGAAAGGGGATTATGATGCGGAAGCTGGCCGTAACTTTGGCACTTGCGACAACCGCTCTGAGCACGCCCGCCCTCGCCCGCGATAACTCGTGGTATGTGGGCGTCGAAGGTGGCGCAATGCTCGTCGAAGACATCAAGTTCGACATCGGCCTCGCGGAAGATGCCGCGAAGGCCGATCACAAGGCAGGCTGGGACGTCGATGGCGTCGTCGGCTATGACCTTGGCGTGTTCCGTCTCGAGGCCGAGGTCGGGTATCGCAAGGCGAACGTGTCGGGATACAACTCGACTGTCGGCACGCCCTATGTGACCGGTGCCGGCGGCAATGCCATCGCCGCCGCGGGTAACTATGGCTATGCCGGCGGCACGTCCACGGCGCTGAGCTTCATGGTCAATGGCCTGTGGGACTTCGGCGACGATGACGGCGTCCAGGGCTTTATCGGCCCGGGCCTCGGCGTTGCGCGCGTCAAGGAGCGCATTGGTCTGAACACCAATGGCAACTTCCTGGACGACTCGGATACGGTCGTTGCCTGGCAGGCGATCGCGGGCATCCGTGCGCCGCTGTCGGACAAGATCGACGTTTCGCTCAAGTATCGCTTCTTCAACGCCCCGGGTGTCGAGCTGCGCGATACGCTGGGCCGCGACGTTCACGAGCGTTTCCGTTCGCACAGCATCATGGGCGGCTTGGTCTTCAACTTCGGTGCGCCTGCCCCGGTAGTGGCGCCGGAGCCGGCCCCGACGCCGGAGCCGACCCCGGTCTATACGCCGGAGCCGACCCCGACGCCGACCCCGGAAGTCGTGCAGTGCACCCCCGGACCGTACATCGTGTTCTTCGACTGGGATAAGTCGGACATCACGCCGGAGGCCGCGAGCATCCTCGACAACGCCATCAGCAACTATCAGAATTGCGGCAACGCAAATGTGATGCTGGCGGGCCACGCCGACCGTTCGGGTTCGGCGAGCTACAATGTCGGCCTGTCGCAGCGCCGTGCGGACTCGGTGAAGGCTTACTTCACTGCCCGCAGCATTCCGGAGACGGTGATCTCGACCGAAGCGTTCGGCGAAAGCCGCCCGCGCGTCGACACCGCCGACGGTGTGCGCGAGCTGCAGAACCGCCGCGTGGAAGTCACCTACGGGCCCGGCTCGGGCAACTAAGCCCGGCCAGTCCGTCGCGACTGAGAAATTGGGGAGGCCGGGTGACCGGCCTCCCTTTTTCTTCGGTTTTGATGATTGCAGGTCGTGCCGGTGCGGGGCGCGATCCTCGTTGCCTCGTTGCCTCGTTGCCTCGTTGCCTCGTTGCCTCGTTGCCTCGTTGCGGCTTCGCGCGACGACGCGAAGGCGCGACGATCGAGTCGCTCGTGGCCGACTAGTGCTGCTCTTCCTTCCGGAGGCTTGATCCTGGCGATGTGCGAGCCGGCGTGTTTGGTCGTGGATCTCCGGCTCAGCCTGCGGTCGTGTCCGCTTTCAGCGCGGCGTCGAGCCAGTCGGGAACGAAAGCATCGCCGAGCGCCTCGATCCGGCGCAATTCGACCATCAGGGCTAGTTCCGGATAAACCACACGCGTGCGGTCTCCCGTCTCTCCCAGCGGCGCCACGACCAGGCGGCGATTCACCTTTGCGCGATAGTGCATGCGCGCCGTATTTTCCTGGCCGACATAGCAACCCTTGGCGAAGCTGACGCCGCCCAGCTCGGCGGCGTTGCATTCGAGCCACAGGGTCTTGTCCTGGCCGAGTTCCGCGACGCCTTCCGTCACGCCGAGCGCAAGGCGATGGGCCAGCCATTCGGTGGCGGGCTTGTCGTCCGATCGATCGAGCCAGCGATGGCCGAGCGACGCCAGCCGCGGATCGGGCGTGCCCCGATTGCCGTCGCGCGACCAGTGGACTGCGCCTTCGACCGGCTCGATCGCGATCTTCCGCCGCAGGCGATAGATCGCCAGCCGGCGGGTAAGCGCTTCGCGCTGATCGGCCTCGCAGTCGATGAGGATCGCGTCCTCCTCCGCCCACAGGATGAAATCGAACAATGCCTTGCCCTGTGGCGAGAGCAGGCCGGCCCATTGCGGCGTCCCCGGCGCGACCAGGGCCATGTCCTGCGTCAGCAGGCCCTGGAGGAAGCCGCGAACGTCTTCGCCCGAGAGCCGGAGCAGCGCGCGATCGGCAAGCCAGGTGCCGGGGGTGGTATCGGTCATGACGAACAGGTAGGAGGCCGGGACACGGGACGGAAGAGGCGGATATGGCGAGCGTCGATCTCAAGCTGACGGGTGGCCGAGTACATCTGCCGGGTGGACCGGCGGAAGTGGCTATCGGCGTGTCCGGCGGGCGGATCGTGGCGATCGGGGATGTCGGCGATGCCGGCGAAACGATCGACTGTACCGGGCTCGACATATTGTCGGGCGTGATCGACACGCAGGTCCATTTCCGCGAGCCCGGGCTTGAGGCCAAGGAAGATCTGGAAAGCGGTAGCCGCGCGGCCGTGCTGGGCGGCGTGACGGCGGTGTTCGAGATGCCGAACACCAAGCCCAATACCGACAGCGCCGATGCGGTTGCCGACAAGCTCGCGCGGGCGAAGGACCGGATGTGGTGTGACCACGCTTTCTATGTGGGCGCCACGACCGCCAATGCGGAGGCGCTGGCCGAGCTCGAGCGCCTGCCCGGCACGGCTGGCGTCAAGATCTTCATGGGGGCGTCGACCGGCGATCTGCTCGTCGCCGAGGATCCGGCGCTGGCGCGGGTGCTTGCCTCGGGCAAGCGGCGCGTGGCGGTGCATGCCGAGGACGAGGCGCGGATGAATGCGCGGCTGGGAGAGCGCGTCGCGGGCGATCCCTCCTCGCATCCGGTGTGGCGCGACGACGAGAGCGCGCTGCTCGCCACGACGCGTATCCTGCGGCTGGCGCGCGAGGCGCGGCGGCGGATCCATGTGCTGCATGTCACCACGCCCGCCGAGCTGGAACTGCTGGGCAGGAACAAGGACATCGCGACCTGCGAGGTCACGCCGCAGCATCTGACGCTGGCGGGCGAGGACGCCTATCCGCGGCTGGGCACCTTCGCGCAGATGAACCCGCCGATCCGCTCGGGCGCGCATCGCGACGGGCTGTGGCGCTGGCTGGCGCAGGGCGTGCCCGACGTCATCGGATCGGACCATGCGCCGCACACCCGCGAAGAGAAGGCGCAGGAATATCCCAGGAGCCCGAGCGGCATGCCGGGCGTCCAGACGCTGCTGCCGCTGATGCTCAACCATGTCGCCGAAGGGCGGATGACGCTGCAGCGGCTGATCGACATGACTAGCGCGGGGCCGCAGCGTGTGTTCGGCATCGTCGGCAAGGGGCGGATCGCGGTCGGTTACGACGCCGATTTCAGCATCGTCGATTTGAAGGCGCGCTGGACCGTCGAGGAGAGCTGGCTGGCGTCGAAATGCGGCTGGTCGCCCTTCACCGGCATGGCGCTGACCGGCAAGCCGATGGGGACCATCGTGCGCGGCGATCGCGTGATGTGGGACGGCGGGCTCGCCAACGCCGCGACAGGCCGGCCGATACGGTTCGAGGCTGTCGAGTTCGGATGAGCACGACCCGCAACTCGCGGGTGATCCGAGCGCGGCCGGAGGCGCTATATGCCGCGTTCCTCGATCCCGAGGCGTTGGTCGAATGGCTGCCGCCCGCGCGGATGACGGGGCGTATCCATAGTTTTGACGGCCGGGTGGGCGGCGGATACCGGATGTCGCTCTTCTACCCCGAAGACGAACGCGATTTCCGCGGCAAGACTGCCGACCGGGAGGATGCGGTGGAGGTGCGCTTCGTGGAGTTGACGCCGCCGGCGCGCATCGTCGAGGCGATCCGCTTCGTGAGCGCCGATCCCCGGTTCCACGGTGAGATGACGATGACCGCCACCTTCGATCCGCGCGATGACGCTACCGAAGTCACGCTGCTGTTCGAGGATCTGCCGCCCGGGCTTCGGCCCGCCGACAATGCGGAAGGTGCCAGGCTGAGCCTGGAGCAGCTCGCCCGGCGGTTCGAGACCTAGCGCGCGCGGAAGGTGAGAATCCGGCCCTGCCGTCGCTCGATACCGACCGCATCCAGCACGGCGTGGGTCAGTTGCTCCTGACGGAACGGCTTGGCAAGGCGCGGGATGCCCAGCGCGGCGCCTTCGGGCAGCTCGGCATAGCCGGACACCATCAGCATCGGCAGTTCGGGCCATCCCGCGTGCGTGGCCTCGACGAGCTGGGCGCCGGTCATTTCCGGCATTGCATAGTCGGTGATGAGCAGGTCGATCTTTTCCTGGTGCAGCATCTGGAGCGCCTGCCGGCCGGAGCTCGCTTGGAATACGTGGTGACCGATGTCCTCCAGCATCGCCGCGGTGTTGTTGAGCACCAGGGGATCGTCATCGACGGCGAGGATCGCCAATCCGGCCAATGCCGGAACCGGCGGAGCGGCTTCGGCTTCCGGCCGGGCGGTCAGCCCGTCGCGCGAGATCGGCAGCCACAGCTCGACCGTCGTGCCTTCGCCGCACTTGCTTTTCAGGCGGAGCCTGCCGCCGCATTGCTCGGCAAAGCCGTGCACCATCGACAGGCCCAGGCCGGTGCCGCGTCCCACGCCCTTGGTGGTGAAGAACGGTTCCATCGCGCGCGCCAGCGTCGCGTCGTCCATGCCCTCGCCGCTGTCGCGGACGGACAGGCAGACATAGCTCCCGGTTGCCAGCTCGCCGGGGTCGGCCACTTCCTCCTCGCGCGCGGCGATGACGATCTGCCCACCCTGGGGCATCGCGTCGCGGGCGTTGACCGCCAGGTTCAGCAAGGCCAGCTCGAGCTGGGCCGGATCCGCGCGCACGGGCCGCAGCATCAGCGGAAACTGCGCGTCGATCGCGACGCCGGCGCCGATCGTCCGCTGGAGCAGCTCGGCCATTCCGTGCACCAGTGCCATGGCATCGACGGTCTCGAGCCGCAGTTCCTGCCGCCGCGCAAAGGCGAGCATGCGCTGCGTGAGCGTGGCGCCGCGCTCGGCGGCTTCCCGGGCATTGTCGATGAAGCGCGTGATGTCCGCGCCATTGGCCATGTGGCGCTGCGCGAGATCCAGGCTGCCGATGACCACCGCGAGCAGATTGTTGAAATCATGCGCGACGCCGCCGGTGAGCTTGCCGATCGATTCCATCTTCTGCGACTGGAAAAACGCCTCCTGCGCCTGTTCGAGGGCGAGCTGGGACTGACGGCGCTCGGTCAGGTCGCGGGTGATCTTGGCGAATCCGATCAGCGCGCCGCGGCCGTCGCGCACCGGATCGATGACCACGCTGGCCCAGAAGCGCGTGCCGTCCTTGCGCACGCGCACGCCCTCCGCCTCGTATCTTCCCTGGGTGCGGACGATCTCCAGCGCCCTGGCCGGCAGGTCGGTCCCGCGATCCTCCTCGGTGTAGAAGCGTGAGAAATGTTCGCCGAGGATCTCCTCGGCGCGATAGCCCTTGAAGCGCTCCGCCCCGGCATTCCAGCTCGCCACGTGACCGTCGGGATCGAGCATGTAGATCGCATAGTCGGTCACGCTCTGGACGAGCAGGCGGAAGCGCTCCTCGCTGCGGCGAAGCGCTTCCTCCGCCGCGCGGCGCTCGGTCAGGTCGCGCGTCACCTTGGCGAAGCCGATCAGCGTGCCGTCGGCCTCGCGGATGGAGTCGATGACGACGTTCGCCCAGAAGCGGGTACCGTCCTTGCGCACGCGCCAGCCCTCGGCCTCGAAACGCCCTTGGCGCGCGGCGGCCAATACGCTGTCCGGCACCCCGGCGTGGCGGTCTTCCTCGGTATAGAAGCGCGAGAAATGCTGGCCGACGATCTCCTCGGCGCGATAGCCCTTGAAACGCTCGGCGCCGGCATTCCAGCTCATCACGACGCCGGTGGGATCCAGCATGTAGATGGCATAGTCGGTGATGCTCTGGACCAGCAGATCGATGCGCGGCTGCGCCACTTTGCTATTGCTGCTTTCAGAGATCATCCAATCCCCACAACCGCCAATCGTCGCGGTTCCCGGCTAAGCAGGAAACAACGGTCGTGCAGGCGCGGGGTTCCGCACCAAGTCGCGGATCCGGAACGGGATTCGTCTCAGAACGGAACGATGCGGCGCTTTTCGCTGAACTTCATATAGCCGGCATTGACGCCCAGCCGCCAGCCTACGCCGAGCCGCACCGGGATCAACACCACGTCTCCGCGGCGCAGATAGCTGGCCGAGAAGCCTCCCACGAAATAGACATGGCCTTCGCCCTGGGGGAAGCGCTTGTAGAGATCCTGGCTGTCGTAGAGATTATAGACCAGCACGAAGACCTTGTTGGCGTCGCCGCCCAGATCGAACCCGATCGACGGCCCCGTCCAATAGACTTTCCGCTGGCCCTCCACCTTGTGGAACATCTGGCCCGAGCCATAGCGCAGCCCCACGCCGATCGCGCCTGAGCCCTCGTTGCCGGCGATATAGGCGTTGGGCTCGCCCTGATCCTTCAGGATGTTCTCGATGATACCGGCCAGGCCCGAGGCGCCCTTGCCGAACACGCCCTCGGCGGCGGCGAGCAGGTCGTCCTTCTGGAAGGTATCGGTCGCCTGGGTGCGGGCATCCGCGGCAGGGGCGGGCGCGCCTGTCGCGGTGGCGGGTGCGCCTGGCGCGGCTTCCGCCTGCGGCGCGGCCTCGGCAGGGGGGGCGTCGCGATAGGGGCCCTGATCGGCCGGGACATTGGAATCCTGGACCGGGGGCGGCGCCTGCAGGTCCGAATCGATCGTCGTGTTGGGATCGACCGTGGTGATCTGCGCGGATGCGGGCACGGTGCCCGCTGCGAGCGCCGCGGCCGCAGCCCACAGCATCCAAACCCCGACACGCATCAGCCAGCCTACCCCACACCCTAGAATTCACCTCTGACGCTAGGCTTTGCTCCCTGTCCCGGCAATGAACGGACGACGACCCGAGTCGATTTCGCGCTCAAGCGGTTCTTCCGTTGATCCATGCGAACACCGTCGCTATAGCGCAGCGCCTCAGGCCCTTTTCCGGAGACGTGGGTGAGTGGCTGAAACCAGCGGTTTGCTAAACCGCCGTAGGGGGATTACTCCTACCGAGGGTTCGAATCCCTCCGTCTCCGCCACTGCTGCCGGGCCATCGAGGAGCCGGATGACCGCCGCCCAGCCCCAAGCCACCGCCAGAAAGCCGCGCCGGCGCACGCCGCGTCCGCGTTCGCTGCGCCTGCACGGCACGGTCGCGCGCGATCTGGGCATCCGCATCGTCTCGGGCGTGCTCAAGCCCGGCGAGATACTGGAGGGCGAGATCGCCGCCAGCATCCAGTTCAACGTGTCGCGCACCGCCTATCGCGAGGCGATCCGTATCCTGGCCGCCAAGGGCCTGGTCCATTCGCGCCCGAAGATCGGCACCCAGGTTTCCCCGCGCAGCGAATGGCATCTGCTCGATCCCGACGTGCTCGGCTGGATCTTCACCAACGAGCCCGACGAGGAGCTGATCGCCAGCCTGTTCGAGCTGCGCCGCATCGTCGAGCCCGATGCGGCGCGGCTGGCGGCGATGCGGCGCACCGACGAGCAGCTCGCGCGGATGAAGGCGGGGCTGGACGGTGTCGCCCAGCACGGCTTCGCCACCGAGATCGGCCGGCGCTGCGACGAATCCTTCCATTCGGCGCTGCTCGAAGCCTCGGGCAACGATTTCATCGTCTCGCTGACCAGCGGCGTCGCCGCGGCGATCGCGATCACCACGGCCTTCAAGCAGCATCGCCTGCCCGCGCCGCACGACGCGCTGCCAGTCCATCTCGCCGTGTTCGAAGCGATCGCCGAGCGGGATGCGCAGGGCGCGCATGATTCGATGGCCAAGCTGGTCGATCGCGGCTTCAGCGACACGATGGAAGCCCGCCATCCGGGCGGCCAGCGCGGACCGATCAGCGCGTGCTGCTGAGGATTGAACCTGGAGCCTCGCGCGCCTAGATCCCGCACGAATGTTACCGCTAACTTTTAAACCAATGGGAGAGCAGACATGGCGCTGACCGGGGAATTGTTCATCGCTGCGAAGCGTGTGAAGCATGACGAGAGCTTCAAGGCGATCGCAGCCGCCACCGGCGCGCCGATCGAGCCGAGCTTCACCGTGGCAACCGCCGAGGACGTCGCCGCCGCCTGCGCCGCCGCCGAGGCTGCGTTCCCGGCCTATTCGGCGCTGCCGCGCGAGACGCGCGCCAAGTTCCTGGAGACGATCGCCGACGAGATCGAGGCGCTGGGCGACGCACTGGTCGAGCGCGCGATGCAGGAAAGCGGCCTGCCCCAGGCGCGGCTGACCGGCGAGCGCGGCCGCACCGCCAACCAGCTCCGCCTGTTCGCCAAGGAGCTGCGGCTCGGCGAATATCTGCGCGCCCGGGTCGATCACGCCAATCCGCAGCGTACCCCGCCCAAGCCCGACCTGCGCCTGCGCATGATCCCGCTCGGCCCGGTCGCGGTGTTCGGCGCGTCCAACTTCCCGCTCGCGTTCTCGACCGCGGGCGGCGACACCGCCTCGGCGCTGGCCGCCGGTTGCCCGGTGGTGGTGAAGGGCCATCCGGCGCATCCCGGCACGTCCGAGCTGATCGCGGGCGCGATTGCGCGCGCGGCGGCGGCGACCGGTATGCCCGAGGGCGTGTTCTCGCTGGTCAACGGCACCAGCAATGCGCTGGGCGAGGCGCTGGTGACCGATCCCCGCATCAAGGCGGTGGGCTTCACCGGCTCGCGCGGCGGCGGCCTGGCGCTGGTGAAGCTGGCGCAGGGCCGGCCGGTGCCGATCCCCGTCTATGCCGAGATGAGCAGCATCAATCCGGTGTTCCTGCTCCCCGCCGCGCTCGAGGCGCGGGCCGAGGCGCTGGGCGCGGCCTATGTCGGCTCGGTGACGATGGGGGCGGGGCAGTTCTGCACCAATCCCGGCCTGGTGCTGGCGCTCGAAGGCCCTGCGCTCGATCGCTTCGTGACCGCCGCGTCGGAATCGATGACCTGCGCCGTGCCGCAGACGATGCTGACACCCGGCATCCACAAGGCCTATCAGAGCGGCGTCGCCCGCTGGGCCTCGGCGCCGGCGATCAAGCTGCTCGCCGAGGGCAAGGAAGCCGACGGCCCGACTAGCGGCCAGGGTGCGCTGTTCACGATGACCGGCGCCGATTTCATCGCCGATCCGAGCCATGCCGAGGAAGTGTTCGGTGCGACCTCGCTGCTGGTGCGCTGCGCCGATATCGAGGAGATGCTGAAGGTCGTCGCGCTGCTCGAAGGCCAGCTTACCGCGACGCTGCATCTCGACGATGCCGATATCGAGGTTGCGGGCAAGCTGCTGCCGCTCCTGGAGCGGCTGGTGGGTCGCATCCTCGCCAATGGCTGGCCGACGGGCGTCGAGGTGACCGACGCGATGGTTCATGGCGGACCCTATCCGTCGACTTCGGACGGGCGCAGCACTTCGGTCGGCACGCTGGCGATCGACCGCTTCCTGCGGCCGGTGAGCTATCAGGATCTGCCCGCCGCGCTGCTGCCGGCGGAGCTGCGCGACGGCGACGCGGGCGTGCCGCGCCGCGTGGACGGCGTGCCGACGCTTTCGTAACCAAAGTTCCTCCCCGGAACGGGGAGGGGGACCATGCGCAGCATGGTGGAGGGGGCCCGCCAACCGCGAGGGCTGAATCTGGTGGAGAGCGGGGCCCCCCCCCCCCCCCCCCTCCGCGCCGGGCCCGGCCCCCCCCCCCGGGGGAGTGGTAGTGAGAAAACGCAACAGCCGCTGGCCGTCCCGCCCAACGAACAAAGAAACACACGCAGGGGAAAGGCCCCCCCCCGCGCGCCGGCGGGGGGGGGGGGGGGGGGGGTGGGGGGGGGGGGGGAGG
>NZ_JAAVVE010000064.1 GCF_018449795.1 Sphingomonas sp. dw_22
CCTTGTGGCCGAAGATGGCGTCCTTGATCTTGCCGAAGATGCTCATTTGGGTGTCTCCTGAACCCGGCGCGGAGTGTGCCGGCTTCGCCGAAACGCGCGAATGGCGAATAGGGTTCAGCGCGGGCGGTGATCGGTGCCGAGGCCCGGCGTGATGAAGATCGCGGTGGCCGTGACGCCCGGCGCGACGTCTGCCGTGTGCCAGGTGCCGGGCGGATTGATGGCGTAGTCGCCGGGGTGGAGGGTGACGGTTTCGGCGGTGCCGTCGGGATGCTCCTGGTGGAGCGTGAGGCTGCCGGCGGTGCAGATCACCATCTCCGCGCCGTGGGGATGGACCTCCCACGAGGTCCAGCTTTCCGAGAAGCTGAATTGGGAGACGAGGCGGCCCTCGACGCCGTCGGCTTCGTGGCGGGTGGTGTAGGCCAGGTACCACTCCTCCGCGCCGGTGAACTCGGGTTCCGCGATGGCGGTGGCGCCGAGGCCGAGATGGGCCGGGTGGGTGGGGAGGTGGGGCATGGCCGGGGGATGTTAGGATCCGGCGGGGGCGGAATCCAGCCCCGCGCGCGCCGGCCCGGACTTCATGGTTATCGATGCAGTAACCAATCGGCGCGGGTGCGGCACGGCTTGTCGCTGAACCGCGACCCGCCCCGCAACCTCGGCGTTTTCGTGCGTTGGGGCGATTGCCCGCGGCCCTTGTTCCGGCCGCGTGACAAGGGAGGTTATGTAAATGCGTATCAGAACGATAATGCTGGTGGGTCTCGGCGCCGTGACGCTGGCCGCCTGCGCCAGGAAGGAAGAGGAGCTCGCCTACGCCCCGCCGCCGCCACCGCCCGGAGCGGTGCCCGGCAGCACCGCCGCCGACCGCGACGGCGACGGGATCATCGACGGCTATTACACGTCCGACGGCATCTATCATCCCAACGCCGCCCCGCCGCTGCCGCAGCGTCCGCCTGCGCCGACCCGGGCGGGGGAACGGGGCTGATCGCCTTGCCCCGGGGAATGCGGCGGCGTCGCATTCCCCTCGTCCTTGCCTCTGCCCTTATCGCGTTGTGCGTGTCCCCGACCGTCGCCCAGGCGGCGCCGGCCGTGCGCGTGGGCGCCGTGGCGGAGGATTCGATTGTGATCGCCATCCGGGCGGAGGCGGGGGGTGCGCTCAGGCGCTTCTACGCGGCGCGGGGATATCGCCCGCTCTGGGTGTCCGGCGGCAAGGCCGGGCCGGCGGCGGACAGGCTGATCGGCTTCCTCGCCACGGCCGAGCTCGACGGGCTGAAGCCCTATGACGTCGACGGGCTGCGCGCGGCGATCGCCGCCGCGCGGGGCGGCGATGCGCAGCCGGCCGCCCGCGCCGAGCTGGCGCTCTCCGCCGCCTTCGCCCGCTATGTGCGCGACCAGCGCGGCGCGCGGGCCGCGCGGATGACCTATGCCGACAAGCGGCTGAAGCCGAAGAAGCCGGGCGTCGAGACGGTGCTGCGCGCGGCCGCCTTTCCCAAGTCGTTCGACGATTATGTGGCGGGCATGGACTGGATGAGCGACCAATATGTCCGGCTGCGCAAGCTGACGGCGGCGGCGCGCAAGCAGGGTGCGTCGGGGGAGGAGATGGCCCGGCTGCGCCGCAACCTCGATCGCGCGCGGCTGCTGCCGGGGCCGTGGACCCGGCATGTCGTGGTCGACGCCTCGTCCGGCCGGCTCTGGTATTACGAGGCGGGGCGGCAGGTGGGCACGATGCGCGTCGTGGTGGGCGCGGCCGAGACGCAGACGCCGATGCTGGCGGGGACGCTGCAATGGGCGATCCTCAACCCCTATTGGAACGTGCCGGACTATCTCGTGCGCAAGAGCATCGCGGCCAAGGTGCTGGCGGGGCGGACGCTGGATTCGCTGCATATGGAGGCGCTGTCGGACTGGGGCGCGAACCCGCGCAGGATCGAGCCCGGGCAGATCGACTGGCGGGCGGTGGCGGCGGGCAAGGAGGAGGTCCGGCTGCGCGAGCTGCCCGGCGGGGCCAATTCGATGGGCAAGGTCAAGTTCCTCTTCCCCAATCGCGACGGCATCTATCTCCACGATACGCCGGTGCGCGACCTGCTGAAGAAGGACGACCGGCATTTCAGCAACGGCTGCATCCGGCTGGAGGATGCGGATGCGCTGGGCAAATGGCTGCTGCAGAAGCCGCTGGGGGCCGCTTCGAAGGAACCCGAGCAGGCGGTGGCGCTGCCGGTGCAGGTGCCGGTGTATCTGACCTATATCACCGCCGCGGCGACCGATCGCGGGGTGGCGTTTCGCGACGATGTGTACGGGCGGGACGGGCGGGGGTGAGGGGGCGCGGGCCGATCGCGGAGGATCGCGGCGGTTGACACGGTTGACACCGGTATTGCGAAAAAACCTGCTCATCCGAAATCGTCCTCGCCCGTCAGCTCGGCGATGCGCTCGGCGCTGAACGCGGGGGGCAGGATAGTGTCGACCACGCGGAGCATCGCCGGGAAGAGATGCGTCAGCTCGCGCGCGTCGAGCGCGGGGTGGAGCGGCTCGCGCCGCTGGCCGAGCAGGAAGATCAGCAGCCGGTCATTGTGGACGATGCGCTTGCCGACCTGCTCGCCATGATACCAGACCGGCACCTCGCGGCCCTGGAAGGCGCGCTCGGTCGCTTCGTCGAGCAGCGCCTGGCGCGCCATGTGGATCGCCACATCCCAGCCGATCGCGAAGACCGAGTTGGGCGCGCGGCGGCGGAGCGCATAGGCCGATTGGCGCGACAGGCCGACATGCGCGCAGGCATGGCTGACGCAGCCGGTCTCTGCGAGATGGATCAGGAAGCCGCGCTGCTTGTCCGCGGTCCAGCCGTCGTCCGAGATGCGGAGCATCGCGTCGGGCTCGAGGATCGGCGGGGCGCGGCGGCTGGCCGGCATGGTCTGCTCGGCTGCGGCGCGCATGGCCGCCGAGGCGGCTTCGGGGGGCTCGCCGCGCTCGATCGCGTCGCAGAATGCGGTGAGCGCGGCATCGGTGGAGGCGGCGATCCGCTCCTGCCGCTTCAGGCGCGCCTGGTGCTGCTCCGGCGTCATGACGTTCGATTTGCGTCGCATCGCAAGTCCTCCTCATCGGCCCGGCGACTCGGCGCGGGCGCAGGTGGACAGAGGAGTTATGCCGGGATTTCCTACATTGGTAGGGTGTTTTTGGTTTGTTCTGCGGGCCTTTCCAAAGGTCGGGCAAACTTGGCGAAGAAGCGCGGAGATCGGCGGGATACAGCACTGGATTTCAAAGGAATAAAAGGGCAAGCACTCATGGATATTATCTCGCTATGGCGGTAATTGTCCAAGAGTGCTGCCCAAAACTACAAAATCATGCCTATATAGCAGGCATATCTATCTTGCTGCGAGAAGATTGGATAATATAGTTCGCTGACTGCTCGTGATTTCGTGCAGCTCGCGCTCTAATTTCAAAAACCTCGCCTCTGCTTCTTCTCTTTGTGAGGTAATCAAAAGGCAGATATGATGAATTAATTCAGGTTCGGCGCCTTGGTTTATGATTGGCGCCGAAGGATTTGGATTGATTGCAGTGTCTCTCTCTGAGAGAGCTTTCTCGGCGGCTTCCTTCATTCGTAACGAAACCCACGAACCAATCTTCATGCCTTCCTTATTGGCGGCATCTCTCATTAGGCGGATCGTGTCAGCTTCGACCCCTTTTAACGTGTACTGCCTACGTGACGGCCTATCGTTATTGGGCTCGGAGCTGATGCAGTCAGAGCCGATGTGCCCTGCGTCGAACATCGCTTTTCTCCCTCATCAAAAACCGGGAAAAGCGAAGCGGGAGACTTCAGTCTCCCGCTTTCCCTTCGGAGTATTCCCTTTAAAGGGTACTTTAAGGGTCCACTGTCAATTAGCGCAAGGTTAATATGGCGGCAAAGCGGTCTAAAAACGCGGTATATCGAGCTGATATGCCTTTTGGCACACTTGCTCAGAGAGTGCTAGCGGGGTACCTAGGGATCCCGAAAGGGGGCAATGAAACTTGGGGGCGTCATGACGACCGCCGGTACGACAGATGTTCAAGCGACCGATTCGCTGGAAAGCCGTTTAACGGCGCGTGCATTAAGTACATTCGAGCGCCTAGCGGAATTGGGCAGGGCGGACGATGCTCGGGCATGTGAATTGTTCGATAAGTTTCAGCCAGCGATTTCCGATATCGATCAGGTTCGGATTGCTCCGCTCTCCGACGATGAGGGATCCTTTGTCGTTAGAGATCGGATTCTCTATATCAATGAAGATCCGGTCGCGCGCCTTTTGCACGCGGTAACGACGGAATTTGAGCGACGTAGTGCTGCAAACGACAGTATCCCTGATCCAGCCGAGTTGCCGACGCTCTTGGAAAGCGTTTTCACTGACTTTCTACTCCATGAACTTCGTCACCGTACTCAGGGTGTCGAAACATATGACACAGTACAAAGACTGAAGGCGGTTGGGGGTAACTCTGCGATGGCAGAGCTCGACGTGCTCGCTGATCGAGATGCTGCTTGGGCTTATGCGGCGATCAACGTCGGTTGGGGAAATCGATCAGAATTTCTCGCAAGTTTTCGTGAGGCACTGTTTCTTTCCAGTGCCTATTTTTTTAAAATATTCCCGATACCTTCCGGTAGGCACGACAAAATTGAGCGAGCGATTGGTGTGTTGTTAATGGCGGCTCGTTTGGCGAATCTTCAATTCGCCAATACGGTCGTCGAAAGATCGGAGCTACCGCTCGACGCGCCAATCTCAATCGTCCTTTCGAGTACGAGAAATTCTCTCGCAATCTACAAAGGTGAGCCCAGTAAAAAGTTGCTCGGTGTAGCAAATGATGCCGATGGGGTCGTTCAGCTTGTTGTGGATGTAGGAAATGGGAATTTTGACTCCGCACTTGTTCGGTCGGTTAAAATGATGAGCCGTCTCAACCTATTAAGGTAATTATTTATACCTATTCGGCGGCTTGGGCACTCTTGGAGCCACGGTTGAGCAACGGCGCCAGATACTTCCCCGTAAAGCTCCGCTCCGCCTTCGCCACTGTCTCCGGCGTGCCCTCCGCGACGATCTCGCCGCCCTTCACGCCGCCTTCCGGGCCCAGGTCCAATATCCAGTCCGCCGTCTTGATGACGTCGAGATTGTGCTCGATCACCACCACCGTATTGCCCTGCTCGACCAGCGCGTGGAGGACTTCCAGCAGCTTGCGGACGTCCTCGAAGTGCAGGCCCGTCGTGGGTTCGTCCAGGATGTAGAGCGTCTGGCCGGTGGCGCGCCTCGCCAGCTCCTTCGCCAGCTTCACGCGCTGGGCCTCGCCGCCGGACAGCGTCGTCGCCTGCTGGCCTACCTTGACATAGCCCAGCCCCACTTCGGCCAGCATTGCCATCTTGTCGCGGATCGGGGGGACCGCCTTGAAGAACTCCACCGCGTCCTCGACCGTCATGTCGAGCACGTCGGCGATGCTGCGGCCCTTGAACTTCACCTCCAGCGTCTCGCGATTGTAGCGGGCGCCGTGGCAGACGTCGCAGGTGACGTAGACGTCGGGGAGGAAGTGCATCTCGATCTTGAGGACGCCGTCGCCCTGGCACGCCTCGCAGCGGCCGCCCTTGACGTTGAAGCTGAAGCGGCCGGGCTTGTAGCCGCGCGCCTGCGCCTCCGGGAGCCCCGCGAACCAGTCGCGGATCGCGGTGAAGGCGCCGGTATAGGTCGCCGGGTTCGAGCGCGGGGTGCGGCCGATCGGCGACTGATCGATGTCGATCACCTTGTCGAGATGCTGGAGCCCGTCGATCCTGTCATGCTTGCCGGCGAGGATGCGGGCGCCGTTGAGCTGGCGCGCGGCGGCGGCGTAGAGCGTGTCGATCGTGAAGCTCGACTTGCCCGAGCCCGAGACGCCGGTGATGCAGGTGAAGGTGCCGAGCGGGATGCTCGCGGTGACG
Source organism: Sphingomonas sp. dw_22 (assembly GCF_018449795.1). GTDB lineage: Bacteria > Pseudomonadota > Alphaproteobacteria > Sphingomonadales > Sphingomonadaceae > Sphingomonas. The sequence continues at coordinate 5,909 of NZ_JAAVVE010000064.1, forward strand.
CCGGTGAGGTTGTTCGCGGTGGCGTTGTGGACCGTGAGCTTCTTGCCGTTGCCCTTGCGGCGCTTGGCGGGCACGGGGACTTCGCGGGTGCCGTTGAGATAATCGGCGGTGACGCTGCCGGGAGTGGCCAGCACCTGCGCCAGCGTGCCCTGCGCCACGACCTCGCCGCCACGGACGCCGGCGCCCGGGCCCATGTCGATCACGTAATCGGCGGTGCGGATCGCGTCTTCGTCATGCTCGACGACGATCACGGTGTTGCCGAGATCGCGGAGACGGCGGAGCGTCTTGAGCAGCATGTCGTTGTCGCGCTGGTGGAGGCCGATGCTCGGCTCATCCAATACGTACAATACGCCGGACAATCCCGAACCTATCTGGCTCGCGAGGCGGATGCGCTGGCTCTCGCCGCCCGACAGGGTGCCGCTGGTGCGATCGAGGTTGAGATAGTCGAGGCCGACATTGTTGAGGAAGCCGAGCCGCTCGAGGATCTCCTTGAGGATGCGCTCGGCGATCTCGCGCTGCTGGCCGGTGAGGTGATCGGGGAGCAGCTGGAACCAGGCGAGCGCGTCGACCACCGAGAGATGGGTGGCGTGGCTGATGTCCTGGCCGGCGATCTTGACCGCCAGCGCCTCGGGCTTGAGGCGGGCGCCGTGGCAGGTCTCGCAGGGGTGGCTCGCCTGGTACTTGCTGAGCTCCTCGCGCATCCAGGCGGATTCGGTCTGGAGCATGCGGCGGTTGAGGTTGCCGATCACGCCTTCGAAGGGCTTGCGGACATCGTAGGACTTGCGGCCGTCGACGAAGGTGAGGGTGACGGGCTTGCCGCCGGTGCCGTGGAGGATGATGAGCTTCACCTCGCCGGGGAGATCCTTCCACGGCACATCGAGGCTGAAGCCGAACTCGCGGGCGAGGCTGCCCAGCACCTGCATGTAATAGGGGCTGGGCGGGTTGGACTTGGCCCAGGGGACGATCGCGCCCTTCTTGATCGTGAGATCGTGGTTGGGGACGACGAGGTCTTCGTCGAACACCAGCTTCTCGCCGAGGCCGTCGCATGCCGGGCAGGCGCCCTGAGGGGCGTTGAAGCTGAACAGGCGGGGCTCGATCTCGGCGATGGTGAAGCCGCTGACCGGGCAGGCGAATTTCTCGCTGAAGACGATGCGGTTGTCGGGGATGCCGGTGTTTTTCATGCCCTTCTTCAGCCCCTCCCCTTCAGGGGAGGGGTTGGGGTGGGGCAGTTCGGCTTGGAACTGAGCGTGAGATTCGCGGACAGGCCCCACCCCCAACCCCTCCCCTGAAGGGGAGGGGCTTTGCAGAGCCTCGACCGTGGTATCCACGAGGTCGATATAGGCCAGGCCTTCTGCCAGCTTGAGCGCGGTCTCGAAGGACTCGGCGAGGCGGGTGGCGATGTCGTCGCGGACGACCAGGCGATCGACCACCACTTCGATGTCGTGCTTGTACTTCTTATCGAGCGCGGGGGCTTCCTCGATCAGATAGGTCTCGCCGTCGATGCGGACGCGCTGGAAGCCGGCCTTCTGCCACTCGGCGAGCTCTTTCCGGTACTCGCCCTTGCGGCCGCGGACGACCGGGGCGAGGAGGAGGAGGCGCGTGCCTTCGGGGAGCGCCAGGACGCGATCGACCATCTGGCTGACGGTCTGCGCGCTGATCGGCAGGCCGGTGGCGGGCGAATAGGGGATGCCGACGCGCGCCCAGAGCAGCCGCATGTAATCGTAGATCTCGGTGACCGTCGCGACCGTCGAGCGCGGATTGCGGCTGGTGGTCTTCTGCTCGATCGAGATGGCGGGGCTGAGGCCCTCGATATGATCGACGTCGGGCTTCTGCATCAGCTCGAGGAACTGGCGGGCATAGGCCGAGAGCGACTCGACATAGCGGCGCTGGCCCTCGGCATAGATGGTGTCGAAGGCGAGCGAGGATTTGCCCGAGCCGGACAGGCCGGTGATGACCGTGAGCGTGTCGCGCGGGATGTCGATGTCCACGCCCTTGAGGTTGTGCTCGCGCGCGCCGCGGACGGAAATCGTGGTGAGTGCCATGCCGGAGGTTCTAGCTTTGTTCTGAAGGGGTTTCCAGTGGGGAGATAGGGTGGCGGGTTGCGGGATGCCAGCCTCGTTCCTCAACCGTCACCCCGGCCGAAGTGCCGGGGTCCACTTCTCCGCGAGAGAGCAGCAAGAGGTTCGAGGGGCTCTCCCAGCCGCGCGGTGGACCCCGGCACTTCGGCCGGGGTGACGAAGGGAGGAGGGCGGCGATTCCTCCAAAACGGACCGCTGGAATGGAGCAGGTCGCGCTGGCCTGATTGCGTCCGGCGTGGACAGTTGCGGCATGGGGGAAGCCGGGCTGGAGGAGTTCATCGCGCGCTGGCGCGGCAATGAGGGCGGGGCGGAGCGCGCCAATTATGCGCTGTTCCTGACCGAGCTTTGCGCGGTGCTCGATCTGCCGCGGCCCGATCCGGCCCATGCCACGCATGAGCGCAACGACTATGTGTTCGAGCGCGCGGTGTTCTTCCAGGATGAGATCGGCAAGACCGGGCATGGCCGGATCGACCTCTACAAGCGCGGCTGCTTCGTGCTGGAGGCCAAGCAGAGCCGGCAGAAGGGCGGGGCGAAGGAAGTCGCGCTGACGCCGGGCCAGGCGGCGCTGCCCGGGATGGAGGCGCCCGCCGCGCGCGGGCGGCGCACCGCCGACCGGCGCTGGGACGTGCTGATGCGCAACGCCCGCGAGCAGGCCGAGCAATATGCCCGCGCGCTGCCCGCCAGCCATGGCTGGCCGCCCTTCGTGCTGGTGTGCGACGTGGGGCACGCGATCGAGGTGTTCGCGGACTTTTCGGGGCAGGGAAAGAACTACCGGCAATTCCCCGACCGGGCGGGCTTCCGCATCTATCTGGACGATCTGCGCGACGCAGGGATCCGCGATCGGCTGCGCGCGATCTGGCTCGATCCGCATGGGCTGGACCCGGCCAGGCGCGCGGCCGCCGTGACGCGCGACATCGCCGACCGGCTGGCCAGCGTGAGCCGGCTGCTGGAGGATCGCGGCTATCGGCCCGAGCCGGTGGCGCATTTCCTGATGCGCTGCCTGTTCACGATGTTCGCCGAGGACAGCGGGCTGCTGGAGCCGGGCAGCTTCGCCGATGTGCTGCGCGACGCGCGCGACAATCCCGAGAGCTTTGCGCCGATGCTGGAGGATCTGTGGCGGACGATGGACAAGGGCGGTTTTTCCGGCGTGCTGCGGCGACGGGTGCGCAAGTTCAACGGCGGACTGTTCGCGGATTGCGCCGCCATTCCGCTGCGCAAGGAGGAGATAGGCGAGCTTTACGAGGCCGCGCGGCATGTGTGGACCGAGGTGGAACCCGCGATCTTCGGCACGCTGCTGGAGCAGGCGCTGGACAAGGAGGAGCGCAAGCGGCTGGGCGCGCATTATACGCCGCGCGCCTATGTCGAGCGGCTGGTGAACGCCTGCGTGATCGCGCCGCTCAAGGCCGAGTGGGAGACGGTGGTGCTCGGCACGGCGGAGCGCGAGCGCGAGACCGATCCGCAGGCGGCGATCCGCGCGGTGCATGATTTCCATGTGAAGCTGGCGAATGTGCGGGTGCTCGATCCGGCCTGCGGCACCGGCAATTTCCTGTATGTCGCGCTGGAGCTGATGAAGCGGCTGGAGGGCGACGTGCTGGAGGTGCTCGCCGATCTGGGCGGGCAGGAGGCGCTGGCGCTGGAGACCGAGTCGGTGCATCCGCGCAACTTCCTGGGGATGGAGCTGAACCCGCGCGCGGCGGCGATCGCCGAACTGGTGCTGTGGCTGGGCTATCTGCAATGGCAGATGCGCAACGGGGCGAGCATCGCCGATCCGGTGCTGGAGAAGCTGGCCAACATCAAGGCGATGGACGCGGTGCTGGCGCATGGGCCGGACCTGTCCGATCCGCGCCGGCCGGAATGGCCCGAGGCGGATTATATCGTGGGGAATCCGCCGTTCATCGGCGGCAAGGACATTCGCTCGCGGCTGGGCGACGCTTATGCGACCGCCTTGTGGAGGGCGAATCCGCGGATCAACAGGTCGGCCGATTTCGTGATGTACTGGTGGGACCGTGCGGCCGAGCAGCTGGTGCGCAAGGGCACGCGGCTGAAGCGCTTCGGCTTCGTCACGACCAATTCGATCACACAGGAGTTCAGCCGGCGGGTGATCGCGCGGCGGATGGAGGGGCGGCCGCCGGTGCGCCTGGTGATGGCGATCCCCGACCATCCCTGGACCAAGGCGACCCGCGATGCCGCCGCCGTGCGGATCGCGATGACCGTGGCGGAGGCGGGGGAGCGCGAGGGGGTGCTGCTGGAGGTGGTGTCGGAGCGGGGGCTCGATACCGACGCGCCTGAGGTGATGCTGCGCGAGACGGCGGGGGAAGTGCATGCCGATCTGACGGTGGGGACCGACGTTACGCAGGCGCGGGCGTTGCTGGCGAACGAATGGCTGTGTTCGCCGGGCGTGAAATTGCATGGGGCTGGGTTCATCGTGACGCCTTCCGAGGCGGAGGCGCTCGGGCTGGGGCGGCGCGAAGGGCTGGAGGCGCATATCCGGCCCTATCGCAACGGGCGCGACCTGACCGGCCATGCGCGGGGCGCGATGGTGATCGACTTGCTGGGGCTGGATGAGGCGGAAGTGCGCCGCCGCTTTCCGGAGGTGTATCAGCACCTTCTCCAGACGGTGAAGCCCGAGCGGGATGGGAATAATCGCGCGACCTATCGCGACAATTGGTGGCTGTTCGGCGAGCCGCGCCGGGAACTGCGGCCGGCGCTTGCCGGACTGGCGCGCTATGTGGCGACCGTGGAGACGGCCAAGCATCGGGTGTTCCAGTTCCTCGACGCGGCGGTGCTGCCGGACAATATGCTGGTCTGCGTCGCGAGCGATGCGGCGTGGCATCTGGGCGTGCTGAGCTCGCGCTTCAGCGTCGAATGGGCGCTGCGTGCGGGCGGGTGGCTCGGCATCGGCAACGATCCTCGCTATTCGAAGAGCAGGGCCTTCGATCCCTTTCCCTTTCCCGACGCCGGCCCCGAGCAGCGCGGGATCATCGGTGATCTGGCCGAGGAGCTGGATGCGATGCGCAAGGACGTGCTCGCGGTCGAGGGCGATCTGACGCTGACCGGGCTCTATAATCTGCGGGAGAAGCTGGTGCGGGGCGACGCCTTTACTGTGGTGGAGCAGGACCAGCGGCGGCGCGGCCGAGTCGACATCGTTGCCGAGCTGCACGCGCGGATCGATGATGCGGTGGCCGATGCCTATGGCTGGCCGCGCGATCTTTCCGCGGAGGAGATCGTGGCGCGGCTGGTGGCGCTGAATGCCGAGCGGCGGGGGGAGGAAAAGGCGGGACGGGTGCGCTGGCTGCGGCCGGAATACCAGATTTCGCGGGCGGGGATCCTGCAATTGCCGGTCGGCGCGCGCGAGGAGCAGATCGAGGCATTGCTGCCCGAGGCGACGGCGCGGAAGCCCGGCTTTCCGCGCGATGCGATCGGGCAGACGGCCGCCGTGCTGAGGGAATTGCGCGGCGGCGGCGCGCTGACCGCTGCGGCGATCGCGCGGCGCTATGCGCAGGGGATGCGGGTCGAGAGGCGCGTTGCGGCGACGCTCGCAGCGCTGGTGCGGCTGGGGCATGTCGTGGTGGAGGGAGAGGGGTATCGGTTGCGGCGGGCGGCTTGAAGTTGCTGGCGGCTGCCCTCACCCTTCCGCCGCCTTTGGCGGCTCCCTCCCTCTCCCAATGGGAGAGGGAAATTGTCCTCAGAACGCCCGCGTTATTCCGAAGGTCGCGGCGGTGCGGCGATAGTCGTAGATGCCGACCGTCGAGCTGTTGCGTTCGTATTCGAGGCGGATCAGCGGGGCGAAGCCCTTGAATTGCAGGGCGCGGAAGGTGGCGCCGGCGCCCAAGGTGAAGTTCCAGTCGCGGCGGCGCTCGGGGAAGAGGAACAGGATCCGATCCGCCTCTAGCCGGCGGATGCCGGCATTGGCATAGGCGGTGGTGCGGCCCATCTCGCGCCAGTAGAGCAGGCTCGCGCCGCCCGCGGCGGTGGCATAGCCGGGATCCTGCGCGGTCTGGCGGGTGGCGGAGAGGGTGATGCTGCCGCCGGCGCGGGCGCTGAACGCGCGTTCGTAGCTCACGCTGCCGTTGAGCAGCAGGCCGTCCTGCAGGTCGTTCTGGCGATAATCGGTGTCGGCGAAGGTGAGGCTGGTGGTGAGCTGCGCCTTGCGGCCGAGCGGGTGCTGCCAGTCGACGCTCGCGGTCGCGGTGCCGGCGTAGAGCGTGCCGCCATACCAGCGGAAGGTGCCGCCCAGCGAGGGGCGGATGCGCTCGCGGCCGGGCGACCATTCGAGGCCGATCAGCGCGGAGGCGGAGACGTCGTTGAATTCGCTCTTGCGATAGAATTCGCCCTGGCCGGAGACGCGGGGGAGGAGCGAGAGATCGGTGGCGATGGGAATTCGGGCATAGACCTGGCCCGCGGCGCGGGCGCCGAGGCCGGATTGCTGGCGGGCGTCGCGAGAGAGCTCGAGCGGGGCGATGATCGTGTCGAGCGTCTCGGCATCGGTGGCGCGATTGATGTTGCTGTCCGGCACCAGCGCGAACTCGACGCTGGCGCCCCAGGGCTTGCGCGAGCGCAGCGCCTGGGCGAACTGATCGACGACCTGCGCGACCTGCGGAGGCAAGCCGCCGGCCTGGGCCTGGCGCAGCTCGCGGCGGGCGGCGGAATCGTCGCCGAGCTCGGTGAGGACGCGGGCGAGCTCGAGGCGGACGCGGGCGGCGTCGGGCTTTTCGTCGAGGATCGCGCGGAACTCGATCGCCGCGTCGCGATTGCGGTGCAGGCGGGAGAGCATCATGCCGAGGCGGAAGCGCGCCTCGCTGCGGATATCGGCGTCGGGATCATGGGCGAGCGCGCGGTAGATGGCCTCGGCATCGGCGGCGTTGCCGGCGGTCTCCGCCTGGGCGGCGAGGCTGAACAGGTCGGTCGCCTTGACGTGGAGGGGCGCATTCTGCTGCGCATGGGCGTGCGGCGCGAACGCCGCGACGGCCAGCAATGCGGCCCCGATCCTGCCCAGTTGCACGCGCCGCACCCCCATCTTTCCGCCGCGCGATCCCTCTATTGGAGGATGCGGGATTTCGTAACCGGAATTACGGCCGCTTGGCGACGGTGACGCCGCTCGCCTCGGTCGCGGGGCCGGCCGGGTTCGCCGGATCGGCGGGCCAGCGCAGGTGGAAGCTGCCGCCCAGCTCCTCGGCGCCGGGGCCGTAGAGCTGGCCCTTGAAATTGCCGAGCGAGGCGGCGCCGTCCCACAGATCGGCGGTGAGCGCGCCGTCGAGGCCGACCGTGCCGGGCGCGAAGGCGAAGGTGCCGAGGCCGGAGGTGACGCCGCTCTTCACGTCGCGGCCGCTCAGGGTGAGGCCGCCGCCGAAGCTGAGATTGCCGAAATTGAGGTCGAACACGCTCGTGCCGCCCAGCTCATAGGCCGCGCCGCCCGATGTCGCGGCGATGCCCGCGACCACGCCCTCGTAATGGCCGGTGCCGGTGCGCGGCACCAGGTTGGGATCGGTCTTGATGCCCCAGGCGAAGAAGGCGCTGTTGCGGATCGGATCGGCGGCGAGGGCGCCGGCCGCGATGCTGTCCCACCGGCCGAAGCTGGCATAGGTGAGCGTGAGCTGCGGATTGGCGGCGCCGGGCTTGAACAGGCTCAGCCGGTAGCGCGAGCCGTCCGGATTGGCGATCTCGTACACGTCGAGGCTGGAGGTCGATTGCGCGGCGACGCGATCGGCGGCGTGGACGGTGTGCGCCACGCTGGCGGCGTCGGTATAGGTGAAGCTGGCGTCGCTGGCCTTGTAGCTGAAATCGCGATCGTAGCTGGTGGCGGGCGTGGTGCCGGTGACAATGCCGTCGGTATCGGCGGCATAGGCGAAATCGGCGATGCTCACCGGCTGGGTGAAATCATAATGGAGATCGGTGAGCCGGATGTTGCTGCCGGCCGCGGTGGCATCCTGGCGGCCGATCAGCGTGCCGGCGGCGACGCGGCCATCGGCCTGCGTCGCATACCAGGCTGCGCCGACCTCGCTGGCGCCGGGGCCGTAGAAATGGCCGTTCATCGTGCCGTTGAACATGCCCGATTCGTTGAAGGCGAACGTGCCGGTGAAGCCGTTGGTGCCGCTGCCAATCGCGCCGGCGCCGGTGAAGCTGGTGCTGCCCAGGACGACGCCGTTGATCGACACGAACAACATCGTGCCGCTGGTGTTGATCTCGCCCGAGGCGAAATCGGCCTGGAGCATGCCCAGGCCCGAAAGCGCGACCGGCAGATCGTCTCCCAGGCCGCCGATCAGCGTGACCGGATAGACCGCCTGGCCGGTGCGCGGCACGTCCGAGATCGGGGTCTGCACGCCGTAGATGAAGGAATCGATGGCGAAATCGGTGCTGTCGGCATTGGCGGTGACGCGCTGCCAGAAGCCGCCGCCGACATAGCGATAGGTGAGCGGGCCGCTGCTGCCCGGCCGGGTGAGCGACAGGCTGTCCGACGTGGTGGCGGTGCTCTTCAGATAGACGTCGATTTCGTTGCTGCTCTGGCTGGCATCGATGTCCGACGGGCCGAAGGTCTGCACCATGCCGAGCGCGTCGACCGTATAGCTCTGCGTGGCCGCGTCATAATGGATCGAGATATTGGCCTGGCCCGCGATGCGGTTCTCCGCCGGACGCCCGTCCGCATGATAGCGGCCCGACTGGCGCACAGCCTCGGTCTCGAACGTCTCGCTGGTTTGGAGATCGTCCAGTGACGCGTTGTGCGGGGTTGGTGTCGGCGTTGGTGTCGGCGTGGGCGTCGGAGTCGGGGTGGGTGTCGGCGTCGGGGTGGGTGTCGGCGTCGGAGTGGGCGTCGGCGTCGGAGTGGGCGTCGGTGTCGGGGTTGGCGTCGGCGTGGGCGTGGGCGTGGGCGTCGGCGTGGGCGTCGGCGTCGGAGTAGGCGTCGGCGACGGAGTAGGCGTCGGCTCCGGCGTGGGCGTCGGCGACGGGCTCGGTGAAGGCGAGGGACTTGGTGACGGCGACGGGCTGGGGGCCGGGGGTGGCGTGGGCGTGCTCGACACGCCGCCACCACCGCCGCCGCATGCGGCCAGCAGCGCCAGGCTCGACGCCATGGTCGGCAGGATAAAGCGTCGCTTCATCACGGTTCCTCACAGAAAACGCATCACTCGAATGCGGGGAACCATGCGCACGGGAGCAATAAAACATCGTTAATTTCGCGCTTACCATGTCGAATGATTGCCGGATTCTGGGCGGCGATGTGGCAGTCATGGTTTGTTCAGCGGATCGGGGAGATGCTGGGCACCACAGATAACGGAGGGTGTTCATGGCGCGTTTGATGCGGGCGATACGAAGCGGTGCGGCCGGCGCGGCGATCGCGCTCTGGGCCGGCGCGGCGATGGCGGCGCCCGTGCCGCAGGACGCCGGGCAGCAGGTTTCGTCCGACGACAGCGAGGCGCCCGAGGACTATGCCTGGATCGATCGCGCCGACGCGCTGTGGGACGCGATCGGCGACGCGCCGCCCGATTATTCCTTCGCCTTCGAGGATGGCGAGCCCTGGGCCTGGGAGACTGAGGACGGCTATTGGATCGTCGTCGAGGACACGCCCGACGGCATGCTCAGCTATTATTTCGAGCCGGGCGCCGAGGGGCCGTTCCTGGTGCGCGAGGCGGAGCGCAGCTTCGGCTATGACGGCGGCGATGTCGCGATGGTCTATGACGCGGGCGGCGGGGCGCTGCCCCAGGCCGAGGGCGGGGCGTATCTCGACGAAGGCGACGAACTCTATGACCGCGGCGTGCGGCTGCACGCGATGCTGGGCGAGCGGAACTGGCAACCGGTGGACACGACCGCCTGGGTCGATACGAGCTTCGTGCTGATCGGCCTGCAGAACCAGTGGTATCTGGGCCGGCGGCGGCACATCGGCTGGCAGCGCCACCGCGCGCTGCCGCAGGTGATCGCCCAGCATCGCCGCTGGGATGGCGAGCATCGCCGCCGCACGGACA
>NZ_JAAVVE010000065.1 GCF_018449795.1 Sphingomonas sp. dw_22
TCGCGCTGCGCCGCGTCGTCGCGCTGCCCGCCAAACCCGAGGAGCCGGAGCAATGACGCGGCGCGACGATGAGGCCGGCATGATCCTGGTCAACGTGCTGATGTTCGTCGCGATCGCCAGCGGGATGGTGCTATTGCTAATCAGTCGCGAGGAATTGGCGCTCGATCGAGGCTTGCGGATGCGCGAGGCGTCGCGGGCGCTGGCGGTGGCGCGGGGCGGCGAGCTCTCGGCGCTGGTGGCGCTGCGCCGCGATGCCGAGGTGGCGCCCGACGAGGACCATATCGGCGAGCCCTGGGCTAGGCTCTCCGAGGCCGGCGCGCCGATCGAGGGCGGCAGCTTCGACTTGGCGATCGCCGATGCCGAGGGGCGCTTCAACATCAATGCGCTGCGCAGCGGCGAGGCGGGGGCGCTGATCCTGTTCCAAAAGATCGCCAAGGATACGGGCATGACGCCGGAACAGGCCGTTGCTGCGGCCCAATATGTGCGGCTGCGCGGGCCGGTCGTCGATCTCAGACCGTTACGGCTTGCCGGGCTGGACCCTCAGGTCGCGGATCGGCTCGAACGGGTGGCAACGGCGCTGCCCGGCACCACCATGATCAATCTCAATGCGGCCGATCCGGAGATGCTGCGCATCCTGTTCGACGATCCGCTGAAGGCGGCGCGGCTGGTGGCGGTGCGGGACCGGCAGAAATTCCTGACGCTCAAGGATCTGACCGACCAGGATCTTTCCATGCCCTGGGGCGCGTCGTTCCGATCGGGCAGTTTCTGGGTGCGCACCCGCGCGACGATCGGCGGCACCAGCCAGCAGATCGCGACGCTGATCCAGCGGCGGCGGTTGCCCGATGGCGGGATCGAGGTCGTGCCGGTCGAGCGCTGGCGCAATGCCGCGGTGCCGCCGGGCGCGCCGGCGTTGCCGGTGAAGCGGTAGGGCCAGCCTCCCTCGTCACCCCGGCCGCAGTGCCGGGGTCCGCCGGGAGGCTGGGAGAGCCGCTGGAATTTAGAGGGGCTCTCTGGAGGATAAGTGGACCCCGGCACTGCGGCCGGGGTGACGGGAAGAGGGGCTTTTACAGTATTATACGGAACAGCGCGCCGCCGCCGGGTGCGTCGAGGATGTCGATCGCGCCGCCATGGGCGACGACGATCTGGCGCGCGAGGTTCAGGCCCACGCCGGTTCCGCTCTGGCGGGTAGTGAAGAAGGGCAGGAACACGTCCTGCCGCAGCGAGTGCGGCACGCCGGGGCCGTTGTCCTCGACTTCGATCAGTGTCGCCTGGCTGTCGGCGGAGAGGCGCAGGGCGAGGCGGGGCGCCTCGGTCGCCGTCATGGCCTGCGCCGCGTTGCGGAGCAGGTTGATGAGCACCTGGGCGAGCAGATCGGGATCGGCGTCGAGCGCCAGCCCCTCGGGCGACACTTCCAGCGTCAGCGGAATCGCGGGCATCTCGGCGGAGAAGATGCGGGCCAGCTCGCCTGCCCAGGGCGCCGCGGCGAAGTTCTGGCGCTTGACCTCGGGCGGCTGGGCGATCGCGCGATAGGCTTCGATGAAGTTGCTAAGGCCCTGCGCCCGGCGCGCCAGGGTGAGCACCGCCATGCGCGCGTCGGCGATGCGCGGATCGGCCGAAAGCGCGGGATCGGTGAGCAGATCGGCGGCGGTGGCGGCGAGCGACGTGACGGGGGTCAGCGAGTTGAGTATCTCATGGGTGAGGACGCGGACGAGATCGGTCTGCGCCGCCATCTCGACCGCGTCGAGCGTGCCCTGGATCGGCTGGAGGCCGAGCGCGCGGGTGCGCTGGCCGAGCCGGTCGAGCGTGGCCGAACGGACCAGCACGCGCTGGGCGCGCCCGTCGATATTGAGAATCAATAGCTCCTCGCCCGCGCCTTCCTGCGCCAGCCGTCGGGCAAAGGTGGCGCCATAGGCGGCGAAATCCTCGGGGCGGGTGCCGTGCCCGTTGCGGAACAGGCGCCGCGCCGCCTTGTTGGCGAGCGCGACCTGGCCGTCGCCGTCGATCGTCAGCACCGCGACCGGCATGTCGTCGACCAGCGCGTCGAGATAGCGCAGCTCGCCCGCCGTGCGGCTCTGCTCGGTGCGGAGGCGCGCCATCGCTTCGTTGAGCGACTGGCCCAGCGCGCCGAAGCCGGCGCCGCCGCCGGTATCGAACAATGTCGCGGCATCGCCGAACTTGAGCGCTTCGAGGAAGCGGGCGACGGTGCGGTTGGTGCGCGTGACGTGGCGCCAGAGGCCGGCGAAGACCGCGACGGCGAACAATATTGCGACGATGCGCGCGGCGGCCAGCCCCGGCGTCGCGAACGCCGCGACGCAGGTGAGAAGCGCCACCGCCAGCGCCGCGATCCAGCCGATCAGGCCGATCGTGAAGCGCTGGTCAAAGCCCATGCTTCTCCATCCGGCGATAAAGGGCGGCGCGCGACAGCCCCAGCTCGGCGGCGGCGAGCGAGATGTTGTAGCCGTGCTTCTTCAGCGCCTGCTCGACCAGGCGGCGCTCGACGCGTTCGAGGTTGAGATCGTCGGACCCCTGGAGCGGCGCGACCACCGCCTGGGGGACGATGCGGGGGCTCGCCGAGATCAGCGCGAAATCCTCGGGCTCCAGCGGCACGTCGCGGGCCAGGATGACGGCGCGCTCCAGCGCGTGGCGCAGCGCGCGGACATTGCCCGGCCAGTCGTGATGGAGCAGCGCGGTGCGCGCGGCGGGGCTCAGCTCCGGGACGGGGCGGCCATAGCGTTTCGCATAATGGCCGAGATAATGGCCGATCAGCCCGGGCACGTCCTCGCGGCGATCGCGGAGCGGGGGCAGGTCGATCTCGACGGTGTTGAGCCGGAACAGCAGATCCTGGCGGAAATGCCCTTCGTCGCGCAGCTTTTCGGGCGGAAGGTTGGTCGCGGCGATCACGCGGATGTTCACCGGCACGGGCTTGTTGGCGCCGACCGGGGTCACCTGGCGCTGCTCCAGCACGGTCAGCAGCTTGGGCTGGAGCCGGAGCGGCAGGTTGCCGAGTTCGTCGAGGAACAGGGTGCCGCCGTCCGCCGCCTGGATGCGGCCGACGCGATCGGTGCGGGCATCGGTGAAGGCGCCCTTCACATGGCCGAACAGCTCGGAATCGATCAGATCCTCGGCCACCGCGCCCAGATCGACCGTCAGCATCACCTGGTCGGCGCGCAGCGACTGGCGGTGCAGCTCGCGCGCGACCAGCTCCTTGCCGGTGCCGTTCTCGCCGAGGACGAGCACATTGGCGTCGGTGGGCGCGGCGCGGGCGATCAGCGAGTGGACGCGCGCCATCGCCGGGGAATCGCCCAATAGCTGCGACCCCGATGGCGCCGTGGCGGGCGTCGATGCCTGTTTGCCCCCCACCGCACGGCGCGAGCGGCGCAGCGAGGCGGCGGTGCGCACCGTCGCCAGCAATTTCTCGTTCGACCAGGGCTTGGAGACGAAATCGGTCGCGCCGCGCTTCATCGCCGCCACCGCGACCTGCACGCCGCCATGCGCGGTGATCATCACGACCACCATCTCCGGGTCGATCGCGAGCAACTGTTCCAGCCAGGCCAGCCCCTCGGCGGCATTGGTCGCGCCGCGGGCGAAATTGGCGTCGAGCAGCACCACGTCGGGCGTCCGTGCGCGGATCAGCGGCAGCGCCTCGTTGGGGCTGCGCGCCGTCGCCACTTCGCCGAACATGCCGCGCAGCAGCAGCCGCGACGCCATGAGGATGTCGTCATCATCATCGATGATGACGCAGAAATCGAATTCCGGGCCGCTCCCCATGCCGTCCACTCCCGTACAGCGCCTGTGCGATTCCGGACAATCAAATTGCGTGCCAAGGCTGTCTCCAGCCTGAAGAAATCCGGAAAGCGGCGGTTTTGCGCACTTGGCACGGCTCCTGCTCTGTTGGGCTGCAATGCGAGAGCACGAGGAGAATACCAGTGTTTCGGCCACCGTCCGACAAATTGGCGCGCAAGGCGCTGCTGCTGATCGCGCTGGCCTGCGCCGCGCTGGGGATGCACGCCGCCAGGCCGGTCTCGCTCGACCTGGCGTTTGGGCGGACCGGCAGCCATGCGCTTCTCCAGATCGGCTTCGCATCGTTTCGCCTGGCGTTCGATTCCGGACAGGCGTGTCCGAATCCGGACAGTTGTGCGCGGGGCTTGCTGTGAGCGGCGCCGCGTCACGGTTTGGCACGGGGGTTGCTGGGTGATGGGCATGGGTGTCGTTCGCATGAAAAGCAGCGCCGGGGACAAGCCGGTGACCGGTAGCGGGATGGACCAAATGGTCGAGACGCGGAAGCTCTCGCTGCGGGCCAAGGCCGCGATCGGCGGCGCGCTGCTGGTGCTGATCGCCGGGCTGTTCTGGTGGTATGCGCCGCGCGGATCGAGCCAGACCGTGGGCGCCGATCACGTCACCGTCTCCACCGTCACGCGCGGCACGTTCGACGATTTCATTCCGCTGCGCGCGCGCGTGACGCCGCTGCTGACCGTCTATATCGACGCGGTCGAGGGCGGGCGGGTCGAGAAGATGCTGGTCGAGGACGGCGCCACCCTCGCCAAGGGCCAGCCGATCGCCCTGCTCTCCAACGCCGAGCTCCAGCTTTCCACGCTCGCCCGGCAGACCGAGGTCGAGCAGCAGATCAACAACATGCGCAGCCAGGAATTGGCGCTTTCCCAGACGCGGCTTTCCAACGAACGGGCGGTGCTCGCGGCCGAGACCGCGCTCGACAAGGCGAAGCGCCAGTACGACCGCGAGAAGCCGCTCGCCGAGCGCGGCTTCATCGCCGGCAAGCAGTTCGCCGACACCAGCGCCGACTATGAGCTCAACCGCCGCAACCTCGCCGCGCTCAAGCGCAGCCAGTCGACCGACGAGCGGCTCCAGGGCAGCCAGCTCTCGCAGCAGCAGGCGGCGGCGCAATCGATGCAGTCGGGGCTCGCCATCGCCCGCGCCAATCTGGACGCGCTCCAGCTTCGCGCGCCGGTCGCGGGGCAGCTTTCGGGCTTCTCGGTGCAGGTCGGCCAGTCGCTCCAGCGCGGCGAGCGGGTGGGGCAGATCGACAGCCCGGGCCGCAACAAGCTGATCGCCGGGGTGGACGAATATTATCTCGGCCGCGTCCAGGTGGGGCAGCAGGCGCGGATGGACTGGGCCGGCAAGACCTTCGCCGCCAAGGTCACCAAAATCTATCCACAGGTCCAGAACGGCCAGTTCCAGGTCGATCTCCAGTTCACCGGCACCGAGCCGCCCCAGCTCCAGCGCGGCCAGACGATGCAGGCGCGGCTGACGCTGGGCGATCCGGCGCCCGCGCTGCTGATCCCCAACGGCGCCTTCTACAACGAGACCGGCGGCGCCTGGATCTTCGTGGTGACGCCCGACGGCAAGGCCGCGGTCAAGCGCACCGTCCGCCTGGGCCGCCGCAACTCCGAGTTCGTCGAGGTGCTCGAAGGGCTGGAGCCCGGCGAGAAGGTCTTGACGTCCCCCTATACCGGATATGCCGACAAGGATCGGCTCGATCTGACCAAATGATTGCAAGGAAAGGGATTTCGATGCTGACGATGCGCGAGCTTTCGAAGGTCTACCGTACCGACACCGTCCAGACGACCGCGCTGGATTCGATCGACCTCCATATCGCCGAGGGCGAGTTCGTGGCGATCATGGGGCCTTCGGGCTGCGGCAAATCGACCCTGCTCAACATGATCGGGATGCTCGATAGCCCGTCGAGCGGCTCTTACGTGTTCAACGGCAAGGAAGTCGCGGGGCTTTCCGAGGCGAAGCTGGCCGATGTCCGCAAGGAGAATATCGGCTTCATCTTCCAGAGCTTCAATCTGGTCGATGAGCTGAGCGTCCGCGACAATGTCGAGCTGGCGCTGCTCTATCACAATGTCCCCGCATCGGAGCGCAAGCGCCGGGTGGACGACGTGATGGACAAGGTCGGCATCGCGCACCGTGCGAAGCACCGCCCCAGCCAGCTTTCGGGCGGCCAGCAGCAGCGCGTCGCGGTGGCGCGCGCGCTAGTGGCTTCGCCGAAGCTGATCCTGGCGGACGAACCGACCGGCAACCTCGACACCCATCACGGCGAGGAAGTGATGCGAATGCTCCAGACGCTGAACGGCGAGGGCTCGACGATCGTGATGGTGACCCACTCGCCCGCGCACGCCGATTTCGCGGGGCGGATCGTCAACATGCTCGACGGTCGCATCCTCCAGGAGCGGCGCCGCGCGGCCTGACCACAAACTCCCTCTCCCCAAAGGGGAGAGGGAGAAAGGGAGTAAATGCCATGTGGCGCAATTACCTGACGGTCGGCCTTCGCGCGCTTGCCAAGAACCGTACCTATGCCTTCATCAACATCTTCGGGCTGGCGACCGGCCTGGCCGCGTGCCTGCTGATCCTGCTCTACGTCCAATATGAGCGCAGCTTCGACGAATGGCTGCCCGATGCGGACCGGGTCTTCCAGTTCCAGAGCTATTACCAGAGCAAGACCACCTCCGACGAATTCGAGAACCAGGGCGTGCCCTATGTCACCAAGGCGGCATTGCTGAAGGACTTCCCGCAGATCGAGAGCGCCACCTATTTCGGCGGCGGCGTCTCGATCACGGTCATCAAGGACGGGCGCGCCTATTCGCCCGACGATGCCAACCTGGTCGACAGCCCGTTCTTCGACACGATCGACCTGCCGCTTGCGCGCGGCGACCGGCAGGCGCTGGCCCGGCCCGGCACCATCGCGCTCAGCGAAAGCGAGGCGGTGCGCCGCTTCGGCACAACCAACGTGCTCGGCCGCACGCTCACCGTCGCCACGATGGGCCTCAAGAACGATTATCGCATCACCGCGGTGTTCAAGGATCTGCCCAAGAACTCGCACATCGCGCTCAACATGCTGGTGCGCGCCGATTTCCCGAGCCTCTATCCCCAGGGGCATAACGAGCAGTTCCTCACCCAATGGGGCTGGACCGGCGGCTGGGTCTATCTGAAGTTCCGCCCCGGCACCGATGTCGCCGCGCTCAATGCCCAGCTCAATGCCTGGAAGAAGCGCAACATCCCCGACGAGATCGACAATGGCCGTCGCTACAATATGGGCGACAATCGCAGCTATGCCTTCGTCAACGTGCGCGACGTGCATCTGGGCAAGGCGCAGGGATCGGCGATGACGCCGGGCAATGACGGGACGTCGATCACCACCTTCGCGGTGATCGCGCTGCTGATCCTGGGCATGGCCTGCATGAACTTCACCAATCTGGCGACGGCGCGCGCCAGCCAGCGGGCGCGCGAAGTGGCGCTGCGCAAGGTGCTGGGCGCGACGCGACGGCAGTTGATGGCGCAGTTCCTGGGGGAATCGATCCTGCTCGCGGCGATCTCGATGCTGGTGGCGCTCGCCTTTACCGAGATCGCGCTGCCCTGGTTCGCGCACTTTCTCGATGCCGACCTGAAGCTTCGCTATTTCGGCACGGATGGCGTGATCCTGCCGATCCTGGCGCTGGTGCTGCTGGTGGGCGCCGCCGGCGGGCTCTATCCGGCCTTCTACCTTTCCCGCTTCCAGCCGGCGCGGGTGCTCAAGGCCAATAAATCGGCGTCCGAAGCCGAGGGATCGGGCGGGCTGCGCGGCGCGCTGGTGGTGGTGCAATTCGCCGTCTCGATCGGGCTGATGGTGTGCACGGCGGTGGTTTATAGCCAGACGCTCTATGCCCGCACGCTCGATCCGGGCTATCAGCGCGACGGGCTGATCCAGGTGCCGGGCATCGGATCGGAATCGCTGCGCGGCAATGTCGATGCGCTGCTGCAGGAGATCGCCGCGGTGCCGGGCGTGCAGAGCGTCGGCCGCACCGGCATCGGCGTGAACACCGGCAACACCTCCACAACTTCGGTACTCCGGCAGGGCCATCCCGATCCGATCGACATCGCGATCTACGGCGTCGATGGCGGCTATTTCCAGACCATGGGTATCCGCACCCATGCGGGCCGGGTGTTCGACCGCAACCGCCTGGCCGACGACATGACCACACCGCCCTCCATGAGCGACGAGGCGGAGCGAGCGTTCGTCAATCGTGGCGGCAACATCGTCATCAACGAATCCGCAGTGAAGCGGCTGGGTTTCGCCAATGCGCAGGACGCGGTCGGCAAGACGTTGCAATATGCCATTTCCGACAAATTCGGCGCGACGACGCTGACGATCATCGGCGTGGTGAAGGATTCGCGCCTGCGCACCATCCGCACGCCGATCGAGCCGATCATGTTCCTGTTCGACCGGCACAATGTCTATTGGATGGTCGCGCGCTACAAGGGCGATCCCGCCAAGGTGCGCGCCGCGATGGAGACGGTCTGGCGCCGGCTCGCGCCCGACGTGCCCTACGAGGCCTCGTTCAGCGACGAGATCATGGCGCGCACCTACAAGCGGATGGACGCGCGGGCGCAGATGTTCGGCATGTTCGCGCTGCTCGCGGTGGTGATCGGCTGCCTCGGCCTGTTCGGGCTGGCGGCGTTCACGGCCGAGCGCCGCACCAAGGAGATCGGCATCCGCAAGGTGCTGGGTGCCCGCACCTTCGACATCGTGCGGCTGCTGGTGTGGCAGTTCACCCGGCCGGTGGTGATCGCCAACCTGATCGCCTGGCCGGTGGCATGGTGGGTGATGCGCGACTGGCTCAACCAGTTCGACGCGCGCGTGACGCTGGGGCCGGTGCCGTTCATCGGAGCCGGGCTGCTCGCGCTGGCGATCGCGGTGGTGACGATCGGGGCGCACGCCTTCCGCGTGGCGCGCACCAACCCGGTCTACGCATTGCGCTACGAATAGGCTTCGGCGGGGGCTCCCTCGTTCCCGCCGACAGATGGGCGGACGGTTTCCCCACCGTCCGTCCGTCTCCCCATACCCATCTGCGACAAAATCCCGCCCGGTGCGTTGCACCTCCGTCAAGGTTGGGATAGGGCTTGTTCGTTCGAACGAACAATGCGAGTCGCAATGACGTCCCAGACCCTTCTCGATGTGGCGATAGACCAGTTCGGCCGGCTCGGCTTCGAGGGCGCGAGCACCCGCGAGATCGCCCGTGCCTCGGGCACGGCGATGTCCTCGATCACCTATCATTTCGGGGGCAAGGAGGGGCTATATCTCGCCGCCGCCGATCATATCGCCGCGCAGATCCGCGAGATCCAGGGTCCGGCGGCGGCGGCGGCGCTCGAAGCAGGCGCCGCCTCGGCCGAAGCGGCCAGGGAAGCCGCGGCCGGCCTGCTCGACAGCCTCGGCCAGATGATGCTGCACCAGAAGACCGAGGGCTGGTCGCGCTTCATCATCCGCGAGCAGCAATATCCCACCGAAGCCTTCAATCGCCTGTTCGAAGGCGCGATGCGGATGGTGTTCGACGCCGCCGCCGAGCTGATCGCGCGCGCCCGGCCGGACCTCGACCCGCGCCAGGTGACCGCTACCGCCATATTGTTCTTCGGCCAGGTGATCGTTCTGCGCGCGGGCCATGCCGCCATCTGCCGCGTGCTCGGCACCGATCATATCGACGAGGCCAATGCCGCCCTGTTGCTGGCGAGCCTGCGCGCCAGCGCCTTTCGCATCCTTTCGGAGACGCCGGAATGAACCGCCGCACCCTCATCATTCTCGTCCTCGTCGCAGCGCTGGTGGTGGCGGGGTTCGCGACCCGGGGCTTCGGACTGTTCGCGCGGGCGGACGCGGGGGAGCTCGCGCTCTACGGCAATGTCGACATCCGCGAGGTGGACATGAGCTTCCGCGTCGGCGGGCGGATCGGTGACATCGCGGTGGACGAAGGCGCCAAGGTGAAGCGCGGCCAGCCGCTCGCGGTGCTCGACACCGCGACGATCCAGAGCCGCATGGCGGAGGCCGACGCCCGGCTCGGCCGGGCCCAGGCGCAGCTCCAGAAGCTGAAGAACGGCAACCGCGTGCAGGACATCGGCCAGGCGCGCGCGCGGGCTTCGGCGGCGCAGGCGGTGTATGACAATGCCCAGCGCGACTATGCGCGGCGCCAGCCGCTGGTCGGCCCCGGCGCGATCAGCCGTGACGTGTGGGAGCAGACCGTCTCCGATCGCGATCGTGCCCGCGCGCAATTGCTGGAGGCGCAGCAGGGCCTTTCGCTGCTCAACGCGGGCAGCCGCGCCGAGGATATCGCCGCGGCCGAAGCCGATGTCCGCGCCGCCCGGGCCGCGCGGGAGAGCGCCGGCACCGATCTCGGCGACACCAGGCTGGTCGCGGCGTCCGACGGCACCGTCGTCACCCGCGCCCGCGAGCCTGGTGCGATCGTCCAGCCGGGCGAGACCGTGCTGACGCTGTCGATCAACCGGCCGATGCGCGTGCGCGCCTATGTCGCCGAGACCGATCTCAGCCGGATCGCGCCGGGGATGAAGGTGGCGGTGACGGCCGACGGCAATCCCCGGACCTATCATGGCAGCATCGGCTATATCGCGCCGCGGGCCGAGTTCACGCCCAAGTCGGTCGAGACCGAGAATCTGCGCACCGATCTCGTCTATCAGGTCCGCGTGATCGTCGACGATCCCGACGACAATCTCCGCCAGGGCCAGCCGGTGACGGTGAAGGTTCCCGGCGCCCGTCCGCGCCTCGGGAAATGAAGGTGGCCCTGAGCGATCGCCTCCTCTTCCTCCCCTCCCTGCAAGGGAGGGGTCGGGGGTGGGTGCGAGCGAAGCGAGCTTCTGCGACCAATGGACCGGCGCGTCCCTTCGGGCCGCGCACCCACCCCCAGCCCCTCCCTTGCAGGGAGGGGAGCAGGTGACCGATCCCGTAGCCCGCGCCGAAAACCTCGTGAAACGCTTCGGTGATATGACAGCGCTCGACGGCCTGTCGATGCGGATCGCGAGCGGGCAGGTGACGGGGCTGGTGGGGCCGGACGGGGCGGGCAAGACCACGCTGATCCGCATCCTCGCCGGGCTGATGGCGCCGAGCGAGGGCAGGGTGGAGGTGCTGGGCGGCGCGCCGGGCGAGCATCTCGACGATCTCGGTTACATGCCCCAGCGCTTCGGCCTGTACGAAGACCTGACCGTGTTAGAGAACCTCACGCTCTATGCCGAGGTGCGCGGGCTGCCCAGGGCAGAGCATGATGCGAGCTTCAAGCGGCTGCTCGACTTCACCGATCTGGCGCGCTTCCAGGGGCGGCTGGCAGGCAAGCTCTCGGGTGGGATGAAGCAGAAGCTCGGCCTCGCCTGCGCGCTGGTCCGCACGCCCAAGGTGCTGCTGCTGGACGAACCGGGCGTCGGCGTCGATCCGATCTCGCGGCGCGAGCTCTGGGCGATGGTCGGCGACCTGACCGATCAGGGGATCGGCGTGCTCTGGTCGACCGCCTATCTCGACGAAGCCGAGAAGTGCGACACCGTCTATCTGCTCAACGAAGGCAAGTTGCTGTTCGATGGGCCGCCCGTCGATCTGACCGGGAAGGTGGCGGATCGCGTGTTCCGCGTGACGGGCTTCAAGGAGCGCCGCCGCCAGTTCCTCACCCATGCGCTCGACCGCGACGAGGTGATCGACGGCACGATCCAGGGCCGATCGGTGCGGCTGCTGATGCGGGACGGAGCGGCGGCGCCCACGCCGCAATCGCTGGAGGCCGAGGGCGCCACGGTCGAGCCCGCGCCGGCGCGCTTCGAGGACGGCTTTATCGAGCGGCTCGGCGGCGGCCCCAGCGGAACCAGCAAGCTCGCCGAGCGCTACCGCACCATCCCGCAGAGCGAGGGCTATGCGATCGAGGCCAAGGGGCTGACCAAGCGCTTCGGCGATTTCGTCGCGGCGAAGGACATGAATTTCGCGATCCCGCGCGGCCAGATATTCGGGCTGCTGGGGCCGAACGGCGCGGGCAAGTCGACCACCTTCAAGATGCTGTGCGGGCTGCTCACCCCCTCCGGCGGCACCGGCGCGGTGGCGGGCAATGATCTGCGCCACGCGCGTGCCGATGCCCGCGCGTCGCTCGGCTATATGGCGCAGAAATTCTCGCTCTACGGCGATCTGAGCGTTCGCCAGAATCTCGATTTCTTCGCCGGGGCCTATGATCTGGATCGGGCGAAGGCGAAGCGCGCGATCGAGGCGATGGGGTCGATCTTCGAGCTGGAGAGCCGGTTCGACGCCAATGCGGGCGGCCTGCCGCTCGGCTTCAAGCAGCGCCTCGCGCTCGCCTGCGCGGTGATGCACGAGCCGCCGGTGCTGTTCCTCGACGAGCCGACCTCGGGCGTCGATCCGGTCACGCGGCGCGAGTTCTGGATCCATATCAACGGGCTGGTCGAGAAGGGCGTGACCGTGCTGGTCACGACTCACTTCATGGACGAGGCGGAATATTGCGACCAGGTCACGCTGATCTACCGCGCCGAGCAGATCGCCACCGGCACGCCCGATGAATTGAAGGCCAAGGCGGGCGCGCTCTCCAACGCCGACGATCCGACGATGGAGGACGCCTTCATCGCGCTGATCGAGGAATTCGACCGGCGGCGCGAGGGGAGGGAGGCGGCGTGAGTGGCATCCATCTTATTAAGCCCCTCCCCCTCGGGGGAGGGGTTGGGGTGGGGGACTCTCCGCAAGCGCTGGTCTC
This sequence comes from Sphingomonas sp. dw_22, assembly GCF_018449795.1. Lineage (GTDB taxonomy): Bacteria > Pseudomonadota > Alphaproteobacteria > Sphingomonadales > Sphingomonadaceae > Sphingomonas. Next base: position 12,513 of record NZ_JAAVVE010000065.1, read on the forward strand.
GGTGAGACTCTGCCCCACCCCCTACCCCTCCCCTGAAGGGGAGGGGCTATCATGAGCATTCGCTTCTCCCCGCGCCGCGTCGCCGCGCTGGTCACCAAGGAGGGCGCGCAGATCCTGCGGGATCCCTCCACCTTCCTCATCGCCTTCGTGCTGCCGATGATCCTGCTGTTCCTGTTCGGCTATGCGGTGTCGCTCGACAGCAGCCGCACGCGGATTGCCGTGGTGCTGCAGGACAGCAGCGCCCCCGCGCTCCGCCTTGCCCAGGCCTACCAGACCTCGCGCTATTTCGAGGTGACGATGGCGCGATCGATCCAGCCGGTGCGCGACAAGATGGTCGATGGCGAGCTGCGTGCGATCATCGTCATCCCCCAGGATTTCGGCGAGCGCTTCAACCAGGGGCGCGTGCCGCCGATCCAGATCATCACCGACGGCTCGCAGCCCAACACCGCCAATTTCGCCGCCTCCTATGGCGAGGGCGTCCGTGCGCAATGGGCTGCGGCGGAGGGGCTGGAACGCAACCCCGCTGCCGCCGACGTGCCGATCAGCATCTCCGCGCGCTTCTGGTACAATCCCGAGCTCAAGAGCCGCTATTTCCTGGTCCCCGGATCGATCGCCAACGTCATGACGATGATCGGCACGCTGCTCACCGCGCTGGTCATCGCGCGCGAATGGGAGCGGGGGACGATGGAGGCGATGATGGCCACGCCCATCAGCATGGCCGAGTTCATCGCGAGCAAGGTCATCCCCTATTACCTGCTGGCGCTCGCATCGATGACGCTGTGCACGCTGATCGGCGTGTTCATATTCGGCGTGCCGTTCCGCGGATCGGTGTTCGCTTTGTTCCTGATCGCCTCGGCGTTCCTGATGCCTGCGCTTGGGCTAGGGCTGTTCATTTCGTCCGCCACCAAGAACCAGTTCGTCGCGAGCCAGGTGGCGTTGCTCTCGGCCTTCCTGCCCACCTTCCTGCTTTCGGGCTTCATCTACGAGATCGGATCGATGCCCTGGCCGATCCAGGCGCTGACCTATCTGGTGCCTGCGCGCTATCTGATCCCGTGCCTGGAATCGGTGTTCCTCGCCGGAGACCAATGGGCGCTGATCCTGCCCAATATCGGCATCATGCTGCTGTTCGGCGCGGTGTTCTTCCTGCTCTCGTTCCGCGTCACGCGCAGGAGCCTCGACTAGATGCGCCGGCTTTTTCGAGGGTCCGGCTTGCGCCGGTTGGGAGCGATGATCGTCAAGGAGATGTGGGCGGTGCTGCGCGATCCCAAGTCGCGCGTGGTGCTGTTCGTGCCGCCGCTGATGCAGCTCTTCATCTTCACCTTCGCGACCACGCTCGACGTGAAGAATGTCGATATCGGCGTGCTCGATCGCAGCTCCGGCGCGCATTCGGCGGAGATCGTCAGCCGTATCGCCGGCAGCCCCAATTTCCGCGAGATCGTGCCGCTGCGCAGCCCGAACGAACTCAAGGATGCGATCGACAACCAGCGGGTGATCGCAGCGATGGTGATCGACGAGGATTTCGATCGCAACGTCACCGCGCGCCGCCCCGCGACGATCGGCCTGGTGCTCGACGGCCGCCGCTCGAACGCCGCGCAGATCGTTGCGGGCTATCTGACGCAGATCGTCGGCGGCGTGGGCGCGGACCTCGTGCCGCGCGGGGCGGCGGGGCCGGGGAGCATCGTCACCAACTGGTACAATCCTTCGCTCGATTATATCTGGTTCACGCTGCCGTCGCTGGTGGCGATCATCACGTCGGTCGCGGGACTCGCCATCACCTCGCAATCGGTGGCGCGCGAGCGCGAGCTGGGCACGTTCGACCAGCTCATGGTCTCGCCTTTGCGCGTCCACGAAATCCTGATCGGCAAGATGGTGCCGCCCTTCATCATCGGCATGATGAACGGCAGCCTCTATCTGGTGATCGCGCCGCTCGTGTTCGGGGTGCCGTTCACGGGCTCGCTGACGCTCTTCTTCCTGTCGCTCGCCATGTACATGCTGGCGCTGATCGGGATCGGCATGTTCGTCTCGGCACTGTCGCAGACCCAGCAACAGGCGTTCCTGGGCACCTTCCTGGTGACGACGCCGCTGATCCTGCTCTCGGGCTATGCCAGCCCGATCGACAACATGCCGGGCTGGCTCCAGATCGTCACCTATCTCGATCCGGCGCGATATTTCCTCGTCATCGTCCAGGGCCTGTTCCTCAAGGCGATGCCGGCCGCCGCCGTCTTCCACCAGCTTTGGCCGCTCGGGCTGATCGCCGTCGCGACGCTGTCCGCGTCCGCCTGGCTGTTCCGCGCGCGCATGGAGTAGAATGATGCCTCGCCTTGCCCCCCTGCTGCTCGCCGCCGCGCTCGCCGGCTGCACCGTCGGCCCCGATTACAAGCGCCCGGAAATGCCTGCCGCTTCGACCGGCGGCTGGCTGGAGCCCGGCACGCCGGGCGCGATCGATCTCGCCTGGTGGGACAGTTTCGGCGACGCCCGGCTTTCCGCGCTGGTCCAGCGTGCCGTCGCGAGCGCACCCGATCTCAAGGAGGCCCAGGCCCGCCTCGCCGAGGCTCGCGCCAACCGCGACGCGGTGGTCGGCGGGCGGCTGCCTACCCTATCGGCCAGTGGCTCCGCCACCGAGAACCGGATCAGCGAGAACGGCCAGCTCCCGATCGGCCAGATCCCCGGCGTCGATCGCGAGTTCCGCCTGTTCGATCTCGGCTTCGATGCGAGCTGGGAGATCGATCTCTGGGGCCGCCGCACCCGCCAGGCCCAGGCGGCGAACGCGCGCGTCGAGGCCGCCGAATATGGCCAGCGCGACGTGATGCTGACGCTGATCGCCGAGCTCGCCCGCAGCTATTTCGACCTGCGCGCCGCCCAGGCCGATGCCGCCATCGCCGAGGCGACCGCTGCCGCCGATGCCGATCTCGCGCGCCTGACCCATCTGCGCCGCGACGCCGGCGAAGCCTCGCAGCTCGACGCCGAGCGCGCCGATGCGGCGGCCAGGGCGAGCGCCTCCGCCGTGCCCAATGCCCGCGCCCAGGCGGCCGCTGCGGCCTATCGCATCCCCGCGTTGCCCGGCGCTGCGCCGGACGAAGCCGTGCCCCGCCCCAACCCCGCCCCGCCCCCCCCCGCGGCCCCCACACGCACCCGCGCCGCCGCCCCCTCCGGCGCCGCTGCCCCCCCCCCCCCCCCACCCCCCGCCCCCCGCCCCGCCCCCCCGCCCCCCCCCCCGCCCCCCCCTCCACCCCCCCCCCCGCCCCCCCCGCCACCCCCCCCCCTTCCACCCTGCGATGGCCGTGGCCGGGCCGGGCCGCCCCCGCCTCAGCCCGCTCTATCTCCCTGCGAGCCCCGGCCAGGGCAAGACGCACCTGATGCACGCGATCGGCCATGCGTTCCTCGCAGCCCATCCGCAC